>CAMBEP010000001.1 GCA_945865635.1 Candidatus Kuenenia stuttgartensis
CGCGGTCCGTTGATCCGTCGCACAAGTCTCGTTGGCAATTCACTTAACGGTATCTGGCTGATGCCAAACGTGAATGGTTATTCCGAACCAACCAACGCCATGTTCTATCCCAACAACCCATCGTATGCCGGCGGTGCCCAGAACTATACCGTAGATGATCCATTGCCTGTGGTGGTCATTTCGCAAGTTGTGGTGGGTGAACGGCTCGATTACACCGGTGGACCGGGCACTCCGGTGACCTTTACAGACCGGCTTTATGTACAGCCTGGCATGATGTTCAAGATGTCGCGCGGGTCGTGGATCAATGCGGCCACAGCCAATTCCTCTGTCAATATTGGTGATCGTACATATATCAACGAATACGATGCCAATCCGAACTTTGGACCTCAAGATCCAACATTCCAGCCCAACACCACCGGCGATGCGAAAGCGATCTTCACATCACTTTATGATGACACAGCATCGACTTTCTACTTTGACCCGGCCACAGGTGTGAAAACCACGATTGTTCCTGCAATCGATACGGATAATGGTGGCAATTATCTGCAACCGACTCCGACCAGTGTGAATTCGCAAGCCCGCTGGGGTGCGATCAACATCAAGAATGGTGTTGTGGCTGTGATTGACGAGGCACAGTTTCAGTATGGCGGTGGAGTTTTGAACACACAATCGGGCACGCAGCCATCGATGAATGTTTTGAACTTCAATGCCGGTATTAACCTCATCAACATCGATAACGGAAATTTCAACGGAAACTTCAATAACAGTTTGCTGGCTGGTGCTTATGCATCGGTTACAAACAATGACTTTTTCGCCAACCAAGACGCACCAATTGCAGCCGATCCAAACAGCTTCTACGCTGGCGACCCAACCAAACCACTGGTTTCGGGGAATCCATTCTTCCGTGGCAACGTGATGAAGTACAACGGGATTGACGGTCTGGCTGTACTGGCCACTGTCTACTACACCACAAATGGACCGGTTGAAGGTGGCGTAGGTGGCGGTTCCTATTACAACCTGAACGTGGATTCTGTATGGGATGATACGGATATCACGTATGTTGTTCGTGGTTCGATCATTCTGGCAGGCTGGGGCGGCGGGTTCTTCAACTCTGGTTCCAACAGCAAACCCAACCCAGACCCGAATGTCCTGACACAGGAAATCAAGCCCAAGCAGACATTCACCATCCAATCTGCCGTGCCCGACACTCTGCTTGCAGACGGCTCGCGAATTGCCCGCCCTGGCGAATCCATGCTGGTGAAAATGCTTAATGACCCATATGGGCCTCAACCCGCAGGTTCGATTGATGGTCAGGGGAACGATACGAATACCACCTTCGCGGGTGCAGGCTTCGTGGTCGGACGCGACAACGGCATCGATCCAACCGCGGACCCAACTCTTGATGCTGGTTGGGGTAGCCAGATTCGAATCTTGGGAATTGGCTCCAATGAAACCACCGGCCAGTCGAGAGTTCCTGTTGTTATCACCAGCTTGCGTGACAGTACTGTGGGCAAGACCGTTCGTGGAGTGACCATGAACAGCATCTTGAGCCCGACGCTTTATGCTGGCTTGAATCCGACGACGCCAACCGCTGGCGATGGTGGGGTAATCTACTTCGGTGGTCTTTCTCAAACCGATTACAACCTGTTTGATCCACGCGGCGGTAATCTGGTCGATAATTCCGACATCCGATACATGACCCGCATGGAAATGCAGGGTGGTAACGTGGTGGACATGGTGGACAACGACGGCACAGTCGGCATCACCATTGCTGACAATCCGCTCTATCAAAAGCTTGGCCTGTTGCTGCCTGGCACGAACTCGCCTACCCTGACGCAATACAATTCCGCCAATGCCATGGCCTTGTCGAATTCTAACTTCGCCAACTTCAGCCAGGTCGGCATCGTGGTTCACGCCGGCAACGACCTGCTGGCCAGGGTTGTAACGTCTCAGGGGTCACTGGGTTTTGTGCAGCGTGTCAGCGGCCTGAAGGGTCAGGGCAATGTCCTGTTTGCCGTAAACAATACGTTTGCGAATATGCAGGGCGGGATTCGTACCTTGTCGGAAACCACCGACAACGCAACGGCCCAGAACCCCATGACCATCATGGCTCTGAACAACACCTTCTACAACACCAATATTGGCCTTTATTCCACGGCTCCAGCTTATAATGGCTCGAACAGCAATTCGCATGTCTACATGTATGCGATGGACAATATCTTCTCGAATTGTTCCCAATATGCTGTTCAGCAAGTAGGCCAGAATTATGGGTCTGAAGGCCAGTACAACCTCTACTATTCCAATGCTCAGAATACATCTGGCTTCTACGATGTTTCTGGAGTTTTTGGCAACCCGCTCTTCCGCAATGCTGCCGGATTGGACTTCACCCTGCTGCCAGGTTCCGCTGCGATTGATATTGCCCGCTCAGAAGTCGGCCCACTACCTATGGGTAACGCTCTGGCACCTATATCGACACAGGTTCTTGCCGGCAACATCGGTGGGATTCGCAACCAGACAGGCCGAATCAGCTCACGTGGTGGCTTTGGAACTTATCTGGCAGTCGATATTGTGACATTGCCTGGCTATCAATATCGTAGCTACTACGATCAGTTCATTCCGATCGTTTCCGGAACTCCGGTCTCGTATAACGGAACAGCCTCAAATTCTGCGACTTGGTCCTACACGCCAATCAGTGGCGAACGAGATCAGAACGGCTACCTGCGGCAGGACGATCCATCGACTCCGAATGTCGGTTTCGGCAGCCGCCCATTCTTTGATTCAGGTGCCTACGAATATCGCAGGCTGTTTGGGCCACAAGTCACAGCCGTAACAGCCCTTCTGCCTGGTGGCACAACTCCTGTCAATATCTATAAGCCACTTGGCGTGGCAGGGACTAACAAGAGCCCTGAATCGATATCTTTTACTCTCAATGCTCGTCTTGACCCACTCACAATCACATCCAAGACGATCATTCTTCAGGCTTCAGGTGGCGATGGAGTCTTCGGTAACGCCAACTCGACCAGTGATCGTACCATCGACCTTTCAGGCAAGCTGGCCTATGACCCTGTGACCAAACAAATCACGGTCAATATGGCTACAAGCAACCTGCTTCTGACCAACGACCTTTATCGCATCATACTGGTTGGTGAAGGTGCGACAGTCATTCGCGACCAGCGAGGCAACCCGCTTGATGGCGAAAATCTCGACGCCTCAGGTGCCCAGTTGCCTCTTCCATCCGGCGATGGCTTCCCTGGTGGTAGCTTCCAAGTCACATTCTCAGTGGATACCAATCCACCAAAAATCGTGGCTGGCTCCTTCCAATTGGTCGCCGCCTCCGATACCGGCCAGCCAGGCGACCAAATCACACGTGCCAGCACTCCTGATTTCACAGGTGCTGTCTATGATGTTCCGCCGCCAACCAACCCGCTGCTCAACCAGACTGTGAGCCTTTCGGTTTCCACACTCGGCAACGGCGTCTATGACCTGCCAAATGTGGGAACCACCCAGACCAATGCTCAGGGCATCTTCATTGTCAAGCCAAATCAACCGCTTAACGAAACCCAATACAATGTCGGGCCTGACGGTATCCTGGGAACAGCTGACGATACGAATTACAGTGTCGCCAAAGTTTCCGCCACGGATCAAAGCGGCAACGTTTCGAATCCGAACGACCGCAACGCCCAGCTCAAATTTGTCGTGGACACACAAGGCCCACGTATCACGAGTGCAAACCCTGCTCCCAACTCGCAAGTGACGGCCACAAACGTTTTGCCAGTCACTTTGGGAGTCAACGAGAACGTCAATCCAGCCACCCTGACCACATCAAGCATCATCGTGGTTCGTTCCGGTGGTGATGGTGTCTTCGGTAACGCCAACGACGTCAAAATGACAATCGACCCAGCCTCGATCAAGGTAGACTACCTGAAGATCGATGCTCAGGGTTCCATCAACGTCTCGTTCAATATCAACGGCCCATCGTTCCCGAACGACCTCTACCGTGTCACTTTGGTTGGAGCCGGAGCCAGTGCTGTCACGGACCGTGCGGGCAACCCGCTTAATGGTCAGTTCAACGGCACTTTCCCATCAGGTGTCAAGACATACAATGGCACGGGTACGGACTTTGTCATGTACTACACCATTCTTGACACATCCAAGTTTGTCACGCGATATGTCAGCACGTCTGGCGGAACAGGCACGGGAGCTGTCGGGTCACGCAACAATCCTTACCCATCCATCACGTCGGCCATTAATGCGGCCCAGATCGGTGATACGGTTGCCGTTCTGCCTGGCACCTATAACGAGAACGTGGTTCTTAAATCGCTGGTGCAACTCGTCTCGGCATCGACCTCCAGCACAAACACGATTCTCTATCCTGGCATCGCCAAAGAGACCGTCATTCGGCCTGCCTTCGGTGCCACCAATGTCATCACGGTCACAGGCTCTGGCCTGATCAGTACCGATGTTGCCCCCACAAGGCTCAGCGGATTTACCCTCGCATCTCCGCTTGTCGGGAGTGAGACCGCCGGCACGATTGATCCAAAATCTGTCGCCCTTAGTCTCACCAACAGCCTCATCAATGTAGACCGCATCTATGTGATGAATGCTGGAACGGGTATCCAGATCAACACCTCTGGCAATTCTGCCCCGACACCACTGATCTCCAACGCAGTGATCGTTGGCAATACCAATGGTATGGTCATCAGCGATGGCGGCACAACCGACTCCCTGCTCCGCCCAATCGTCCTGACCAACAACACCATCGCCTTTAACGACAACGGTGTTGTGGTCAATGTTGCAGGAACGAGTCCTGTCGATTTTGTTCAAATCGTCAACACGATCCTCTCGGGCAACGCCTCACTGACGACGCCTCGAACGGGCTACGCTGTGAGCTCAACCACACTCGACCGCGTCACCCTGCGGTTCAATAACTTCTTCAACAATGGTGTCAGTGCCACAAACTATGCGGACGACACCATCAACATTGGCAATGGCTTCGACCCTGCCGCTTTGAACAACGGCCGCGATGCCCTTGGAAATGTTCCAGGTGATCCAGCTTTCGTCTATCCAGTTGATCCTCGCCCAAATGCAGATGGCCCCCTGAAATTCTTCACAGACGCCAACTACGATCTCAGGAAGACCTCCGTAGCAATCGATGCCGCCCTGAACAGCAGTGCACCGACTTACGACTTCCTTTATCGTGCCCGAGTGACGATTGCAGGCAAGGGCTATCCTGGTACCGGCCCAGCCGATATCGGAGCCTTTGAATACAACGGGACAGCCACGAGCCCTTCCACACCGATCAACGTGCCAACGGCTTCAGGCTCAAGCACGGGATCGAATGCCGGGCCAAACTCAGGTGGAACTGGGAATGGAACAAGCTCGGGTTCAGGAACTGGCACCACCATCACCACAAATCCAGCCCCAAAGCCAGCTCCGGCACCGGCTCCGAAAGTGACCCCGAAACCAGTGGTGAAAAAGCCAGTACCGAAACCAGTGGTGAAAAAGCCAGTACCGAAGCCAGTGGTGAAAAAGCCAGTGGTGAAAGCTCCGGTCAAGGCCCCAGTCAAAGCGGTCAAGAAAGCCGGCTGAATCCAGCCGAGATCGTAACCCGCGAGCGGAGCCCAAGACTGGTGCCGCACACCTGGCTTGACACCCTCCCTCGCTTTTTTCAATCGCCGAACTCCTCCTGCACGAGGGTTCGGCGATTCTCGTTTACTACAAAAAATCAAGAGACTCTTTGCTCAGCCAGCACTCAAACAGTTTGACTAGAGAATCCTTAGCTCTCCCACTTTGGTTGCATGCGAAGTTCCCGGATGTCAATTCAGCAGAAAAGCTCCATTCAGGAACCCATAGAATTTTAGGCTCCTATGCCCTTTGGTTCGCGATCAATCACATTTAGAGCAATTGGTTATCGTCATATTTTAAAAAACGATTGAATGCATGCATGCACCTATTGACAATTTTGACTTTGTTAAATTAGAGTGTATATTACATAGCATCGTCCAAATCCATCAGCATTGACTTCATCGACTTCGTTCGCCTGACGAGACTTAAGTTCCGTCACAGCCCTTTCTTCCGGGGATACATCATGTCGAGTCGAATTCTTGGCCTAAAGTCTGAGTCGAAAACAGCGAACCGTGCCAAGAGTGCCCGGTTCATGATCGAGCATCTTGAAGCTCGAGAGGTATTGGCAACTTATATCGTAACTTCGGCTCTTCCAGACCTTCTGGCGACAACCGCCGGTAGTTTGAACAATTGTATTGTTCTTGCAAATTCCGATCCAACGCCCGACAAGATTATTTTCTCTGATACACTCTCTGCGGATAGAAATGGGTTGATCAATATTGATGCGAAGTGGCTTCGCCGGATCACCAGTCAGATTGCATTTGATGGCTTGGAATTGCCTGATGGAACCTCCAGAACCAATGTTCAGGTGGTTCTCAATGGGCCCAAAGATACGAGTCCTTCAGGATATAATATTGGGTCGTCAGTGCTCGAATTTGTGAGTGGTTCGAGCGATTCCTCAGCTCGGGGAATCAACTTCTTGAACAACAATGGCAGCGCAGTTTCCGCGACCAATGTGGATAGAATCAATATCTCTCAAAGCTATTTTGGGCTGGCATCAACGGGTGGAGTCAAAGGTCCTAATGGCGCCGGTGTGATTTTTGCAGGCGTCAACAACGGCCGCATCTCTGGCAATAACCTCAATTACAATCGTGGTGCTGCAATCAGTGTTTCCGGGACAGGAAATCTGATTCAAGGCAATTCCTTGAGCAACAATGGCGCTGGCATCGTCATAGCCGGTAATGGGGCGGGTAACTCAATTTCAGGCAATTCAGTCTACCTGAATTCCGGTACAGGGATTGAGATCGGAGCCAATGCCAACGCTGGTATGAAAGCTCCTGTACTGACTGAAGTGACATTGTCGTCACAAAACTCTTTCTTCGCGAGAAAGACTTTGAATGTCAAAGGCAATCTGGTCGGGCTCGCGCCCAATTCCAGCTACAATCTTCAATTCTTTGCGACACCTTCGAATTCGACCTTAACTCCTGCCAATGCTCAAGGCCGCTATTATTTTCAGTTCTATGACCTGAAAGTGGCCACAGATGGCAATGGCAATGCCTCGTTTAATCAAGCAATAAATGCTTCCCAGGCCGCGAATGCGGGTGCACCTGTGAATCTTTCGGATTATGTGACTGCGACCGCCACGAAAATCTCGGATGGAAGCTCGTCCGGATTTTCAAACACGCAACAGGTTGTACGACAATTAACCGCCGACCTCTCTATCGATATGATTGCTGATCCGAACCCGGTCGATGTTGGCACCATGGTGGAATTCACCATGAATGTTAATAACACCGGCCCTGACGCGGCTTCAAGTGTTCAAATGGTCGATCAACTTAACCCTGCCTTCACTTTCGTGAGCGCATCGTCAACCCAGGGCATTATCTCGGTCGACGCCAATAATAAGCTGACCGCTGACCTAGGCAATGTCGATGCGGTTCGAACAGTCCAGATCAAAGTTCAGGTGCGAGCCAACCAGACCGGTCTGTTTTCAAACACAGCCAGTGTGATCACTCCAACTTTTGATACCGACAAAACGAATAATTCGGCCACAACCAATATCACAATTTTGCCGAATCCGAAAGCCGACCTCTTTCTTGAAGCCACATTCATTCCCTCAGTCATTCCAATTGGTGAGGAAACCGTTTATTCGATCGTTGTCAACAACAATGGCCCTGAAATCGCCCGTGGAGTGACAACCGTCACACACATTGGCAGCGGTGTCAGCTTTGTCAACGCTTCAAACGATCATGGTACGGTCACGTTCGATCCTAAAACCAATCTGCTCTACTCCACCATGGGCGCTGTTGAAGTCGCAGGCAAAGCGATTCTGACAATCCATGTGCGTGGCGAACTACCTCAGATTGTGACTTTTGATTCAACGGTCACCACAACCTCTCAAGAATTGGCCCCAATCACCAACAAAATATCCTCAGACCTTACGGTGGTGGATGTTCCTGGTAAAATCCAGTTCCCAAATTCGATTTATCGGGCGGACGAAAACACGGTCATACAAATTCCTGTGACCCGCTCCGAAGGAACTCTTGGTGATGCTCAGGTCTACTTCAGCACCGTTGATGGAACCGCCATTGCAGGTGTGGATTACGTGCCCCTGACCAACTACCTTGTGAATTTTCCTGACGGTGATACCTCAACCCAATACGTAAGTGTCACCTTGCTGCAGGCACCCAACTGGGATGTCAACAAATCATTGGGCCTACAGCTCACCGATGCCTCGGGCGCTATTTTGGGAATTCCTGCCAATGCTGTCTTGAACATCAAGAATACGCATTCGGCACCCGTCGGAACGATCCAACTTGGCTCCGTCACACCGCCTAATCCAGTTCTCGAAACTCAAGGTTCTGTGACAGTTCAAGTCTCTCGCCAAGGCGGTACTTCCACGCCCATTTCTGTGGTTTACTCTACAGCCGATGGAACCGACCCAAATGCTGCCAAGGCAGGTGTGAATTACACCGCCACAACCGGTACCCTGACTTGGGCCAATGGCGAAATGGGCACCAAGAGCTTCAAAGTTCCGATCCTGAACACAGGTGTCTATTTTGCAAACCTGGCACAGTTCAGTGTCAATATTGCAACGGCTGATCCAACTCTGATTCCTGGACCCACCTCTGCTTTGGTTTCCATCCAGAACACAACCGAAACCTCGACTCTTGGAATCTCTCCGACCAGCTATGTTGTCGATGAATCGGGTCAATCCGTCACCTTGACTGTTGTCAGAACGGTTGCCATCCTACCCTCAGGAACCATTCCTGCTGTCAGCGTGAATTATGCAACAATCGATGGATCGGCCACCGCTGGTGTCGACTATACAGCAACTGCGGGCACTTTGAGCTGGGCTGCTGGAGACACGTCACCGAAAACCATTACGGTTCCGATTTTAGAAAATAGCCAGATTTCGCTTGACCGGCTCTTCACGGTTGCACTCTCAAACCCGTCCACCAATGCCACAATTGCAACCGGTGGAAGCACTGCTACGGTGACCATCAAAAACGATGATATCGACAAAAATGGGCCCATCGTCAGTGTGGTTCAACTTGCAGGCTCCTCCACAAGCTTTAATCAGATCGTCCTGACTTTCAATGAGTCGCTCAGCTCCACCACTGCGACAGACACCAGCAACTACATTGTGACAGATCCATCTGGAACCAATATTCCAGTCAACTCGGCACAATACCTTGCCACTTCAAATTCCGTGGTTCTGACCATCCCAACGGGTGTTACTAAATCAAATCTGATTTACAAAGTCTTCGCCAACGGTTCCAGCCCGAATGGTCTACAGGACCTTTACGGCAATTTCCTAAACGGCACAGGCAGCGGCAATAATACCAACTTCATCGATACTGTTGCTCGTGGCACCAATGTCACATACAACGACAACATGAATAACAAGGTGAATATTACCCTCAACAATGGTTATTTTGACCTTGTCCGTTATGCGGATGGTCATGGCCGTGGCCTTTCGTTGTATAATACATCAACATCCACAGTTTTGAATGGAACGGTCAAGAGGCTCAACGCCGCGAGCACTGGCTACACCGTGATTGAGTATATGTCCGGGGTGACAGTACCAAACAAAGTCAAAATTGCATTGACCCAACCTCCGTTCGTTTTCTATCACATCTATGGCGCGAATCCGGCTTTGCCAGCAGGAATGGTCTCTGCCAGCAAGCTCATGGCCGCCCGCCTGCGTCGTGGAAAGTGATAGAATAGTCGTTGATGATTGATCAAAAAAGCTTGACCCACCCGAAATCACAATTCGGGTGGGTATTTTCTTTTCTTCGCTCCCAAAACCTGCGACACGCCAAAAAACTGTAAGTCATGACCCCAAAAGATCGCGACCAGCATTTGAAGATTTGTAATCTTCATGAAAGATAGGATAAGAATCGCAGTAAATTCTTGGCAAACAGATTCCCAGCATCAGTTTGCATTACAACTTCTTTAAAATGTCCAGCACTTTATCCTCAAAAAGCTTCTGCCATTCTGGAGCAACAAGGCTGTCGCAATCTTCCTGTGCATAACCTGTGTTTTTCCTTTGTTGCGAGGTTGGAGTGTAATAAATGTAGCCGTTCGTATAACCTGCCACGAACGTCAACTCGTGCGGTGACAACTTCTTGATATTAAGGCCAATCTGCACGGTCAATTCACCTGGAAATGTCACCATCACAAACTCGCCTACACGAATCCCCACTACTTCCACAAGAAGCTCCTTGGTTCCAGCGGCTTTCGTCTGAGCTTGGTGCATTTTCAATAAATCTAGATTGGTTTGCAGGCGTGTCAGTTCCTCCATCGTCTTGATGTTCTTTTCATAGGCCTCCAGATTCGCCCGATTTTCTATGTCGAGCTTTTTCAATCCATCCATCCTAAAAGAATCCTCACGCTTGTATAAATGCGAGTCATACAATGGGAATTCTGGCGACATCTTGTATTTCATAAACAAAGGCATAAAGTTTTTGAAGTTCAAGCTCGTTCCCTGCAAAGATTGCAACAGTTGCAATTGCTTCGCTTTCATCGCTTCCATTCGGTTTTCATAGTCTGCAGCCCTTGGCAAACTCAGCGTTTCATGGACAACCTTCAATGGGCTTTGATCTTGAGTCTGAATTTTCTTGATGCCCTTTAAAACACTCAATCCCAAAAGATTCCCAAGAGTTTCTGCATCTCGAGGGTTGTTCACATCCTTGTAACGGATCGGGTTGATGTCTCCACCGCATCCCTGGACAAAAAACGCCAATGCTCCATCCGTTGTATTCTCTTCAATTACTTGAGAAGCAAAGCCGGGAAAGTCTGCCGTGTTTCCTTTATTGGGTACTCCATGGATCGGATGGCAAGCAAAGTTATATAAAACCGCCAGTGTTTTGCCATCCATTCGTTCCAGTTTCATCAGACCAATCTCAGGGTCGACCGGACCAATATTGGCCACTTGCTCCTCAGCAACGACCGAATATGCGTGACGAACGTCTGATTCCGAACCATCCCTCAAAGTCAATCGTCGATTTTCCATGATCCGATTCTCCAGGCCGGTGCCGGCACCGGATCGCACCTCGACCAAGCTGGAATAAGCCTCTTTCACGGCTTTTATTGTCAAATCTGCAATGTCCGTCCTTACAATTCCATGGCAATGGCTTGCATTTATGACAACGCTTGTTGCAGGAATCTGCAAGTCAGTCCAGACCTGATTCCGCACCTTTTCCAGATAATCATTCCCAACCGGCCCGATCCCGCCGATGGCAACCGCATCCACTGTGATCAGAACCAGAGTCGTCGTGCTTTGCTTCAAAACCAAAGCTTTGACATAGAGTGGGTCGTTAGCAGGCTTGGCGACCCGGTCAGTCACATCCACACGTGCAATACCCGCTTTCAGGGTGACTGCTTTTGCTGAGGCAGCAGAGAAAACAGCAATGGCCACAATCTGCAAGAGGCCTATCAGCATGCAGTTCATACGAATACGCTGGTTTTGAATCATTCGGATCATTTCTTGATAGTCCTGGTTAAGATTTCCAATGCATCCGACCAAGCCATGCAGATCGCAGTACCACCGTGATACTGCTGCCCGCCATCGCAACTGATGCGATCAACGGACCATTGGTCTGGAAAATCCCAAACGCTGCCAGAGGAATCGCCAATATGTTGTAAGAAAAAGCCCAAATCAGGTTGTGACGGATCGTTGTGAGTGTCGCGTGGCTTAAAGCAATCGCTTCGGCAACAGAATCAAGTTCCGAGCCTACGATTACTATGTCAGCGGCGTTCTTGGCCACATCCGTACCCGAAGCCATTGCCATGCTAACATCCGCCGAAGCCAATGCTGGTGCGTCGTTCAAGCCATCGCCCACCATGGCCACACGGTTGCCACTGGCTCGCAATCGATCCAGTACATGTGATTTCTGTTCCGGAGTGCATTCCGCATAAATATGATCCGGTGCAATATTCAATTTTCGTGCAAGCGCCTGTACAGCCGATTTTCTGTCACCACTGATAATCCCAACAGTCAATTTCATTTTTAATAGACGACTGACTGCATCCTCGGCATCGGGTCTGATCGTGTCTTCCATGGCAATCAGCCCGACAAGCTTGCCGTTGCTCGCAACTCCGGCAATACTTCGCGGTTTTTCAGACCAATCTTCGAGCACTTTCTGAGAGTCAGCAGTCACTTGGATTGAATTGCGAATCAGCCAATTCATGGAACCAACCTGAATAAGCAATCCATCAACCTTCCCAGAAACACCATGCCCACGATCATTATAAAAATCCGAGACATTTATATTACGGGCCTCTTCGTTAGCGGCTTTAACGATCGCGCGTGCCAGCGGGTGTTCGCTCAGGCTTTCCAAGGCCCCTGCCACAAGCAAACATTTCTGAGGTTCAATACCTGGAACGGTCCAGACCTCCACCACCTCCGGCTTGCCCTCGGTGAGGGTCCCCGTTTTATCAAACATGCAATATGTTAATTTGTCGCAACGCTCAAATACTCCGGCATCGCGTATAATCAAGCCAGACCTAGCGGCCCGAGTCGATGCAACCGCCACGGCTAAAGGTGTTGCCAGGCCGAGCGCACACGGACATGAAATCAATAAAACGGCCGCAGAGGCCAAAACGCCTTCAGACCACCGGCTCAAAGCCAGGCCCCAAATCAATAAAGTGCCAATTGCAAGCACAATCACTACCGGCACAAATACTGCTGCAACCTTATCGACCAGAGCCTGAACCGAAGCCTTTGTACTTTGAGCCCGCTTCACGGCATTGATGATATTTTGCAGAATCGTTTCGGTGCCGACTTTTGTGGCTCGAATGATCAAGGTGCCATCCAAGTTTCGGGTACCACCGATCACTTTCGCATTTGCTGATTTCAGAGTGGGTAGGGATTCACCTGTCAGCATTGACTCATCAACATTGGCCGAGCCTTCCACCACTTCTCCATCAGTCGCTATGGCCTCGCCTGGCTTGACACGAAACATCATGCCGACCTTAAGTTCCTCTTGGTCAATCTCAATTTCGCGACCACTGGCCCGTATGGCCGTCACACGTCTTGGAGCCAGATCCATGAGCCCTTCCAGCGAATCTGCCGCAGAGCCTTTGGAGCGAGCCTCAAGCCACTTTCCAAATGTAATCATGATTAAAATGATTACTCCATCCGCCAGAAAATGTGCCTGCGCATGCTCGGGAACCAATGTCATCCACGATCCATACCCAAACGCAAGCAGCGAACCAAGTGAAACCAGCGTATCCATATTGCTTGACTGGAGTTTTAAGAGTACCCATGTGCTCTTGAAATAGGGAAGCCCAACCACGCATGTTGTGATTGCACTCAGACCCACCATCGCCCATTTCATCATTGGTTGCATGTGGCTTGCATTGTGTGACCCATACGCAAGTACCAAAAGTGGCAAACCAAAAATGCAACCAGCGATCAATCGTCGACTCCAGCCCCGCACCCGATCCTTGCGCTCACGCCGCATCGAATCCGCCTGATCCGCTGCGGAAAGACTTGAATCCTTCTTGACAATGTCGTAACCAGCGTTCACGACATTCAACCGAATTTGATCCAACGCTGCTTTTTTCGGATCAACCAAAATACTGGCCCGCTCGGTAGCCAGATTGACGATCGCCTCCTGAACCCCGGGCGAACTTTCTAAAGCTTTTTCAACTCGCCCTACGCAACTTGCACAATGCATACCTGTTACAGAAAGTTCCCACGATTCCAGCTCGTTACCTACTTCAGGGCTGCTGGAATTTTCAGGTTCGATTGGCGCTGGATCATCCGGTTTCAGCAACTTCAGGCTTGGATAAGCAGTCACCGATTCAGAATCGGCGATCATAGGCAGTTTTGGAAGCGAAGGTTTCGTATCGGGCACTGTGGAGACTGGATGAATTTCTGGCAAGGCCTGATTATCAGTGGAATCAATAGCCTGAACTGGTTCCTCTTCGACCAGTTCCGCTGAATAGCCAGCCTCTTTAAAGGCTGATTGCAATTGGGCCAATTGATCTGAAACAGGAGACATTTGCCATTCAACTTTGGCGGAACCAAGCAATTCTACTTCGCAACTAACAACTCCGGGAATAGATTGTATCGCTTTGGACACGACAGAAATACAGTGCCCGCAAGTCATTCCCGAGATCTTGAAGAATGTTGTCGGTTTGGTTTTTAATGGGTTCATGACAGTTCCGGTTGTCCAATTCTATTTGCAGTTTCGATTGCCTTGGTAGTGGCAATTCATCCATTGTTCTGGAGTCGCCAAAAGAATCAAGTCAAAGCGGTGTGGAATTCCGTCCCAAACCCAGATTGTTGAACATCAGGATAAGCGTTATGTTATGATTGAGCCATGAGTTCTAGTGGTCGAATGATCCAGATGATTTCCTGATCAATCTCGCAAGATTCCTCGTAAGCGGTAAAACACGAGTCTAACCGCCGTTTCTCAAAAAAGGTGGAACTCCTTCCATGACCACAAACTGCCAAACAGCCAAATTTGCCGAACCGTTAGCCCTATTACATCCCAAAGGCATGACCCGCCGGCGGTTGGTGCAAGTTGGTGCAGTTGGTTTGCTTGGTTTGGGTGTGGAGCATTTGCCGAGCCTGCAAGCTGGTGCCGACGACTGGATTCGCGGGCCCATTTCACCCAAGCGAAGAGTCATTTTCCTGTTCCTTTCCGGCGGACTCGCCCAGCATGAGTCGTTTGATCCCAAGCCGAATGCCACTGATCTGATTCGCGGCGAATTTGGCTCGATTCCTACACGGTTTGGCGGAGGGGTCCGAATCTGTGAACACCTCCCCAAGCTGGCAGAGTGCAGCCACCTTTGGTCGATGGTTCGTTCGCTCACTCATGGAACCAACGACCACTCACTTGGTCACCATGTCATGCTCACTGGCCGATCAAGCATGCCCGCCGGTTTTAGCCCAAATCAGCCCTCTCCTACGGATGAGCCATCCATCGCCTCCGTTGCAGGTGCCGTGGCCCAAGCAAGAAACAACTTGCCACCCGCCGTTGTTTTACCTGAAAAACTGGTTCATAACACCGGCCGAATCATTCCCGGACAGTTCGCCGGCCGCATGGGTCAACGGCACGACCCTTGGTTTCTTGAGCTATCTCCCTATGATCCTAATAGTTATGGATCTTATCCGACCTTTGGATTCGATCATCAGGACCGGCCGCAGGCTTCGGCCAAACGCGCCTTCGAACCACTTTCCCTTAGCCTGCCCACCAATGTGACATCCAGCCGTCTGAATCAAAGACTCCAGCTTCTTTCCGATATCGATCGCCAGCGTGCCAGTCTAGATCAATGGGCTGGTTCCGAAGGTGGTTTGGATGCCCAACGCAGTGGTGCTGTGGCTCTCCTGACGAATCCAAAACTACGTCAAGCTTTTGATCTGCGAGATTCCGATCCAAAATTGCTTGACCGTTATGGTCGCCACAGTTTCGGTTCAAGCTGCCTCGTGGCCCGACGCATGGTGGGTGCCGGTGTGCCTCTTGTGCAGGTAAATCTTGGAAACAACGAAACTTGGGATACGCACGGCAATGCGTTCCCTCATCTCAAAAACAGCCTTCTGCCGCCGATGGACCAAGCCGTTTCGGCTTTGATCCAAGATTTGCATGCCTCCGGCGAACTGGAATCGACTCTCATCGTTATGGCCGGCGAGTTTGGCCGAACGCCAAAAATTTCACACCTGAGAGAGCATTATAAGCTTCCCGGGCGCGATCACTGGGGCCGTGTTCAATCCATCCTGGTCGCAGGTGGTGGGATCGCAGGCGGTCAAGTCATCGGCTCCAGTGATGCTGTCGGTGGATCCCCTGCCAGTCGGCCTGTCACTCCCGAACAATTCGCTGCAACCATCTATCATAGTCTCGGTTTACCTCCCACCATCGCATGGTTCGATCATCAGGAAAGACCCCATGCCGTCTATCACGGAGATCCCATCCAAGAACTATTCTCCTGAGAATGCCAAAATGGCAGCAAGTTGATCTGGCTAGAATATGCCAAAATGGCATCATAAATTGCGTGATACCTTGAGCTGCCAAAATGGCAATAATTGTTGTAACTTATAGATCTGTAGTAATTTAGCCACGATCTTAAAAGATTCTGATATGAGAATTGGCATGGCTCATGCTTAGAGAAATTGTTTGTTCGGACATTGTGGACGTTTCACAAGTCTTGCATCCAGCGGTTTTTTGTGGAGAGCACATAGAGATGGCAAATTACTGTACGTGGACCATTCGACCCATGGATATTGCACGTTTGCAAAAGGCCAATGGCCAGCAAGGCCACGAATCGAAAACCTCGGCTGAGGTGGGCCATTCCATACCCGTTTCTGTATGGGAGGAAGCTGGAGCATGGCATGTTCAGGCGGAAGTGCCAGGGGTACCGGCATCGGCGGTGACCGCCGAGTTTTATCAGGATCGACTGACGATTCAATACGATCGTTTGAGACCAGATCAATCAAAAGTCACGTACGACAACTGTAATTATGGCCAGTTCCAAAGATTGATTCGGATCACTGACGAAGTTCAATCGGATGGAATTACGGCACGAATTGAAAATGGCCTGCTCTTGATAACACTGCCAAAAAGTAAAGTTGCGAGTCCGTTGAGGATCCCTGTTTCGGAATAATTGCGATCGTATCGAATACAAGTCAGAGTCTTTTTTCACTGGAGTAGGCAAGATGATACAGCAACGATGGGAACCATTTCTTGAAATGTCCGGGTTACGGGAGACCTTACACAACTTGCTGGCGGAGACCCTGAATCGCCCAGAGCATAAGGAACATCAGGGGACGGTCTCACCTCCTGTGGATATTTACGAAACCCCGCTCGCATTTGATCTAGAATGCAGTCTGCCAGGTATTAAGCCTTCGGAGATGAATCTGACGGTAGATGGCAACACGGTGACGATTTCGGGCGAATTTCAAGCGGATACCAAGTCTGCAAAGGAAGGTCGCTGGATATTACAGGAACGTGAGTCGCTCAAATATAGTCGCAAGATCACACTGGGCTGTTCAGTGGATTCAACGAAAGTTGTTGCGTCATCAGAAAATGGAGTATTGAAACTGCATTTGCCCAAAGCCGAAAATGAACGCCCCAAGCGGATTTCCATAGCCTGAGGCCATGTCTCCAACAGTCTAAATTCAATCTGGAGATGGGTGGGAGGAATGATTCCACTTCCCCCATCTCTCATATTCGTATAAGGTTAGGTTGTAGTTAAGAGTCCATCCAGCTTGATTTTCCATCGCAATAGATCATAATGCCTAGTAAGGATCGATGTTCTCTTTTACGTTCGCCAGCAGGTCGTTTGAGTTCGGAAAGTTGGTACTCATGAGACAATTCTTAAAATCTTATCGCTCATGGAATACTAGGCCTCTTCTAACCTTTATGGTTCAGAGCCTCTTCTTTTTGCAATTTGTGAATGTTTGTTATGGTCAGAATTCGGAATCTATAGATTTCCAGTCTGGCGAAAAGGTGAGTGCTGAAAATAGAGCCAAAGCAAAAAAACTTATTGAACTTGTGAAAAAAGCTCGTCAGGAAAAACCAGTCGGGCCTATACTTTCAAAACGCGACATCCATAAAATCTATACCCCAAATCCAATCCAACAAGATCCGTTGGCCTTGGCTTTACTCAAACAAACGCTCAAAAAAAACGCCGATGTTCGCCGCAAATTACAAATACCAAAACACAGGGTTTCGATACTGTCTGCACCGGCGTCGATCTTCGGGCCGATCAGTCTTGGGCCAGCCTATGGAACTCTGATGTTCCAGAATTCGTTGAATTATTGGCCTGATTGGCAGGGGTTGGCTTTGCCATGGAATGGGTCCATTGGAGCCCGTTATCTGCTTTCATCAGGTCCTTTGACCATTCCCTATGAAATGGCTTTGCAAAATCGTCTTGTAATGACAACGATCACAGATGCTTACGGCAATCAGCAAGTCTCTATCTATGATAACAGTTCAGGATTTAGCACACAGTATCAGATCATTGGTCGACTGGACGGCAATCCACCGCCTGCAACGGCAGGATCAATTTATGGAGGGGGATATTATGTATCAACATACACAGGTAATATTCCCGGTACAAATTCCTCCTCGTTCCCTGGTGTTTTTGTTCCAAGCCCCCCATTCCAAACAACGTTTGGATATGCTGGAGATTTGGACACTCTGGGTCCTTTGGGACGCGGCCACACGCCACTTAATCCGCCCGGCCCAGTTCCAGTGATGATTCCTGGATTCAATGCACCCAATCATGCTGCTACGATTTTGCCTTGAGATCGTTTAAGGCCGATGGATTCCATGATTTTGAAAAAGCTTGGTTGTTTGATTGCTGGTTATCCAGTCTGCCAATTGATTTGCAGAATTCAGGGCAGATTCTGTTTGATCGGCATGAGCGATGACCGCCAGACCTTGTCTGATCGGTGGATGACTCGGTTCAGGGATTTCAAGGTACCCAAACTCGGTGTTTTTTTGGATAGCTTCCTTTGCTTGGCCAAGCGCAACAATCCCGAATTCGGAATTACCGGATAAAACTTGCTGAAGAGTTTGGCGGACGCTTTCGGCAATAACGATTCGATCCCTGACTTTGCTCCAAAGTCCAACGTATTCAAGTGAATCGCGTGCAGCTCGGCCATACGGAGCTGTCTCTGGATTCGCAATCGAAAGCTTTTTAAGGTCAGTCAAATCAAGGTCAGTCCATGCTTTCGGAGCAAGCGATTTCCGAAAAATCAGGACTAGCCGACCGATTCCATAAAGCTTGACAGATTCAGGAATAGCGATTTTCTCAAAGGCAAGTTGTTCGACGATCTTGATATCGGCAGCAAGAAAAAGGTCGATTGGAGCCCCTGCCCGAATTTGGGCAGCAAGCTGGCCGGATGATCCATAGATGGTCTGGATGGTAAGGGCTGGCATCTGTTCCGATCCCCATTTTTCGATCGCTTCCCCCAGCCATGGCTGGAGATCGGTTGCGGCAGCCAATCGCAGGCGAACGGGCTTTTCGGGGACTTTTTGAAATGGAGGACTACCGTGACAACCAAAAAAGAGAAAAATTGGGAGAATAGATAGGATTTGGCGGGATGTAACGGTTTTGGACATGGTATGATAGGACTTCGCGGGAGCTGTTTGTTGGAAGTTCTACAGAATTGATAACGGACAAGTTTTAGTTGTCCGATCATGACTCTAAGAGAACAGTCCTGGCTGTCGCGTGTCAAGCGTTGTTTGTGATGCCGTGTCAAAACGTGTAGGGCGAGATAAGGTCAGCCATGAAAATTGATCAATTCCTGAAGTATCATGGGATCGCATCGAACCCGTTTAGTGAAGAAGATGCGCAAACCGACCTGGTTTTTAAGCGCAAGTGCCTGGAGCACGTGCATCATCCGGAGTGGGATAAATTCTTGGGCAGTCCCCACGAGCCTTCAACAGCCGTGGTCTTTGGTGAAAAAGGGAGTGGTAAAACCGCGCTCCGACTTCAGGCAACAGCCCGGATTGACGAGCATAATGCGAGCCATCCCGACGCGCAGGTATTTCTGATCCAATATGATGACTTCAACCCGTTTCTGGATCACTTTAAGACCGCTTCCAAATCTACTGGAACAGATGCCGCGCTAGCGCTATGGAGACTTCAAGACCACATGGATGCGATTTTATCGCTAGGTGTGACAAAACTTGTTGATCAGCTATCCGACGTGAAATCGAAGACAGAACTAACAGCGTTAACACCTGATCAGCGTAGGGATTTGCTCTTGCTTGCCGCAATTTACGATGCAACGACCAAGGAACCAATTCAAAATCGATGGACGCGTCTGCGAAGATGGTCAGGTTTCAGGCCTTTGTGGAGTCGTCGAGATTTGCAGATTGGTTTCGGAATGACTTTGCTGGTTTTTGCCCTGATTTACCTGATTCCGGATCTAAGAACTTCGAATATACTGCCATGGATGATCTTACCATTATCCACGGGTTGGGTTTATTGGTCATGGCGATTTGTCAGGGCTCATCGACTGGCATCACGAATTCGTAAATCGGTCCGAGTACTTTCGCGAGACTCTTCAGCACTTGCTGGCGAACTACTCTGGTTCGACCCAAGTGATTTAGGTGGTCAGCCACTCCCAAATTTGGGAGCCAAGGCGGGCAGTGGAGAGGAAAGGTTTGAGTTGGTCCGGAAATTCCAGGGAGTACTTACAGCACTAAATTATCCCGGTGTGATTGTTCTGGTGGATCGGGTGGACGAACCTCAGCAGGTGGAGGGTGATCCAGGTCGGATGAGGGCTTTGGTTTGGCCTTTGCTAGATCATAAATTTCTCAGGCACCCTGGCATTGGTTTCAAGTTACTTCTACCGATCGAACTGGCTTTTTTTCTGGATAAGGAAAATAAAGAATTCTATGACAAGGCCAGGCCAGATAAACTTAATATGATTAAGCCTTTACGATGGACTGGTGCGAGTCTTTACGATCTTGCATCCGACCGCTTGCGAGCCTGTGCCTTGATCGACGAAGCAGGTGAGCCCGCCAAGCCGAGATTGAGAGAATTGGTGGATGACACTATCGGTGACGAAGCTTTGGAAGATTCGTTGGCTCATTTACGAACACCACGACATCTTTTCAAATTTCTGCATCGGCTCATTCAGGAGCATTGTCAGCGTCACACCGAAGAAAAGCCAATCTGGCGCATTGAATCCGTGACTTTTCAGAAAGTATTTGATGGATATATGCGCGACTTGGACGCTTTTGACCGAGGCTACGGTCACGGCTGATCCAGCGCATTCAAAAACATTCTCAAGGATTTGGGGCAGGGATCCGTTCCAGCCCACTCTTTGAGAAATGGGCTTAGGAGAATCAGAAAACTGATTCAGCTTCATGGTTGAAACCGTGAAGTCAAGTCATTTATCCGACTATTTGATTAAAGCCACGAAATCGGTAGTCGTATCAGTGATCCCTTTTTACATTTTTCAAAAGGTTCATCCGTGCTTGAATTCTAGAAAGGTGTTTAGAATTGGTAAAATATACGTAAGATTATAAGAAGTCATAGGATAAGTTGGGTTAGATCTTGTCTCGAAATAAATCGCCAAGTCAAACGGAAACAAGGATTCAAAGTCTGCAATACATTGAGTAATTGGTCACAAAGACGCTTATACCTGATTACGACTGGTCAAATTCAAAAACCAAAAAACAAGCCATATCTCTGCAAAAAGAGATATGGCCCGGATATTTCAAAAATTGTATGGTGTGTTCTTCGCAGGTATTGGTGAAATGTGCGTGGAACTGGATCGTAGCAGGAGCGGATCAATAACGATCGCGACCACCACGTCCACCACCGCCACCACCGCCGTAGTCGCCACGACCGCCGCCACCACCGCCGCCGTAACCACCGCGACCACCACCACCGCCACCGCCGCCGCCGCCGTAACCACCGCGGCCACCGCCGCCACCACCGCCGCCGAATCCGCCGCCGCCGCCGCCGGCACGGGGTTCGCGAGGTTTGGCTTCATTGACCGTCAAACGACGGCCTTGGAATTCACGATCGTGCAGCGATTCGACAGCCGAAAGGGCCTCTTCGTCGCTGTTCATTTCAACAAAGCCGAATCCACGGCTTCGCCCGGTCTCGCGGTCTTCGAGAACCTGTGCGGAGATGACGCTCCCATATTGGGAGAACAATTGGTCGAGGTCAGAACTTGTCGTACGGAACGACAGGTTGCCAACATATAACTTCTTACTCAAGATCGACTATCCGAACCTACGGAGCTTTGGAACCCTTAGAGGACTTTCCGGGTTCCATCAGAAAGAGGCCGACGGCGGCCCGTGAGGAACCTTAAAAACCCATGAACCACTACAGTTCAAGAGAATATACAGTAACCCCTGTAATACATTACCTCTTTTAGCCAACTCTGGGAAGCTTTATCTGGAAAAAAAACCGTTTTTTTTCTGATTTATCCGCTAAAGGTTTATAACCCTTTTATTTAAAATAACTTGCGAATCATGGACTGCTTTGCAGCTTTTGATGTCCTCACGAATTTGTGCCATCAACTTTGACACCGAATCGAATCTTTGTGTCTCGCGAATCCGACTTAACCACTTCACCTCAAGCGTCGAACCATAGAGATCCTGATCTTTGAATCCAATCAGATGAACCTCTATCTGGTTGACAAAGCTCCCAAACGTTGGCTGTAAACCTATGTTTACGGCTGCCGGAAATTCCGTGTCTTTGATTCCTGCATCGCCCACTACTCTTGCACTCGCTGCATAGACTCCAGGTGCGGGAAGGATTGTGTCCAATTGGTCGAGGTTTGCCGTAGGTATTTCGATCGTCCGACCCCGCCCCGCCCCTTTCACGACGAGTCCTCGTGTGACAAGTGCATGGCCCATCAATTGGTTTGTCAGCAATAACTCTCCTTGATCTAAGAGTTTGCGGATCCTTGAACTCGTAATCCAGGCACCCTCCATTTCTACAGGATGGACTTCTTTAAATATCAGCCCAGATTCAGGACACCATTTGCAAAGATCAGAAGCCCGACCCGCTCGGTCTTTACCGAAACTGAAATCAGGCCCTTCCACCAATCCCAAAGCTTGAAAACGATTTCGAATAATCTCGTCAAAAAACTCCCGGGCTCCCAAATCCAGGAGCCATGCACCGGTCTGAAACACTGCCACTTGATCGAAACCGGATTGCTTGAGGAGTTCCACTTTTCGATCAAGAGGAGTCAAAGGCAGCGGTATCGGGCTTCCAGGTGAAAGAACAACAACTGGTGACGGATCGAACGTCACTGCAATAGCACGGGTCTGATGTTTTTCTGCCAGAAAACGAGCGGTTTTGGCTAATTTAAGGTGGCCCAAATGCACTCCATCAAATTTGCCGATGCTTAGCACCGAACCTTTTGCAAATTCAGGTATTACGCTTGTTTTGTCAACCCAGATCACGCGCAGACTCATCCTTCCTCGGTCGCCAACAAGCTTGCACGTTCCGGATCAGGGCGTTGCTCAATTGGCTTCACTTCGTCATATATTAATAGGCATCAGACCCATCAGATGCCAAGATGATCTACGCCGATACCGTGATACACAACAAGGGCTACCTCCATGAAAATCATTGTTCTGGGCGAAGATTCCGACACTCATGAATTTGTCAGGAGACTTCCAACGGATGGTCGTCACAAGGTCGCAATGACTTGGCCAAAGTTTCCCCAGATGCCGGGTGATCCAGATCTTGAATCCGCTTTGGCAACACCTGACATCGATGCGGCATTGATCGGCGGTCCACTTGAACAACGAGGCGAACTACTTCGCCGTGCGGTTGCCCAAGGCTGGAACTGTCTTTCTATGCACCCACCCGGCCTGAATACAGATCCTTATTACATGATCGACCTATCTGGCCATGAATTTCAAGCGGTTGTGACACCAAACCTTCCTCTAAGGTTCCATCCAGGTATCCAGTCGATTCGTCAAGCGACCACAGCGGGTGGATCAGCAGGCCCAGTGCGTTCGGTAATTTTGGAAATATCGACGAGAGCAACCAATCAGTCGCTTGTTCTGGAACCATTTGCGAAATGGGTGGATGTGGTCCGGCTGCTTATGGGCGAGATT
Organism: Candidatus Kuenenia stuttgartensis; assembly: GCA_945865635.1. Taxonomy (GTDB): domain Bacteria; phylum Planctomycetota; class Planctomycetia; order Isosphaerales; family Isosphaeraceae; genus QWQI01. Next base: position 23,625 of record CAMBEP010000001.1, read on the forward strand.
GAAAACATTGCAGCCATGGGTTTTCCGGCAGGAGTGGCACCGACAGAACGATTGACGGCCCAGTTGCGAGGCTCAGGTGAACGTCGGGCGGAAGTCACGATCCGTACAGCGGATAACGAGAGTCATGTGAAGTTGACAGTGACAGCACGGGATCAGATTGTGGAGCTTCAATTCGATCCTGAAAGCCATTCAGGAGGCCGACTGAAATGGACACAAATAAACCCTCTCAGAACAGAAGGCCAAGCCAATCAGTCGATTATGGAAGAGCTTCCGGATTGGGACTGCTATCGGGAGATGATTGATGTGTGGGGGCTGGCGAGTCATCGATCGATATCCACAGGGCCTGCTTTGTTTGATGGAAAGCGATCGATGGAGGTGGCGGAAGGGGCTGTCAGAAGCCTCAGGCGTGGGCGTGCCCTGGATCTGCACTATGAGGAAATTAGCGAAACGAATAACTTTAAGACCATCATGACATCGGTTGGGTGTATGATGGTGGTGTCTATCATTTTCATCTTGCCAATGATTATGGCTGGACCAGCTTTAGGTTTGCCCTTCACCTTGTATCTGGGATACCTGATTCCAATTTCGCTCACCGGTTTCGTGGTCCTACAGTTACTCAGACTGGCGATCAAGAACGATTGAATGAATTGCAAGATCGTTCAATTTAAAGGGTTGAAGAATTGGCTGGACGAACCCGCTGCGGCATGGGACGATTGAGCAAGTTTTAGAGTCCGACATGATCAGAGGCCTTCTCTGATTTCATCAAAAGTGTAGCTGACTGAGGAGATGCGTTGGCGTGACTGAAGAGTTTGTTCAACAATTTGGCTATTTTGGAATCATCCTGCTTTTAGTGCTGGGTGGACTTGGCTTGCCAGTGCCTGAAGAAGCTCCTGTGATCATGGCAGCCGTTCTGTCGAAGCATCAAGTGATGTCGTGGCCATGGGCTTTTGCAGCGTGTGTGGTGGGCGTGCTTCTTGGCGATTTTGTGGTTTATTTTATGGGGTATTTTTACGGTGAGAAGGTCATGAACCTTTCGCTGGCCCGGAAGTTTTTAACCATTCAACGAGAAGCCCAGATGAAGGGCTACTTTCATCGCCATGGTGTAAAAATCCTGATTCTAGGCCGATTTGCGGTCGGATTTCGGACGGCGGCCTATCTCACAGCCGGAATCTTACGCATTCCACCCTTAAAGATGTTGTTCACAGACTTATTTGCCGTCGCTTTATCGACTCCTTTGATGTTTGTGTTGGGCTGGATTTTTGCTCAGCAGATTGAGGAAGGGATTTATCAGGCTCAGCAGTTTCTGACCGTTGGGATTCTGTTGACTTGTATAGGAATTGCGATTTATCGATGGCGAAAAGGTCGGCGAGTTGGCCGATTGCCCGTTGGTCCGCCTGTACCTGTCGAAGAGATGACACCAGGCAGTCACGCTCAAATTATTGGCGAGGATGGCGAATCCTCGGATAAGCCGGGCGTCTTGAATTCAGAGAGCCCTATCCAACTTGTTACTGACGGCTTAGAAACCTTTCAAGATGCCACGACTGAATCGATCAACCCCACATTGGACTTAAACGAATAAGGTCTCTGCCGGTTCCTAAGGTTTGTAAGGAATTGAGACTTGAATTGGAGTTGCCACTGCAACAGTGGTCGAATCTTTGTTTAAAAGTTGTTAGGATTAGGGCACTTTGTGCCCTTTCAACTGCTCATCATTCAGACTGGAACAACAGCCGATGAATCAACGCTCTGAGGTTGACAATTCGCAGAACCTGAATTTAGATCCCAAGTCTATCTCATTTGCGAAGCGTCCGCGACTTGTTTCATTAGACCAGCTTCGCGGTCTGACCGTCGCAAGCATGATGGTTGTCAATTTCTCGGGCGGGCTTAAGGCAATGCCTGAAATTATCAAGCACCACAACGTTTACGAGAGTCTGGCGGATTGGATCATGCCAACTTTCATGTTCATGGTGGGTTTCTCTTACCGACTCTCATGGCTGAGTTCAATTAAGCGTATTGGTACAGCTCAAACTGTACGCAAGTTTTTGCTTCGCGGACTAATGCTTGTTGGAATCTCGATGTTTTTGTATGCAGGAGGGGACGATATCAAGGTCGAAAAGTGGTCCGAACTTTCCTTGGAATCGATTGGCAAGCTCACCGCAACAACTTTGAAAGCCAATCTATGGGAGACACTTGCGATTATTGGCTGTGCTCAGATTCTGGTTCTGCCGTTGATTGGCCGGTCTGCTGGCCTAAGATTTCTTTCGATTATCGGCTTATTGGTTGGTCATGTGGTAATTTCTTACCAATTTAACTGGAATTTTGTTCACGGCAAGCCAAACTTTCTCGACGATCTCATCGGCCTGAAAGGTCAGACTGCTTGGGATGGCGGATTTTTTGGCCTTATGAGCTGGGCATCGCTCCTGCTCGGCGGCTCACTGGCTTACGATTTCGTCATGAATCGGGAATTTGTATCGAAAGCCATTCCTGGCCTCATAATGAGTGGCCTGGTGATCGCCACTTTGGGTTGGGCATTATCGGGCCTGAGCCGGCTTTACGATGTCCCGAACGGCGACGAAATTGCAGCCAAGTCTGACAAGCTTGCAGAATCACCAGTTTGGCCAGACTTTTCGAAGGCAAGTGGGCGTTCGATTAACAATCTGATGGCCGAGCCACCACTGGTTCCGCCGCCAGATAGCAATGTGCGTAAAGTCAGTTACTGGATGATGTATAAGAAAATGGTCAGCGTGCCTTTTGTCCTGTTTAATCTGGGTTTCGCTCTGATCATGCTTGGAATGAGCATTCTGATTTGCGACGTCTGGGGTTTCCGGCTCAATCCGTTGGAACGCTTTGGACAAAATGCCTTGGCGGCGTATTGTTTTCACCATTATCTGGAAGAATTTCAGCATCTTTTCGTGCCTAAAGATTCGCCATGGTGGTGGTGCTGGCTCAATCTTGTCATCTTTATGATTGCAATAGACCGGGTTCTCGCCTGGATGCAGAAGAATCAGATACGATTGTCAGTCTGATTCAGATAACTATCTGGTTTTGGTATACGTTCAAAGTGCTTACAGGATTAGACAAAAAAGAACCCGGCTCCCCCCAAGGGAGCCGGGTCACAACCAGGGAGAACGACGCTTCGTTTTCCTCTCTGTTCCTAATCCTGTGAGCCGACCTTAAGTTTGCCTCTTCAGATCTTTATGGCTTACGAGATATTAAGAAAGCAGCCCGCGTGCCAATTCTGTATCGGAGGTCGAATTCTTGCAAAAAACTTCTAGAATTCGGCTAGGACACTCAGCAAAATGGTCAGAAACAAATGGTTCCGGAGACCATGTTTGCCGAACGCCGAGAACCACTCAGCACAATCGCAGCAAAAGCGAGATTAAGAATCAGGCGTAGCATGTATTCCTGCCATTAATGCGTGCAGTGCCAGCAAGAATAATGAGCATGCAGCTGTTTAGGGGCCTTGAAATCAGTCGTTTGATGGTCGCATGGTTGATCTGTAGGTTGCTCATTCGGCCTTGATTATTTTAAGCGGTAAGTGTATCTAAGGAGTGAGACTTAATGTAAGGATTACTGGTCGCGAAGAAGTTTTGCTGGGTATGGGCTTTTGGCCTTGTTCCTGGCACCGTTTTGGAGCGACCCTTGGAGAGATAACGGATGTCGAAACGCGTGTTCGTGCTGGGCTGGGATGGAGCGACTTGGGACATCCTTGCCCCACTCATGGCAGAAGGGCGTTTGCCGGTTCTTCAAAGCCTTATTCAGAAAGGCGTTTCTGGGACTTTGAAGTCAGTCTTTCCGCCGTTGAGTCCGGTTGCCTGGACGACGGTGATGACGGGTAAGAATCCAGGCAAGCATGGTGTTTTTGAATTTATTGAGCATGGACATAATCCTCTCGCGGGTCGGATCAACACAAGCCGCAACATCAAATCAGAACTGGTGTGGGAAACGGCAGGCCGATTTGGCAAGCGCACGGTTGCTGGTGGTGTGCCTATGAGTTATCCGCCCCGCCCTGCTCCGGGATTTTTTGTTGGTGATTTTCTGAGCCCGGCCAATGCCAAGGATTTTTCGAGCGATCCTGAAGCCTTCGAGAAAATGAAAAAATCGCTTGGTGGCAAATATCGGGCTTGGGCCACAGTCACCCACGATGGTGGTCATGAGGCCGAGGCCTTGGCGGATTTGACCAGCTTTTTGAACGAACATCTTGCAGCAGTGGAGTATATGGCAACCCAGCACGACTGGGACCTCTTCATGTACGACCTGATGGCTACGGACAGGATCCAGCACGAACTTTGGCATGCTTGGGACCCTGCCCATGATAAAGCCATTGGCCGCGATCTCAGTAAAATACGTCAGGGTTTTGTCGAATTCTGGGAGAACCTTGATGCTGGCGTCGGACGTATCTTGGAAAAACTCGGTCCCGATACCAATGTGATTCTGATGAGCGATCACGGCTTTGGGCCAATAGAGTGGTACGTCAATTTTAATGTCTGGTTGCTCGAAGAAGGTTTCATCCAGCTTAAAAATACGCCTTATGTTCGGCAAAAGCAGTTTTTCTATCGCCGGGGCGTGACACCGGAATGGATCTATAAGATCATGACCCGTTTGGGCTTGGCGGACCAGCGAGTCAGTCGCTTTCAGGGTGGACAGAATAATTTCTGGGACCGGTTGGCACAATCGGCATTCCTCTCGGCCAAGCATATCCAGTGGTCAAATACCGTCGCTTATGCACAAGGGAATTTTGGCCAAATTTTCTTGAATGTCAAAGGTCGTCAGCCAAATGGTTGCGTTGATCCAGCAGATGTTCCAGCCTTGATTCAGAAGATCAAAGAGCGGTTAATGTTGTTGAAGCATCCGGAAACGGGTGAGCCACTCATCGATAATGTCTTTGAACAGGCCGATCTTTACAAGGGTCCTTTCAGTAAAATGGGGCCAGACTTGACAGTCGTTTTGAAAGACTGGAATTATCGGACCATCGGTCTCCATGAATTTACAACCCACCGGACAATTTGTCCTGCATTTGGCCCAACGGGCGACCATCGCCTGGATGGCATGATCGTAGGCGTCGGGCCTGCCTTTGAGAAAGGTGCAGCGCCCATCAATGCTTGCTTGCTCGACATCGCTCCAACAATCCTGCATCTGATGGGAGTCCCCGTACCAGATGATATGGATGGCCGTGTTTTGACAGAATTGTTGAAAACAGAACTGAGAGGTTCACAGCAGGTGCAGAAATCCGTCATCTCCGAATCCATAAATCCTGGTCCAGTGAATGCCGAAGAAGATGCTTTGATAGAGCAAAGGCTGGCAGACTTGGGCTATTTGTAACATTTAGTAGTGTGTGAAGTGCTTGAGCCCTTGGTTTGAGGGCTCGCACTTCCAGATGTCAAAATGGGATTTATAAATGTTTTGTATCGTTTGTGCTCGTTGTTTTTTGCGTTTTTTAAGTCTTCCAAAACCATTTTCTGAAACCATGTGGAATGCTGTAGGTGTGCTGGAAATATGAGCGGTCGGTTTTGTGATTCATGAGTCCTGTCGAAAATCGTGCCGCCGTATGAAGATCTCAAAAGTCATGTGTCTGTATGGCTTTTGGCTGATAGGAATGAAATAGCGATTCTGAATTGACGGCTCCATTCCAATCGCTTGCAGTGCAGGATTTTAAAAATACTTGAGCTTTTCGTAAGCTCAGCCTCGTTTCTGATAGAAAAGGTGCGAAATGATCAGGGAAGCGTACTTTCGCCTCAATCGTTTGCCATTTTTCAGTGCTGTAATTCTGTCATTGGTATCGCCAATCACAGGTGCAAATGCCGGAGGATGGTGGAATCACAGATCAGTTGTTGCTGTTCCGACTGGCCCATCGGTTGGTACTGTCACAGGGGCTGCTCCATACCAGACATACACAGGCCCTGCCGTCGCTTCATCAGCACCGGTACAAGCCTATTCTTATGCCCCTGCCGTAACATATTCTGCACCAGTTGCAAATTACACTTATGGGGTATCGATGCCGATGACTTTGGTTCCAGCCACAGCTCCATCGACTCAAACAAACGCATTTTCTGCAAGTTCGCCACAGTCCTCTGGGAACACCCAAAACGACGACTTGGTGCGAGAGCTTGCAAGCCGACTTCGCAGCAGTGCTGCCCCTGCTGCCGCAGCAGCGCCTTCAGCCGCTTCAAACGACGACCTTGTCCGCGAACTTTCCAGTCGACTTCGCAGCGCCGCTCCATCCGCTGCACCGCAACAACCTACGTATGGCTCTGCGGCACCCGCCCAGCAGGCTTATACTCCCGTACTGGTCGGTTACACCTATGCCGCTCCTGCGGTAGCAGCTTCAGCGGCTCCACAAATACAGGCTGCTGCTGCACCTCAGCAGCAACAGCAGCAGTCTGGAATGTCGCTCGTACCGGTTCAGCTTTACAAACAGAAAAGTTTTCTGGGCCACGACAAGCTTCGTCCTGTAAGTGTTTATCCTTACGGTGCACGCTAATCAATCATGGAAACGATGATTGGCTGAAATCAAAATCCCGGCGATTTCTCGTCGGGATTTGCTTTTTTGCAGTGTCCAATATTTGACCCTGTCAGGGCTTGACAACATATTGGCGGATTGCTCTACCCACGGCGGAATATTCCAGCATCTGGCGGGTCAGATCCCGTGGGTATTCAATTCGTATATCCGTAATCTGCCCGACTGTGTCTTTTACCGGCTCTAGCCTTGGCATCACAAACCCTGTATATGCAGGAAGTTTTAACTTGTTGACGCGTGCCAGGACTTCGTCCCGCAGCTTCGGGTCAAAGTGGATCCCATGAGTTTCAAATAAGACCTTGGCGGCGTTGTAGTCGCCCTCGGACTTGATCCTCTGTACTTCGGCAAGAAGTTGGGCCACACCCTCGCGGAAGGCCTTGGGATTCACCATCACGAAATAGGTCTTGCCGCCCCTCTGGCGAATCTCAATCGCTTTGGAGTTCGCCATGAGCCAGCGAACAATCATTTGGCGATTGCGCATGTGGTCCTCTTCAAGTTGGTCGCCAGATCTGACTCTGCGTAATTGAACCAGTGCATTTCGGGTGTAATATTCGTATTCAGCCAGTACAACGTCTTTATGTTCAGCGGCTTTCACCAGCCCAAGCTCGACCATTTTCGGATCGGCAATAAAATAAAGCGCGACCAGATCAGCCCGGGCCTCTTCCAAAGCGGAATATTGCTCCTTCAGAACGTCTTGCGGCTTGCCGGCCAGCCTATCAGACACGCGTCCTGATGCATGCCCGATCACCTCATGCATATTTACGGTGAGATCCTGAGCCAGCCCGCCGAAATTCTCATTTCGGCTGGCTTCGTCAGCGCTCCAGGTAAATTCAGTACGAAGGCCTGAAGGAGTGGACTTTTCATAAGCCTCAATGATATTTGACAGAGAGACCGACTTGCTACCATGCTGCTCGCGAATAGCCTGGTCGTTTGGCAGGTTGATTCCGATCGGCGTGACCGGCCCTGCATCGCCTGTCTCAATCACCACATCAATCGCATTTGCCGTGATGCCCTTGACATCTGGTTTGCGAAATTTCGCATCCGTCGGCATGTTGGCCTCAAAAAAAGCCGCTTGAGCGGCAATCTTTTTGATCGATGCTGTTTTGGAAGGATTCACAAACGACACGATTGCTTCGTGGCCACCCTTTTTGCCGCGAGCATCGAGATAGACTTCCGTAAAGTAGTTGATGGTGTCAACCAAGGCCTCTTTGTCCTGAACCCAGGCAATGTCATAGGCCACTCGGTCGGCTTCTTCGGCAGTCTGATAGACTCTGATCAAAGCTTGGAGGGCTTTTGCAGTGGCAGGTGGAGCCACTTTTGCAGCGGCTTCAAGGTGGCCAATCACCGCTTGAATCTGAAGTGTGTAGAGCCCTCCCAACTTGTATGGTTCTTCGACAAGCTGGCCATCGCGCTTGACCAGACGCGAATTGAGCGAAAACTTCTCCTGAAAACCATCGAGTTCTTTCATCGAGACACCAACATAAAGATTATTGGCAGACTCAACCAGAATATCCTTGCCAGACCCGGGCGACTTGTTCGTCACTATTGGCTGGAAAGTGGGATCAAAAATCATCGGAGCCAGCCGGTCTACGAGCTGATCAATCGATTCTTGCTTCCTTAATGGCAACGCAGCACCTCTCGCCGCTGCCTTTTTAACGGCTTCAAGCAATTCGGCTTTTGAGCAGTCAAGCGTGAATTTGCGGGCCGTCAAGTTGTGATACGGACCTGTGTTGAGCCAGAAAAGCTTGGTATAACGAACAATTTTGGAACGGACTGGTTCAGGAGCAGCATCCGGCGAAACCACAACCGCTTCGATCAGATCACGTATATCGAGCGATTGCGCATGTCGCTGGTCAAAATAGATGTCCCGAGCCGCGATTGCAGCCTGATAGAGGTGCCATACAAGTTTTTTCTGATCCAGAGGCAAATCTTTGAACGCATCGGCATAGACCTGGACAACAGCAGCGTCATCAACGGTTTCCAGCAAATAAGTGCGAGCTTCAGGCTCAGTTCTCTCCTGAGCAATCACCATTGGTGGAGAGCCTGCCAAGATGGAAAAATAGATCATCGGGATGATGGCCGACATCGCTCGCCGAAGTGTCATGGTGCACCTTAGTTCGAAAGTGGTCGTAAACGGTTCAGATTCGCCTTTAGAATATCGACATAACCATTGAAATCACAAGTGCCTGTTGATACGGGTAATTTTGAGTCGAAAGGATTACGCTTTGAAAAAACCGGAGAAACTCCCCAAAAATTCCGTATTCCACCCATCGTAAAAGAAGGGCATCCCCAACGAATCAATCGATTTCAGCCTCAAGTGAAACCCGTGGTCAAGACGATAAATTATTCGACTCCTATGCGAATAGTCTTTCGCAAGATTGGTATACCCTGTCGCCCAGGATGGGCTCAATGATTTATAAGTGCCACAAACTCTTCTCGAAATGTATCGATTCACTACAAATAAGATTTGTAGTGAATACTACGACCCTGATTATTGTAGCCGCAACGAATCTTTTTGCTGCTGAACAATTTACGGAAAACATATTTGTCAATCGGACAATCAAGACTCAAAAAGTCAAGATTTCTTTAAGTCCGATAAAGTCGCCTCTGGACGATCAGATTCAGCCAGCCCGATTGGCAGGCGAAGTAAAAACGGCTGAAGGCTCGGCGGGATCCTCTAATCCCCTAGATTTGAAGGCCTCAGCCGGCGATGATGTTTTGGCTTATGTGGGTCGTCGAGCCACTTTAAATGGTGGCTTGAGCCAGCCTGCGGGCCGGATCGGAACACGCTGGATCCAGATCGCCGGGCCGCCCATTGTGGAAGCCATCTCCCAAGGTCCAAACCTGATTGTTGTGGCGCCTGCGCCGGGATCGTATCAATTTTTGCTGGTTGTGGCGGAAGGTGGAAAAATCTCCGAACCAGATTCCGTCACGCTTGTGGCAGTGGATCATCCAGCAGACCAAGCCCGCCAAATCGAGCCGTCCCAGAATCCAATACCTGCCCCTTCCGTTCCCGAAAAGCCGGCCACACCTGTGGTTGCTGATACGCCCAGAGAATTGCTGGTAAAGCTCACCCGTCAAACCTTGGATGGGATCCCAAATTCTTCCGGACTCGTCAAATCGCTTGCGGAAATGTTTGCCGATGTATCCCAGAAAATGAACCTCTACACAAATTATGCAGAGGCTCAGGAAGAGATGTCACGGCGAATCTCTGCATTGATGGAGCCCCAATCCACAGATATCCAGACTTGGAACAGTCGTGTTTTCGAGCCATTGACCCTCTCGCTGGTGATTTGGGTCAGGCCTTCTGGGCTTGAATTGGGAGATCAGTCCCAATGGCTTCAGCCTCTGACTGCTTTGTCACGATCAGCCATTAAAGAAGGCTTGACGGCAATATCTGAAGGTTTTCAAGAACGAAACAGCTCGATTTTGACGGGTGATTCTGAAACGAAAAGTCGCACAGAGTCGGTCGCCACGAAGGATCGTGGCCAGCCGATGATTCGTAAATGAAATCGTTCGCGATTTTCATTCCGAAATGCGAGTCCAAAATCATGAAAGATAAGGAGTCGAGATGATGATCAAGAGATTTACGGGCTTGCAGAAAAACAGGCCGATGATGATTGCAATCTGTGCCGGAATGACACTGCAATTGATCAACCAAGAACTGGCGAATGCCGATTCACCATCACCTGTGCTATCTACCCATCAAAATTTGCGGCTAAACTGGGTGGATTCGCTGAAAATAACGGCCCAAGGTGGTCGACCAACGCTCATTCTGATCACTTCTGGCACTTTGCCTTACTCAAGCGGCTGGGCAGAATCGATTCATAAACTGATCGAGACGCAGTCGATTGCCAAAGTTGCCTGCGCTGAGATCCTTGCGGAGTCCGAGCCAGCACAATCCAAGGCGTTGAGGATCCGGACATTACCAACAGCATTGCTTTATCAGAGTGATGGAAAAAATGGCTTGCAGTTGGCTGGATTTATTGAAGGTTCTGCCAGTCATGCCCAGATCCTTAAATTGATTGCTCCAGATAAATTTGATCCAGCCACTCTCGTCGCAGATTATGCCAATCTGCCCACACCAAGACGGGTGGTAAAAATACAAAGGGCCTCAGCCAGTAGCTTAGTTGAAGCCGAATCGCCCGCCAAACCAGCATCCGGTTCTGTCGACGAACAAGTTTCAGCTACGACCCACCAAAATTATGCACAGGCCTCAGCCCAAGGTTCGCCGCAATCTTTCAATCCCGAACCTCCGAACAAGCAACTTCCTCCAGCACCCTTCAAAACGCCACTCCCCCAGCAAAGCCCTCCATTACAGGCTCCTCCGCAACAACAACAACCACCTGCCTATGGAACACCAGGCCCGCAGCCTCAGCCGGTCTATGCCTATGTACCACAGCAGCCCGTTTATAGTGCCCCGCCCAGTGGTCCACCTTTGACGGTTCAGCCCCCAGCAGGTCAAGTGGTTGTACAGCCAGCCCCTCTGAATGTCATACTTGCGCCTGCCCCTCCGCCGCAAGTCACTTACCTGTCGCCAGCAATGGGTGCCCCGCAACCTCAGCCAGTTTATTCAGCGGCCCCGCCCGCCAATGCTTTTACAGCAGCTCCACCGGTTTATTCCCAGCCAGCCTATGCGGCCCCTCAGCCGAATTATGCCCCTCAGCAAGCAGCCATGGGTGCAGCCCAGCCGACGTCAGGTGGATCCTCTTCGATGCTGATGACCGTTGCCCCCAACCTGCTGGATCGCTTTCTGGGTGGGCTCGGCCGAGTCTTGGCAGAACGAGGCAACCCTCGCCTGCGCATGAGTATGGAATCGCCAGCTTACTTCGCCGCTCCAATGGGCGTGTCACAGCCTCCCGGAGCTCCTCTACAAGCCTACATGGCCGTTCCTAACGCTAAAGGCGGAGATGCGACAGAAGATTATGTTAAGGCCTACATCGCGCTTTGCAAAGAAAAAGGAATTACTCCCACACTTCCCGGAATGGATCCGCCGCCAGCACCGCCATCAACCGGGCCCACTCCTTCACCACAAGGCCTGCCAGCCAAGAAAAAAGGCTTGTTTCATTGATCCATTAGGGATCATGATCTCAAGCCTCCAATCCGAAAACATCAAGTCCGCCTGGTAAGAAAGATTCTTGCCAGGCGGACTTCCTTGTGTTTTCAATCGTCATCGGCGAAACATAAATCCAGATGAGGGCTGCATTGTCTTGAATACATGATGCCCATGACCTCCCGGAAAACCATTAAAATTCATCATCCAAGGCATCAGAAACGTTGGGTTCAGTAAATTGCCAATGGGCTGCATGGGAACGATTTGCGTTGCCGTTGGCTGGTTTGGAATGGGCTGCACGTCGGAAGGCGGAAGTTGTGAAAGGTTTGGGCTTACCAATTGCCCAATCAAATTTTCCATTGGCTTCATGGCTTGGTCAACGATCTGCACCAGTTGCTGTCGTTCTTCGTCAGTTAAGGTCTGTGAGCCTAAAAAATGCTGCTCAATTGCTTTCAGGGAAATCTCCAACATCTGATCGCGAATTTGATGTAATGGCTGAACCCCACCTCGGCTCAATAGGGTTTGGGGCAAGAATTTCAGAAAGTTTTCCAAAACGGGCTGATGCGCCGCAATTCGGTTCGGACTTTCTGTCAATGGTGGTTTAATCGCAGCAGGCACGACTTCAGCCGCCCATTTTTTTGAAAGTACCAACAGCGATAGTTTACTTATGCTTCGCCTTTCGCTCTCATTTAACCCTTCGGGTTTGAGAATTCGATGATCCACAAGCCATTGCACACCAGACGATTCAAGCTGTTTTTCTTGATCAGGATGGGGCATGGTCATCGGTAGCTTGGCAGCCTCAGTATTTAAGAACTCAATGAATGCTCCAAGTTGACTACCCAAATCAAATGAAACGGTGAGTTCTCGGACCTTGAATTTACCTTCAGCAACTTCGGTTGCAAACGAGTCAATATGCTTTTTGTCCGTATCGCTCAGACCGGTGCTGAACTGAAATGGAACTAGCGTTTTGGCAGATTCGATCAACATGAGCGAACGGTCGGTCATATATTTCTGGGCGTAAGACTTTTTCACGTCGAGCAACTTCAAAGCCTTAAATTCCGGAAGCTTGATGAGGTCGGCGTAAACGGAATTCATGGTTTTATCACGCACTAGAGCATCTTCAAAAATACCACGAGCCGAAGGCTTATCGGAGGGTAAACCGGCAACTGAAGGCTTACCCGAAGGATTGACAGGTTGAGTATTTATGACATTCGGTAATTGCGGTGGGGCAATCGTCTGAGCGTCTGCCGTCGAGGCAAGGACAATCGCAAAAAGGAACTGGGCTTTGAGCCATCTCATCTCTTTACTCCTCAAAGAATGATACGTTTGGACGGGGGGCTACCAAGGACTGGAGATGTCAAAAAGTTGCAAATATATCAATCATGAGATTTTACACTCAGACGGAAACGCGACCAGTCGGTCGAATGCCCCAAAGAATTACGGGCTTCGATATAGACAAATTCATTCCCGGCGAGTTCGAAATTCTTGATTGATGCAAACTCGTGAGCCAATGGTTGACTTACCCCATCGATCTCTACCAAGTGGGTGGCAAAATCGCATTTGATGTCTTCGCGAAATATCCGAAATGAAATTCCTTGAGCCATGGCTACGGACCGAATTGGGTCGCTGAGGTCAATCAGCCCTAGTATTTCCAGGGGGTTTTTCGTAGTAGGCAAAGCTGGTAATATCTCAAAATCGTATTTGCTGTTGCATGGGGCCTGAAATCGGAACAAAATCGGATAATCTGCGATCAGCAGATAGGGTGTCTGAGGATCATCCAGCAGTGTGATTGGTGTTCCCGGCCGATCAATAATGCGCCGGACTTTGGGGTAGGCTTTTCTCACCGATTCAATATCTTTTGCAGAGAGTTGCCAGTTGTTGTCCGTGGGTGGGTTGGCAATCGAGGCTGGAAATGGGTAAAGCATCACAGACTTCATGTCAAATTCGGTAAGGTTTTCCGCATCTGTAGCAGGTGTAAGAATTTGATCGCGAATCTGGTCGTCAGTAAGTTGCCCCAGTCCATTTATTCTAAAATAAGCGATGGCGGCTGGTTCGTTGAACTTGATCGGGCTCTTTGGGGAAAGATGTTCATGAACAAACCCGAGGGCGTGACCAAATTCATGAAGCACAAGCCTATGGAATTCCCGGACATAAAAGTTATTGGTATCTGAGGACGAATAATACTCGGAATTGTTGAATCCGAGATTCAATGTGATCAGGTTCGAGCCACTCAAGCGAGTATCTGTGCCTACCAGCGACCAAAAAGTGCCATCGGGTCTCAGGCTGACACGAATATCTGAGTCGTACTGCATCTTATCCGACCAGTCAAAATTGATCCCTCCCAAGGCCGCGTCAGACCATAATTGCACAACGGTTCGAATCCTCAGTCGAATGATTCCAGTCGGGTCGTATGTTTCAGCGTCCACAAAACTGACTTGCAGACGGGTTTTCGACCAGATATTATTCACAACAGCGGCAGCACTTAAAGCGCCTGGCGGCGGACTGGAATCGGAGATTCCCGGCAAGGGGTTCTGAGCAAGGTCAAACCGAATCGATTGACAACCAGCGGAGTTATTCTTTTTGGAATCAGACAAGGATTGGCTACCAGAGGCCTGTGGACGCGGTTTAGCAGCTTGACTATTACCGGAGCGTGTTCGCTTTCGTGCCATCGCAGGGAATCCCAATCAATTCAATGACGATCGAACATGGTGACAAATCGAGCCATGAAGATCAATTTTGCCATGATTTGATTCATAAGCCAAGAGTTTCAACGTAAAAAAACACACAAATCATCTGATGATTGGCTGAGTCTGGTAAAGTTTGAGAATTGTATAAGTTATGACTCGTTTTGATTTTAAAAAAACAATCCAAAAGGGCGATTTTATGATCACACTCCTGGATTGATTCTAAGAAGAAATACTCAGACGAAGACTCAAGGCTTCGGTGGTTCCAAACCCGCGGGAGTCGCTGGAGATGCCAGAGGTTTTGGCGCGGTGGGTGGATTCGGGGCTGAGCCAGCAGGCGGCTTAGTGGCAGCCGGTGCGGCAGACGCAGTGGGAGTGCTGAGCTCGATGGTTTGAAGCACCTCTTCAACCATGTTGCGAAATTCGTCGGACCGTTCCTGCCAAGTGGTTGATTCGGCGATATAGGTTTGGTTGCCTTGAGGGAATTGCATCACATAAGCGTCAAAATGGCCTCGCTGGGTTGCACTCGAATCCGCCACCTTCAGTGCAGCCTCAATTCGATAGACGCGCCGGTTGGCCCAAGCCTTGTCGTTGAGAAACCCTTCCGTCAAAGCAAAAATCTGGGTTCCTTCAGCCTTCCATTCCGCTTCCAGTTCTTTGCGAAACCCTTCGGGCTTTACTCCAGCCCCATCAAGATCAATTCTGATGAAGTCGGGAATATCGCTGGCCGTTGCGAAAAGAATCGAGTTTTCTTCGTCCATTTGAGGCTTGAATACGGGTGGATGCTTAATCTTGAAACGATTGGATGGATCCTCAAATACCAACCAACTGTTCGCCTTGGTTGGTGTCGGGGCTGTCGCTGGAATTGCAAGAGGAGTCTGTTTACCCGAAAACTGTCGTTCGTAAACCAGCTTGCGTTCGAAAACCTGCTTCAGACGACCGTCACTGCCAGGTACATCTGACAACTCCACTTGGGCCATGCTCAATTTATTGATGCCACCCTCGGTCGATAGCATTTTACCGCCAACTTTTCCGGCAATTGCAGGGATATTTTCCTGAGCCGCCGCCTTTTTAGAGAAGGTGAACAAGTATTGCAGGTTCAGTGTGCTTGTCCCCAAATCGGTCGCAACCTGACCGGTAACTTCTATCAGTGCTTCAATTTGCTCAGGAGCGTTTTCCTGAGGCTTAACTTTCTTCAAACTGCCGTTAAGACTTATAGCTTTGACTTGTCCACGTCCGACAAGTACCCGCGCTGCTACACGATTCAGTGGCCAAGTATCACCAACGCGTACGGGAGTCTGTGGTAGAAGTTCCGAGAAATTCAGGAGCGTTGGAACAGTGGTTGCCACTTGATATTCAAAGTCGGTGATCGAACGCCCTTCCTGAAGGCTCATAATCTGCTCACCTGACTGACCACGCATGGCCCATATGACCAACCCATCCAAGGGCGGATTCTTGGCTACGTTCAAACCTTGTGGTGCTGGTTCGAAGCGAAGTGTTTCAAAACGTCTCACAACGGCGTCCACCCGGTTTGAAGTCGAAATCGCAGCGGGTCGTTCCGAATAGATCAGTTGACGCATACGCTCTGATTTCAAGGGCGATCCCTTGGGCGCATCCACCGTCATGGTCAGTGTCTCGCGGAATGCGTTTCGCGTCTGATTGATCTCGCCACCAACGGTTTCGCCTTCTTTAGTCGTATAGATTTCTCGAAGGCGGTATTTTGTCGAGACGTCCTTCAGTGCTTCATCTATTTTGTCGACCTCAGCCTGAGGAGCCTGCGCAAGGGCTTGTGCCCGTTGATCGAAATCGATCCCCAGCCCGCCAGCCATCATGATAGTCGAAAGGCATGTCAGAGTTAGTCTAACCAGAGTCAGCTTGCCGAGATCCATCTTATAATGTCCCATGGTTTTGAACGAATCTCACCGATTTCAAGAATCTGCTTGACACCGGATGTCTGGATTTTAGCCAGCAAGTCTTAGTCCAGCATATGTTACCAGTTTTCCACCAGCCCCTCCACAAGGTCTATGAGAAATTATTTCGCCGACTCTGTCGGTTTCAAGGGTTGGGATGACCACCGAAGTGTTTCTACCAGAGATAGTCCCGACTTCGCTGCATCACGTGACTCGGAAAGGGTTGTCGTGATCGTTCCAAGATACTGGACACCCATCGGCGACGACATCAGATAGTAATACCAAACAACGGGCAACTCCTGAATCAGACCTTCAACAGCAAGTTTGTAACCATATCCCTGACCTTCCAGCCGATCCAGTTCCCCTTCCCCAAAAACCCGTTTGTACTGAGTCCCTAAGGCCGTGCGGACATCGTCCCTGAACTGGGCTGGGTCTTGATGACGACCTGCGGCAACGGTCGGACCACGCTTCAGGTTGCACTGGGCTATGACTGTCCCGCCTTTGTCGACACGCTTCAAGACCGACTCCTGTGTATCTGTCCAGGTCACATGCCAGTCACGGGCGTGGTCGATAACGAACAGCCCGGAAGGCTCTTGCCATTCGATTGACAAGTGCTTGTTTTCAATAAACTTTGGCCAATTTTCGACCACTTCGTCTGTCAGCTCGGGAACAGGTTTTTTAACCACTTCACGCTTGACTTCCAGCTTGCTGTGAATTTCCAGGCCCGCTTCCACACTCCCTGGCCTGCGGCTTTCGTCTCGATTGATCGTCAGAGAATCAACTAAACCAGCGTCCCGGTCGAATCCAATCGTGCCCTGGATCGTCATCTTTCCTTCAGCTCCAAGCACAGCACCACGAACTTCTCCACGGACCCGGATTTGGACTCTGGCCGAATCGATCGTTTCAATTTTAGCTTCAAGACTGTTCACAGCAATCGTGTCAAAAAGTGTGAGCGATTTGGCGCCCAATTGATCGATCTTATACGTCTCACCAAGGGCAATTTCCTGCTTTGGCAGAAGTGTCCAAAGTGTGATGCCGTCGCCGGGAGTCGTGATGGCCTCCAGTTCCTGGCGGGTGATAGGGCCATCCAGCGAACCATTTCGCACCATTTCATCCTGCATGTCTGTCAGAAATCGGCGGCGCTGCTTGCGAATCTGATTCGCTGCTGGCCTAACCTGTCCACCAATATCAGCTTGGGCAAACTCAACCAGCCTTCGCGCGATCAGGACACCGGAATTCGGGCCATCGGCAGACTCCGAAAGATTCCAGCGATCGAGCACGATCAATTTGGTGTTAGCCTGAACTTTAAGTGTTTCTGGCTGGACCTTTTCCGGCTTGGTTGATTTTGGATCAATCGGTGGGTCAAGAAAATAGAGTCCCTCGGCCGTCATGGTGCACGAAGTACGCACAACCCTTTGGCCATCGACACGTTCCCTGAGCGAAATCGTTTCGGTTGCCGATGCGCTTGCGATGGTCCCAAACGCCAGAACCGTAGTGAGAATCAGGTGGAAGCGGAAGCGACTGTTAAGGTCGAACGACATAATGGACGGGTCCTTCTTAAAATTCTTGAGTCCGGATGGTCTGTCAGACGAAGCCATCGCAAATTTCAAAAACTTTTTTGAAATTGTTGTGACCCAAACTCACAAATCCTACGTATATCCAATAACGCGATTTTGGCAAGTCCGATTGAAACGAGATGAAGCCAGTGCATGTTCCATACAGACTTCAGAAAATCCAAAATATGAATCTGGAACACGTTGTGGTATATCTTGAATCGGGTCTGTCGGCATGGTCCATGATATTGCGATGAAGCAAGAAGGGGAATGTCGGAACAACTTTCACTCTGCGGGCGTCAAAAATATTACGGAATGTGCGAAAAATCGGGTGAAGCTGGGTTTTATCTCTATTTCAGCCGCTGCGAACGAGGGGATCAGAAGATGACGAGCCAAGTCAGTCAGAAAAACTTCCGCGTCAGTGCAAACACCGATGCAAGCTACCACTCTGAAGCAGTTCGGCAATTACGCGATCAATTGGTACGCTATACGCCCAAGGATAAGCGTCAGACACAGGTCGACCGAGCCGAGCAACTACTCGATGAACTCGTTGACGAAACCGTCTATCCATTCGATTTTATCCATTATAAAATCACTGGAATCAGACTCTTACAACCCGTGGCATGTACCTTGAAAGGTCATCTGTGGGTCGAAGACATTCAGAATTTTATCGAAGAAGTCTCCACCAGTTTCGCTCAGGATGTCGGACAGGTCGGAGAACGTGTCTGGACTGTTGAAGAACTCGCCAAGCGTTTCGAAGTGGCTGGTAGAACCATCACCCGATGGCGCCAAAAAGGTCTCGTCGCACGCCGGTTCCGTATCCTTGGACGAGTCAAAGTCGGCTTTTTGGACTCGAGCGTCAATCGATTCGTCACGAAACATGTCGAGATTGTTCAAAGAGGGAGCCATTTTCGTAACCTCGACGATCAGGAACGTGAGTTGATCTTCGACCAGGTACGGCAATCTTTAGAGCAAAACCCTGAACAAAATATGACTCAAATTGCCCGGGGCATCGCAATCCAAATGAGTAGATCCCCTGAAACCATAAGGACCTTGATCAAGGAGCACGACCAAAATCATCCAGAACGTGCGTTATTTCCAGACCTTACCGGCCCACTCCCAGATACCATCAAAGCCCAAATCCATAACTTGTATGGCAGAGGTGTCGGTGTCGCTGCCCTGGCACGCCAATTCCGGCGTAGTCGCCAAACCATCCATCGGGTCCTGATTGAAATCAAGGCCATCGAACTTCTGAAAACACCGATCGACTTAATCGATAATCCCACGTTCTCAGAAAACTCGATCTCGAAAATCATTCTGGCCGATCTCCCAGAACCAGAGACACCCGCCAAACGGACCCGTGCACCCAAGGATCTGCCACCATATCTGGCAAGCCTTTACGAAGTTCCGCTTCTGAGCAAGGAACAGGAACAGCACCTTTTCCGAAAGATGAACTTTCTCAAATGGCAGTCCCAACAACTAAGAGCCAAAGTCGCAGAAGACACAACCAAAGCCAAATCCAGTGACCTTGATCGAATCTTGATGCTTCAAAACGAAGCCCTGGAAGTCAAAAATCAGATCATTCGGTCTAATCTGCGGCTCGTCGTATCGATCGCAAAGCGACACGTGGGACCATCTTCAAACTTTTTCGAATTGATTTCCGATGGAAACATGTCGCTGATGAGAGCCGTTGAAAAGTTCGACTTCTCACGTGGCAACAAGTTCAGCACGTATGCCTCATGGGCAATAGTGAAAAACTTTGCTCGATCGATTCCCGAAGAGAATCATCACCGGGACCGGTTCGTCACGGGCCATGAAGAAATGTTCGAAGCCGCCGCCGACAATCGATCCGACGAACAAGAGATAGAACTGGTCCATAAGAACTTGCGACTTACAGTACAAGGCCTTTTAAGCCACCTGGACCCCCGTGAGCGGCACATCATACAACGCCGGTTCGGGCTCGGCGGAACAGAAGAGTCCACACTGGAGGCATTGGGACGTGAATTGGGAATTACCAAAGAGCGTGTCCGTCAAATCGAATCCAGGGCACAAGAAAAAATCCGAAGACTGGCATCGCAAGAACAGATTGAACTGCCGAACACATAATGGCTTGAAGCCCGAAACGAAGAAAATGGCCGAACCAATAAAGTTCAGTCATTTTGTTTTTTCTCAAAGAAGACTTGCAAGTTGGCGGCTGGTCAGGTACGATCTTTAGTCCAATGTAGTCACTGCTGGCGTAGCTCAGTTGGTAGAGCAACGGTTTTGTAAACCGTAGGTCGTGAGTTCAAATCCCACCGCCAGCTCTCGCATTGAATCCTGGTATGATAAGGGTGGATACCCAAGTGGCTAAAGGGGCCAGACTGTAAATCTGGTAGCATTGCTTTCGCAGGTTCGAATCCTGCTCCACCCAATGGCGATAGAGTTTTCACAGTGAAAACAGAATCGCAGCGGGCGGGTGTAGCTCAATGGTAGAGCACCTGCCTTCCAAGCAGGCTACGTGGGTTCGATTCCCATCACCCGCTTCTAGACCAGAATTCAAATAGAAAATGTCATATCAAAAGAGGATTTCAGCTTTCAACTTCGATCAGTGGAATCTTGCATACGACATGTTGGCTGCCGTGGCTCAGCTGGTAGAGCGCGTCCTTGGTAAGGACGAGGTCCCGGGTTCGATCCCCGGCGGCAGCTTTCTTGGTTACAAGTGTCAACCGAGGCATTGGGCGCGAAACGTGACAGGCACGTAACGCGGATAATAGATGATCGCGAGACGAACATCGGCCCCAAGCCTTGGTGGCGTGTCGAACTCGCTGGCGACTTTTTCAAGCGACGGGAGCTAAGATGGCTAAGGAAACTTACGTCAAGACCAAGCCACACGTCAATGTGGGTACGATCGGTCACATTGACCACGGCAAGACCACACTCACGGCCGCTCTGCTGCAAGTGCTTTCGGTGGCAAGCGGTGGCAAGATCAAAACCTATGCTGATATCGCCAAGGGCGGTACGGTGCGTGATGCAACCAAAACGGTGACCATCGCTGTTTCCCACGTGGAATACGAATCAGTCAACCGCCACTACGCCCACATCGACTGCCCAGGCCACGCCGACTATATCAAAAATATGATCACGGGTGCGGCACAGATGGACGGAGCGATTTTGGTCGTTTCCGCAGCAGATGGACCAATGCCACAGACTCGCGAGCACATTCTGCTCGCCCGTCAGGTGGGTGTTCCTGCCTTGGTGGTGTTTCTCAATAAAATTGACTTGGTCGACGACGAAGAACTGCTCGAACTGGTCGAGATGGAACTTCGCGAACTTCTGACCAAGTACAAGTTCCCAGGCGACGACATTCCGATTACTCGGGGATGTGCACGGCCTGCATACGATCATCCAAAGGATCCTGCAAAAAATCAGTGTATTTTCGACCTGGTCAAGACCATGGATGAATACATTCCCGAACCAATTCGGGACAAAGATAAGCCATTCCTCATGCCAGTTGAAGACGTATTCTCGATCATGGGTCGGGGTACGGTCGGAACGGGCAAGATTGATCGTGGCGTTGTCAAGGTTGGCGATACGGTAGAAATCATTGGTTTCGAACGAAACAAAACCACCACCGTTACCGGTGTTGAAATGTTCCAGAAAACCATGGAAATGGGTGAAGCCGGCGACAACGTTGGTATTCTCCTGCGGGGCGTCGCAAAGACCGATCTGGAACGTGGGCAAGTCATTTGCAAACCAGGTTCCATCACACCTCACACGAAATTTGAAGCCGAAGTTTACGTCCTTAGCAAAGAAGAAGGTGGTCGTCATACCCCATTCTTCAAAAACTATCGCCCACAGTTTTACTTCCGGACAACGGATGTGACAGGTTCTGTACTAAACCTGCTCAATCCTGACGATGGTGGCGAAGCAGAAATGTGTATGCCAGGTGACAACATCAAGATGGTTGTTGAACTGATAACACCGATCGCTATGGAAGAAAATCTTCGCTTCGCAATCCGCGAAGGCGGTCGTACTGTAGGTGCAGGCGTCGTGACAAAAATCCTTGCCTGATCAATCTGGAATTTTTTCGTCGCGGAAGTTTCATCAAGGTGGCTTCTGCGACAGCTTTCTAATTGCGAGTTGAACGATGAGAGAATACGTCTGGCTGGAATGTACAGAAACTGGTGACCGCAACTACAGGGTCCAAAAAGAGACTCGTGGTGCAGGTCGTCTTGAATTGATGAAGTACTGTCCACGCCTTCGCAAGCATACCTTGCATAAAGAGTCACGTAAGAAGTAATCTGTCTACTGGGATGGTTGATCTGTAAAAGAATCAGTCATTTACGAGCGTAGCTCAATTGGTAGAGCACCGGTTTCCAAAACCGGCGGTTGGGGGTTCGAGTCCCTCCGCTCGTGTTACGGTTAGCATTAGCAAGAGATTTCTTGCGAGTCAATTCGAGGTGGGTCATGAGCAAGGTCGAAAAAAAAACTCAAGTTGAACGATCTACTCGAAACAACGAACCCGTCAAAAAGGTTCAAAATGTTTCTAGTGCGACACGTAAGACATTCGCACGTTTTCTCTCTAACTTCCTGAGTACTGAGCGTTACAAACCTGCTCAAGGTTTTACGGCACGTACTTCGACTGCTCTGGCACTGGGTGTTATATTTGCTGCAGGTCTCTGGAGATTTGCTGAAACGCTGGTAGCAGTTTCATCACCATCATGGGTCAGTCAGCCTTTGAGTCGATTAGGAATCCCTTTGGCTCTTGCTGCGGCTGCCACTTGGTTTTTATATCGATTAGTGAATCAATCCGATTTCGCAGAATTTCTGATTGCGACTGAGTCGGAGATGAATAAAGTCTCTTGGACAACATGGGCGGATCTAAAGCGTGCAACAACAGTTGTTTTGGTTACTGTCGTATTCATGACGAGTTATCTCTGGATAGTCGACCAAGTTTGGTCCACACTCTTGAAGTGGATTGGTGTTTTACGGATTTGATTACAGATCCCAGATGCGATTTTCTGAAACACAACCAAGACTGGCGAATATTGAATCATGATTAAAGTGCCTGACCTTCCAGTAGCAACAGATGAATCAGAAGAACCAAAGCTTGAATGGTTTGTTCTGAAGGTCCAAAGCGGCCGTGAAGATACGATCCGAGATACGATCGTACGACGTGTTAAAATGGAAGGTCATGACCGCTTTTTTAAGCAAGTTGTGGTTCCAACAGAAAAAAGCACAGAGATACGCAATAACAAGAAAAAAATCGTAGAGCGAAAAAGCTATCCAGGCTACATTATGGTCCAAATGGAACTTAATGAGAAGACTTGGTTTCTGGTTCGGGAAACTTCAGGTGTTGGTGATTTTGTTGGTGCTTACGGAAGTCCATCCCGAATGACGGATGTCGAAGTCAATCGTATGCTTGGTCAGGCAGTACCGGTGAAGGCAGAAGAATCTGCTAAATTGAAAATTGATCTTGAACGCGGTGATCGTGTCAAGATCAAAGATGGTCCATTCGAGAATTTCGAAGGCACAGTTGAAGAAGTCATTGAAGGTCGTGCATCTGTTAAAGTGATGCTGATCATTTTCAATCGCCCAACACCTGTCGATCTTGAATATTGGCAAGTTGAAAAAATCTGAGTAGGTGTGGTTCATTTCTGAAGAGGCGGCAATCGCTTCTTCACATTGTCGTCAAGGTCTCTTGAGGCTCCCATGGCTAAGGTCGCTACCGCGAAAGTGAAGTTACAATGTCCTGGTGGTCAGGCCACCCCGGCTCCCCCGGTGGGCCCTGCTTTGGGTCAGCATGGTGTGAATATTGGACAGTTCGTGATGCAATTCAACGAACGGACCAAAGAAATGAAGGGAACGATCATACCGTGTGAAATCACGATATATTCGGATCGAACCTTCGACTTCATAACCAAAAGCCCTCCAGCTGCAATTTTGCTGAAGCAGTCCGCAGGTATCGCCGCAGGCTCAGCTACGCCTCACAAGGTAAAAGTTGCAAAAGTCACACTTGAACAGGTTCGTAAGATTGCGGAAACCAAGTTCAATGATTTGAACGCACGCGATCTCGATCATGCATGTCGTATCATTGCTGGTACTGCACGAAGTATGGGCATTGATATCGAAGGCTGATTCAACTACTTAAAACGTAATCGGCCCTGTCACCGCCCAGGCCGATTACGTGGACCAATGGCGGGAGCACTCCTCTTTCGAGATGAAAGGAGCGCGCCACTTGCCCAAGCACTCGAAGCGCTACAACGCATTGTTGTCGCGGTTAAAGTCTGAGGATTCGATTCCTCTGGCTGCGGCGGTGCGCCAACTCAAAACCTTCAACTCGACCAAATTTGATCAGACTGTTGAAGTCTCTACCAATCTGGGAATTGATCCAAAGCAAAGCGATCAGAACGTTCGCGGAGCAGTTGGGTTGCCTAACGGGATTGGTAAGACGGTCAGGGTTGCTGTTTTCGCCCAAGGTGAGAACGCTGAGAAAGCCAGAGCTGCAGGTGCCGACATAGTCGGTGCTGAAGATCTGGCGAAACAGATCAAAGATGGTTTGATGAATTTCGATGTTGCACTTGCAACTCCCGATATGATGGGATTGGTTGGCCCTCTCGGTCGCATACTCGGTCCGCGTGGCTTGATGCCGTCGCCCAGATCCGGGACAGTCACCACAGACGTGGTCTCTGCCGTGCGTGAATTCAAGGCTGGTAAGATTGAGTTTCGAAACGACAAGGGCGGAAATGTTGCCGCTCGTGTTGGTAAGCTGAGTTTCAGCGACGAGAACTTGATTGAAAACATCCTTGCATTCCTTACCTATCTCCGAACCCTGAAACCGAGCGCATCCAAAGGGGTGTTTATTCGGTCGATCACGATTTCCGCGACGATGAGTCCTGGAATTCATGTTCAGGTCTAAGGTTCCACTCTAACGGAGATGGGAGCATAGCAAGGCATGAGTCGCTACGTTAAAGAGATGATGATGTCTCAGTTGCGTCAGGACTTCGGTGACACCAAAAGTCTGTTGATTCTTGATCTCAAGGGTCTCGACGCGATGTCTGAATTCCAATTCCGCCGCGATCTTCGCAAGAAGTCGATTCATGTTCGAACTTTGAAGAATAATCTGGCCGCCAAGGTTTTTAATGACCTTGGAATTCATGGTCTTGATAAATTTCTGTCAGGTCCGAGCGTTGCGGTTTGGGGTGGAGATGGTGTGGCCGAACTGGCCAAAGAGATCAGCAAGCAAGTCAAGAAACTCAAAAAACCTGCAATCAAAGGTGGCGTCGTTGACGGCACGGTGATTACGGCTGACAGTGTCGAGAGCTTGACCAAATTGCCAAGTCGTGAAGCCCTCATTGGGCGAGTCGTCAATTTGGCCCTTGCACCCGCCCAGCGCGTGGTATCCTTGGCCAACAGCCCCGCGAGCCAACTTGCTTCGCAATTGCAAACAATCGCTGATGGCGGCCCCGAAGCCGTCGTTGAAGAAAGCGAAGCCGCGGGCTGAAAACCCAGGTCTCGACTCTGACTGGTATTCTGTATTTCCGTGTATAGTCTCGGGTAAATGGGTTTCCTCTACGTCAATACCCATCCTGAAGATTTCATGATCCACTGAAAGGAACTTATTTCACAATGGCTACCGCCGAAGTGACCTCCTATGCTGACAATATCAAAGTTCTGGGTGATTCCATCGTCAAATTGACGGTGCTTGAAGCCAAGGCTTTGGGTGATTATCTTGAAGTTGTTCACGGCATCAAGCCAGCAGCAGCCGCTGTTGTAGCTGGACCAGCCGCATCTTCTGAGGCTGCACCAGCCGCAGCTGCTCAAACCGAATTCGAAGTTGTTCTTGAAGCCTTTGGCGCCAAGAAACTTGACGTCATCAAAGTTGTTCGTGCCATGACAGGTCTTGGGCTTAAAGAAGCCAAGGATCTTGTCGAAGGTGCTCCTAAGACTGTCAAGCTTGGAGTTTCCAAAGACGAAGCCGATAAGCTCAAGAAAGAACTTGAAGAGTCTGGCGCTACAGTCAAAATCAAGTGAGTCAATCAAGTCTTTTCTTGATTCCAAACTTACCCCACGACGGAGAACCGCTCCGCGGTTTTTCGTTGTGGAGTTGTTTCGTTTGACGCTTGCTCTTGCTTTTATTAACCTATTCATGGGAGTAGGTTTGGATCTGCAAAGGCTAGTCGTTACCCCTGCTGTCATCATCTTGCACGTCTTTGTCCTATTAAACCACCGCCTTTCGCTTCCGAATCACGAGGAGTCCCACAGGCGATGTCCATCACAGTTCGTCACAA
Organism: Candidatus Kuenenia stuttgartensis; assembly: GCA_945865635.1. GTDB lineage: Bacteria > Planctomycetota > Planctomycetia > Isosphaerales > Isosphaeraceae > QWQI01. Next base: position 49,609 of record CAMBEP010000001.1, read on the forward strand.
GTCATCCGCACGTCGAATTATTCCACAAAGAATTCGCAATTTCGGGAGGATCAAGGACGATTTCTCAATCCCTGATTTGACCAAAATTCAAACCATTTCCTATGACCGTTTTCTTCAGGCGGATCTTCCACCTGATAAACGTCAAGATGTTGGTTTGGAATCGGTTCTACGTGAAATATTCCCTATTGAAAACCATGATAAGACAATTCGACTAGAATTTGTCCGCTATGAGCTAGGTAAACAAAGGTACGATCAGGATGAATGCCGACAGCTTCGTCTAACATATGGTCGCCCTTTGAATGTCTGGTTACGACTTTTCAAGGGAGATACCCCCATTGATCAGTCCGTCTATCTAGGCGATCTTCCGATTATGATTGGTGGCGGCGAGTTCATCATCAATGGTGCAGAACGAGTTGTTGTCAGTCAGTTGCATCGTAGTCCCGGAGTTGACTTTGTCGAAGAAACTGAGATTGGTGACAAGAAGATCCATGCATGCCGCGTGATTCCGGAACGAGGCAGTTGGGTTGAGCTTCAAGTGACTAAGAAAGACTCGCTTGGTGTGCGGATCGATCAATCTGGTAAATTCTCTTCGATTACTTTACTTCGGGCACTTGACCCAAAGTATTCGGATGATGAAGCCGTACTTGAAGAATTTTACGAGACAGAAGTCGTCGAGGTTGGCGAACCGGAAGCCGTCGCAAGACTGGTTGGTAAAGTCGCCTGTGGTGACATCATCAACCCGGTTGATGGTGAAGTTCTCTATGAATCTGGTCATAAGATCAATGAGACTGCTGCAAAGATTCTCGCTGAGTCAGGACATCTTGGATCGATCAAGATTCTCAAGGATGTCAAAGACGAATTAATCCTTCGTTCGATTCAGGAAGACACCACCTCTGATCATCAAAATGCCTTGTTGAGAATTTATCAGAGACTTCGCCCTGGTAATCCTCCACAACTGGAGAAGGCTCGTGACCTTTTTGGTGAAAAATTTTACGATGCCAATCGGTACCGACTTGGTCGCGTAGGGCGGTTTCGAATCAATCGAAAGTTCAATCAGGATGTTCCTGATGACAAGATGACATTTGATGTTCTTGATTACGTCAATGCCATCAAGTACATCATGGATTTGCGTCGAGGCAAAGGTCAGCGTGACGATATTGACCACCTTGGTAATCGACGTTTACGCACGATCGATGAATTGGCTGCGGAAGAGCTGCGAAAAGGCTTTCTGAAGTTGCGCAGAACGGTTCAGGAGCGCATGAATCTCAAAGATGCTGAGGATCTTGAGCCACGTACTCTGATCAATCAGAAGTCTATTGGTGCAGCAATTGAGTATTTCTTTGGTCGTGGTGAACTTTCGCAAGTGGTTGACCAGACAAATCCTTTAGCTCAGTTGACGCATGAGCGACGACTTTCTGCACTTGGTCCTGGTGGTTTGAATCGGAAGCGGGCTGGTTTCGAAGTTCGCGACGTCCATATTTCACACTATGGCCGTATTTGTCCTATTGAAACGCCTGAAGGAACGAACATTGGCCTGATTTCCAGCCTTGCCATTTATGGTGGGGTTGATGAATACGGGTTTCTTGTGGCTCCTTATCGCAAGGTTGTCGGTGGGAAACTGACCGAAGAGATTCGTTGGATGAGGGCGGATGAAGAAGGCGAAGCACATCTTGCGCCTGCTGATACTGCTCTGACATCCGAAGGACATTTAAAAAGCCCGGTACTGGCTCGTTTTGAAGGTGACTTCTATTATGTACCAGCCGAGAAGATCGAATATATCGATATATCTCCTAAGCAGATGGTAGGAATTTCAGCAGGTTTGATACCGTTTCTAGAGCATGACGATGCGAACCGCGCCTTGATGGGTTCGAACATGCAACGTCAGGCCGTGCCTTTACTAATCGCTGAGCCTCCGATTGTTGCTACGGGTTTGGAACACGCCGTCGCTCAGAATTCGGGCATGGTGATTAAGGCAAAGAAAAACGGCACCGTAACCTATGTCGATTCGACACGGATTGTTGTGGACTATGAAGATGGCCAGGCGGCCGTTTTCAATCTTCGAAAATATGTTGGTCTGAACGAGCAAACCTGTCTCAATCAGAAGCCTATAGTTGAGGTTGGCCAGAAGGTTAAGGCTAGCGAGATCATTGCTGATGGTGCCAGCACCTTCCGTGGCGAACTTGCTTTAGGTCGAAACGTACTGGTCGGATTCATGGCTTGGGATGGTTACAATTTTGAAGATGCGATCATTATCAGCGAGAAGCTGGTTAAGCAGGACGTATATACGTCTTTGCACATTGAAGAATTCGAAGTTGAAATCAAAGAGACCAAGCTTGGTCGTGAAGAGTTTACCAGAGACATTCCGAATGTCTCAGAGAAAGCACTTCGCAATCTCGACGAGAATGGTGTTGTTCGGGTTGGGACTTACGTCAAGACAGGTGATGTTCTTGTCGGCAAGGTATCGCCCAAGTCCAAGAGTGAGTTGACACCTGAAGAGAAGCTTCTGCACGCAATTTTTGGTCGTGCTGGTGAGGATGTCAAGAACGACTCACTGGAAGTTCCGTCTGGTGTTGAGGGCATTGTGATCAACACTCAACGTTTTTCGAGGAAGATGAGTCTTCCGGAAGACGAACGTAAGGAATTGGAACGTGAAATCCGGAATGCCGAGCTCGAGGAAGACACGCGTATCGCTGGTGAATATCGCCAGATGATTCGTAAGCTTGAGCAAATCTTTGATGGACCAGTGGCTCGTAAGGGTAAGACCTACGGCAAGGATAAAGACGCCAAGATTCTTGTGGATGAATCCCGTGCATTCAAGCTTGAGGATCTTGATATCCGTACTCCGGAGACCCAGGAGCAGGCTGAGAAAATTGTTCGAGAGTATCGTCCACGGATTGAGAATCTGATTCAGGAAAAAGAACGCCGAATCAATAGCATGAAGCGTGGCGATGAGTTGCCCGCAGGCGTCTTACAGATGGTCAAGGTCTATGTAGCCACCAAGCGGGTGATTTCCGTAGGTGACAAGATGGCTGGCCGTCACGGTAACAAGGGTGTGATTTCGAAGATTTTACCAGAAGAGGATATGCCATTTCTTGAGGATGGTACTTCTGTTGAGATCCTTTTGAATCCGCTTGGTGTTCCCAGCCGGATGAATGTGGGTCAGATTCTCGAGACACACCTTGGCTGGGCTGCTGTGAAGCAAGGCTTCCAGGCGGTTTGTCCGGTCTTTGATGGTGCCGACGAGGATGTTATCCGCAAGTGTCTTGTTGATGCTGGTTTACCTGAAAATGGCAAAGCCCGGTTATTTGATGGTCGCACAGGCGATCCATTTGACCAGCGTGTTACGGTCGGTTACATCTATATGCTGAAACTGCACCACCTTGTAGACGACAAGATCCACGCCCGTGCGACAGGTCCTTATTCCCTCATCACGCAGCAGCCATTGGGTGGAAAAGCCCGCTTTGGTGGCCAGCGGTTTGGTGAGATGGAAGTCTGGGCACTTGAAGCTTATGGGGCCGCATTCATACTTCAGGAACTGCTCACGGTCAAGAGCGATGACGTGGAAGGCCGGACCAAGATTTATGAATCCATGGTCAAGGGCGAAAATACACTTGAAGCTGGTACACCTGCCAGTTTTGACGTGTTGACCAATGAAATCTGCGGTCTTGGCCTGCATATGCAGCTCATTAAGAAACGGATTTGACAGGTCTTCGCATTTGTCGTCCCTCGGTTCATACAAGTTTTGAATCGTGGGACGCCAAGCGATCGCTTGACAAATACCAGTCTTTCAGATACGTCTAAGGTTTACAGGCCCCACATGCGGTGGATCCGATGAGACCTTGGTACAGGATGGATGGGTGCAGCTTGACGATCTTAACCTTGTTCAGCCTCTGGTTGGATTTGGACTTTAGACGTTTAAGCAACCTTTCTCCCAAATAAAGCGGAGGAATCCTTAAGGTTCATGCCTGATCGATTCCCAAACAGCGGCTTGAAGAGACGTTTCGCCAGATACATACGATATCGGCGTTATCACCCCTTGTTGAAGGAGTGTGTTCTGTGAGCATGGGCGAAAGTGCCTACGATCGCGTTAATGACTATGGTGCCGTGAAGGTCCGCCTTGCCAGCCCTTCCGATATTCGAAGTCGTTCCTTTGGTGAAATCAAAAAGCCTGAGACTATCAACTACCGCACCTACCGCCCAGAAAAAGATGGTCTTTTCTGCGAAAAGATTTTTGGGCCTGAGAAAGACTGGGAATGTGCCTGCGGTAAGTTCCGTGGAATGAAGTATAAGGGCATGGTTTGCGATCGATGTGGCGTGAAGGTGACGCACTCGCGAGTTCGCCGGAAGCGGATGGGCCATATCGAACTTGCTGCACCTGTTGTTCACATCTGGTTTTTCAAGGCGATGCCGAGCCGTCTTGGTACGCTATTGGACATGAAAACGTCCAGCATGGAGAAGGTGATTTACTTCCAAGACTATGTCGTCGTTGATCCCGGCGATACAGAATTGAAAGAACGCCAACTTCTGAATGAGGAAGATTACCGCAACGCCCGAGCCAAATATGGCGAGGCCTTCAAAGCGGACATGGGTGCTGAAGCGGTTCGTCAGTTATTGCTCAGGCTGGATCTTGCTGCGATTTCAAAGACACTTCGTCAAGAACTCACAGAGACATCCAGCAAGCAAAAGCTGAAGGATCTTACGAAGCGTCTGAAGGTTGTGGAAGCACTTCGTGACAGCGAAAATCGTCCCGAGTGGATGGTTCTGGAATGTATTCCAGTGATTCCACCGGATCTTCGCCCTCTGGTGCTTCTCGATTCTGGTAATTTTGCGACAAGCGATCTGAATGATCTTTATCGTCGAATTATCAACCGGAACAACCGGCTGAAGAAACTGGTCGATCTCAATGCGCCTGAAGTCATTATCCGTAATGAAAAGCGGATGTTGCAGCAGGCGGTGGATGCATTGTTTGACAACAATCGTTGCAAGCGTCCGGTTTTGGGTTCTTCGAACCGCGCCCTGAAGTCCCTGACGGACATGATCAAGGGCAAGCAGGGACGTTTCCGCGAGAATCTGCTTGGCAAGCGTGTCGATTATTCCGCCAGATCCGTCATTGTGGTTGGCCCTGAACTTCGCTTGCACCAGTGTGGTTTGCCGAAGAAGATCGCTTTGGAATTGTTCCAGCCGTTCATTATTCGCAGGCTCAAAGAGCAGCGTATTGCAGATACGATCAAATCAGCGAAGAAGATGCTGGAACGCCGTGCGGACGAGGTCTGGGACATTCTTGAAGAGGTGATTAAAAACCATCCAGTTCTTCTGAATCGTGCTCCGACCCTTCACCGGATGGGTATTCAGGCTTTTGAACCGACCTTGGTAGAAGGCAATGCCATTCGCCTTCACCCGTTGGTCTGTAAGGGTTTCAATGCCGACTTCGACGGTGACCAGATGGCTGTTCACTTGCCTCTCTCGATTGAAGCTCAGGTTGAAGCCATGACGTTGATGATGTCCACCAACAACATCTTCAGTCCAGCCAATGGTAGCCCCATCATCAGTCCTACACAGGACATCGTGATGGGTTCCTATTATCTGACGGTTCACCGTGCCGGCGACAAGGGTGAGGGGATGATCTTCTCATCACCTCAAGAAGTCTTCCTCGCTTTCAGTCTTCGCAAGATGGATATCCACGCCCGAATCAAGGTGCGGATTGCGAAGGACAAAAACGTAAAAGGTGAAGGTGAGAAAACCCATAAGCTCGGTGGCTTGGTTGAAACCACTGTGGGACGGGTCGTTTTTAACGACATTTTGCATCCCAAGATGTCGTTTTATAATGTGGCACTTTCGCAAAAGCAGCTTCAGTCGATTATTGCCGATTGTTATCAGTTGCTTGGTCGGGCTGCTACGATCGACTTGCTGGACCGGATGAAAGATCTCGGGTTCCGCGAATCGACGCGTTCAGGCCTATCCTTTGCGACCGATGACCTTCGTACTCCAGAGTCGAAAGACAAGATTCTGATCGATGCCGAGAAACGCGTTTCTGGCTTCAACCGGAATTATCAGCGTGGTTTGATTACAGACGGCGAACGTTATAACAACGTGATTGACGCCTGGACTCATGCCCGGGAGCTGATCACAACACAGATGATGGAAGAGTTGAAGAATGACGTCCGAAATGGCGAAGTTTACCTCAATCCCATTTATCTGATGGCTGACTCTGGTGCTCGGGGTGGTGTTGGTCAGATCACTCAATTGGCCGGTATGCGGGGCCTCATGGCCAAGCCTAACGGCAAGATTATTGAGACTCCGATCAAGGCGAATTTCCGTGAAGGTCTGTCGGTACTTGAATACTTCAGTTCGACACACGGAGCCCGGAAGGGTCTTGCGGATACCGCTCTGAAGACGGCTGACTCAGGATATCTCACGCGGAAGCTGGCTGACGTTGCCCAGAACGTGGTCATTACGATGTTTGATTGCGGCACAGCCCAAGGTATCACCAAGGGTTCCGTGTATAAGGGCGAGAAGCTCGAAGTCAGTCTTTCGCAGTCGGTTCGTGGCCGGGTGAGCCGGGTCAGCATCAATGATCCGATCACAGAAGAAGTGGTGATCCGCGAAAACGACATGATCACATTTGAACAGGCACGGAAGCTGGAAGAGATTCAGATTGAGAAGATTCAGGTTCGTAGCCCAATGACTTGCGAGGCGCCTCTTGGCGTTTGTCAGTCGTGCTATGGCATGGACCTTTCGACCGGTCAGCTTGTTGAGCAGGGTATGGCTGTCGGTATCATTGCAGCCCAGTCGATTGGTGAGCCTGGCACTCAGTTGACCATGCGTACATTCCACATTGGTGGGGTGGCGAGCCGTGGTCTGGAAGAGAAAGAGCACAAGGCCAAGCGGGATGCGATCATCAAGTTCGTGAACATCAATGCGGCAGTTCTTGAAGACGGCAAGAAGATCGCACTGACCCGGAACGGCGAAATCCAGTTGTTTGATGATCGTGGACGGGAACTTGACAAGCTGGACGTGCCTAACGGTTCGACCCTGTTTGTTCAAGACGGCCAGAAGGTCACCAAGGGCAGTGTGATGTGCGAATGGGATCCTCACAACACGCCGATTATTTCGGAAGTGGATGGGGTCGTAAAATTTGAGGATTTGATCGAAGGCGAAACCCTGAAGCTCGATATCGATGCCTCTGGCAACGAACGTCGAACGGTCATGGAGCACAAGGGAACATTCCACCCGCAGGTGATCATCACCGATAAAACGGGCCATCACCTGGTCTTCTATACCATCACAGAGAAGGCGGAACTGGTTGTCGAGAATGGTCAGGAAGTCAAGGTTGGTACGACCTTGGCCAAGACGCCTCGCGAAATGATGGGTACACAGGACATTACAGCCGGTTTGCCACGATTGACCGAACTTTTTGAAGCACGTCGTCCGAAGGTTCCTGCCGTTATGGCAGAAATCGACGGTAAAGTCGAGCTTTTGGAAGAGAAACGGCGTGGCAAATGGACTATCAAGGTCAAAAACCCATCGGGTATTGAACGTGAGCACTTGGTACCTCACGGCAAGCACTTGCGGGTTCATACGGGTGACTATGTGCGGGCAGGCGATCCGCTTGTGGTTGGCCCACTGGTTCCGCACGACATTTTGCGGATTACAGGTGAAGAGGCTGTTCAGAGATACCTTCTTCGTGAAGTTCAGAACGTGTATCGAGCCCAGTCAGTGACGATCGATGACAAGCACTTGGAAATTATCGTTTCCCAAATGCTTCGCAAGGTGAAAATCGAGACGGTCGGCGATACAGGCCTGCTTCCAGGTTCGGTTGTAGACAAGTTCGAACTTCGTCGAACGAATGTCGAGCTGGCCAACTGCGTCAAGATCAAGGATCCTGGCGAAACCCAGTTTGAGAAAGACGAAATCGTACCACGCGATATCTGTGATACGGAAAATCAACGTGTCGAGATCGAAGGTGGTCGGAAGGCTGAATGGTCCAGGCCCAAGCCCGCCAGTGGTTCGACTCAGCTTTTGGGTATCACCAAGGCATCCGTTCAGTCCGAATCGTTCATCTCTGCTGCCAGCTTCCAGGAAACCACCAAGGTTCTGACAGAAGCAGCTCTTGCTGGCAAGATTGATAAACTTGTCGGTTTGAAGGAAAACGTCATCCTCGGACACCTCGTTCCTGCAGGGACTGGCTTCAAGATTCACCAAGATTCCCGAGTGGGTATCAATATGAGTCTGCCTGAATCTGTCGACGAGCCCACGACCATCGTCTAATCCAAGATGATGATCCAGAGTCATCAAAACAGAGGTCTGCTTTACGGCAGACCTCTGTTTTTTATTAGTGATTTCACTCTCTGATATCACAAATAGCCAGGTTGTTATGGTTTTTGGTTCACAACAAACCAGTAAGATTCTTAAATCAGATTTATAAGATTCACAAATTCAACATGAAATCGTAAGATGGACGATAGTTAAGGTTAAATCGGAGCCATATCCTTCTCCCTCGATCGCCCGCGAAAATGACTGCAAGATACATCTCTCCTGTCACATCTCCGCCTGTGTTTCGAGTCGTTCTGGAATGGGTTTCAGGCCCGGCCAGTGCTGATGAGAAACGTATTTTAGTCTTTGATCAGAATGAGTTTGTCATAGGTCGATCCCTGAGTGCAGATTGGTCCATACCAAGCGACGGATTACTCTCCCGGAACCATTTGAAGCTCTTAGTCACGGAATCAGAATGTATTCTGACAGATTTGGGAAGTAAAAACGGAACGAATTTGAACGACGAACCGATTGATCCCAATAAGGCAGTGGAGTTGGTTCAAAATGATATGATTCAGGCGGGTCGCTGCGTTTTCCGCATTCGGTTTGAGACATCTGATATTGCGATTGTAGACCCTTTAAAACCTCTGACGGCAGAATCGGATTCCATCGGCCGCCAACGACTCCCAACTTTAGCCGATGAGTTGAGTAAGAAATCACTGGTCGCCAGGAAAAAATGTTCAATTTGCAGCCGGGTATACGAGAAATCCGTTCTCATTGAAGATCCTGACTTTCAGCAAAATGTTTTATCTGAAAACTGGTACTGCTCGAATTGCCTGCCTGATCATGCCACCCGAACGGCTGAAAGTGCCGAAGATCTGGCACCTGATTTTGAGACTCTCCGCATACTTGGCAAGGGCTCCATGGGTGTGGTTTATTTGGCACGACATCGTCTGACAGGCAAGCATGTTGCACTCAAGATTATTGATCCGGAAACAGCAGCCACACGCACAGCCATAGATCGATTCATGCGAGAGATGGCGGTGATCAGCACGCTCAAGCATACAAATATTGTGGAGTGTATTGATCAGGGGCACGATGCTGGCCATCTCTGGTTTGCAATGGAATACGTTTCTGGAATCAGTCTGGAAACTCTCGTGCAGGCAAATCGTGGAGTTTATCCAGTCAAGCAAGCTTGCAGAATCATCTGCCAAGTCCTGAAAGGCTTGGAATATGCGCATAATCAGAGCCTTGTCCATCGCGACATCAAGCCCGAAAACATTTTGATTGGTCGAACATCTGAAAATCGATTGATTGCCAAGATCAGCGACTTTGGGCTCGCTAAAAATTACCAGTCCATGGGTACTTCAGGACTGACTTTTTCTGGCGAAATGCGAGGTACAATCCCATTTATGCCTCCAGAACAGATGATCGACTTTAAAACGGTCAAGCCTTCAGCGGACCTATATTCTATGGCCGCCACCCTCTATTACCTGATCGCTGGGACTTATGTCTTCGACTCCGATGACTCCAGCGAGGATATGATACAGATGCTGCTCGATCACAAAATTGTGCCGCTTGACAGTCGCCGCTCGGATGTACCTGAAGAGCTTAGCCTGATGATTTCAAAGTGCCTGAATCGCAACCCTGACGATCGATTTTCAACGGCTTCCGAGATGCGCCAAGCCTTGAAGTCGTTCGTCTGAGTACGTCAGTTATTCTGAACGGGAGCCCATGACCTCTGAAGACTTATCAGCGATTGGCCTCTCCCTGGCAGTGGCCATGGCTTCGACCATTGCAGTCGTCACACTCGGATTACCGGTTGCCTGGTTTATCACCAAAAGACCGTTTCGCGGTTCCAGCCTTGTGGTTGCCTTTTCCTCACTGCCACTGGTTCTGCCCCCGACTGTGACAGGGTATATTCTGCTCGAAATCTTTGGCAGACGAGCTCTGGTGGGCCAATTTCTGGAACATCATTTCGGACTTGTCATTGTCTTTCACTGGACCGGTGCTGTGCTGGCTGCTGCCGTGACCAGCTTTCCTCTTTTCTTCCTCTCAGCCAGATCGGCTTTTGAATCCGTAGACCCCGCCTTCGAGCAGGTTGCCAGACTCATGGGGTGTTCCGAATGGTCTGTCTTCTTTCGGGTCACTTTACCACTGGCGCTTCGGGGTTTAGTGTCTGGTGTCGTTCTTGGGTTTGTACGAGCCATGGGTGAATTTGGAGCCACCCTCATGGTTGCAGGAAATATCCCAGGTCGAACTCGAACAGCCGCTTTAGCGCTTTACGATGCCACAGTTTTGGGCGAATCGGCGAAGGCACGATCGTTGGTCGCAGTCTTGGGTTTCATCGCAGTGGCCGCGATCTGGTTTACATCACGAAAGCCATCTGCTGGAGGCCGCTTGTAAACCATGCCAATTCAAACACATAAGTTCGAATCAACGATTCGGTATGCGATCCCCAACCGGTTTGAACTTCGTTTCAATTTAGTTTCTAATCATCAATTTACGGCCTTGTATGGCCCATCGGGTGCAGGCAAAACGACGATTTTGAAACTGATTGCCGGTTGGCTCGAATCAAAAACGACGGTCTCATTATTCGGGAGCCGGTTAGACTTGGATGAGTCAGGTCGAGTCTTGGCCTTGAGTGATCGACGAGTTGGCATGGTTTTTCAGGAAGATCTGCTGTTTCCTCATTTGGATGTTCTTAAAAACGCTCGTTTTGCCATTAACTTTGCCAAGCGGGAAAACCGGATGGACGCAACGAAATTTGAGTTGCTGGTTCGCAATTTTGGGATTGACCAGTTGCTGGGTCGTCAGGTTTCCAATTTGTCAGGCGGCGAGCGGCAGCGTGTTGGACTGGTGCGAGCTTTGGCAGCCAAACCAAAGCTTTTGTTGTGCGATGAGCCGGTCTGTGCCATTGACAGGGCTGGTCGGGCAGAAGTGTTGGGGCATTTGAAGAGGTGGGCTGAAACGGAGCAGATTGTGATGATCATGGTCACACATGATCACGACGAAATCCGTCGATTTGCAGGGCATGTCTGGCACATTGATGCTGGCTGCCTGGTCGCCGAAGGTTCCCCTGAATCCGTGCTTAATAAATAGGGGATAAATAAAAGTGCCTCGATTAATTGTTGGGCCTGTTGAGCAGTCGAAAAGCGTTCGGGAGCAGATCCTTGAGTTTGAATTTTCCGGCCCGATCAACCAGTATCACAGTTTCAGGTTCTGCAAATTCTGACAGCAATTGCCGACAAGCCCCGCACGGCATGAGCATTTCAGGATGGAGTTGGGCATGATCCGCTGAGACGTCCACACAACTCACGGCTATGGCATCAAATCGAATATGGCCAGCCAGAACGGCCGCAAACGAGGCGGTCCGTTCAGCGCAGATTGTCAGGCCATAAGAGGCATTTTCCACATTCGCACCGGTATAAATCTGGTTGCCCACCAGAATTGCGGCCCCTACATGAAAATTGGAGTAAGGGCAATAAGCCCGTGTGGCAGCTTCACGGGCTTTGGCCAGAAGTTCTTCCGCGAGTTCAGGATCGATGTTCTTGACTGCCATGAGCAAAACCTTACTCTACTTGGAGTTTTAGCGAATCACAGGCGTGTATCCTGGATGTCGTCTTCAGGAGAATGATCTACAAAGTGCCAAGAGAGCTCCGTAGCCACCAGCTTCAGAAACTTGTTCTTGAAGGCCGACTTGCTGACACCAGTTTCTACCGACATCGGAGCCGTCACGGGAAAGACGGTATCGCGATAGTCGTTGTAAATCACATCGACCTCTTTGGGTTCGCTTTTATTTCGCTTGCCCTTCTTGTCTTTCGGGTAGTCTTTATTAGTCACCTGGACGTGGATTTTTGAATGCCCCTGGAAGAGCATTGGCGTGGATGGATCCTGAATTTGAAACTGTTCGATTTCAAAGAAGATGACAGCATCCGCTTCAAAGAAGGTCAGAGCCTCTTCAGCCGACCAGTCGGCATGTTCCTGTTGCCATTCCGAGACACGTTCGAACGGGGCGAATTTGATTTTTGCATTGGCCGTGCGGACGGTCTTTTGAAACTCTTTTGTCAGGTCACGTTCCAGCATCTGAAAATCGTTGTTGGCACCATTGACGGCATGAGCCAGAACGACGATCAATTTGCCTGAGAGATCGGGGCCAGTATGGCTGACCGTGGGTTCAAAGGGTTGCAGAAAGTAGAGAGACATTCGCGGATCGCAGCCCATAAGGACTGAAACGCCCGACGCCAAACCGATTGAACCGAGAAATCCGCGTCGTCCCAGAGAATTCATGGCTTGCGTCCTTGCTTGCCGGTCGTCTGAAAAATTGGAAAAGTGATTTGTTTAGGGGCCAGAACTCGTTGGCCATTGAGTGATCTGGCAGAGCCGGATGGCCCATGTCGTCAGAGCGATCGAAAACAGTCCGGCCGTACACAATACGAGCGGGCGATCCCAATCCTCAAAAACGACGATTTGCCCCTTGAGGCTGCAAAACCCCAACCAAATCATGCCAAGAATTGCGAGAGAGAATATTGGCAACCCTGCCGGATTCGAGTCCAGGGAATCCCGGATATGGCCCCGAGCCAACCATGCAGCGGCTGTAGTCATTCCACAAGTCGGGCATGGGTAGCCAGTCTGGACCATCGTAGGGCATTCAGGCAACCCAAGTTGGGTGTGTGTTCCCAGATGATTTGGGCTTGGCACAAGTGAAACGGCCAGAGCCCATACAGCCAGACCAGCGAATCCTGGAATTAACAGGAGAACTCGCCAGACAATCGGAATTCGACGAGAATTCAAGTTATGGCCATCGCCATAACCCAAACCAGTTTCCTTCGAATTTGGCCCCATTACCGCAATCATTGCATGAGCCTCAAAACCAACACGGACCATCCATGGTCCAGTCTTGATTGGGATGATACCTCGTTTCAGAATTTCGACAAGTGGAAAATTTTAGGGATTTTCGGGGCGATTCTATGTTAAGTTGGCTTGCCTGCAATTTTAGGTTGAACCCCGATACATTTGTGATTCCGGAATGGACATGACTCATGAAGCCGCCTGAACCGATCCGTCAATCGTTATCTGATAATCGCCAGATTGCTGCACAGGCCTCGTGTGGTACTTCCGCCGAAGCGATTCATCAAGCAATTTTGGAACAGTCGAAGCAGCTTCATCGTCCGGGGCAGTCGGATGCTCTTGATTTTGGTGCGGGGACAGGCGATCTCGCCGCGAAATTGGTTCGACAGGGCTTGTTTCAGCAGGTTCATGCCGTCGATTTGATTCCTTATCCAGAAGCGAATCTGGAAGGAATACACTGGCATTATGCAGATCTAAACGAGCCGCTTGGCAACCTTGAAACCCGGTTTGACGCGATTTTTGCCGCGGAAGTGATTGAGCACCTGGAAAATCCGCGAGCCCTGGCTCGCGATTGGTTCCGCATGCTCAAGCCTGGTGGATGGGTTGTCTGCTCAACACCAAACAATGAAAGTTGGAGGTCACTCGTATCCTTAATAATTCGTGGATATTACGTTGCTTTTGGGCCATTAAATTATCCGGCCCACATAACACCGATGTTGGCTCTTGACTTGCAGCGGATCTTTTCGGAAGCAGGTTTCGAAGAAATTCAGATCAAATTTACAAATCATGGGTCATTGCCACGCTGGACCACTAAAACTTGGCAGTCTGTCAGTTGGGGCATGCTCTCAGGTCGAAGGTTTTCAGATAACGTAATTGCCATCGGTCGGAAGCCGAACGATGGCAATAGATGATGATTTTGGGTATACCAAAAATTATTGGGCGGCGCCTTCAGCGGCCTTTTCGACAACCTTCTTGCGCGGCCGTTGAGGACGGATTTTGCCGAAGGTACCTTTGAAAATCTTGCCCTTGCGTGTACGAGAGTCGCCCTTACCCATTTTCTGTCTCGCCTGTGATTTGCGTGTACTGGAGTCGCGCTGGACTCGAAACCACTTTGATTACGAAGTCAGCCAGTGTATTCAACCCCTAATGTACCCGCCAATTGATCAACCGTCAACGCTATCTTGGATCCGATTGGCTAATATCAGTGTCAGGTCATCGTCACATCGGCTTTTTAACCGGTCACTTTGAAGAAATCGGGTTAAAGATGCTTCTTTTAAATTTGCATCAATCGCCCGGCTTTCAAGTGCTGAAAACAGTGGATCTACAAAAGGACGATGGATTTGGGCTGACGATTGATCCAGAATGACTGGCAAAAGCCCATCTGTGGAGACAAAAACACGCTCAAGTGGTTCGTATATGGTTCGGACGCGAATCTGATCCAACCAGTTAGGGCTGGTTAAAAAAGTGGTTTCACCCGCAAATTCACCCTGATCAGGCTGGTTTGCAAGGTGCCAACCGTTTTGACCATCTTGAACCTGATAACCGATCAACCCATCACCCACTTGCGTAAAGCTACTGAAATCACGCCCCAGAACCGCCAGATTCAGGGTGGTGGCCAAATCGCCAGGCTTGGCATTCAAGATTTTGCTCCAGGAGTGGATGCGTCGTCGGGCCCGTTCAAAAAGACGCTTTACCCTGGCTTCGGTCCAAGCCTCCGGGCTGGTCAGTTCAGAATGCCCTGCTCGGCTTCCAATTCGTTCCTGCACCGCTTGCACCACCACACGACACGCCATCCAGGCCCCTGCCCACGACCTTGCAGCACTGCCTGCACCGTCAGCACAAATCATGACAGTCAAATGACCTGCAGGATCATTCCCAAGCCACTGGTAGACTGCAAATCGATCCTCGCCTGGCTTGTTTTGAAGAAGGTGTCCACGACCTGTAACACTTGCCCCAAAAGCTTGCCAAGAAGTCGGATGGGATTTGGAATCCTGATTTTGGCCGGTGGAATGATTCACTTGTGAGAATTCGATAATCGTCTGCCCTGATTGGCCATCGGGAAGAGTTTGGCCTGATCAATGTGTCCGGAAGCGTCAAATGCCCATGAGGTCGGCTCATTTTCCACCATCAGAAGCGGGTTCGATACAGCTTCTGTAAAAAGAGCAGAGCTGATATAGAGATTCTCAAGCTCCAAAGTATTCGGAATAAAGACGATGCGGGCTTCCTCCCATGTTGTTCGCCAGCAAGTATCCAGGCCAACTGCGATCACTTCTTGGTCGGTAGGCATTGAAAGAGGTACTCGGGCCCGTGTCAGGAAGTTGGACGTAAAGCTATTCATTTTCATGGGCTTAAGGTCAATCTTGCGCACAAACCGATCGCTCGTCAGATCTGCCAACCCGATTCCAAGAGCATTGCCGTGCGACTCTTCTGCCAGATCCAAAACAGCCAGTCGTGTGACGACTGGACGTGGCAAGTCGGGCATGGTCTCTACCCTTTGCCGTCCGATCACGTTCGGATCAAGTCCTGTTCCACTGTAGTTCTTGCCAAGCTCACCCACGACAAGAAAGTCGATCGAATCGAAGGGCAGGCGCCCCATCATTTCACGTGCCTCATCAAGCAGCTTTGGCTCTTGCTCCAGAATATCCTCAGGCTCGACAGGAACTATCCTGGCCGTGTGCTCCCGCGCGTTTTCAAGAATCGCCAAGCCAAGCACAACATTCGTGTTGCGAAGTAAAAAGGTGCCTACCTCAGGGATCAGTTTCTTGAGCCCCGGCAGACCAAGTTTGTGGACTTGTGAGGCCCCTTCCCGCTTGCCCAGACCAATCGCCAGCATCTTCAGCAGGCCGCTTTCGTATTGGCCAGTGAAGGAGGTGTGTGGCTTGATCCGGTTGACCACGATGATCCCGTCCGCGGCGTGAGCATTGGCATCGAAGCAGATCGGCAAACCAAACGAATTGACGCCCAGCTCGACCGTTTCCATTTCCGTATGGATCTGGCAATTCATGGCAGTGGATGTGATCCCGAATTCGCCAAGCAGTTCCAGTTGCCCTTGAGCTGTGGCTCCACCGTGGCTTCCCATGGCACCGACTATGATTGGGTCGAAACCAAGATCTCGCACAGCAGTCACGATGGACTGAAGTATCGAAGCGATTCCAGCAATACCACGGCTGCCGGCGGTGATCGCAACGCGGGCTCCGGGCTTTAGGCGACTGGCGATTTTGCTTTCCAGAATGGCTTGCCGCGCAACAGAGGCGGGTTCCGCGAGGTCGGTAGCGGCGAACTTCTGGGTAACGCGGTGCAGGTCAGGAAATTTCATGATCGGAAATGGACCAGAATAGAGGGGAATCTGGGAGATGAAAATCGAGTTTCTATCATGGAGTATTCAGGATACCAAAAAAACGATCAAAAAAAGCCACACCGATCTGAGCAAAGATCGGTGTGGCCGTGGAAGCGAACTGTCAGAACTGTCGTTACAACAACCACCCGGATCGGAAAGATTCGGCGATTGCCAAGGAAGCATGGGTTCAAACCCCGCGTCCATAAGGATTAACTACGGCGATACCGACGAGCTGCCAGAAGCCCGCCAATAACGCCCGCCCAAGAGAGAATCGTTGCAGGTTCCGGCACGGGAACGGGATCAATGGATCCACCTGTGGCCGAATAAACCTGAGTGTAAGGCCCTGTGGTAGGGCTACCACTTTGGAGGTTCACAAACTGTGTTGTGAACGGGAATTTCGAAAGCACGACGAAAGTCGAACTGGTGGCCCCGCTCAGAAGCGGTTGTGTCTGAGTGGCAGGGTCCACATATTGGGCCCGAAGGACACCAGTCGTAGCGCCCGACTGCCAAGAGAGGCTTGATGGATCAGCGATACTTTGCCCAACGCTTGCGGCAGGTGTGCTCAAGCCACCTATCGCACCATCTTTCACCACATACGCAAAGGTTGGTGTGCCAAGATTCGTCAGATCCGTTCCTTCCGGAGTGGCATTAAACTGGAATGAAATGCTATCCGTGTGAATGATGGAATTGTTTCCCGGATTGACGGAGACCTGATAAGCATAAGCAAAAAGGCCTGAGGCGGCGCCTTGGCCCTGAAACACTTGGGATTTGACCGAACCCGAGACTGGCTCGCCCAAGTATTGATAAGCAGAATTCAGAGACGGTGCTGCATCGAGCGGCGTAAATAGCTCATTGAAGCGACTGGACGACATCTCGGGAGTCGCCAGATTTTGAATTAAGGTACCGGTGCTCTTGGAGCCACCAATTTGTGCAGCCTGGCCCTGTTTCGGGCTGGCAACAGCCAAGGACAGTCCCAGAGTGATTGCGGCAATGATTCGTGATGTTTTCATGACATGATCTTCCAGGGCTGATCGTGAGCATCTGACCAAAAGACTGCTCTCAAACGAGTCAATCCTTAACTCGTTGACCGGAGACCTTCTCCGGGCAGATCCTGATACGTCAGGGCAAGTGGTTTGCAACTGACCACAAAGCTTCTAGAACCACAATCCGAAAAACGTGGTCCCGACTCGCTCCTCGCCGACTGGTCTGAGTCAGGCTTGAATCCGAAACTCTTAACACCCATGCCGGAAGTGGCAGGTGTGAAAAGATCTTACAAGACTGACTGGAAGGCGTTTGCGAGACAAATTCAAGCCTCGGTCTGCATTCAGGACTTCAGGAATTTATCCGTTTTGTGCTTTTTGGTCAAGTTCTGTTTTGAAAAATCCGAGAAAGAAAAAACTGGTCGATACAAAACTATACAAGTACAATTAGAACAAAGAGTTAAAGTATGTAGCTATGATTTCTTTATGGAATGGATTGGCCATGAGGATCGGTGCCTGGTGTATTCAATTGGTCGCTGAGTTCGCGCTGAAGGTCAGGGCCTAGAAAGTGCTCGGCAATTTCGGCGGGTTCGTGAAGATGGTCCTGGGCGAGCTGGAAATCACGATGCAGAAAAGATTCCCACAATCGGTGGCCACGTACGATCGACTGAGCCATCTCTCGCCCTTTGGGTGTCAGTTGAAGCCGGCTTTCGGTGGCAAGCACTTCGCTGTCCAGCCAACCTTTGCGAACGGCCCGGTTCTTCGTCAGCCAACCCAGCAGGCCATTGGAGATGACGACACTTTCACCATGATTCATCAGCAGACGGCCTGATTCTTCGCGTCGGTAGATGACGGCCAGCAAATCGTCGGTTGCAATTTGCAGCCTGAGCCGGAATCGTCGAAGAAGGTTTGCAAATCGACCATGTTTTGGTGCAAAAATCCAGGAAATCAAGAATAGAAAACCAGAGGCAACAGCAATCATGCCAGCAACCGATGTATTTGTCGATAAAGCACCAGAATAGCCTAGAACGCTTGAGAGACAACCGAACAAGACGGCCAGTGGCAATGCGATTTCGAGTCGATCCGTCAAATGCAATGCAGTGCATGCAGGAGCCACCAATAAAACGATGACCAGAATCGAGCCAACGGCCTCAAAACTCAAAACCGTGATGAACGACGTTAAAAGCAACAGGAAAAAATCCATCCGTCGCGGCGATAAACCCATTGATTCGGCGAGCGGAGCATCAAAACTGGTAATTTTTAATTCCTTGAAAAAGGCCAATATAAAACCAATTGTGAGCAAGGCTGTGAAACCCAGTGGAATTGCCGTCCTGGGGAGTTCAAACGATCCCAAAACAACGGTTTCAAGAGGTACAAATTCAATTGCTCCGTAAAGTACGCAGCCTGGATCCAGGTCAATGTTTTGAGCCGCCCGACTGATCAGTAAGACTCCGATAGCGAAGAGTGAGGTAAAAACAACACCCAGACCAGCCTGTTCATTCACCACACCAGATGCTGCCACTGTACGAGTTAAAAACGCAGTCAGAATTGCGGTCAGGATTGCTCCGATAAAAATCGGAACTCCAGAAATCTCTCCCGAAATGAGAAATGCAATTGCAACGCCCGGTAAAACGGCATGGCTGATGGCATCGCCCAGCAGGCTCATGCGGCGGAGTACCAAAAAGGAACCGACAAGCGAAGCAGGAATGGCACACAGGCAGCCAATGACGATGGTCCAGAGGGCTATCGCCCAAGCGGAACCTGCAGGACTTGTGGAGAGTAGGGAATGGAGCATGAGGGTAGAATTTCTACTTTGATATATCCAATGATTTTGCGAATGCCTTGCGGCGATTGTTTCGCCAGATCCAGCCACGACAAGGTGCGAGGAAAGCCGAAAAGACAAATACAATTGCCGCGGCAAGTGTCATTAAAGATCCTGTTGGGAGATCTTCGAATAAAGTTGATAAAATCACGCCTGTGACTGTTGCCAGCATACCGATGATTGCAGAAATGCAGGTCATGTTGACAAACCGGTCAGTCCAGAACCGAGCCGCAGCCGCAGGAATCACCAATAAGGAAGTCATCAGGACAACTCCAACCGATGGCAGACCCGCCACGACCACAAGCCCAACCAATAGCATCAGAAGCAAGTCGAGCGAGGCTGTGGGCCAACCCGTGGCCTGAGCGAAGCTGGAATCGAAAAGCGTGATCTGAAACTCTTTGAAAAGCAGGACCACAAGGAATAATACAATCGCAGAAACGGCTGCGATCAAGAGGACGTCAGATAGAATCATCCCTGAGGTTTTGCCGAGCAGAAATGAGTCGAGTCCCGCTTTTGAACCGTCGGTGGTTCGATTCTGGATCCACCGTGACAAGACAATTCCAGCTCCAAAGAAAACACCCAAAACCAATGCCAGTGCCGAATCATCCTTGATCCTGGTGCCGCGTGCCAGAACAGAAACGCAAAACAATCCGAAAAGACCGGTAATGGCTGCTCCTAAAAGCAAGGCCGGGAGCCGTCTTTCCCCTACGATTAAAAAAGCCAGGCATAAACCAGGCAAAGTGGCATGGGCCAGCGCATCGCCAGCCAAAGCCCTTCGCCGCAAGACCGTAAGCGTACCAACAACACCTGAAACCAAGCCCAAAAGGCCAGTTCCTGCAAGAATGACCAAAGTGTTGTAGCGTATCAATTCGTTAAGCATAGGAATCCCACCAGGGAGATGTGAATGATGCGTAATTTCAGGGCGTTGGCCGGCCCACTTTCAGAGCGACAGCCAATTCCTCAAGAATTGCAAGCCTTCCACCATAAGTCTTACGCAGGAGGTCTGCGGTGAATACGTCAGATGTTGGTCCGTAAGCGATCAACCGTTGGTTGACTAGCAAGAGCTGGTCGAACTTCTCAGGAACGCTTCTAAGGTCGTGGTGAACGACCACGACGGTCTTGCCTTGGTCGCGAAGCTCTGCCAATACCTGAAAAATTGCGTGCTCTGTGGCGGCATCGACACCAGCCATCGGCTCATCCATAAAATACAGATCGGCCTGTTGTGCCAAGGCTCGTGCCAGAAAAACTCGCTGTTGCTGGCCACCTGAAAGCTGGCCGATCTGGCGTGATTCGAGCCCTTCCAGCCCCATTCTTGCAAGACACTCGCGAGCCAGCTTGCGCTCGGTTTCACGAGGCCGCCGAAACCAGCCGAGCCGGCCATAGGTGCCCATCAGGACAACATCCAGTACCTGGATCGGGAAATCCCAGTCGACACTTTCCCGCTGTGGGACATAACCCACATGCAATCGCTCTTTCTTCAAAGGGCGGCCAAACACTTCAACTGTCCCGGAACTGACCGGCAAAAGGCCGAGAATCGCTTTGATCAAAGTGCTTTTGCCAGCCCCATTGGGACCGACAATTCCCACAAGAGCAGGCTTTGTAACCGCGAAATCAATGTGCCAGAGAACCGGTTTTTCGCGATAGGCGACCGTCAAATCGTGTACTTCCAGAACGGGTGGAGCCGTAATATCCGTTCGCTTATGTTTCATCTCGGTTGGCATTTCCGCAAGAGACTGATTCATCGTTTTTTGTTTTAAACCCCCTTGGAGTCAAACATTCAAGTGCCCACGCCCTGGACCTGGCCTGGCATGAATGATCGATCGTCTGTCATGGCTTGGACAAATGTCCGGACATTATGTCGCAACATGCCTGCATATGTTCCTTCAGGCTTGCCTAAGGCACCCGGGGCGTCCGAATAAAGCGAGCCGCCGATTCGAAGATTGTGCCCTCGCGCCCTGGCGCCTTCGACCAAGGCTTTTACGTTGTCGTCCGAAACACTTGTTTCAACAAAAATCGCCGGAATCTGGCGAGAGATCACAAGATCTACCAACTGATTCGTGCGCCTCACTCCAGATTCACTCTCTGTAGAAAGGCCCTGAATGCCTTCGACCTGAATGCCATAAGCCCTGCCAAAATAGCGGAATGCATCATGAGATGTGATCAAGAGACGCCTGTCGGCCGGGATCCGGCCAATGCTTAAGTGAATTTCGGAGTCAAGTTGATCCAGTTGGGCGCTGTAATTTCTCAAATTTGATTGGAATTCAGAGCGATGCACTGGATCATAATCGATCATGATCTGACTGAGCAGTTCGGCCTCAAGTTTCCAAAGCTTGACATCAAACCAGCAGTGAGGGTCGGGCATTGAGTCATCCCGAATCCAAGGGTCCGGAAGTTTTTTGGATTCGTGAGATATTGTCAGTTCATCGCCCAGCAGATGCACAGGCTTTTGTCGACCAAGACGATGAAGAACCCCGATCAATTTGCCTTCCAGGTGGAGCCCGCCGGCAAAAACCAGATCCGCTCCGGCAAGGTCGCGCACATCGCGTGGGCTACCCTTGTAAAGGTGTGGGTCGACACCTTCGCCCATCAAAGAGACGACTTGCACTCGATTCGGTCCCGCTATGTTCCTGACCAAGTCCGCCACCAGAGCCGTTGTGGCCACTACACGCATCGGGCCATCGCCTACGTGCTGTTTACGACTGGTAGCCGCTCTGCCACACCCCGTAAAAGCGGAGTAAACTCCACATCCTAAAGCTGTTAGAAGGTGACGACGATGATGCCAGCAGGCCGAATCAGACACGGATTTCACCAGTCAAAATAGAGTTTTAGGATTACCAAAACATCTATTTTGAGATTACGTTATCTCGGCGAGTTTGTCAACATGGAGTGAGAATTGATTCCAGGCAGAGTGTGTCTGGGAAATTCGCAAATCTTCCTGGATCAGAGGTTTTTAAGTTTTCTTCACAAAATTGTGATTCATCCCAGAAAATCCTTGCAAACCTTTTACCGTTTTTTTTACAATAATTTTCAGATAGGGGATCGAAGCGAAAATCGAATCGTAATACATTTTGTATTTGCTATTATTCGATTTTAAGGTTGATAAGCTCTTTCCAGTTGACAGTCTATCCATCCCATCACAATTCCTCATATCACTGTTTAGATTCCAATAGATCATAGATTCATTCTAGTGGAATTTAAAATACGGGAGCCTGCGGTGATGCTCTGTTTGGGCTGCAACGGCAAAAAGGCAGAGGAAGGGCCGGATTTCTCAAAACTCTTGCCAGTCCGTGGAACAGTCACCTTGAATGGCAAGCCATTGGTCGGGGCGGTTGTCACCTTTTTGCCCAAAAGCTGGGGCGCAGCCGTCGGCGAAACCGATGCCAACGGCCAGTACTCCCTGGAATATGGGGCCCGTCCCGGAGTACCACCGGGCCCATATAAAGTCTCGGTCAGTTTGCTGATCTCGACAGACGGACAGACCCAAGGGCTGGCCCCACGCTCAGCCCTTTACCAACCACCAAGCATGGTTGGCGCCAAAGAGGTGATGCCTCCTGAATATGCAGATCTGGGCCGCAGTAAGCTTACGGCCGAAGTGAAGGAGGGTGCGAAATCATTTGACTTTGAAATCAAGGTGCCCGGGCTAGAGCTGAAAAAAACAACCGAAGCGGCTGATAAGCCATCGGAACCTTCGAAAAAGTCATGAAACGCACAAGCAAATTGTTGAGCGAATGTGATGCAATTCTTGTTGAAAGCCGGTAAAAACTTGTTGTGGGTTGACAGTAAGCCTTAAATCAAGGTTTGATTGGCAATTACGATCGGAACCCTGGTGATTTGAATAATGGCAGCCTCGAGCGATCTTTTTGCCGATCTGTAAAGTGTGAATTTAACAAGCGACTCAGCCTAAGGCTTAAGTCGCTTGTTTCGGTTTTTCCTGAGATCAACCTGAGTTTTGACTAATTGATATCAGTCGAGCTGAATGTCAAAAACGTTGGAACCTCGTGCAACGGTCTTTGAAATACCGCTTGTCGCAGGATTCTCATACTTCTTGGGAATGTCACTCACATGTTTTTTGACAGGTTCACCCGGTGCCGCTGTATTGAGCGAATCTGGGTCAAGATCGGAAACCATGATGGTATAGGAGCCTAACTCGGCACCGTCACCTGGTTCTCGGGTTTGCAGGTTATAGCTCCCATCCGGGCCGATCTTGGAGTTGGCGTTGCCACGAGTGGGATCGGTGGCGATAAATGAAATCGAGCCTTTGGTCATTGTCTTGCCTTGTACAGAGACTATGCCACTGACTTTGGCCATTTCAGGGCCGGATTTGCCACCGCAGCCCATGGAGATCATGGAGACCGCCAAGGCTCTAGCCATGGCGGATTTTAGAATGAAACGAGTCACGTTGTAGATGCTCCTGCAAAGTTTCTGTTGAGAAGAAAAACGAATGTTTTGCCAGTTGACTCTGGCTTAGTAAGCATCAGCCGAGACGATTTCAGCTTGGGCACGAGTGCTCAAAGCCTGGTAGAGAGGGAAATTGATCGTCTCTTTGATGAACTTCACAGAACCGTCGCACATGGCGAAATTGCCACCGCCGGGGTGGTTGGAGCGGAAGCTGTACTGGCGAGTCCAATTTTCCACATTGGCTGGATTGAGTTTATAATTCAGGGGAATGGCGGTTGAACCCACGGATTGGTTGGCTTGGACCCAACTATTCCAGCGTGTGACTTTGCGGATCTGCTCACCCATCATAAGAGTGTTGCTGGTGCCGTCGCTGATCATATTCATGCCCACATTGGCACCCCACGCCCAAAAAATACCGCTTCCGGCCATACCACCGTTGTCAATGTCCTGACCGGTAGTCGATGTCCGATTATGGCCCAGTTGCGGCCCGCGGCACAAACGCCCAGTATCAGAACAAATCGTTACCACCCCGGCGGCTGGTGCACAAGCCAGGCAATTGTCGCCCAGGTTGCCCACATAGGAGGTCCCTGCTGCCGACTGACCGATAATCTCGTCTGCATTTGTGTTATCGATGTCAGGGCTGTCGTCCGAAGGACAGATCAATGTCTTCAGAATCGTCATGCGCACCGTCGAATTTTGCTGGCCCATGTAAACCTTGCTCCAGCGCCATCCACCACCCAATTGATCGCCCCACATGATACTGAAATTCACGGCATTGCTAACTGGCGACTGCTCCATTTGAGGCAACATCAGCACAAGCCAGCTAGAATTATTCCATGCCAGTCCCGGAGGTCCAAACACCGGATGCAGATAGAGGCTTGCTGGGAATTTGCCGCTCGCATCATGATAATTGTGGGCTGCCAGTGCTAACTGTTTGAGGTTGTTTACGCACTGGGCACGTCGGGCTGCTTCGCGGGCAGACTGCACTGCCGGAAGCAAAAGCGAAATCAACACCGCGATAATCGCGATGACCACCAATAGCTCAATCAGGGTAAATCCCTTGCGTCGTTGCATGATACGTCCCTTAAAAGGTTTCTCTGTGAAGTAACGGTCGAATCGAAGCCGAATCACCCGCTCGAAAACTTGTCAATTCCAACATGTTGAACCTCAACAACGAAACTTCCAGAGATTACAAAGATTCTTTACACAGAATCTCTGCGAGTGAATGGAATTACGTTAATGATCAGATAGAACGGAATTGGTTTTGGTGCAGGTAAATGGTAATAATAAAGCCAACATCAAAGAGAGGCAATAGACTACTGCGGTTTTTTTAAAAATCCAGAAATGTCTTAACGCATTCTGGCCCAAAAATTTGTGAACCAAAACAAAAGCCCGGTGAAGAAGCCACCGGGCGGGACCATTCGAATTGATTTTTAGGGGACACGTTGTCCCATGAAAATGCTAATCAGGCCTTTTTCTTGGGTTCATCCTTCTTCGGGGCGTCCTTTTTTGGCTCTTCTTTTTTGGCTTCTACTTTTTTCTTGGGTTCGTCCTTCTTCGGGGTGTCCTTTTTTGGCTCTTCCTTTTTCTTGGCCTCTTCCTTCTTGGCCGGTTCCGCCTTCTTCATTTCTTCCTTCTTGGCCGGTTCGGTCACGGCTTTGACAGGCGGAATGTCTTTGTCTGTCTTAAGTTTAGGAAGGCTGGTCTTCAGCTTCTTGACACCTTCATCGGTGACTTTCGTGCCGTAAACAAACAGTTCCTTGAGGCTGGCCATGCCTTTGATTTTGTCGAGTCCGGCATCGGTCACACCAGTACCTGCCAGGCTCAGAACCTGAAGGTTTTTCAGATCTTTGATCTGATCAAGTGCGGCATCGCTAATCTTTGTGTCGACCAGATAGAGGCGTTCCAGCGAGCCGATCGGTTTGATCTTGGAGAGGCCACCGTCGGTGATTTTGGTGTTGTTGAGCGTCAGTTTTTTGAGGGTTTTGATCTCTGATAGCCCGTCAAGGCCTTTGTCGTCGATGCCTGAAACACCGTAATTTACGGTCACAATTGGCTTCTCACCTTTTTCATCGCGGTCAACCCGACCACCGCGCTTCTGAATCTCGGCGACGACTTTGTCAGCTTGGGCCAAGGCCAATGATGGGGCCAGAGACAATCCACAAACTGCAACGGCTAAAACGGCGGTGAGCGTTCGGGGGCGGATGAACACGATGAGACTCTCCCTTTTTGATGGTTGGTACGCGACCTTTTGAAGGTGCAAGAGAAAACGGCGGGCTTGGATGTTCGTGAGGGATGGGCGGTAAGATTGATTTTACGCACATCTTTGTTCCGATATCGTAGCGTCATCTGTACTCTAATGAAACCGTTAAGTCGGCACGATGCAATAGGGCAGTGCCCTGATCTGAGACTTAATCCGTCTGGTATGATCGTCTCAAAGAGTTCGGATACCCTGTTCCCGCAACCCTCATGAGCCAGATTGTCATGCCACAAGACCTGATTAAAAAAGCTGTTACGCAATTTCAGGAAGTCTTTGGGGGAGACCCGGACACGAAGGCATTCGCACCTGGCCGGGTCGAAATTCTTGGCAATCATACGGACTACAATCAAGGATTGGTAATGGCCGTAGCCATTGACCGATTCACCATTGTGGTGGGTCGGCCGATCACAGGAACCATCGCCACCATTCATGCCTCTCAATTTGGTCAGACAGATTCGCTGGATCTTGCGGCTCCTGCAATCGAAACAGGGCCAGCGGGCGACTGGCGGCGATACACGCGCGGAGTGATTTGGGCCCTGAGATCGCAACTCCCATTCAATCAAGGGTTTGAGGCTCTAATTCTGGGCAATCTCCCACTCGGTGCGGGGCTTTCCAGTTCCGCCAGCCTACAAGTGGCACTGGCTTTATTTTTGCAGGCTCTGCACCATCAGAATATCACCAACGACACAGCGAGAATGGCTCTCGCCAAGCGTTTGAGAAAAGCGGAAAACGGCTTTGTGGGGGTCGCTTCAGGACTTCTGGACTTCGCAACCGTACTTTTTGGTCGGCCCGGAGAGGCTCTCTTCCTGGATTGCCGTACTCTGGAATCGCGCCGGGTCAGTCTGAGCCAGACTCCTCCAGCAATTGTAGTGATGGACACGGCTACCTCAAGGCAACTGGCCGATGGCATGTATAACATTCGCCGCAGCGAATGTGAGCGAATTCTAGAACACTTTCGGAAGCTCAAAAGCAAAGGTGTATCGGAATTGTTGAGTTTGAGGGATATTTCGATTGAAGAGCTGTCCGCCAACTGGAAGTATCTAGACCCTGTTGGTCGTCAGCGTGCAAGGCATGTCCTTTTGGAGAATCAACGAGTGGCGGACGGCTTGGCAGCTCTGGAAGCAGGAGATCTGATGACACTGGGCATTTTGATGAGTCGTTCGCACAAGTCGAGCATGACCGACTTTCAGAACAGCAGCGATGCCTTGGATGCATTGGTGGAGTCAGCCCTGACCGCTCCGGGATGTCTTGGTGCCAAGCTGTCAGGGGCTGGCTGGGCCGGTTGTGTGGTTGCATTGGTCGAGCCAGAGCAGGTGGATCAATTCAAGAGGGCATGTGCTGCCACATATCAGGAAAAAACGGGCCTCAAAACCGAGGTTTACGTGGCATTTTCAGCGGGTTGTTCGGATGCATGATCCCGCTTTTTCAGACGAATGAACTGGCAATAGGAGAAATCGGATCGGTTGAATTGACGAGCCCGTTCTCTTGGGAGTTCTGGGGTTTCTCGATAAATTGCTTCAGATCGGACAACTTGGTATAACTTGAACTTTGACACATATCTTCTAGTCCAATCAGGCGAAATACACATGAATCGTTCCGTTTTCATTCTCATGATGATGGTCAGTCTAAACGCCTTTGCCCGAGCCGAGGAGCCCCTCTTCAGCGCCAGGGCAATCACTGCCGAAGGCGCCTTTACACCGGGAATCGAAGGCCCTGCCACGGATTCAGCCGGATTCTTGTATGTGGTGAACTTTGACAAGCAACAGACCATTGGACGGCTTTTTCCTGATGGCTCCAAGCCGGAAGTTTATGTGACCCTGCCAGGTCAGTCTGTTGGCAATGGCTTGCGGTTTGATCGTCGCGGACAGCTTTATGTGGCCGATTATACGGGGCACAATGTTCTCAGAATCGACCCGATTTCAAGGAAGATCGAAGTTTTCGCACATGAACCGAAAATGAGCCAGCCCAACGATCTGGCCATAAGTCGCACAGGAATGCTTTATGCCAGCGACCCAAACTGGTCAAACAATACAGGCAGGGTCTGGCGCATTGATCGTGAAGGCAAAGTCACCCTCGCTGCTGACAACATGGGAACAGCCAATGGTATTGAAGTCTCGCCCGATGAGAAAACGCTCTATGTGAACGAATCGGCTCAGCGCAAGATTTGGGCCTTCGAAATCGAAAAAAATGGCTCGTTGAGTGGCAAACGCCTCTTCAAAGAATTTCCCGACTTCGGATTCGATGGCATGCGATGCGATGTGGCCGGTAACCTTTATGTGACACGTCATGGCAAGGGCACAGTGGTGAAGATTTCGCCCAAGGGCGATCTTCTCAATGAAATTGACGTGCTGGGCAAGATGCCTTCGAACCTCTGTTTCGGTGGTGAGGACGGCAAGACGGTTTACGTGACGGAAGTGGAACACAAAAGAGTTGTGGCATTTCGGGTTGATCAGTCAGGCCGTGAGTGGTCGCTCTGGAAAGATGGCAGGCCTTGATGGGTCGTGGTTGTTTGACGAAGACTTTTTCATTAAGATCAAGTTCATTCAAAGGATTCCTGCACTCAGGGATCAACCAACCCGACCGGATTGAAATCTCCTAACCGCCCCTAAAAACCACGTGCCACTAGGTACCTTACCGGTATTTGACGGAATCACTTGACCAATATGAGGATAACGATGCGATCGAAGTTTTTGATCACGACCATTGGCCTTTTGCTCGGCACATTGGCTAGCCCATTGTTTGCTGCCGATGACTCAAAGGTCATAAAAACGTGGAAGTTTCCAGCCGATGCTGCCTCCTGGACAGCCCAAAATGACCTGACTGTCAAGCTTGGCCAAAACGAGATGGCTCTCACTGTGACGGGTGGCGACCCGCAACTGGCCACAAAAGTAACTGCCCCTGCAGGCTGGAAGACACTTGTTGTCAAGGCAAAATTTCGTGGCCAGATCATGGGCCAGATCTTTTGGATCACCGCCAGCCAGCCAGCGACAAGCGAAGAGGCTTCGCGGAGCTTCAATGCCCGTGGCCAAAATGAGACCAGCGTTGAATTTAAGGTCTTTTTTAAGCCAGAATCGCCTGTCACAGGCTTGCGCCTCGACCCAACAACCAATTCCAAAAATCCGATCCGCATCGAATCGATCGTGCTTTTGAATGAAGGTCCACCCGAGCCAAAGGCCACCGATGCCGCCAGCCTGAAAATGCCAGCCGGATTCAAGGCAGAACTGCTTTATACAGTGGCTGGGCCGGAATATGGCTCGTGGGTCAGCCTGTGCGTAGACGGCAAAGGCCGCCTGATCACATCGGACCAGGACGGCAAGCTCTATCGCCTGACTGTTCCCGCCATCGGTTCCAACGAAAAAACCAAGGTGGAAACCATTCCGATTGACTTGGGCATGGCCCAGGGTCTTTGCTGGGCTTTTGACTCGCTTTATGTCGTGGTCAATGGACGTGACTCAGGCCTTTATAAAGTGACCGACACCAACAACGACGATGTTCTGGACAAAGTGGAACTGCTGCGCAAGATTGATGGCGGTGGCGAACACGGGCCACATGCGGTGCTGCTGAGCCCCGATGGCAAGTCGCTCTACGTACTGGGTGGAAATCACACCAAGATCCCCAATCCCGAAAAATCGCTGGTACCCCGCAACTATCAGGAAGACCACCTTTTGCCCCGGATGTGGGACGCAGGTGGCCACGCCGTGGGTATCATGGCGCCAGGTGGCTGGATTTGCCGGACGGACAAAGACGGCAAAACCTGGGAGCTTTTCAGCAGCGGATTCCGCAATGAATATGACATTGCCTTCAACGCCGACGGCGAGCTGTTTACCTACGACAGCGATATGGAATGGGATATTGGCGCCCCATGGTATCGCCCAACGCGCGTCAATCATGCTGTCGCTGGTGCCGAATTTGGCTGGCGCAGCGGTTCAGGCAAATGGCCTGCCTACTATCCCGATAGCCTGCCTGCCGTCGCCAATGTGGGCCCTGGCTCGCCTACAGGCGTGGTTTTCGGCACGGGTGCCAAGTTTCCTGCCAAGTATCAGAAAGCGCTTTTTATCAACGACTGGTCCTATGGTAACCTATACGCGATTCACCTAACGCCTGAAGGGGCCAGCTATACCAGCGAGATCGAGCGATTCTGCTTTGGCACTCCACTGCCACTGACGGACATCGTGATCCACCCAGATGGAGCCATGTATTTCACGATCGGTGGTCGCAAAACCCAGTCGGGACTTTATCGCATCACCTATGTCGGTAACGAATCCACTGCCCCTGTGGACGGCCGCGACGAGCAAAATAAAGACCTGAGATCTCTGCGACGCAGCATCGAAGCCAAGTTCAGTAGCACCAATCCTGATGTTGTAGCCGAAGTCTGGCCATTCCTTTCACACCAGGATCGCCATATCAGGTTTGCTGCCCGCATTGCTTTAGAGCATCAGCCCGTGGCTCTCTGGCGGGAAAAAGCTCTGAAAGAAACCAATCCTGATGCGGCAATTACCGCCGCTCTGGCATTGGCACGCTCAGGTGAAAAAAGTGATCTGGCAAGAATTGTCAAAAATCTTGCCAAACTTTCGTGGGATAAACTCGATTCCCGTCAAAAGCTGGACTGGCTGCGAGGCTTCGGCCTGGCCTTTGCCCGATTTGGTCCTCCTTCCTCTGAAGTTCGCCAACTTGCCTTGAACGTCATTGACCCACTTTATCCCGCTAAGGAAGTGCTTCAAAATCGTGAACTGGCTCAATTGGAAATCTACCTCGAAGCACCGAATGTTGCAGAACGATCAATGAAACTGGCCACTCTGGCTGGTTCTCAGGAAGAAAGCTACGACTACATCTTCCGCCTTCGTTCACTTGAGAAAACCTGGACCCCCGAAAGCCGTAAAGCCTATTTCGAGTGGTTCAATACTGTGGGTGTCAAGTATCGAGGCGGCCACTCATTCAGCCGATTCATTGCAAACACCAAAACCGAAGCTTTGGCAAAGCTGACAGACGCCGAAAAGCTCGCCTTGAAGCCCGTGCTGGACGCCGCTCCAAAGAATACCGATCCGGCTGATATTCCCCGTGCGTTCGTCAAGAAATGGACGACCGACGAACTGCTGCCCTTGGTCGATTCCGGTCTGATCGAACGCAACTTTGTACGCGGCAAGTCTTTGTTTGGAGCCACCCAGTGCTTCAAGTGTCACATTTTTGACAACTCGGGCGGTATCGTTGGCCCGAACCTAACAGGCGTGGGCCGAAGATTCTCCAACAAAGATCTGGTTGAGAATATCATCGATCCATCGCGGGTCATCTCCGACCAATACGCCGCCACAATCTTCAGCCTGAAGGATGGCCGTGTCATCACAGGCCGTATTGCCAATCTCGGTGGTGAAACCATTTCAGTCATGACCAACATGCTAGATCCCGGTAGCCTGACAGGCATTAATGCCAATGCCATTGAAGAGACCATCACTTCAAAGGCCTCTATGATGCCCAACGGCTTGCTGGACACACTTTCAATCGAAGAGGCCTTGGACCTGATCGCCTATCTCAAGTCGGGTGGCAACCCGAACGACCCAATCTTCAAGAAGGAAAAAGCGGAATGAAGTTGCTCATTGTTGAACAAAGGTGCTTCATTTGATTTTCGTGGCCCGCTCAATGAGCGGGCCATTTTTCATCCCACAAAATGACATTTTGGAACACTCCGGTTATTATGAAAAAATCCTATGAAACTCTGGTCATTCATAATGCAATCGCAGTCCTGAAAGATCGTTTATTGCCAGACGCTTTTATAAAAATCGAAAATGGACGAATTACCGATATTTCCACGGAAATCGAAAATTCATGGCAAGGCGCTAGGAAGATCGATGCCGAACAAGGATTTGTCGCACCCGGATTTGTGGATATTCATGTGCATGGCGGAGGCGGCAGCGACTTTATGGATGGAACAGAAGAGTCTGTGCGAGCCGCCTGCCAAAGCCATTTGAGACATGGCACAACGACGATTTTTCCAACAACTACGACCGGATCGGCCAACGAAATTCACGCCATGATTCGTGCAACCGCCTCAGTGGCTCTCTCATCGATCGATGAATTATTACCGAGAATTCCAGGAATTCATCTTTATGGCCCTTATTTTGCACACGACAAAGTTGGTTGCCATAGCCCAGAAGGGCGCAGAAATCCAATTCCTGAAGAATATCATTCTTATTTTCAGACAGGTCTGATCCGTATCGCCACATGTGCAGCAGAGCTGCCAGGCTCAAAAGAATTTTACAGAGTTGCAAGAAACCACCGATGCCTCATCACCTGCGGCCATTCCAATGCATCATGGCACGAAATGCAAATGGCATTTGAGGCAGGAATGCGGCATGTCGATCATTTCTGGTGCGCCATGAGCAGTGTTGCATCGCTCAGGGCACGTTTTGGCGCACCCATGCAAGCCGCCATGGAGCAATTTGTCTTGATGAATTCTCAAATGAGCACAGAAGTGATTGCCGATGCCGAACATCTAGCACCTGAACTTCTGGAATTTGCATTTCGTATGATTGGTCCCAGCCGGCTTTGCCTCGTAACCGATTGTAGTCGTGCACTTGACATGCCCGCAGGGCCTTACAAATTTGGCCATATTCATACGGGTTCTGAGTTTCAGAGTTCTGGAAACGTCGGCCTGGCACCGTCAGGTGGCTTGGCGAGCTCCGTAAAAGGTATGGATCATATGGTGAGAGTCATGCAAAAGTCTACATCAGCATCACTTTGCGAATTATTCCAGATGGCATCTTTGACACCCGCTCGGTTGACAGGATTCGAGGATCGTATCGGAAGCCTGGAGGTCGGCAAATGTGCAGACATTCTGATCCTGGATCAGAATTTAAACATCAAAACCGTGATTC
Source organism: Candidatus Kuenenia stuttgartensis (assembly GCA_945865635.1). GTDB lineage: Bacteria > Planctomycetota > Planctomycetia > Isosphaerales > Isosphaeraceae > QWQI01. Next base: position 82,379 of record CAMBEP010000001.1, read on the forward strand.
TTGATGGATATCTGGCCGTCTGAACTTTCAGGTTCACAAGCATTTATTTGTAAGTCGACACTTTTTTGGTTTGTACTTGCACCAATCAGTCTGTTATGCTCAGATGGATAATTCTGATAGGAATAAAGTCTTCAAAAGGGAGATTCATCGGCAATGAAATGCAACCGATACATGATCACACATATTTTCATTTTGAATCTGATACAGACTGGCGTCGTGCAGGCAGAGCTACCTATTGTTACAAAAGTAGAATCTCAGCCGTTGATCAGTAATGTCAAACGACTGATCAAAGCGCTTGACGATTACGGCCAACCACTGGAAACAAAATTTCGAATACAACTCAATGAGGTACTGAACAAGGGCAGTGTCACAGAAATTCAAAAACTGCTTGATTCAGAAGTTTTCATAGCAGTTCACCTAAACCCGGAAATTCGTGTTAAAGTCATGAGGGGTCAGTCAGATGCTCATTTGCAACAACATGGATATGTTACCAAAATTGTTAAAGTTTATAATGAATCCACCGTTTCCACGCCCTTGCGCGTGACCAGCCCACAAGCAGGACCTGTGTATGGAGGTGTTCAACAGCTTACATTAAAGCGGATGGCATCAGAGAAACTAGGAACCGACTTGAATGATCTCGGAGCAAAAGACAGATTCCTGGATGTCAGTCTGCGTAACGATCCGCCAATGTCGGACAAACTCTCCGGGCTTGAAGTCGAATATCAGCTAATGGATTTAAGTTCGAGTGATTCTGGCAAGCGAGAAGCCACGCTGACTTTTGATGTGGGCGATGGAACCCGTGATCTTGGGAATCGCTCCGAAATTGCTGTACTGTTTACCATCAAAAAATCTGTCCCAGTCAAAATACAGGCTACGGATGAAAACGGAAAATCCACCACGGTAAAGCTTGAAATTCGTGATCCGAATCAACGTGTCCACCCAAGCCAGTTGAAACGGCTGGCTCCAGATCTCTTTTTTCAGCCTCAGATTTATCGTGCCGATGGTCAAACAGTTTACCTTGCACCCGGAAAATACAAGGTGCTGGCGAGCCGCGGACCTGAATATCAATTGCAGAGATATGAAATGAATGTGGATTCAGGCAAAGATAATCTTTGGATTTTTGCTTTAAAACGGTGGGTGAATCCTGAAAAATATGGGTTTTACAGTGGCGATCATCATATTCATGCTGCCGGATGTTCGCATTATGAAAAGCCGACTGAAGGAGTTAAACCTGAAGATATGTTCCCGCAGGTCAAGGGCGAGGGGCTGAATGTCGGTTGCATCTTGACCTGGGGCCCATGTTATGAATTTCAACGTAACAATTTTCAGCCCAAAGTTCATGCATTGAGCGAGCAGAAAACGCTGATCAAATATGATCTGGAAGTCAGCGGTTTCGGCTCAGCCTCCCTGGGGCATGTCTGTCTTTTGAATCTTGTAGATCAGACATATCCTGGGTCTGATGGATCCAAAGAAAAAGGCTGGCCTACTTGGACAACACCCGTGCTCCGCTGGGCAAAGCAGCAAGGTGGAGTCACGGGCTATCCGCACTCAGCACTTCGTGGCAGTTCACGACTCTCTACGGAAATGACTTTCAAGCGATACGATAAAAATAAGGATCAGAAGCTCGATCCAAAAGAAATTGCGATGACAATTCTGCCTGAATCGTTTCAAGCCATTGATGCGGACCGCGACCAGTTTCTGAGCCAGAAAGAACTGTTTGACTGTGTGGAACGTGCGCAAGATAAATTGCCAAACCTGGCCGTTCCAGATATGAATGGTGGTGGGGCTCTGGAAATAGCCGTAAGCACAGCAGAAGGAGTTTGCGATTTTATTTCTGCAATGGATACGGCGAGAATTCCGGAATGGAATACTTGGTATCATCTAATGAATTCCGGAATGCCAATAAAGGTCAGTGGCGAAACCGATTTCCCATGCATGTCCAGCTTGCGTGTTGGCCAAGGGCGGGTTTATGTACAACTGGGAGAACGCACCAGTTTGGAATTTCAGGAATGGATCAAGGCCTTGGCCCAAGGCAAAAGCTATGTCTCGGATGGCTATGCGCATGCCCTGAATTTTATGGTCAATGGAGTATCATCAGGCGCAGATTTGGCCTTGCAAGCACCGGCTGAAGTATCCGTTTCAACAAAGGTCGCTTTTGCCTCGGAAATTCCACTGGGTGTAGCCTTTGGAAATCAGGAGGCACTAGCTGGCAAGCGGCTATCTGGCGACACGATTGAACTTCATAAGGAACGATCCAGCGCATTTGAAATCCAATCCTTAAAACTCGTGGAGCTGGTTGTCAATGGTCAGGTAGTTGCATCACAAAAAGTGGCCGCTGATGGCAAGGAACACGATTTGAAGTGGAATGTACGAATTGATCGTTCGAGCTGGGTTGCTGTTAGGCATTTTCCTCAAATGCACACGAATCCTGTCAATGTGATTGTCGCAGGCAAGCCGATCCGTGCCAGCCGCGCGAGTGCAATCTGGTGTGCGGAAGGTATTCGTAACCTAATCGATAACCGGATGCGTTTCATTTCCGAAATTGAAAAACCGGAAGCCCTGAAAACATTCCAGAAGGCGATTGCAACTTACGAAAAAATTGCGGCTCAATGCCCTGAAGGGACATAAATGAAAGAGGGTACCAGCTTCTGGCACCCTCTTCAAAGAATCTCTTTAAACGCCTCAGACGTTAATCTCATTCACCTGCTTTTTCGGTAGCCGACTTATCTGAATCCATCAGCGCTTCGACGGCTGCTTCCAGACGATACAGCGGTTGGCCTCCCACGATTGTCATCCGAACCTTTCCAGCCCTGTCAAGAAACAGGGTTGTCGGGAAGCCTTGGAAATCGGGCACTTGCTTCTGCGTTTTTTCGTCGCCTATAACACAGTTATAAGGCACTTTCATGGATTTATTGAATTTTTTGATTGTGGCAATCGCTTCTTTCTCGTCCTCGCCACCTTCATAGTTGATTCCGATGATTTCCAAACCCTTGGATTTGTATTTATCAAGCACTTCGATGAAGTGTGGAATCTCGGCGCGACATGGCGGGCACCAAGTGCCCCAGATGTCAACAATCAGGTATTTCCCTTTGAAATCCGACAACTTGACCTTTTTACTATCCAGGTCATTCAACTCAAAGTCAAACTTATAGGATTTCTGGCTGGCAATCATTTCGCTGAATTCTTTTTTGGCATCGGCCGCAGCTTTGATTGTCAGATCTTTCACCATCTCTTTGAAATCGCTGCGGCTTCGCAGGCTGTCCAAGTCTTTATCTGTCGAAAGCATGGAGACATTGTCCACGCCTGCTGCAAAGCACTCTTTCAGAGCCTTCATAGCATCATCCACCTTGCCAGCCTTGGCCAGAACGCATGCTTCATTGTAGAAGACCATTTCGGAAATCAGCTTCTCCTGAGGGCCAGCCAGCTTCTGGGCTTTTAGAAGTGTTCGCAGGGCTTTGGCTGCTTTCAGAAAATAAGGTGAGGCTTTTTTTTCGTCTTCCTGCGCGGCTCGCATGCCACTGGTTTCCAGCAGTTGGATCAAGAAAAGTTCCGCTTCCCGATCCTTGGGCGATTCTTTTAGGCCCGCTTCCAATGCGCTGATGGCTTTGTCAAAATTTGGATTCTCTTCCTTCTGAAGACCCTCAATGATCTTCTTGACCAAAGGTGACCCAGCCCCACCTTTTTCAGGCTTTTTTTCATCCTGAGCAGGCAAATTGACACTACACAGACAGACCATCAAGGCTGTCAGTGTGATTCTCAAAGTTTTCAAAAACATGACGGGCGACTCCCAGTTTGGGCTTAGAATTTGGCCTGATCCGCTTGAAAACTCTTCCAAGTCAGTGGCAGGTTCACAGTGTTTATGGTAACCGCCTTGAAGTGGCCTGACTAGGTGCGTCCTTCAGAGGTTATCTTGACGAACACATACAGGAATCCATAAGATACAAGTCCCTTTCTGTACCATGCGTTGATAGAAATACACAACTATCTAATATGGAAGACCTTATCTCTTGATCTTGGATGATCTGGCCATGCCAAACGCGTTGCCTCCGAGCATGGTTTGGTTTTACGACATGGATGCCCTTCGATCGCCAGCCGGTGTGACTCGTCATGCTGTGGCCATGCGTAAGGAATTATCCAAGTTCTCAGCACAGGTGCGTCTCAGCCTGGCCACAGGCAGAATTCAGGATCCTGACAATCTGGCCACATGGGAAACCTGGGACGACCTGCCCCGTATCGAACTGCCCTGCTCCACACGTACCATGCTCAGATACTGGTGGCTCAGCTCATGGCCACCCCTGACGGCCTGGACAGGACAAGCCGATTGGATTTATGCTCCTGCAGAACTCGCCGTAGCCAAAGGGCATGCGAAACTGGCCGTAACAAGCCACGATATCGCTCAGGATCTGCGTTGGCAGCCACCGCGTCGTAAAGCATTGCTGGATAAATTGTTCCAGGTGGCCGACAAGGTTTTTTCGGTCTCTCCTTACAATACTTCGGAATTATTAAATGCCTATCCACATCTGGACGGCCGCGTGGCATTAGTGCCGAATGCGGCGGATGACCTGTTCCATACACCGGCTTCAGAAGAAGAAAAAGTCAGTGTGAAAAAGCAGTTGGGAGTCCCTGAACATAAGCCGTATCTTTTGAGTGTGGCAAACTTTCAGCCGAGGAAAAACCTCGAAATGCTCATTCGCGCCTCAGCAATGGTTCCAGAAGTGGCAAGCGGCGAGATGGCCGTCGTTCTGGTGGGCGAAGGTGCCGAAGATCAAACCCGACGGCTGAATCAGACGATCATTGCCCTGAAAAATCCCAAAGTTCAAATCCAGATGGCAGGCTACCTTCAGGGAAGCGCACTCCGAGCGGCCTATGCAGCGGCAGCGGCCCTTGTTTTCCCATCGCTTTGCGAGAGTTTCGGAATCCCAGTGCTGGAGGCGATCTCGCAAGGCTGTCCTGTGGCTCTTGCAAATACCACAGGCCTGCCCGATGTGGCCAAAGATTCTGGATGGTATTTCCATCCTGATTCAGCAGAATCGATTGCAAGTACAATCTCAAATCTGCTGGCAGATACTCAACTCAGGGAAGCCCGAATCGCGGCTGGACTTGAAATTTCCAGACACTATCGCTGGAACAATTCTGCCAGAATGGTTCTGGATTTCCTTTTGAAATGACTTTTCTTTTGCAACTGGCTTGGTTTATAGCTTGATGATGGTTTTGGTTTTCTCAAGGTGCCTTAAAATGGCCCAAGTGATGACAAAATACCAAGCAAATGCGATCACAACATAAGCAGCCGGTGAATCGCCAGGCACGAAGGGTTTGATCTTGGAAGCCACCATGGGGTGCAAAACATATCCGGCCAGGGCATTGATGCTAAGTGTATGGAAAATTCCTAGCTTCCAGTGCAGACCATCGCACAACCAGCGAAAAAGCTGGAACACCAGCAGACCAAAACCTGCCGAAAAAACCAGATAGGATGGACCACCCACCCGCTGGCTCATGGTCCAGGCACTGACCTTTGTTTTGAGGAAGTTGCTCTGCTCGGTTTTATCCGAAGGCAAGAAGACTCTGCTGACCATCTCTTTTGCGGACATTTGGGTCGGATCAGCAGGCGGCGGCACAAACGGCAAGGCGGCCCAGGAATTCTGCCCAACACACGAAATGGCGTAACCTGCAATGGCCAGACCCAAACCTGCGGAAATCATACGGCGGCTTGATCCGGAAGCAAGGCTGAGCCAGTCAAAGGCAATGGAGCCAACCAAAAGCGGTACCGTCCAGGTCAGGAAACCGAGCGGACCACCGTCCATGACCGGCCGATTCAGCGCGAAATCAACATAAGTCGCTCCCGACCACGGAGCAGGCACCAAGCCGAAGAAGAGCCAGAGGGCCACGGAGAAGATCATCCAGTAGACTCTCATCCAGGCTGACTTTCCAATCACGGGCAGAACCCAAAGGGAGGTCACGGCAATGATGGTCAGGGTGCCGAACAGATTGCGTTCAAATGCGGATGGGATAAAGACCCGCCAGCCACGTGTGAGAAGCTCGGCATAAGAAGTCACGGACCCGTCAAGACCATGAAACACAAAGCCGAAAAGGAGCAGACCAAGATTACGGGAAATGGCGTGCTGCATGGCTGAGGCTGGATTACCGCTCTTAAGCCTTCGCATGAAAGTCAATCGATAGGTTAATCCGACCGCCATCAGAAACTGGGGCATGATCGTGTCGGCAAAGCTGCAATAGGTATTATGATGCCTTAAAATGGCTGGCATGCAGGCATAGCCGCCTACAAAATTGACCAGAAACATACCGGCAACCGTGAACCCTCGAAATTGGTCGATGGACTCAAGTCTGCCTGGGTTTTTGGTGTCGGTTTCGATATTTTTTTCAGTCGCAGGTTGATTCAGCTTGGAATCCATGATTTGAATCAGTCCAGTAGCGGGCCATTAAAAGAGCGTCTTGATTCTCATAGTATAGAGCTTCATCGGGTTGCGAGTCGATTGATAAAAAATGTGTATTCGAAAAAAAAATGTTCACTCCAGTCCGATCACCCAACTCGACAACTCCTTGATCACAGAGTAACATAAAGTCTCAATCAGACTGGAACGGATTTTGGTTCCGCCAGAATGTTGAAAAATCATCAAAATGACATACTGCCGAAAACTCACTGTTTTTCGAACTGGAACTCGTAAATGAGACTCGCCGCCACTTCTCTAGGTCGTAGCCCACTGGGTGTTTGCAGTTGGTCTTTGCAGGTTGGCAGCATCCCTGAGCTAGTTCGGCTGATGGAAACTCTGGGAACTCATACCACGCAGATCGCATGCGGCGACCCCCACCATGCCAGTTGGAGAGAAAACGACACAATGCCTCTTGTGGCATTGGCGAGTGGGCTAAAACTAACGGGTGCGATGATTGGCTTCCCAGGTGAAGACTACACAAGTCCCGAAATCATCAAGCAGACGGGTGGATTTGGAGATCCTGCGACACGCCCTACCCGTTTGGAAACGCTCAAATGGGGTATCGAGCGAACCTGTGCCCTGGGCTTGAAGGATTTGATGCTTCACGCCGGCTTTATCCCCGAGCCGGGCGACCCAGCAAGGTCTGCCATGCTCGAGACATTGGCTCAAGCCTCTGCTCTCGCCGCCGAACACAATATCAACCTGGCTTTTGAAACAGGTCAGGAAACAGCCGACCTGCTTCGACTGACACTCGATGAACTCAAATGCCCAAACCTGAAAGTGAATTTCGATCCAGCCAACATGTTGCTCTATAACATGGGCGACCCGATCCGTGCGGTCCATATTCTGGGCAAGGATATCCAATCCGTTCACCTTAAAGATGCCAAACGACCAACCATTGCCGGCCATTGGGGAGAAGAAGTCCCTCTCGGCGAAGGCCAGGTCGATATTCCTGCATTTTTGCAGGCCTTGGCCGATGTGGAATTTGACGGCCCGCTCAATATTGAGAGGGAAGTTGGCGATCAACATGCCCGGATGCATGATGTGGCCCATGGTCTGACACTCGTTAATCGCTTGCTTGATCGAGTCTAATCCCTGTGAATCAAATTCCCGATGATGCAGTTGATGTTTCCGAACATGGTCAAAAACCTGCTTTGAAAAAGACCCTCGGTCCCTGGATGCTCTGGGGGTTGGGAATTGGCTATGTCATCGGCGGTGAATATTTTGGCTGGAACATCGGCCTGCTTGTAGGCGGGTCGCTGGGCATGATGGCCGCGTTTCTGATCGTGACTCTTCTGTATATCTGTTTCGTCTTTTGTTATGCAGAAATGGCCTGTGCCGTGCCCAAGGCTGGCGGTGTGTTTGACTATGCACAATGGGGCATCAGCCCATTCTGGGCCTATGTTGCGGGTGTCTCCCAAGTTCTCGAATTCCTCTTTGCTCCGCCTGCTCTGGCCATGGCAGTCGGTGCCTATATCGCTCCGATACTTCAGCCAGTCCTCGGCCTTGGTCCAAAACCGCTTGCCATCATTGCACTCGGCCTCGTGACGGTTCTCAACATTCGTGGGGTCAAGCAAGCCGCCGCCTTCGAACTTTCAATCGCCATTGTATCGTCCTTGGGCCTGATCCTTTTCTTCTGGCTCGTTGCACCGTCATTCCAGATGAAGGAATATTTGAGAGACTCCTGGCCGAACGGCTTTTTAGGTGTCTTTCAGGCTGTTCCCTTTGCCATTTGGATGTATCTGGGTATCGAAGGTGTGGCAAATGTGGCGGAAGAATCGAGAAACCCTTCCAGAGATATTCCTCGGGGCTTTGGCGGATCGCTCTTCACACTGATCATTCTTTCCGGTGTTGTGATGGTGCTCTCAGTCGGTGTAAAAGGCTGGCAAACGGTGGTTTACAATTCCGCCGACTTGTCAGTCAATGCACAGGGCCAAACGATTGTCGCAAACGGGGCCATTGCATCTGATAGCCCTTTGACCTTGGCCTTGGGAGCGACTGGGTCATTAAATAGTCCAGCGGGCAAATTGTTTCAGGCCATGGGCCTGTTTGGATTGATCTCCTCGCTCAATGGGTTGTCGCTGGCTTCAGGGCGATCGTTGCTTGAGATGGGTAGGGCCGCTTATCTGCCCAAATTCCTGGGAGTCATTCATCCCAGGTTTCATACACCTGCAAGAGCCCAAATCTTTACTTTCGTTGTGGGTACCGTCGCTTTGATTGTACTCGACACAGCCAAGCTCATCACATGGTCGGCCTTGGGGGCCGTACTGCTCTATATTTTCTCGATTCCAGCACTGGTGGGGCTTCGCCGAAAGTATCCGGAACTGGCCAGACCATTCATCGCGCCGCTTTATCCATGGCTGCCCGCGGTTTCGTTTGTCCTGTCAATCTTCTGTTTCTTCGCCATGCTGATCGGTAATCTCGAAGAGCCGGGTGCCTTTGCTCCGTTCACCAAATATTCAACTGTTGTGATCGAATTTGGCATATTTTGGATCTTCGCAATGATCTATTATATGGCGTTTGTCCGACACAATAAAACCATCCTCGGCATTGCCAGTTCCAAAACGCTCGGCAAGTCATGAATTCAGCTTCGGGCCGATCGCAACGGGATGATGTAAAATGCCTGTATTTAAATCCCGAGTCGGTTCCAACCTCTATCATTTCAACAGTATCCAGGAATTGATGGCGCAGGCCACTCAAGCAAGATCCGGCGATGAATTGGCAGGAGTGGCTGCCCCTTCTTGTGAAGCTCGGCTCGCCGCACGTCGGGCCTTGGCTGATCTGCCGCTGAAATCCTTTTTGGAATACCCACTGATCGACCCTGAATCAGACGAAGTCTCGCGACTGATTCAACACCAGCACCGCCCTGAAAACTTTGAACCCATTTCTCATCTCACCGTCGGTGAATTTCGAGACTGGCTACTTGATTATTCCACCAGCGGATCAGTACTGAAATCCATCGCTTGGGGCATTACGCCTGAAATGGCAGCGGCTGTGTCCAAACTGATGAGGAATCAGGACTTGATTCTGGTAGCCTCCAAAATACGAAATATAACTCAATTTCGGAATACCATTGGCCTTCCTGGCAGATTATCTGTCCGGATTCAGCCGAATCATCCGACAGATCATCCTCAAGCCGTAGCGGCTTCCATCTTGGAAGGCCTGATTTATGGCTGTGGCGATGCGGTAATCGGAATCAATCCTGCAACCGACAGCCTGGAAAATACCATACAGTTATTGCAATTGATGGATCAGTTGATCGAAAAGCTTGAAATACCAACACAATCTTGCGTTCTGGCCCACATCACCACCCAGATTCAGGCCATGAAACGTGGGGCCCCTGTCGACCTTGTATTTCAATCCATCGCGGGCACGGAATTGGCCAACAAGTCGTTTGGTATAAATTTGAACATGCTTGAAGATGCTCGTGGGATGGCCTTGGAATTAAAGCGTGGCACCGTTGGCGATCATGTCATGTATTTCGAAACCGGCCAAGGCTCCTGCCTCTCGGCCAATGCGAATCATGGGCTTGATCAACAGACATGCGAAGCCAGAGCCTATGCCGTTGCCCGTCAATTTGAGCCTCTGCTGGTCAATACGGTTGTCGGTTTTATCGGCCCTGAATATCTTTACGACGGTCGCCAAATACTTCGGGCAGGGCTCGAAGATCATTTCTGTGGCAAACTTCTTGGCTTACCCATGGGTTGCGACATCTGCTACACAAATCACGCAGAAGCCGATCAAAATGACAGCGATAACTTGTTGGGATTATTAGGCATGGCAGGTTGCAATTTTATTATGGGGGTTCCAGGTGCGGATGATATCATGCTGGGCTATCAATCCACTTCGTTTCATGATTCTCATTTTCTGCGACAAACATTAGGGTTAAAGCCTGCTCCGGAATTTGAAGCTTGGTTGCGAAATCATGCAATTATCAATAGTATAGGGGAACTTGTCGGATCGGATAATTCCGGATTAATGGCCCTTGAAACGAATCGGTTTTCAGGCTGGAAAGGTCTACTTTCATGACACCCGAAGAAATGGCGAAGACAGAATTTTCGCTTGCTAAAATAAGGGAACTGACATCCGCACGAATTGGCATCGGTCGAACCGGCGGTAGCCTGAAAACAGCGGAAATCCTTGATTTTGACCTGGCGCATGCCAAGGCCAGAGATGCTGTGGGTGCAGACTTCATCGCAACCGAATTCATGACCCAATTGCAATCAGCCCTAAAAACAACTTGCCCCAAGTTAAGCTGGCTGACACTGCAATCGGCAGCCTCTGATAAACCAACCTATCTGAAACGGCCCGATTATGGGCGGAGATTGCATGAGTCATCTGTCCATGAATTGAATAATCACCAAAAGCATGATGATTTGATCATCATAATTTCTGACGGACTTTCCCCACGAGCAGTACAGTCGCATTCAATCGCTGTTTTAAGATCCTGGATGCCAATGCTTTATGCAAGTCAAATCAAAATCGGACCGATCATGGTCGTTCCTTATGCCCGAGTTGGGATCGTAGACCCTATTGGGCAAATTTTGAGACCCAAAAGTGCCTTGATTCTGCTAGGCGAAAGGCCAGGTTTGGCGACCCCAGAGAGTCTAGGAGCTTATTTTACTTTCAATCCCCAGACAGGTCGAACGGATGCAGATCGAAACTGTATTTCGAACATCCACGCCTTTGGTATTGGCCCGGAGCAGGTCGCCTTGCAGTTGCATTCACTGTTAACTCTCAGTTTAAGGAAGAAAATGGGCGGAGTCAAATTAAGTGAACTGATGGCGGAAGGCTCGGCAAGCACCAGACTGGAATGAGTTTCAAAACGATTCATTTCTGGCGAGAGTTTAACTTAACCACTCCGCATCTTTTTCTTGACCCGTAATCTTCCGTTTCTAAAAATATACGAAGATAAAAAAGAGGGAGAGCAAGTGCTCTCCCTCCGACAAATTACGAAATTCGCAATCGGCCTGTATATCAATCGATGGCTGGAGGAGCGGCTTGACCACCGCGTCCACCGCGACCACCACCACCTGGTCCACCAGGGCCGCCTTGCTGCATGGTTGCCATGATGCTGTCGACGTCGAATTTCTCGCCTGTCATCTTCTTGTAGGCTTCTTCTTGTCGCTTGGTCAAGACCTTCATGATAGCTGCTTCAAGCTTGTCGCGTAGCTTATTGGAATCATCGCGCATCTTTTCCATGCCCTTACGCATGTCTTCCATACGCTTGGTGCGTTCTTCGGGGGTCATGTTGCCGAATCCGCCTCGGCCACCACCAGGTCCACCTTGGCCGGGTTGAGCCGCTCCGCCACCTTGGCCACCACGGCCGTTTTGGGCTTGCTGGCCACCACCATTATTGTTCCCGCCTGGTTGTTGAGCGCCTTGGCCAGCTTGATTGTCTCGTCCACCTCGCCCACCACCTTGACCACCACCCGCCCCCGGACCTCCAGCCCCCGGACCACCAGGGCCACCGCCGAAAATCTGGCCCATCTGGCCACGTATTTGCTCTTGGGCTTGTTCAGACTGAGCCTTGACCTGGGTCAGTTTGAGTCTTTGAGGAGGGGTGATATTGAGCTTCTTGGCAATATCTTCGCGCTCCATAATCACCATCGGACCTTCAACTTGCAGAGCAATTTCAGCGAGGCGCTTCTTCTGCGCGGCTGTCAGAATCTTATTGATTCCCGCTTCGGCGTCTTTCGCCATCTGCTCGCCCATTTGACGCATGGCTGTGAAATCAATCCCACCACCACGACCACCGCGACCGCCACCACCCTGCTGCCCGGCTTGGCCTTGTTGCCCACCCTGTTTTTGCTGCGCCTGATTGCGCATATCCTCAAACGCCTTCTGGCGTTTCTGATTTTGCTCTTCGTCCGCCTTCTTAAGCTTCTCTTTCTGTTCCGCTGTCAGCTTGATTTCTTTCTGAACAGCCTCGCTGCGGATCAACACTGCAGGCGACATCGCGATGCGGCCCATCATGCCGCCACCGCCCATCATCCCTCTCATTCCGCCAAAACCGCCCATCCCACCTAGGCCACCACCACCTGGGCCGCCAGGACCGCCACGCCCTCCGCCACCACCAGGCCCACCTTGCCCTGGTGCCCCAGCAGCATTATTGCCGCCAGACTTCTTGGCCGCTGCGCCTTGTCCCTGTGCCCAAGCCGATTGGGACATCAACGTCCCGGCGGCTATCATGCATACCAATGCTGAGCGTTTCATTGCCGAAACCCCTTCAAATTCTTGAACCGAGATCGTTGATTCAAATTGCGGATGGTTGCTGGTAAAAGCTTGTCTTGTGGTTTGCGATTACATGACCTGTATAAGATCAAACCTCTCCCAAACCAAAAGCTATACCACTATTAGCGTCGATCGTATCGGAATCGGCCCAAAATCTCAAATCATTTAATAAACTTTTTTTCAAAACGATTCCTCAGTAACGATCAACCCCCAAAAGTCAATCAGATCTACTGTTTAAATATTCGTAACTAATTATACTAAAATGGCTTATGTGAATCGATTGCAATCTCTGGCCGTTTCGGACTACCGCTGAGGCATCAAAGCAACATCCAAGCCGCAATCGCACAGGTGCTGATCAGGCTGATCAGCCATGTCGCGATTCGGTACCATCGAAATCGCTGGGTCTGCTTTGAGACCGAACCCTGTTCCAAGATTTGAACCGCTTCCATTCGGTCGATCACTCCCACCCCCGCAAGATGGCCAAACCAAATCAGAACCAACCCAAACCCCTGTGATAACCAGGCTTGTACAGGCATGCCGGAAATTTTTTCGATTGCTTCGACCTGTTCGCCATCGACTCCAATCTTCTCCGGATTCCAAACAGAAAGTTGGGTCACTGCTCCCGCAACGCTCCTGCCATCAGTGACTTGGATCGTCATCGGAATCAACTCCACAGCCCTGCCTCTTAGCTCACCTGAAAGTCGGCCCACTTTGTCGTCAAACTTTAACCCCTCGGGCAGTGGTTCCTGTATCGACCAATGAAGTGGTCCAGAAGATTCGCCACGAACCGAAAATGTGAATTGATAAGGCCTTCCGGCAATAGCTTCCGGCAGTGTTTCAGGCACTTCCAGGAGCAGGCTTGGCGGTTTTTTGGTGGATTCCGCAGACCCCGGTGCGGCGGTGTCGGCCTTGGGAATCAAGGCCATGATCACCATGGTCAAGAGCAGAATAAAGAGCAAGGCGCCTGTCAGTTTTGTGACAACCACTGCCACGAACGAATCCTCACCCGATCCACCCAATTCCTGGTGGAAACCGCCACCTCGTCTTGATCGACGCATGGATCACTTCTCTCCAAACTGGACCAAGGGTGTTGACAAGGCCATGTGTACGATTGACGATGATCCTCATGTGAGCACATCGCCCGAATCGAGATTCTCGGCGAGAGCCCACATACCTCTAACCACAGACTTCCATTCCACCCACTATTCAGGTTATCGACCATGAAGAGCATTCGGTTGACGCGATTTCAACGATCTTTCGGTATATTCCTATTTGGCAGTTTATTCTCATTCTCGGGACTAAACGCGCAATCTCTTATTAAAGAAGCAACTTACGACCATATAGATGGCCTGGAACTGAAACAGCCGACCGACAAGGTGGACTATCCGGCCACCCCTCCACCTGCAGGGGCGACAATCATTTTTGATGGTAAATCTACGGACGGATTCACCAAGACCGACGGTAAGTCACCGATTGACTGGATGTTAAGCAAAGGAGATGCTCTGCGTGTGACCAAGGGAGGAATCGTTTCCAAAGCCCTGATTTCCGAACCTGTTCACTTGCATGTCGAATTTCGGGTCCCCTACATGCCTAAATTCAAAGGTCAGGGGCGTGGCAACAGTGGCGTTTACCTGCAAGGCCGTTATGAAGTGCAAGTGCTTGACAGCTATGGGCTTGATAGTCAGGACAACGACTGCGGTGGAATTTACAAGGTGGCCAAGCCCCTGGTCAATGCCTGTAAGGCGCCTACGGTCTGGCAGGCTTACGACATTGAATTCACACCTCCCCTATTTGAGAACGGCAAGAAGTCTGAGCCAGCCCATATCACCGTTCGACAAAATGGCCAGTTGATTCATAAGGATGTCGTGATACTGATCGATAATACAGTGGCTGGTCTGGGCGGAGATCCATCCAAGCCTGGCCCGTTGCACCTTCAGGATCATGGCGATCCCGTGGAATTCCGAAATATTTGGATGATTCCCTTGAAGAAGTAATCAAAAAACTCTTGGAAAACGCAATCGTTTTCAGGCAATGATAAATTCGCTTAAAAAGCTCTTCTCATTGTCTGTCGATTGCGTTTTCGAGTCGTCTGTCGTAAAAATAAAGCATCCTGCGTAAGTCAGAGCCAGATGAAATCGAATAGGGCGCAAGCTTTGACCAAGAATTTCAAAAGGTGGTTTATTGAGGGTCTTCATCTGAAATTACGTTTGGTTCTTGCTCTCCAAAGACATATTTAGAATAAAACCAGCTTAACCCCATAAGGCTCAGGCCCAGGCCGAAGAATGAAATCACCCGGTAAAGTCCTTGTAATTCTTTGGCATCGTAGACGAAGACTTTTCCAACAGTGAGGATCATGATGACAAGCGATGCGACCCGAATCATTTTATCTTTTTGAGCTGTGCCAAGCATGAGCAAGATCATCCCGAAAATTAACCATGCCAGAGAATAAGCGTAAATCTCGGCATTGCCAACCTTGAAGGAATTCAAGAATGGACCTTGAAAATAATGCCTGACGTTCATCGAAATGAGTGTAAAAGCTAGAAGAAGCATGAATCCATAGCAAAACTCGGACCAGTCACTTTTATTTAAACGGATGAATTCAAGATTGGTCAGCCATGTCCAGATAATCGGTAGGCCGTAAGTCAGGAGTAATGCATTGAAGATCAAGGATTGACCCACGTTTTCATGGGTCCATAACGGATTGTGAAAGAAGAAATCAAAGAACAGGATTCGAAAGACGGCAACGGCTACAAGCGCATAACCACTATGAGACAATGACTTTCTTGAGAATTGCTTGCCGATCCAAATGCAACAGATTCCGAACAGGTATAGAATGTTTGTTGTTACACCTCGTTCGAAAAAGCCGGCTTTGACAAATAAGATTTCGCTGTCGATATGAAATGCATGCCGTGTCAGGTAATATCCCATCACCCCAAACAAGGCAACAACAGCACCATCCAATGAATAACTCAGCGTATCGCTTTCCGGGTCTTCGTCTTTCTGACGAATTAGATTACTTGACATGAGAAAGAATAGACCAGGTAAACCAAGCTGGAACATAGGCCAGTTTACAATCGGAACACCATCTTGCAATTGTAGTTTCGCCTCTGCAATGCTATAGGCCGTAAGTTCAATTAATAGAGAAATCTGTGGCAATAAAAGCAGCCCAAACAGACATGCCAGAAGGCCAGCAATCGGTTTGAGCATTTTGATGTCCAGTTTTGTATTCAGCCATGCGATGGTAAGCAGTTCGGCCGCAATTGCGATGGATAGAAAATTACGATGCAATTCTATTGTCAGACCGATTGAAAGAAAGGCTGTGGCTGTGGCGGAATAAATCGCCAGCAGCGGTTGTCGATGGTGGTCCGTTTCCTGCACATGATTTAAAATTTCAGTCAGCGCTCCGATTGAAAGCACAGATAAGCCAAGGGCAAGTATGCCCCAGAACATCGGAATCTGCTTCACAAAATTGGCGTCATGCAATAACGCAAAGCTTATCAGATAGTAAATGAGACATGTTGCCGAGACCAGCCCCGCCCAGCCCAACTTGACCTGGCTTCGTAATTGCAGAATATATCCGCTGATGACATAAATCAGGCTGAAAATGAAGATGATAGCGGGCTGGATCGTTTGGGTTTTCGAGTAACAGAATACAATCATGAAGGTATTCATAAACATCGATAGCCAAGGCACCAGCCCATAAAGTTTCTGATTGAAACCGGCCAGAATTATCCCCGCAATTGAGATCAGACCATATAATCCCCAATCCAATGCTTGGAATCCGGCTCGCATGTTGGATAAATTCATGATCAGCAAAGTGCCACCAAGGGTCAAATAATTCAGGCTGGCAAGGCCATCGATGCTTGCCAAGCGAATGGATTCAAACATCCCGGATTGATTTGAAAGTTCAGTTTCATAATCAACTCTGGATGAGTGAACGACAAGGGCACTCACGCTCCCAAGAAAAATAAATGTCCAAATATTGTCTGAAGGGCTGAAATGATTTCCCAAAACCCACAGGCTTACCCAGGAAAATCCACCTAGGATTGTAGGAATCGCCAAAATCCACCAACCCTTTTCTTGAATCACAATCATCATGCTGCATATCAAAAAGAACAAGTAAAGGAAGAGGGTCGGGGCATTCGGATCGGTCGATCCCGTCATGGTGGGTGACAGGAATCCGCCGATCAACCCAATTACGGCAACAGGCATTCCATGTTTCAACGATAAAACAATCGCAAGTAAGGTCACCAATGTCATCAAGCTGAACCCGAGAATCGGTGAAATCAAATGATAAAATGACGAGGCGGAAAATATGGATATGTAAAGATCAGCAATCCCTGCCCCAGACAGTGCTTGTGAGATTCGTCCACCATTGGCAAATTGGGGCTGTTGCCGAATCGCTTCGGCCGCAATCAGTAGGCAGGAGCCAAAGATCAGACCCATCACAACACGAACGGTATAGCCCAGTAATCCCATTTCGATCGAGTATTTCACCAGAAAAAACCCAGCAAACGCCAATGCCACTGCGCCAATCCACACTGGCAGTCGAGCACCAAATTCACGCTCAAAGTCTGAAAAGGATTTTGGAGTCGCCTTGGGATCTTCTACTCGACCAGCAGGTTCGGTCTTTGGTTCGTTTAAAGGCGTAAAATTTTGTAATTCTTCAAGGCGAGATTTTGGCAGTTCAAACGTTTCCTGAGTTGGTTTTCGGGAAGGTTCAACAACAGACTCAGGCTTGGGAGTGGATGCAGGATTTGCTTGCTGATACGCTTGGTAACTCGGTTGTGCGGATCTTTGAGGCTCCGGCTTTGGGCCAAGCTGCCGCTCCGATTCTTTGAGACTTCTCAGATACAGCTTTAAACGATCCAGTTCCTCGGTTAAGTACTCAATCTTTTTGCCATTGGAATATCCCCAAAATAAACAAGCAATCAATAGAATCAGCGTCATTGGCTGGCTGTAAAAAGCCCCGAAAATATTACCCAAGCAGCACCTCTTTTCCTATGTGATGAAGTAGTTTAGACTATCGCAATCTGCGATGGAGTACAAATGAATTTCATAATTATTTTCACATTATAAGGTTTGCGCCAATTCTAAAACAGGTTTCCCACAAAATAAGAATTCAGGATAAGAGGTTTTTCTACAAGCTTAAAAACTTCAAACAAAAATGCCACACCTTAATAGGTGTGGCAAAAGTTCAATGAACAATCCCGCTCCAGTCAGCTTTGCTTTGCTGGTGCCACTGGGGCCAGTTGTGGCGAAGGTGCTGCTGGTACAGCCTGTTCTGAAGGAGCAATCATTTGCGAACTTGGCATGATCACTTCAGAAACGACTGGACCACAACTGCCGCATGCCGGTTCGGCAATCACCATTGGTGAAACAGGAGCACATTTGTGCTTGCTGAAAAGTGCGTGGAACAAACCACCGCCACTTTTGCGAGACTTGCCCCAGATGCCGCAAGGGTTGCAATTGCTTGCGTAAGCGCTTGTGTAACCCGAGCTGTAGCATGAGGAATAACAGGAACTATAGCTCGTCGTGTAGCAGGAGGTATAGCAGGATGAGTAGCCAGAGCTATAGCAGCTCTCCACTACAGGAGCGCTATAGCATGAGGAATAGCAGGAATCAACGTAGCTGACAGCGGGAGCTTTATGGTGACAGCCCAGTCCGCTCAGTGTCAGTAAAACGGCCAATGTGACTTGCATGGTGGTTGCCTTCTTCTCGATGGGTGCACTTAACCAGAAACTGTCGACTGTACAAAACCGCCGACGACTTAGGCTTACTCAATTTATGCAGCCTATGCATCTTAGCTGTTTGGTTCAGGCGATACATATACCGCAACGCATCTAGTTTACCCTTAAAGCTTAGCTTTTCAAATTCCTTGGACAGGATTTTTCCTGTTCACGAGTTCGGAAAAGGTGGGTTATACCATCAGATCCAGCAACCGGAAAAGTCGATAGACTAATTATGATTGGCCTTCGCAATGGCGACGATCAGCCTATCGCCATTTCTGAACTGAATGATCGAAAGACATCGCCCATGTTGCCTAACCATAATACAGGAAATGATTTGGAGAGAGTTTCTCTGAAGCGTTCCATGATTGCCATCGTGGTTGCGATTCATCTGGCGATCGTTTTGATTGGCGCCTTGGCGGCTCAGCCATCGAGTCTTCTGGAGCAAGCCTTGGCCAATAAATTTCTAGGGTATTTTCAGATTCTTGATCTCGGCCAGGGCTATCGGTTCTATGCACCTAGCCCGGCCCCGACGGCGATTGTCACCGCAAAACTCAAAATCCGTGATGATGATGGCAGGATCCACTATAAAACTGTGCGCATCCCTGATCGCAACACAGGGCCTAGACTCAGGCTCCAGCGGCAACTTGCTCTGGCAAATTCGCTCTGGACAGAATATGAAAGAGAGTTGACAGCACCTGGCGGTGATCACTCATCTCATATTTTGGCAAAGAGTTATGCGAGACATCTTGGGAATGGTGTCGCAGGATGTGAATCCGTTGAACTTTTTGTTCATCGCCATCCGGATCCTTCCGCCTTGGAAAACGCGCTGAGACACGGTTCAAAGCTGACTCTCAAAGAACTCGATACCGAACGGTTCAGCACACCTATTGAATCTCTGGGGGTCTTTCCATGCGACTGATCTTTCAACAAGCGGCCCGATATCCGGGTGAATTCGTCGCTCAGCAATGGTCTGATTGGCGATCATTCATCACGACTCCGGTCGATGGAACAATGCTTGGGCCAGTCCGACTGACGCTCGGATTACTCGCGACTTGGAACTGGTTGGTCATGGGACTCGATTTCAGTGACTGGTTTGGCCCCTTCGGCTGGCTGCCAAAGGCAGAGGCCATTGCCTTAAGGCGTGCGACAATTCCTTGGGGATGGAGCCTTTGGGACATCGTTCCGCAATCGGTTGTCGCGCCGGTTTATGGGCTTGGACTGATCGTGATCCTGACCTGGACAGTCGGGTTTTGCTGCCGATGGAGTGGGGTGATCACGTGGCTGTTGATTTATTCCACAATGCGAAGGCTGCCCATGATGCTCTTCGGGTTTGACAGCATTCTGAGCACTTTTGTCCTTTATCTCGCATTGACGGGAACGGGTGGAGAATCGCTCTCGATCGATCGCTGGCTGGCGAGCCGAAACGGTTTCAAACCAATTCAAAACAAGTTCTTACGAAGTACTGTCGCGATTCGATTGATCCAGATCCATCTCTGTGTGATCTACGGGGCTGCTGGTTTGTCCAAACTCAGGGGTGAGCCATGGTGGAGCGGAACAGCCTCGTTTTTTCTAGTCGCAAATTCAGAATTTCGAGGCGTTTCCATCCTGGAAACCCTGGGCAATCATCGAATGATTACGGCCTTGTTCACGCACATTCCGTTATGGACGGAAATCCTCTATCCGGTTCTGATTTGGCCTAAACTCTGGAGGCCACTAATCATGATCCTGACCGTCGGACTTCACCTTGCCATCGGCCTGACACTAGGGCTCTGGGAATTTGGATTTGCGATGATTGCCGCAAATCTTGTCTTTATCGATGGCGAATGGCTCAAGGCGGTATTACATTCAAAATAAGAAGCCATTCGGGCTTAAAGCCTCTGGGTTTTCGATCGCAACGATTCTAAAATCAAAGAGATTCAGAAGAGGTGTATTTACAATGTCGAGCTCAGAACCTGATCCTCTGCAAAGTCCTGCGAGTGACTTCAGCCAACCAATTTTGAGGTCGCCAAAGTCGCCAAAAATTGAGCCGGTTGCTTTACGGACACCACGGCTTTTTCTGCGCGAGCCTGGATGGCAAGTCGCCCTAAAGATTGGTAGTGAAAGACTCTTCTGTTATCTGACTGAGCCCGGCGAAACGCATTACCACAGAATTGTGGACGGCGAAATTCACTTGATCAGGGACGATGAAAAGGTTTGTTTGCCATGTGCAGAGCGGCGTGGTTTATTGGCTTTCGAGCCAAAGCGGTTGAGGGAGCCTTCGGCCGCCTTAAATTTTCTGATCAACCAAGTCGGTGACGATGAGTTGCTTCAGATCCTGAATTGGGAAGAGCCGCCTGTGGCTCAAGAAGGTCAGGATTAAACAATCGATCACACAATCTGTCGGATAAGCGATGCCGTACTGGGCAGGATCGGAACAGGGCGATTTGAAGCGTCGGAGACAAACCCGTGCGGATCAATCCCAAGGTGATGGTAAATTGTGGCCAGAACATCATGGTAATGAATCGGTTGTGATGAAACATACGCGCCGTTTTTGTCACTGGCGCCGATGGTCTGACCGACTTTAAAACCACCGCCCGACATCAGGGCAAAGTTCACGGGGGCCCAGTGGTCGCGACCAGCATCCTTATTGATTTTCGGAGTCCTGCCGAATTCGCCCCAGACCACCACCGCAACATCATCCTGCAGGCCACGATCGTAAATGTCTTCGATCAGGGCTGAGATACCGGTATCGAACAGGGGCATGTGGTTCTTGAGATGCGAGAAATTGCCGCCATGCGTATCCCAAAAGCCGTAAGCCACCGTGACCACTCGTGAACCCGCTTCGACAAGTCGACGGGCGATCAAGAGCTGATCATTCCACATCGGGGCGCCGTCGCCGAGATGCTTGGGCGAGCCCTTGCCGTATCGATCCCGAACCCGGGGATCCTCTTTTTCAACATTCATGGCGTCTGCAACCTTTGATGAATGAAGCACTTCCATCGCGCGGCGATAGTTTGTGTCCATGCCATCCATCGAGCTCGATTCCCAGCCGGAACGCATCGTCTCAAACTGGTTGAGCAAGTCCGTACGCTGGTTGAACCGATCCCCCGAAACCTGTTTTTGCTGATACAGAGCCAAATCGTCGCCGCTCATTTTAGCGGCACGCATTGTCGAACCAAGCAACCCTCCATCGGCTGGGTTGTATGGCTTGTGCTGCATGACCGGAAAAAGATCCACAAACGGCGGAACCACTGGGTCCACTGAACCCAACACACGGTTTGCGACCGATCCAAAGTGTGGCTTGCCTTGAGCTTGCGCTAAACCCATCTGAAATCCGGTCAGATTCTGCCAGCTTGAATGCTCATCCTTAAATCCAACCAGACTGCGAATCACAGCAACTTTGTCAGCGATGTTTGCCATCTTTGGCAAAAGTTCGCCATACTCAATTCCTGGAACCCTCGTCGCAATTGGCTTGAATTCGCCTCTTATCTCTTGCGGGGAATTCGGCTTGAGATCAAACGTGTCCTGATGCGACATACCCCCAGATAAATACACCATGATCACCGACTTATGACGCTTGGTACCAGCCGAAGTCTCCGTTCGGCTCGCTCCAAGTGCTTCCGCCTGATAGATCTGAGCCAGATTCAAACCGCCCATCGCAAGCGAACCAACACGTAAAAACTGGCGACGTGAACGACCGTCGCAAAACCTGCGCCCTACGCCAGATGTGTTTGATAGTGATAAGTCAATCATGTGTGGGCTTCCGGCGGCTTGGGGGGATTGGGCTGTTTGTGCGATAGCCCAAATAGGCAAGTGGTCATTATGATCATGTCGTCATTCCGACCCTTATTAATATTAAACATCGTTTTTACACATTCGACAAGTGATGAAATGGGTAATCCTGAAAAATAAAAGCAATGTGTCATGCGGATCGTGCGGGCCAGGGTGGGTTATGACTGGTTGTGATGGTTGTAACAACAATTTGTAAAAGACTTTGTGTAAGCTTGACCGAGGTTTTTCAATTGATGGTCGGGTCAATCGGTGAGCGACGGATTTTTAGGACGCTTCTCAGGCTTCGAACATTGCAAGCCGCCATGAGAACATCCCAGAGATCACGAACTTCGTTCCAGAAAACGAATCTCGATTCCGCTTCGAGAATCGCCCATGAGCCCTCTTCGATCTCATTCTCAAGTTGATTGGGACCCCAGCCAGCATAGTTTGCAATAAGAATCGATGGTTCGATCTGCTCTTCAAGCATGTGGCGAATCTTCTCAGGATCGACGGTCCGAAAGATCTCGTCACTGACCTCATCGTCCGACCAGTCCGAGTCCTGGTGAACAATCAGCAATGGGCCACCCACGGGACCACCAATCAGGACCGGCTTGTCCCAAGGGATTATTGTGGAATAAATTTTGTCAGATAGCTCTTCAATGGTCAGCTTGCTCGGCTTATTGATCACAACCCCAGCGGCACCTTCAGGCCCATGCTCGAAGATGTAAACCACTGCTCGGCTGAAATTTGAGTCCGTCAATTCCTCTTGAGCCACAAGGAAGTGATTTTTTAACGAAAGGCTTGCCATTGCGGAATCTCGGAGTGAGCGTCGGCCTGCTCAACTGCAACGCCGTCTGAGGTGAGCTTCATTGAGACTGATAACGTTCCCTACAGGACCGCTTCTATTGAATCTTGACACGTGCTTATCCAATTTACCAGAGGCCCATCAGACTTTTATGATCAATAACGTCATAAACTACCGGTCTTGCCGGTTCTAAGCAGATCTCCTAACTCGATCTTCTCGGAACCAGTTTGATTATGGCCTGGCCAGTTGCCGTTTAGGCCATTTTCTGAATCGCAACCTCTATTATCAGAAAGTCTTACTTCGATGAAGCCGTGCGCGGAATGACCCCAAATTCCGGGCCTGTCAGCGATCTCCAGGATTGTTGCTGGGTCTCATCCAGCTCCTTGAAAACTTTCTTGGTCAGCTCCGTTTTTGCCAGAGGTGGGGCAACGTTTGTAGATTGGACAGCCCATGATTTGAAGATCGCCTGGATTTTTGACTTTTGATCCCCTGTCAAATGCAGAGCCTCGGCAACTTGCGGACGGCTCAAAATGGCCGATGGCCCTTCCCACTGCAGGTCGATCTGAGTCAATCTCGCCAATTGCTCTGGCTTGAGCTCTGCTCGAAGCCATTCCAGTTGCGATTGATCGATTGCACGACGCAACAGGTTGACATCCTTATCACTACGACCTTTCAGGTCTGCTGCTCGACGACCCAAATCGTCGATCTTTTCCCATGTCTTCTTCCGCTGCTCTGTGGTGAGACCGATGTCTGTAGCAACATCGTCGCGGCTCAAAAGCAATATCGGAGCCGTTCGCACTCCCATGCGATCATCAGGCAACTGCCAGATCATCATAGTGCGTGTCAGGTGTGGGTCTTTCAGCGGTGGCCGTCCCGCAGGCGACTGAGCCAAGAGCCTGGAACAGCTCAAAACCATGAGAAAAC
The DNA here is from genome assembly GCA_945865635.1 of Candidatus Kuenenia stuttgartensis. Classification (GTDB taxonomy): domain Bacteria; phylum Planctomycetota; class Planctomycetia; order Isosphaerales; family Isosphaeraceae; genus QWQI01. Next base: position 106,273 of record CAMBEP010000001.1, read on the forward strand.
AGGCGAAATATCGTTGTCGAATCATCGCTCTCCGCGTCCTTGCCATCATGTTCGGCCCAGGCCGAATACCTAGCCCTAAAAGCTGTCGCCCCACAAATTGTCGACAGCAAATCCTTAGCCTGAATCAGGCCCACAATTCACGAAACTATTGATAGCAGATCGGTCGAAAATCGAATAGGGCAATTCAGGGCTATAAAAACAGTTATAAAAGTCATAACCCTCAGAAATTATTGGAGAGATATGAGATCGGATTCCGATGTTAAGGTCAGGATCGAATCCGGTTTTTCCGGGTGAGCTTTCCTGTATTTTGATGCAGGTTCTAACCCGATTCCCACCAAGGATCATTGAACGACGATGGCCACTTATACGTCTCAGAAACAACCACCGCGCTGGCCTTATCTTGGTGCATTGGCGACACTGGTTGTGGCCGTGTCACTACCGATCGGCCTGATGATCTTCAACCCAACCCTCATGTTTGAAAGAGGTTGGGAGCAATATGCCGGCACAAGCCTGTTTGTTTTTGCACTGGCGACACTGGGTGGCCGACTGCTCCATTTCTGGCGCGAAGAGCATGGCTTGATCGCAGCCGGCCAGCGGCTTAGAACCCAGGTCAATGCAGTCTCTGCTGGGAGAACCTCTGTCGGCATTCCGCGATCATCAACGGATAAACCGTATGAATCGAAATCGATTGGTGAATGGTCGATCTCCGAGCGTCGGCTGGAGCAGCTCCTTTCCGCATCCAAATCGGTTGGTCTGGGTGAATTTCAACAGGTGATGGAGCTCAACCGGGAACAGTCGGGCCTCGATCAAGAGCATGAAGCCGGCCGGTTTGCCTTGTCTCGATACATACTTTACCTACTTCCTGTGATTGGGTTTATTGGAACTGTTGAAGGCATTTCGAAGGCCTTGGCCAATATCAGTAAAGTCTTGCCGATGGTCAAAGACCTGGACGGCTTCATGAATAATCTGACAAGCGTGACCTCCGCTTTGCAGATCGCCTTTGACAGCACTCTGCTTGCGCTTTTTCTCAGCGCCACACTCATGTTCGTGCAGACGATCATGCTTCGACGCGCCGAAGACCTGCTCGCGCGAATTGATCGCTGGGTTGTCGATCAAGCCCTGGTGCCATTGACGTCCACCACAAAACTCAGCGCCGAGAACACTCACGAGGATGAAGTGCTGGAAGAGCGATGGGATGCATTGCTTCAAAGTATCGATGAAATTGCCCGCGCTTTGGGGGTTGGTCTAGGCCCTCAGACGGAGCGCCTGCAAGTCGCGGTAGACCGCCTTGCATCAGGCCTCAGCGGGCTTGATTCCGCCACCCAGCGTCTTGCCGAGGCCGGCACGGCAGGTCAACATTTCAGCAAACTGGCGGAAGCCAGCCTGCGTTCCGGAATGGCTCTGGAACGGATTGAAGCCAATGTCGAAGGCCTGGCCCACAGAACCAAGGGCGATTCCGTCTTGGAAAGTGTGCGTCAAAGTGTCGAACGAACAACATCTGCAGTGGAATCACTGAGCACTCAGTTCACGCAGTCGTTCGAACGATCAAGCCGCCAAAGTCAGGAAAACCTGACCCGCACCCTGGGCAGCCTGAAAGACGCGATCGAAATGATCAATGTCTCGATTGAGCAGGGAAATACGCTCTATCGTGGGATCGTTCGAACCATGTTCGACCAGCGCGAACGCGAAAGCGATGCCTTTCGTAAAGTCGGCTAATTCTAACGAAGGTTTGCTTGAAAAAGCCTTTTACCGCAAAATAAACCGGCTACCTGTAGCCGGTTTGCAGCTTTGTTCAGTCTCGTGATCAACCGACCTATTGTCAGGGGGCACTTTCGGATCGATTAGAATCATCGCTCGATAAAGATTGGCTTATTTTTGATAAAATGGGTAGTATGGAAAGAAAGTTCTTGCCTAAATTAACGGTTTTAAAAAAGTTTCTGAAAAGAAGTGGGAAAGGGTTTGGCTGAACGCTTGCAGATCGGTATGGTATGAGTTCAAGATCACAGAAGAGAACAGGGTGAAGGATTCGCCAAGTTGGCTGAGATGGGAGTTGACTGTCTATGAGGCCAGTGCATGCAATGAACCGTGCTCGCGGAGCGATGCTCGGCATGGCGGTTGGAGATGCTTTGGGAGCACCTCTTGAGGGACTTGGGCCCCAGCAGATACGTGCTCATTACTCTGTGGTTGAAGATTATGTGGATGGAGCACGGGCTTGGCGCCGAAAAAGCGACCGATGGCGTGTTCCGGGTCTCTATACAGACGACACACAGCAGGCTTTGACGGTCGCTGAAACATTGATCGAGTGCGGTGAGATGCAGTCTGTGCATTTGGCCGAAATCTGGAAGCGCATGTATCGCACCACAGTCGAGGAATCGGGAGTTCAGCTCCCGAATGGCGTTCATCGCAATATTGGCCGCAGCTTTCGACTGGCTCTTGAACAACTCACAGCCGGTCATCCCATGGTTTCCATCAGTCAGCCAAGTGCCGGCCTTGGTGCGGCTACTCGGGTCATTCCTCTGGCAATCGCTTATCGCCAGGATTCCGACCACCTCTACCATGCGGTCGTGGAATCAAGCCTTTTGACCCACTGCGATATCCGTGGCATCGCTGCGGCTTTGGCCGTTGCTTTCGCCACCGCCAGATTGCTTAACGGTGAAGAGATCCGACCATCTTTCCCGCTTCAGGTTGCTGCCGACACAGCGCGTTCCGAATCTCGCCTGGCTCAGGAATTTCCCGACCGAATTCAGGGAATCGACAAGCACCTGCACTCCATCTCGCGATGCATCGCACATGTCGAGAAAATTCTTGAACTCCCGCAGGATCAAGCTTTTGCGATGATTCTTGACGAGGCCCGCAACCACGGCCCCAGTGTGCCCTGCAAGCGACCCACCATGGGCTTTGCACCTGCTGCACTGGCAAGCTGTTTTTACCTCCTGAGTATCAGCGGGGACTTTCACGAAGGTCTCATCGACATCATCAATCAAGGTGGCGATGCCGACAGCACCGGAGCAGTTCTTGGAGCCATGTCAGGCGCCCACTTTGGGGTCGAGGGGATCCCTCAAGACTGGCTGACTCCACTGTGTAATCGCGAAGGCATCGACAGTCGAGCCCGTGCTCTGATGACGGATTCCACAAAAGTCGATCGAAAGGTCATTCCTGACCTGGTCGAAACCGAACGAAATTTGTGTCGCCAGGAAATTCGATATCGCCAGAAAATTCAAGCCGCTTTGAATCTGCGTGATAGCACGATACTGGATCAATCCGTAGGCAATAACCCAAAAATTTCCGAAATTCCGCCAAATTCGGCGGATCAGGAATAAATCCACAGAAATCCAGCTTTGACACGAATCAACAAATGTCAACAAGCTATCCATCAATACGGTTACGACATTTTACGGATCAGATTTCTCACTCGGATCCCCATCCAGTAGTCTGGCCAAAGCGATTATGATTTCCAGAGTAGATTTGTTATACGATTCACGGTTATTAACGACATATTTTGATCAAAACGATGCCGGAGGCATCGCAACCTGTAGCCGGTGGTTGAGGAGCGCGAGCGACGATACCACCGGACGACGACACGACCAACAATTCTGGCACCCCGCCGGGGTGCCAGAAGCTTTTTTTCGCATGCAAATCCGGTGGTGTCGCTGCGCTCAACCACCGGCTACACGCTTCTGATGCCTCCGGCATCCTTGAATTGCGAAATATGTCATTTGTGACCATCCAGACTATAAAAGTGAATTTCAGATCCTTCAGTCTCTCTAAATAAAATCGACATCCCATACAAAATGAAAGTGGGTTGTTGTCAATCAACAAACCCACCAAGCCGATTTTTCATGATTCTGGCTCTTAAATCATAACTCATTCAGGCTTTTGAAAAATGATGATATGCTGCCAGGGCAGCCGTTCGTCGTTCTTCTGGAATTTGAAGCCCTGGGCCTCTACCTCCTTGCGTGCCTGGGCCAAGGTCATCTTGTGCTCAGGCCGGATCGGAACATCAGGATCCTCAGCCCGAAATTCAATCAATACCAACCGTCCCCCAGGTTTCAACGCCTTTTTCAGCCCTTGAAGCGTTTCAATCGGGTTCGAGCACTCGTGATAAACGTCCACCATGATAATCAGGTCGATCTCGCCCGAAGGCAGTTTGGTCTCTGTTGCTGTACATAAAGTCGGAATAATGACCTTTTCAAGCTTCATTGACCGAATATTCGACTTCAGCATGCGGATCATCTGGGGCTGGATGTCCGTCGCATAAACCTTGCCCGAACTCCCCACCCGCTTGGCAATCCGAACGGATGTATAGCCCACCCCTGCACCGACATCCGCCACCACATCGCCTGCCTTCAGGCTCAAGGCATCGATCATCTGCTCAGGCTGCTCTTCCGCTTCACGGGTCTCACGCAGAAGCCAGTCTGCTCCAAGATAGCTCATCACGGGTGCTATGGCTCGCCCCATGAAAGTACCAGGATTTGCAGGCAACTGATGCGGATCCTCTTCCACCTTCTCCGCGGCTTTCCGATCCGCCACTTTTTTTTGTGACGGCTTCGGCTCCTGACCAAAGGAACTTCTCGGTGCGACTATCGCCAATGCAAACATCAACAAACAAATGGATTGATACGGACGACAGATCTTCAATCCCATCTTGTACATTCCCATTCGATTGATCCTTTAAAGCCTTTTTTGAAGTGCAGGAATTCTGTTTCACAGAGCCTCTTAATGATTATCTCTGGCCCGAAGCTTTTGTCCAGCCTGCTCATAAATTTATCAATCGCTCACAAAAAAGGAATGAACCGAACTCATTTAAGGCAGAAGTACGCCATTTTATAGTTCTTACGAGAGATTTTCTTTTGCAAATGTAAGACACGCTTGCTCAAAGCCCACCCAAAGAACCAGCTTTTAAAAGCTGATCCGATTCCAGACGCAAAGTCTTACCAATAGGAAGTCTATGATGAAATGGGAAAAGTTGCCGCTGTTCAGTCGTCTCAGCATTAACGCCAAATTTCAACACGACTTCCGAATCCATCCCGCGCAATTTTCAATCACTTGGTCATCCATGCTTTCATCAGAAAAAAAACTCAAAATCCTCTTCCCATAAACTTACACAAAATAAAGAGCTTACAAGCCCGCTTCCCGAGGCTTCTTTAATGCGACATAACCCTTTCATTCGTAAATAGATCAGATAATAATACAAAACAAGAGTACAGGGTGGTGCGATTGCCCGTACCGTTGCTAATCCCTGGCCGCGATGATTCAAGAAAAATCGCATAACAGGGTTACTTTCCTTAGGAAACTGGGATAATGGGCAAATTCGATGCCCTGATCCGATCCAAGAAAAAAATGCCCTGATTCATGAAACCATCACTTCAAACGCCTTGGATAGAAATATCTAACGCCCTATCAAAGAGCCTTTACCTCAAAGTCGGGCTCTTGCTTCTGCCGGTTTCCTTGGTCTGGATCGTCTTCGGTTGGGCGATCACACAGGATGGACCTGCGCACTTGGCCTCGGCCAAAATTGCAAACGAATGGCTTGATGGCCAAAATCCTGTCAGGTCCATCTACACCCTGGACTTAAGGCCACTTCCGAACTGGAGCGGCCAGGCGCTCTCCATGCTCGCCTTGAAACGGGTTCCAGCCATCTGGGCCAATCGGTTGATGAACTTGGCGGGCTTGTGGCTACCACCGATGGCCATTGTCAGCCTTCTGCGGGTCGTTCAGGCACAGCGGCTCAATTCGGGTTGGGGCGTTGCGTTGTGGATCAGTCTGACCGCGATGAATCTGGTCTGGAGTTTTGGGTTTACATCGTTTCTGCTTGGTTTGGCGATGGCTTGGGTGGTGCTTGGCCGGGTTTGGAGTTTTGGCAGCGGTCAGGTCTCTGGCTTAAGGCCATGGCTCGGTCTGGCGATCAGTTGGTGGGTCTTGTTTTTGTGCCATTTGGTGGCGTATGGAATTGCCGGCCTGGTGTGCGGCAGCCTGGTCCTGGCCACTCCTGGCTGGAGACTTCGCAAGCGTTTTCAGATTGTCGTAGCCACAGCAACAAGTCTGCCGCTGGTCTGGAATTACCGACGCATAACGGGCGGATCAAGCCTGGAGCTGATTTGGGAGCACTTCCATTGGTCGCAGATATTTGAGGTCTCCAACTGGGTTAGACACCTGGGCTGGATCGATCCAATTTCCGTGGTCTCCAAACGATGGCTGCCAATTGTCGAAATTGAGAGCACCTGGGCCATCCTATGTCAGCCGTTATTTTGGACAATCCTGGCCATCTTCGTCTTACTATTGGATGTCGGTTTTAAGGCTTGGGCCGGTGCAAAGGCAGGCGAGCAGCGAGGCTGGTTTCTGGGTATCCTAATCTTGCTGATTTTTGGAGTGCTTGGGCCAGATAGTCTTGGCAGGGATCAGGGGCATTACCTGCCGCAGCGGATTTTGATCGGTGCCATGTCGGTTGCATCGGTCGTCTGGCCCATGACTACGGTGGGCAAGGTCCGAATGGCAACCTGCTTTCTGGCGGCAGCCTGGCTTGGCCAGAGCGTAAGCCTGATGGAGCTTGGGCGTAAGTCGGCAAGGCTGACGTTTTCCATAAGTGGCATAGGCGATTTTATAAGCTCAGGCGATCGGGTGCTGGCTTTCAATGATGCGAAGCCGTGGGCTTACAGGTCGAATCCGCGATTGCATTTGGACTCGGTCGTGGTGATGGCGGCCGAGGCGGTAACAAGCTGGAATCTTTATGAGGCGGCCCATGCGTATTTCCCTTTACATTTTCGCCAGAAGCCGCCTGGATTAGATCCTCGTGGGCTTGAGGCGGTCTCGCTGAAGCAATCTCAGGAGCAAGTTTCTGAGCGTCGTTTACAAATCCATTCCATCGTTCAAGCCGCTGATGGTCAGGTGGATGTGATTCTAGTTTTGGCAGATCAAGGATCAGAGCTAGGCCAAGTGGTTCGCGATTCCGACGAGATCAGGACAAAGTGGAAATTGCAGAGAGAAACGCAAAGCTGGGCGATTTACCGGCGTCGGTGAACTGGAAACTGGGCTTAAAAAAAGTCCGGCTCAGAAACCTGATGGTTTGTGAGCCGGCATCGTGGGTCAAAGGCTTTGATTTTGGAATTCGTTGCGGATGGACCGTCGGGGCAACGATCCCGGTTTCAGTTCTTTTTCTTGAGTTCGAACTTATATTGGACTTCGTCGATTGTGGAGAAATCTTTAGGCCGATCCTGACCCGGCAATGAGACACAAATGACGAGCTTGTCGCCGTCGAGCTTGTAAATGGCTTTGCCGGAGCGATTATTGCCATCGGGGCTGTCGGTGATCGTCAGATCCATTGAAGGGTGTGGCTTGGCGGCGGCATCGGCCTTGAAATCGGCTTTGTAAACGTTGCCATTGATATCGGCTTCAAGTTTGTCGCCATTGAAGGTCCATTCGGCGTTGATTCCGGAATTGCCATCAGTGGCCCATTTGCCTTTAAGGGCTTTTACTGAGGCTTCGTCAGCTTGACTTACAGAGAATGTGGATACGATCAGGGCAAGTGTCAGCAGTGAGCGTCGTGTGATCATGATACCTGAGTTCTCCCGAATAAAATCAGCAATGTGAATGTTGGGTGTATTTTAGAGGACGGATCAAGATCCGTCTGACTTGAATGGGCAATCTGTGACGATTCAGTTTGCAGAAACTGTGAGACTTCAGAATTCTATCAGTTCGGTAAGCAATTGGCCATATGAACTTCACTCGTCTCGATCCGATTTCTGAAAGCCCTTTTTTTGGACAGGGTCTAAAAACAAAAGGGAAAAAAGGGTTTTCAAACGACTCTTCAGAGGATATAGTTATGAGCCGATGCGTGGGTGGCGGAACTGGCAGACGCGCTGGATTTAGGTTCCAGTACCGAGAGGTGTGAGGGTTCGACTCCCTCCTCACGCACTTGTTTTAACCTTTCTTCATGCCGTTTAACGATCGTTGCTCAAGTGGGCCACATTTTTTGGTTGCCAGAATCGCTTGCCCTTAAATATTGGAAGCGTTACTCTGAATAACCTATTCGACAAAGCCAATGCGACAGGTGATGTGCAGTGGCTGTCGGTACCGTCACCGGCCTGCGAGCGACTGTTGCTCGTTGACCTAACATTCTAAGGGTATAAGGGTTCTTGCAATGCAACCACTGCTGATCGTGCTTGGAGTCATAGTGGGCGTAGTCGTCCTTGTGGCAATGTTTATTGCTGGCATTTACAACGGTCTGGTCACACTCAGGAACCGTTTCAAAAACGCTTACAGTCAAATTGATGTTCAGCTCAAGCGGCGATATGACCTGATCCCCAATCTTGTCGAGGCCGTCAAGGGCTATATGGCCCATGAAAAAGGCACTTTGAACGAAGTGATCGAAGCCCGTAACCGGGCAATGAGCGCAGGTCAGCAGGTGTCGGCAAACCCCGGAGACCCGAACGCCATGCAGAAACTCAATCAGGCGGAAGGTCAGCTTGGTGGAGCAATGAGTCGCCTTTTTGCTCTGAGCGAAGCCTATCCCGACCTGAAAGCCAACACCAACATGCTTCAGCTCCAGGAAGAGCTCACATCGACCGAGAATAAGGTCTCATTCGCCCGCCAGGCTTTCAACGATGCCGTAACCGCCTACAACACAAAGCGGGAAGTCTTCCCGAATGTGATCTTCGCAGGCATGTTTGGCTTCTTCCCCGCCGAGCTGTTTCAGGTTGAGAGCGAAGCGGTCAAGGAAGCCCCCAAGATCAAGTTCTGATCTCATCACGACAGTCACTGGTCCAACACTGGGTGGAGGTGGTCGGGAAACAATCCAAACTGCGATCGTTTCAGCCACCTCCTCGTCTGAACGAAACCGATCTTTCCTTAGCCATCGAAATAAAAAAAGCCATGTCCACAGCCGGCCCTACGTCATTTTTTGAACAACAAGACCTGGCCCGCCGTAATTCTAAGCGGCTGATCTGGTTATTTGGGCTTGCTGTACTGGCCATGATGATCTGCCTGAATCTGGTGGTGGTGTTTCTGTTCGTTTCAGCCGCGAAAAATCCTCAAGATCAGTCGCAGTTGACAATAAACACTCTTGAAACCATCGATACATCGCAATTGGCCATGCTGATTGGTGGAACAACCATCGGTACGGGCACCATCATAGGCTTGGCCAGCCTGGGCAAGACAGTGGCCTTGGCATCGGGTGGTTCGGTTGTTGCCGAATCGTTGGGCGGCAGGCTGATTGAGCCACAGGATGTAAAAGATCCACTCGAAAAGCGGCTTCTGAATATTGTGGAGGAAATGGCGATCGCCTCTGGAGTACCAGTTCCGCCCGTCTATGTGATGGACAACGAAGAAGGTATCAACGCCTTTGCAGCCGGCCATAAGCCTACCGATGCGGTGATTGGAGTGACTCGCGGCACGCTTCAGACCCTCTCCCGCGATCAGCTTCAAGGCGTTATTGCCCATGAATTCAGCCATATCCTGAATGGCGACATGCGACTCAATATCCGTATGATTGGCGTCCTCTATGGGCTCTTGTTTCTAAGCATCATTGGTCGAACTATAATTCGGCTTTTGGGCAATACCACGACCCGACGGTCCAGCAGCGACGACAAAGACAGCAAGGGCAACCCCATGGCCGTCGTTTATGTGATCGCCATTGCACTTTTTGTACTGGGATATCTCGGTTATTTTCTCGGCCGATTGATTCAGGCCGCCTTGTCGCGCCAGCGCGAGTTTCTGGCCGATGCCTCTGCTGTTCAATTTACCCGCAACCCGGATGGCATCGCTGGTGCCTTGAAAACCATCGGTGGCTGGACCAATCATGCACAGATTCAATCGCCTGAAGCCTTGGAAACAGCCCACCTCTTCTTTGGCGACTCCATCAAGCGAATCTCTGTAAATTCCCCAATGGCTACACACCCACCCTTGCAGGATCGAATTCTGCGCCTTGACCCAAACTGGGACGGAACTTATCCCGAGCCGGCCCATATTGTGGAAGCTGCACAGGAATCCATTCGGAATCCTTCCAAGCCTTCAAGAAATCCGATGAATTTGCCAGGCATGCCGAATATTCCTGGCGGAATGTCCATCCCGCCGATTCTGGCAGGACTGGCGGAAGGGGCTGGCGGCAGACAGAATCTGGGTCAGGATGTGGATCGAAGCCTGACCACGGCAGGCCAGCCTGGCGACGAACAATTTGGTTATGCCCGATCATTTAAAGAGCTTGTTCCGGAATATGTTGAGGAAATCACGCGCGAGCCGCTCAGTGCATCATGCATCGTGCTCTGGCTGCTTGCCCCAAGCCCGGACGATGTGGCTTTGATGCCAGAACCGTTTCGAGGCGAATATCCCAGAGTCGCCCGGCTGATGAGCGAAGAACTTCAGCAATATCCTGTGGATCTGTGCAAACTGATCGCACCTGCCATCAGGCGATTATCGTCCAGCCAGATGGTTTATCTGATCACTGAAGCCGATCGCCTCATCCTGGCGGATGATAAGGTGAAAATGGGCGAGTGGCTCGTCAAACGCATGGTGACCAACCAGTTGAGAAGGTCGAAAGACCCCATGGCAAAGTCGATTGGAGCGAAATCGGAGGCAATGCCGGATACCAATTCGGCAGTCGCCTTACTGATCTCAGCACTGGCTTGGTCTGGTCAATCGGGAAATAATTCGGCAGAAAGCCAGTCGTCCGCAAATCAGGCCGTTTCCAAAGCTGGCCCAATGCTGGCGAATGTCATTTCTCAATCGCCAACTCAGTGTATGCCCAAAACCATGATCAACGCCCAAAGACTGGATGCCGCCTTGGTAAGGCTATCGTCGGAGTCGGCCAAAGTGCGGCTGGCGATTATTCGTGCCGCAGCAGAAGTGGTCCAGGCGGATGCCGTCGTCACCCGCCGTGAATTTGACATGGTCCGTGTGGTTGCCGATTCACTCGACTGCCCTCTGCCCCCCATGATGATTGCATGACACAGGGCCACAATCCGGCCCAGGAACGTAAGAATTTTTGTGATTTAGGCATGAAAAAAAACTCGAATTCGGGATCGTTGCGAAATATCTAAGGGTAAAACCGGTTGCAGGGCTCTTGAAAGAATTTCCGTCCTGTTTACGATTCAGGGCTCAATACCTAGATTCCGATATATGTTTTAAGGGACAGTCAAGAGTGGCACGGACGTGCGGTATTTGGTCAGTTCAAAGCACGATTCCGGAGCACCTGTCGAAATTGACTCGATTTGAAAACGCGATTCGTACCTGTTGTGCGGCCCTGTTCACCATAATGCTGGTCTCCGGTTGTGCGAGAGAGAAAGCCGTTTTGAGGCCTTGGTCCTCTGACGATATCGGTTCCGTTTCAAGTAAGTTTCAATCCACCAGCTTCAAACAGTCAGAAACGCGAAGAATCGGTTCTGAGCCCACTCTGGAAAATGTAGAACAATTCCTTGTCAGTGCAAAATTGTCAGAACGGCAAACCGGAACGGCACCGGCTTGGAATTACCGGGAATTGGCGATCATCTCTGATATTGCATTAAGAACATCAATCGACGAACAGTCCAAAACAAGACTCTCGGAAATACATCGCATTGCCGTCAGAAAATGCTTGAAGCTCACAGGGGCGGATCAATCGAACAACACCTGGGAATTGGCGGAAAAAATTGCAGGCGCTGGCCTTGAGTTGAGATTGGCTGACACCGACTGGGCAGGACTCACCTTTACTCGACTGGTCCCCTGCTCTGACTATGAAATTCGGAATATCGAACCGATCGTGAAACGCGATGGCTGGGGATTGCCAATTCTGGCAGACCGGATTTATACCGAGGACGAATTGCGGCCGGAACGCGAGAAGTTTTTTGCCGATAATAATCGAATCACTGCCACAGCCAGAATTCGCATTCTCCCTGAGTTCAATGGCGAGAATTTCGACTGGAAAACCGTTCCTGCAATTATCGAGCTGCATAATCCTCTCGATGAAATGACTGTTCTTACAGCTTCCCGTGTGGAACTTCCTTTGGCAGCAGATTTTACAACCCCATCCCTGGTGCAGTTCAGCCAGAGCGGCCTACAGGCCTTGGAATACGAAGGTTTGTTGCTACCTGACCTGATTGAAGTGAAGTCACAGATTTATATTAACGAGCCATATCGGCCTGGAAAAATCCCTGTTGTTTTTGTGCATGGACTCTGGTCGAGCCCACGCACCTGGACGGATATGAATAATTCGCTTCTGAACGACCCGGAAATCAGGGCCAATTATCAATTCTTTTTTGCGCTTTATCCAACCGGCGAAACCGTTTTGGAATCGACCAGTATTCTGCGTGAAAAAATTCTCGAGCTTCGTCAGGTCTTTGATCCTGATAAATCTGATCATGCGTGGGATCAAATGGTTGTGGTTTGCCATAGCATGGGCGGAATCATTTCGAGGTTACTCATAACCGAGTCGAACAATACCTTTGAAAATGCGGTCTTTACAAAGCCGCTTGACCAATTGGAATTAAGCCACGAGACGCGAGAAAGCTTCCGCAAACGCTTGCATTTCAAGCCAGTACCAGAAATCAAGCGGGTGGTATTTCTTGCGCCTGTCTTCAGGGGAAGTAGTATTGCAAGTCGGCCTATTGGTCGAATCTCTTCGCTCATGATCCGATCTGCAGACGATGTTCAAAAGGCTCGCCCGGAACTGCTCAGGAACAACGGATTAAAAGTCATTCAGCCGGACTTTCGCCGATTGGGCCTAAACAATGGCATAGACAGCCTACAACCAGCTAATCCCATGCTCAAGGCTCTTGATAAAACCCATCCGGACCCGTCCAAGCCGTTTCATATCATATTGGGCGACAATCAGAAGCTGATCCCAAAGCTTCGTGGCAAAATTACTGACGGTCTGGTCACATATGAAAGTGGGCATTTGGAAGGGGCCCAATCCGAGCTGGTTGTTGCTGCAAATCATTATCTCAACCATGATGCAATTGTGATCGAAGAAGTCAGACGCATTTTGCGTCTTCATATTGGTCTGCCTCAGCTTTCAGAAAGTGGGCCTTTCCTCAATCAGATTGCAGTAAGAAACAATGGGATGGAATCGGTCAGAAAACCTGATTAAAACCAAACCAGAAGAGTGGACCACCCTTCGCGCCTGAAACCGGCTGGGCGATGTCAAATCGCAGATTCACACGTTCCAGAAAACCAAATAAAACGGTATCAACCCGAAAACCAAATCCTACACCATGAACAACGGGCCTAAGTTCTTGTCTAAGAGCCGTTTCGCCAACGTCATAAAATAAAACGCCCGAGACTTTATCGAATGTCATGGCTCGGTCAAAGACGGATTTTTCCAATTGCTCCATAATCGGGAATCGCCATTCCGCCGAAGCGAGCCAAAAAGCAGAGCCATTCTGGGCATTAAATCCAAGGGCACGATTGACTTGTCCGGAACCGAGGCGGAAAAAATTGACATCCTGCGGCCAAGCCATTCCGCCCATGCCCCGCACCGCAAATCGGGTGTTCTCAATCGGACCAAATGCATCGCCCAAAGTCCAGACCTGACCAGCGTTCACCTGCCATCGGGTATAATATTGGTAATTTGCTTCGTAGGAAGGGGAACCAAATTCACCATTGATTTCAAAGAGTCGCCCTTCTACAGGATCCCAAAAAGGTGCCTGTGTATTGATCTTTAATCGAATTCCAGCCGCATTTAAAGCGCCTGGTGTCGGCCTTCCAATATCACCTGCCCAGAAAATATTGCCATGGCCTGTATAGAATTCAAAAAAGGCGGCATCGTCGTCCAGCACACTTGAGGATTGCAATAGCACCTTTCGCAAGTACATTCGCCCGCCGCTTTGGGTTTGAGAGGCATCTGTGCTCCATGTCCGGTTAATTCCATCTTCATAAAAAATGCCGGCGTTCCACTTTGTTCCGTAGAGATACGTTAATTTGGCCTCGCCGCCGGCGATGACTCGATCGAGGCTGGGCATGGCACCAAAAAACCCGTTGATAGTTGCCCGATTCGGCGCAAAAACACCGACCTTTACGCCACCGCGTGCATTCTGATCGACAAACGGACCAACAATAAAACTTGGCCGGTCGTAAGATTGAAACATCTCAGACGTGTCAACCGGTGTAAGAGCGGGTGTCAGCCGCCACTTGAAATTAGGCCTCCAAACATTGTTGGAAGGCTTGGAATCGAGTAATCGATGGTCCGGATCAACCTCAACCTGAGTCGGCTCTGAAGCCAGATTTAATGTAATTCGGTAAAGATGGGAATGATCCGTTTCCGATTGGATCCGCTCCACCCGACCTGAAGGAATTGTATATTCCATTTCATCAGGTCGAATTGGTATATTCAAAGTCTCTTTGCCAGCAATGATCCCAACTTCTGTCGGTTCATCAAGAGCCTCGTTCTGTATAATCTCGACAGTGACTTTATAAAGTCGATCATCTTTTCTCGGCTGGCCTGCAGCAATTTCTGCAGGTGGTTCGATCTTCACCGATTTCATTTGCCAGTCCGTATCAGCCTGTTGGATAAGCCAGGCGTCGAGCCTTGCAGGCCATGCCTGATTGGCGTCAAACTGATCCAGTTCGGCTTTAAACTCTTCATAGCGAAGTATACCAAATGCATTCTTCTGATAAAGGTTTTGAAGAAATCGGAAATAAAGATCGTCGCCCATGCGGTTATTAATCATGTCTACGACTTTGCCGCCCCGGTCATAGGCCAGGCTGAAAAGTGCATTCAGATCTGACATGCCATTCAGATCCTGCATCACTGGGCCGCTATTTCCCTGCGCTTTCCATTTGTAATAACTGGCCATGCGCAAGTCCTCCCGACCAATCGACGGGAGCCAGCCGAAGCCCTTGGGCCAGACAATCAGAGGAGCATTGCGACCATATTTCTGGTCGAGTCGCTTGGCTGTAATGCTGTTGACCAAGCCTTCGTCCATGAATGTTTCCGTGTAGCCGTTGGTGCCAACCACGTTCCACCACCACTGGTGAGCCACCTCGTGGGTAATCAGGTGGTCCATATAGCGCTCGCCTGCGGCAGGTAAATTAAAGACCCGGTCGTCGATCAGGACCAGTCCGGAGCATTCATTGCCATTCCATCCAAAAAAAGATGTGACCACTTCCATTTCATCGTAGGGAAACATGCCAAACCACTCTTCATAAAGTGGCAGCACTTCCGCCATGTACAAAAGGGCTTTGCGAGCGTTATCCTCGTGTTTTTTATCGGCCAGGACTCGGGCTTTGATATGGCCGACCTGCATTTCATACTTTTGAAACCGGCTGGAACAAACCAGAGCAAAATCTCGGGCTGGTGGGCCATCCATTGTAATGGATTTTTGGTTTTGATCCACTTGCAGAGTTTCAATGATTCGACCCGTTGATGCCACCAATTGATCGGCCGGCAATTGCAACTTGACCCGATAATAGGCGGCCTCCTGATGCCAGGGCTGATGCCAGGGAACAAACGGCTCACGCGACCAATGGCCATCGTTCTCAGGAACCGTCAGGACCGGGTACCAGTTGACAAGTGTGGTAATTCCCTGGTGGTGGCTCCAGCGGCCCCATTGATTGGGCAGATCGAGAACGAACTGAATATCGATCTGAATCGAATGCCCAGGCTCTAGCGGGGCCTGGAGAGCTACGGCCATTATGGTCTGATCCTCGCCCTCGTATTTTGGGCTCAGTGGCTGGCCGTTGACGCTTACGGATTGGATCTGGAGACGGTCGCCTTTGGGGTCAATGGCCTCGTCAGGACCAAGCCGAAGCACTTCGAGAGTCTTGGCCAATTTCAGTTTGGCATTTGGTGCTGTTCGATATTTTGGATAAACGTGAAAGACAACCTCCGCTTGGGCAACAGCGGTTCGATTCTTGTAAGTAACCCTTTGGCCTGCCCTTAGCTGACGATTAGGGATGTCCAGTATGGCTTCGATTTGATATTCGGGTAGGTCAGCCGGAACCTTCAAGGTGGTGAAGCGCGGATCATTCAATAGTTCAGGTGCAGGCATGACCAGCTGGGCCTTGGCCAGCTGGGCCTTAAATAATGCAACCAGAATGAGGACGTTTATGACCTTGCGGAGCATCCGTGATCTGCGGGTTGTCTGGATTGACGATTGGCAATATTCAATTCATCCTGAATTGAATCCATTGCGAACGGAAAATAGCGGCGGAGGGAATCGAACCCACGACAAGCGGATTATGAGACCGCTGCTCTACCACTGAGCCACGCCGCCATACGTGAACCAATTCCTATTGAGAATCATCCGCGTTCTGACGAGATAAACTTACCCGAAAAGCCACAAAAAGGCAAGCCAAAAAAGCCAAGCTGGAGAATCGGCTTAGTTAAGTCGCTGAAAGTTGTATCGGATCGACCGGAAAATTTCAAATTCTTCACGCCTTGAAAAGCAAGGGTTGATAAGATAGGACTGATTCAAGGGAACTTCATCAATTGAGAGCGTGAAATGCCAGTAATCAGCGACTCCTTGACCAACGAACTGTTGCGTGATCTGGAAAGTGTGCAAGGCCTTGTTGCCGAAGCGGTTCGAATCGCTTTGGACCGGGCTTCGACTGCGACTCCCGAGGAAAAGTCGAATGCCACTTATGTTACGGACCTTGATAAAGATCTCGAAAAGTTCATTCGGGCTGAGCTTGCAGTCCGGTTTCCGCACGACACTTTGACAGGCGAAGAGTATGCCGATACCGGCACGGGTGGACCAAGATTGTGGTCGATCGATCCCATTGATGGGACAGGCAACCTTGTTCACCAAATGCCTTTATGGGCGATTTCCGTCGGTCTGGCTTACGACGGCGAGCCGGTGCTTGGTGTGATTGCCATCCCCCAACTTGGCGAGACTTACTCGGCAGTGATCGGTCAAGGCGCATACCTAAATGGTAAAAGAATTTACGCCAAAGATTCAGACTCATTTCATCCGCAGGACAATGTGGGTGTCGATTCCAATGCTGCGCGTGCCATTGACAACCAGACCTTGCCGGGCCGACTTCGGACCATGGGATCTGCCTGTTGTGAGCTGGCATTCACAGCCTGTGGACGATTTGTCTCCACCACATTCAAAGGCGAACTAAGGCACGATGTTATGGCTGGAGCCGTGATTACATCCGAGGCAGGTTGCCGCTTTGGCAGGATCGATGGAAGGCACCTGACAGCCCGTGAATTTGTCGCGGAAACTCCAATTCAGGTGCCAACTTTCATAGCCCCTCCCAAGCGGCTTGACTGGCTCATGAAAAACGTCAAATTGCGCAGCGGAACTCCTTGAGATAAAACGATTTACAAATGATGAGCCAAGCTCTTGCATGGCAATGGCCGGAACGTCTGGGCGAACGGTTCTGTTTGATCCGTTTCGGTATGATCGCTTCGAAGGCTCGTGTCCTTCCCCAAATTTGGCGCTATACAAGGGCCATTGAGCAGTCGGCGAGGGCTGCCATCGATCAACAGTCCGGATTGCTCAAGAGCGAACGCATCATGTTTCGCTGGAATCACTTCGGATTTTTGCAGTATTGGTCTGATCTGGATCAGATGCTGGCCTGGACCCACAACGAACCGCACACCGCCTGGTGGAAGTCGGCCTTGGATCGACAACGACAGAGCAATGACCTGGTGATTTATCATGAAACGTATCTTGTAAATTCAAAAGGATTTGAGGCGATTTATCTAGGGGTTGACCAGCAGCGTCCCGGGGCATCGGCGTTTGGTCAGATGGTGTTGCCCAAAGGTGGTTTGGCAACGGCCAAAGCACGACTGGCAGGCGATCAGGCCCCATTGCTGACCGGCCAGGCCGCGAAAATCAAAAATCAAACCAACTGACAGGAAAGACATTGCAACGATTTGGCCGATTGCCAGACCAATCGGACTCGAGCCTAAAAGGATCACTAAGAATGGGTTACTGGGGTGTGAAAAGTTACGAGAACGACTTGACGCACGATGCGCTTGACGCGGGTTTTGACAAGGTGCATGAGGCAAGTTACGAGGCCTTGATGGATGATCGTAACCCGTTGCCTTATGAGAAAGTTCATGAACAACTGGCCAATCAGGAAACTCTGGATCAATCCCTGGTCGCCCTGGATGAGATGGTCGACGGGGTGGCCTATGAGCTCGACGACGAGTCGAAACTGGCCTGGGTCGGGGTGGTGATCAGACATGTGGAGTGCAGGCTCGATCTGACGAAGGAGATGCTCCAGCGAGCCATATCGATTCTTGAAAATGAGGATATGGAATGGCCTCGGCCTACGGAGCGCAAGATGCGTTTGGAGACAGAGTTGGCACTTCTTCGAAAGCGACTGGCCTGAGCCGGCGAATTTGGAATTCTGTCTTGGATTGTGAAGCGTAATGCAACCAGCACAGGATTGTGTTCAAAGCGATTTCGAACCAGATTAGGTCAAGCCCAAAATGACTCCGATAAAATCGCATCGTCGTCGGTTTTTGCGAGACAATGCTGTTTGCCTTTCCGCCATGAGTTTGGCCTTGTCGGCAGAACCATGGCGGCCGCTTCAGGCGGGTACAGCCGGCCGGCCGATTGGCCGCGAGTTTGAGTCGGACATCGCAATTATTGGTGGTGGATTGGGCGGATTTGCTGCCGCAATGGCGGCCTTGGAGTCGGGCCAAACCGTGGTCTTGACTGAAGAAACGGACTGGATCGGCGGCCAATTGACGAGTCAGGCTGTGCCTCCGGATGAGAATCCATGGATCGAAACCTATGGTGCTAACAGGAGTTATCAGGAGTTTCGGCGGCTCGTTCGTCATTACTATCGCGAAAACTATCCGCTCACGGACGAAGCTCGCCGGGATCCGCTTCTGAACCCCGGAAATGGCTCCGTTTCAAGGCTTTGCCATGAGCCACGGGTCGCTCTAGCGGTCATGATCAATCTTCTGGCACGTTATGTTTCCAGTGGTCAGCTCTTGGTTTTGACAGATCATGCCCCAATCGCGGCTGAGGTTGACGGCGATACGATTAAAAGCGTGATCCTTAAAGACCTTCGGACCAATCAGACGAGAGCCGTTCTGGCATCGCTTTTTATCGATGCCACTGAGCTGGGTGATCTTGCAGAGCTGGCCCATACAGAGCATGTCACCGGCTTTGAATCAAGGACGCAAACTGGCGAACCGCGAGCCCCTGAGCAGGCTCAGCCATGGAATCAGCAGGCATTTACGATCTGCTTTGCCGTCGATCACAGGCCTTCGGAAGACCATACAATTGATAAGCCGCCTGAATATGCCAGATGGAAGGATTATGTGCCACCGCTGAAGCCTCTATGGCCTGGAAAGCTGCTTTCGCTCACTTATTCCAATCCTTATACTCTGGAGCCGAAGACGCTTGGCTTTGATCCCACAAAACCCGATCAGCCCGGCTGGTGGAAGTATCGGCGCATCATCGATGCAGCCAAATTTGCCACAGGTCGATATCCATCCAGCGGAGTCTGTCTAGTCAACTGGCCGCAGAATGATTACCTGCCTGGCCCATTGATCGGCCCGGGTGTAACTTCTGAAATGGCAAGTAAACATCTGACCAGCGCCCGGCAATTAAGCCTTTCGCTGCTCTATTGGCTCCAGACGGAAGCTCCAAGACCAGATGGAGGTGCAGGCTGGAAGGGGCTCAAATTGCGCGGCGACCTGTTGGGAACTCAGGATGGGTTGGCCAAATCGGCCTATATTCGAGAGAGCCGTCGATTGAAAACCCGATTCACAGTGACCAGCAGACATGTGGGCACTGAGGATCGAAGGGCTGAACTCGGCAATACATCCTCCGGCCCGGTCAAGGCTTCTGACTTTGCCGACAGTGTCGGAATCGGTGCCTATCGAATCGACCTGCACCCGTCGACCGGCGGCGACAATTACATCGATCTATCAAGCCTGCCGTTTCAGATCCCTCTAGGCAGCCTGATCCCAATCCGCATGAAAAATCTGATCCCAGCCTGCAAAAATCTTGGAGTGACCCACCTTACCAATGGCTGCTATAGGCTCCATCCCGTAGAGTGGGCCATTGGGGAAGCCGCCGGCACGCTGGCTTCGTTCAGCATCAGCCAGAAGCTGGAAATTCATTCCATTTACGAAAACTCGAAGCAAAGGGCCTTGTTTTTAAGCAGGCTGGATGCTCGCGGGGTCAGTCGCGTCTGGTCCGAAACCAAAGCCCTGTAGCCGATCCTAAACTGGAGAGCGGCTCGCCCCCATTTGCACATGATGGACAACTATACTTGACCATCTTTATAAAGTTATGTAAGATTTGATCTTGGCAGGGTCGATAAGTAGCCAAAGGCACAATCCATTTGCGGGCTGAGTGGGACCATATGCAAATCAAAATCTTGGACGAACGCCACAATTTGTTGCATATTAAGGTTCTGAGCCTTGTGTCGGGTTTGATTGCACTTTGGTGCAGCGGGTGTGGTGCGGGGGCGTCTGTTGAATCATCGATCAGCGACCGACTGACTTTGGGTGCATTTTCGGTAACCCGAGAAGTTTTTCACGATGGATTGATTCCAGCATTCCAAAAAGTCTGGTTCGAAAAGACGGGTCGCAGCTTGAAGTTTGAGGAGTCTTATCTGGCATCAGGGGCCTTGTCGCGTGCGATTGGTGGTGGTTTTGACGCCGATGTGGCCGTCTTTTCGCTGGATCCGGATGTGGAACCACTCGTCAAGGCTGGTTTGGTGGATCAAACCTGGAACGCTGGGCCATCCAAAGGCCACGTGACGAGAAGTCTGGTTGTGATTGGCTACAGGCCCGATAACCCACACAAAATTCAGGACTGGCGGGATCTCGCCAAGCCCGAAGTTTCTGTCGTGTATGCAGATCCAAAAACTTCAGGCGGTGCGCGCTGGAATATTCTGGCGGCGGCCGCCGGCGGATATTGGCCGGATTCCACCGAACCTGCGTCAGGCAATAGGAATACGGCCAGTGCGGAATCGCTTTTGGCGGCTGTTCAGAAGCGGGTCAGTGTGATGGACGGATCAGGCCGACAAAGCCTGGCGACATTTTTGCGAAACTCTGGAGATGCCATTATTACTTACGAAAACGATCTGGTTCAATGCCAGCGGCTTACTGGCCGGCAGATGCCTTATGTCATTCCAAATCGTTCGTTATGGATCGAAATTCCGGCAGTGGAAGTTGTTGGAACAACCAAGAAAAATGGACGAAGCGAGACAGCCAAAGCATTTCTTGACTTTTTGAAGACCCCGGAAGCGGCTGCAATCTGGGCAGAATATGGCTTCCGGCCAGCGACAGGTTCCGGCCAGGTTCAAGGGCTGCCGTCCGTCCCCAAAGGGGTGGTCACCGTGGCACAACTAGGCGGTTGGAAGAAGGCCCGAGAGGCTGTTTTTGGAATTGATGGGTTGTGGTCGCGCGGCTTTCTCAAAGAGAAGTCACGCGATGCGAACACACCGAAAGCATCGGGAAAATAAGCCATGAGCTCGACCGTTGACCAACGTCGTACGTCTATCTATGGCAAGCTCTTGCGTTGGGGCTGCCTGCTTTATCTTGGTGTTGTTCTGATCTTTCCGCTCTCAGGAGTGGTTCTCAGAGCGGTTTCGGCCGGGCCTTCGAGAATCTGGTCTGAGGTCACAAATCCGTTTGCCTGGCATGCCATCATGCTTAGTCTTTCGACAGCCATTGTGATGGTCCTGATCTCGGTCTTCACCGGCACAGCCACAGCCTGGGTCTTGGCGCGTTACGAATTTCCGGGCAAGGGGCTGGTCAATGCCCTTGTCGATCTGCCATTTGCCGTACCAACCATTGTGACAGGGCTAATGCTTGTCGCCATGTTTGGCCCGACAAGTACACTGGGAGTCGTCCTGAGCGGATTTGGTACACCAGTGATTTACGAGCAGTCGGGAATTGTACTCGCCTTGCTCTTTGTCTGTTTTCCGTTCGTCGTGCGAAGTGTCCAGCCTGTTCTTGAAAATCTTGACCCCGCCGAAGAAGAGTCCGCCGCTACGATGGGGGCCAGCCGATGGACGATCTTTCGGCGAGTCACATTACCAGCCCTTTTCCCGTCGATTGTTTCGGGGGCAGGTCTGTCGTTCAGCCGGGCTCTGGGTGAATTTGGCAGTGTGGTGATGGTGGCCGGCAATCGGCCGATGTCGACAAAAACAGCTCCTTTGTATGTTTATGGCGAAGTGGAAGGCTTCAATATGGAAGGGGCGCTGGCCGTGAGTCTCGTGCTTCTGACATGCTCATTAGTGAGTCTGATTGCCGTTTCCAAATGGGCGGAGCGACAAGGATGAAACCACCGAAACCTCAACTCCAAAATACCATGACATGGCCACAACGATTTCTGATCATTGCGGTGCTGGCCTGGTTTGGTCTGCTCATTCTGGGGCCCGCCGTGGCATTGGCCCGCCGTGCATTTGCCCCAGGGGTCGGTGCCGTTTTCAAAGCATTGACGGACCCGGACGCGATCGAGGCGCTTTTGCTGACGGCTAAAATTACGGTTGTGGTGACGATCTCGAACACAATTTTCGGGATCGCAATGGCAATCGTTCTAGTGCGCCAGCGGTTCTGGGGCAGGCGCATTGTAGACGGGCTCCTGGACTTGCCGTTTGCCGTTTCGCCAGTCATTGCCGGGCTCATGCTGATCATACTTTATGGCCCGAAGTCGACAATCGGCTCCCGACTTGAATCGTTTGGTTTCCCGATCGTTTACCACCTTCCCGGAATGATCCTGGCAGGCATGTTTGTCACCTTGCCCTTGGTGGTGCGTAGTGTTGCGCCAATTCTTGAAGAAATTGGCTCTGATCAGGAAGATGTGGCATCGACCTTGGGCGCTGACTGGTGGACCACATTTCACAGGATCACCCTGCCGACAATCCGTTGGGGGGTCGCTTATGGGGCCGCTTTGGTTGTGGCGCGTAGCCTGGGTGAATTTGGCGCTTTGCTGGTCGTTTCAGGAAACATCATTGGCCGAACCCAGACGGCGACACTTTATGTCCACGACCAAATCGAAAGCTTTGAACCACACGGTGCTTATGTCATGAGCATCGTCTTGGCAACCGTCTCGTTCTGCATTCTGGTGGGGCTGGAGACGATTCAGAACAGTGTCAGGCGTCGAGAATATGCGGCGGAAGCGAAGGAAGACGGCCAAGGGCCGATTCGTCAGATGCGCCGTCATTGATCAGACTCAAAAGGCAATTCGAACTGTAACTCCATCCCATGATTTCTCTGATAAAGGTTCTGTACGAATGGACATAGTCGTCCGTAACCTGAGCAAGCGATTCGGAAACTTTCAAGCGATTGACAATGTCTCGTTTGCCATCCCCTCCGGCCAGCTTGTCGCCTTGCTTGGGCCATCAGGCTCGGGCAAAAGCACAATCCTCAGAGCCATTGCAGGCTTGGAAACACCCGACTCAGGCTCCATTGAGCTGGTCGGTGAGGAAGCCACCAATCTGCCAACACAGCAGCGCGGAATCGGCTTTGTTTTTCAGCACTTTGCGCTGTTTCGACACATGACCGTGCGGCAGAATGTCGCCTTTGGGCTGGAAATCCAGAAATTGCCCAAGTGCGAAATTCAGGGACGGGTCGAGGAGTTGCTCAAACTTGTTCAGTTGACAAATTTTGCTGACCGATACCCACTTCAGCTTTCCGGTGGTCAGAGACAGAGGGTGGCGCTGGCCCGCGCCTTGGCGCCGAAGCCACGAGTTTTAATGCTCGATGAACCATTTGGCG
Source organism: Candidatus Kuenenia stuttgartensis (assembly GCA_945865635.1). Lineage (GTDB taxonomy): Bacteria > Planctomycetota > Planctomycetia > Isosphaerales > Isosphaeraceae > QWQI01. The sequence goes on from CAMBEP010000001.1 coordinate 129,884, forward strand.
CCCTTGACGCCAAGGTGCGCGACGAATTGCGTGTCTGGCTCCGGAGACTGCACGATGAAAGTCATGTGACAAGCCTGTTTGTGACACACGATCAGCAGGAAGCCTTTGAGGTCTGCGATCAGGTTGTCGTATTGAATCACGGAAAGGTCGAGCAAATTGGCCCTCCACAAGAGCTTTACGAGCGACCCGCGAGCCCATTCGTGACGGAATTTCTTGGGCAGGTTAATATTCTTCGTCACGAGACGATTCTTGGCATGAATCTTCATGAGTCACGCCCCCTGCCCTTGCAGATACCTGGCTCGACAGGCGGCTCGATCTATGTTCGGCCACACGATCTGGAGATCAGTCGCGAGCAAAACGACTTGCCCGGCTGGCCTGCCCGTATCAAGCGACTCACGCCACTCGGCTGGCTGGCCCGCGTTGAATTGATTCTGCCCGACGGTACCCCGGTGCATGTTCAAATTACGCAGGCTAATAGCTTGGAACTTGGATTGGAGAATGGACTTAATGTTTTTGTCAGGCCCAGAGATCTCAAAATTTTTGATGAGTCCAACAAGGCCGCTGCAGCCATGAATTATGTGATTTGAATGCTGCTCGACTGCGGACCTCAAAACTATAGACCTTCGTAAATGAGCCCTTCCGAACAGAAAAAGGGAATCCCCTGAATACACCTTTGTATTCAGGGGATTGGTTTAGAATCAGTTGACGTCTATCCATTCTGACGGCTCAATATTGGTCAGCGGATAGGACTTCACCACCGTTGCGGGTGGTCAGGGCTTGCCAGACACCCATTTGAACACCGGGCTTGGGGGCAAAGGTTTGGTCCCAAGTGGCACTTGCGCCTGTGGAGATGATTTGGACCCAGCCTGGAACGGTATTGGTGACCGCGTTCACGGACTGAAGTGGTTCCATTGGTGTGGCAGAATTGATCGTTTCTTTGACGAATCGCACCGAACCGTCAACCATGGCAGCATTAATGCCACCAGGGTGCATGCTTGAGGCCGAGAAGATGAAAGCCATGGCCCCTGCTCCACCACTGATCTTTCGTTGTGGGTTCGGTGGGAACCCTGAGGAAATCATCGTGTCGCCGTGGTTGCCTGATGTCCACCAGTGCCAATCGCTTTGGGCAGAAGCTGTTAGAGGAACAGCCGTGTGTTCCGCAAACATGATCGTGTTTGAAGTGCCGTCAGACACGGAGCTGATTCGGACATCGCTGCAAACGTTGAACATGCCCAATTGATTGGCCTTGGCCTGACTATGAGTCGCGCGTGCACCTGAACCATTGCCGGGGATAGACCAAGTATTGACAACCCATGGGCCTGCCATGGTCGCATAGCTGGCATAAGCCATCTTGGGGCCGCCGGGAACAACTTCAAAAAATGAATCCGCAGCCAGTGTCCGAATCTCGTTGGCGTTGTCGCTTGGGCATTGAAGGTTTTTGATGCCCATGGCATTGACCGTGGTATTCGATGGATAATAGATATTTTCCATGAAATTGGTCGCGTTAAAAATGGCGTTCTGCTCCATTTGAGGAGTCAAAAGCACAAGAGCACCACAATTTGTGCCCAGATAACCTGCATAGGCACCTGTCAGCAAGGACCAGTACAAACCTGGTGGGTAGTTTGTATATGTGGATTCGTAGTTGGCGGCTGCAAGTGCCAACTGCTTAAGATTGTTTACGCACTGAGCACGGCGGGCGGCTTCGCGGGCCGACTGAACGGCGGGAAGTAGCAATGAAATGAGAACTGCGATGATCGCGATGACGACCAGCAACTCGATCAGCGTAAAGCCCGATCGTTTTCTAAGTGAGGCACTACGCATGAAACACCTCGAATGGGTTTGGGTGAAAACGGAGAATCCGATGACGAACAGGAATGAGGCCGTGGAAAACTTGGAATTACTTGGCAGGAGCTTCTTTGCCAGCAGCAGGTTTGGCTTCACCGGATTTGTTCACAGGCGACATCCCCGCCTTGGTACCTGGATCCAGAACACCAGCTTGCGGAGCATCACCCTGACCACAGCCAATGGCCAGTGTGCATAAAAAACTAGCAAGAGTCGCAGAAACCGCACGTTTATCAATGGTCATGAAAATCTCCAAAGTGCTGTGATCAAAAGAGGCATCGAAGGATTTTGTATCGAGATCAAAATCCAATATGGAACAAAAGGGTAGTAAGCAATCCCTATGCCATATATTAGATTATTGATTCTTGATAGGTGAGACGTTATCAATAATTATGATAGACCCGATGTCATTCGTCAAGGCTCTTAACACAAAAAAAATGGGTGTTTTTGCACCTTGATTTTATGATCTAAACATTTGCTGCTATTTTGGATTGCAGAAGCTTGGCTTTTTCAGTTTATGGCCTCTGACCGAGACAGTTTTTTAAACGTAACATTGGTCATTCTTCTAAAAAGGGTCTTTTTTTCAGTTGTATATTTTTTTGGCAGACAGAACCGATTCGGGCGGCCTGTCGATTCCTCAGCCCATTGAGCGGCCACCGAAAATTCGGATCAAAAACCGGGTTGTTCGGCTCGGTCTCTTGCGATTCCTTAACAAAAACCGTAGTCTATTGATTCCAACTGGTGCATGATCCGGACCAAATCTCATGCACATTTCGGGATTCAATACCAAGGATTCCTGTCATAAGGAGATGACGGCCACTGGCCACGGATCATGGCACGAAAACTGCGTAAATTAGGCAATGCGGGCATACAGGCCCCGCCCCCTGACCCTAAAATTGAAGATGTTTCGCTGGCCGATGCGACTCGGTCGCGTTATCTCAACTACGCGCTTTCCGTGATTACCAGTCGTGCCCTGCCCGATGTTCGGGATGGTCTGAAACCCGTTCAGCGCAGAATTCTATATGCAATGGGCGCTGACCTCTCGATCAAGTCCGACGGCCGCTATGTGAAGTCGGCTGCGGTGATTGGGGAGGTGATCAAAAGCTATCACCCGCATGGCGACCAGTCGATTTACGATGCCCTGGTGCGGATGGCTCAGCCGTTTGCCTTGCGATATCCCTTGATTGATGGATATGGCAATTTTGGTTCGATTGATGGCGACCCGCCTGCCGCCATGCGATACACAGAATGTCGGTTGATGAGCTTTGCCGAAGAGCTTCTCAACGAGATGGGCCAGGATACCGTCGATTTTCGGGCCAATTACGCAGCCACGGTCGACGAGCCGGTGGTTTTGCCTGCACGCGTACCAAATATGCTGGTCAATGGTGCGACTGGAATTGCTGTGGGGATGGCCACCAACATTCCGCCCCACAATTTGAAGGAAGTGATCGACGCCCTGCTCTTGCTTGTGGCGGATCGCAGCACATCGCTGGAAAAGATTGTTCAGGTTCTGCCTGGCCCTGATTTCCCGACGGGTGGGATTCTGGTCGCCACAAAATCTGAGCTTCTCAATGTTTATGCAACAGGCAGCGGATCGCTCAAGGTCAGGGGTACCTGGGAAGTCGATCCCGTCAAGAAAAACATCGTCTGGGTGACCAGCATACCCTACGCGGTCCAAAAGGACCCTTTGGTTGAGAAAATTGGTGATTTGATAGGCCGCGGCCAGGTTCCGCAACTGGTGAATGTCAAAGATCTTTCAACGGATGATATCCGGATTCAGCTTGAATTGGCACCGGGTGCCACGGCTGAGGCTGCCATGGCTTATCTTTATAAGAACACACCTCTCCAGACCACTTTCGGAGTGAATCTGACCTGTCTGCTGCCTGCGGATGAGGCCTCTGTGCCGGTTCCAGCAAGGCTTGATCTGCGCAGCATCCTCTTGCAGTTCCTTGACTTTCGGCTTCAGATCGTGACCCGCCGGCTGGATTACGAGCGACGTAATCTGCTTCGTCGGATCCATAATCTGGAAGGCTTTGCGATCCTTTTCGATAATCTCGACGAGGCCATTCGCATGATCCGGGATTCCAACGGCAAGTCCGATGCCTTGCCCAAACTGTGCAACCGGTTTGGCCTTTCCGAGCAGCAGTCGGACGCCATTCTGGAAACCAAGCTTTACAAGCTTGGGAGGCTCGAAATTCTTGACATCATGGCTGAGCTGGAAGAGGCTCGCAATCGATTGGCCGTCATCGAGGGGCTGCTTGCCGATGAGCCCGCCCGCTGGAAGATTGTGTCCAACGAGCTTGTGGAAGTCTCTGAGCTTTATGCGGATGCCCGCCGTACACTCATCGACGCCACGCCCACGGTTGCCGCGATTGAGTTCAGGCAGGAAGATTATATTGTGGACGAGGATTCATGGCTGATTGTCAGTCGCGATGGCTGGATCAAACGCCAAAAATCGTTTACAGATGTCGCCGGTATCCGGACACGGGACGAAGACAGCGTGGGCTGGATATTGCGATGCAGGGCCAGGCTCTGCGCCACTTTCTTTACAAATCGGGGCGTCGCCTACACGATGCGAGCCCATGAAATTTTGATGACAACTGGGCATGGCGATCCGGTCCAGAAGTTTTTTGCATTTGATGATGGAGAACGGCTTATTGGCGTTGTGGTGCACGACCCGCGATGCCTTCCGGTGCATGAAGAACCGCCAATTAAAGAGGATTTGCCCGCTGAGGCCGATGGCCTTGGTCTGTGGGAAGGTGCCCGGGCAGCTCAACAATTGGCGGACACGCCCCTGACGCAAGGCTTGCTGGTTGAAGATGTTTTAAGCACAGAAAGTCTGGCTGAAGCATCGGCCCCACCGCCGGGTCCTTATGGAGTGGCCGTATCGGCGGGTGGCAAGTGTCTGCGTTTCTCATTGTCAGCTCACAGTTTGCCATCGACCCGCAAGGGGCGTCAGGTTATGCGACCCGATGTTGCGGGATTCGAAAACGACGAAATCCTGAATGTCTTCATGTCGACTGGCCGCGAGCATCTTTGCCTGGCCACGACCAACGCACGAGTGATTATCTTCGCCGTCTGGGAGATTCCGGTTGTAGGCGGAGCCGCGAAGGGCGTCTTTGCCATCAAACTGGCGTTTGGCGATCGTGTTTTGGGTTTTGTACTGGCCGATAAAAAACGCGAGGGTTTGACAGTCAAATCCAACCGTGGGGCAGAGCAAGTCATCCGTTCCACTCGATATCCAGTCACTCGACGAGGTGGGCGGGGCCTGACAGTCATGCAGCGTGGCGGCTTTGAGGCAATCATCTCTGAACCTGTCGAGCCGATCCCAAGCTTGGAGTCGATTGCGGGCGAAGCTTGATGAATCTGAGATAAAAGGTCTTGCGGCTGAACAAGATCGGTTTTCCAATAGAGGTCGTGGGCCGGTTCCTTCCTTTGCACAATTGATCTTGCAGCACGAGGCACCATGCAGAATCAGGATCAACAAAACGTTTCACCCGGGTATCATTCGACCGAAGGCGTGGCCGTGCTCGGTTCCACCGGCTCGATTGGTCGCAGCACGCTCGACGTGATCAACAGCAGCGCTGGCCACGGCCTGAAGGCGCGTGGCCTGAGCGCCAATGGGTCGTGGCAATCGCTGGCCCAGCAGGCCATTGCCAATCAGGTCAGCCGTGTGGCCGTGATGGATACTGCTGTACTGCCCGCCCTGCGAGACGCACTTGCCGGCAAGGGCATAGAGGTGCTGGGCGGTCAGGATGGCTTGATCAGGATCGTACAGGCAGACGATACGCAGAGAGTGATTACCGGAATTGTCGGTCGGGCTGGTCTGGAAAGCACTCTGGCTGCCATCGATGCACGAAAACTGATCGGGCTGGCCAATAAAGAGACATTGGTTGTCGCGGGCGAGATTGTCATGCAGCGGGCACGCGAGCAGGGCGTGACAATCATTCCAGTGGACAGCGAGCACTCGGCCGTCTTTCAGGCCATGACGGCCGGCCGGCGATCGGAAGTTAAGCGAATCATTTTAACGAGCTCTGGCGGGCCATTTCGGGGCTGGTCGCGGGACAGGCTTGGAAATGTGACACCCGAACAGGCTTTGAACCACCCGACATGGAAGATGGGGCCCAAGATCACAGTCGATTCCGCCACACTGATGAACAAAGCCCTGGAGGTCATTGAGGCACGATGGCTGTTTGATCTCGAACCAGATCAGATTCAGGTGGTGGTTCATCCAGAAAGTGTTGTCCATTCCATGGTGGAATTTGTCGATGGCTCGGTCATCGCTCAGCTATCGCCTCCTGACATGAAATTGCCTATCCAAATGGCTTTGACCTGGCCTGAGAGACGCGACGGACCAAGCCCTCGAATGGACTGGTCTCAATCTTTTTCGCTGAACTTTCAGCCCCCCGACCTCGACAATTTCCCCTGTCTGGGCATAGGATATGAAGTCATACGTCGCGGTGGAACGGCTCCGGCCGTTGTGAATGCGGCCAATGAAGAGGCCGTCGGGCGGTTCTTGTCTGGTAGTCTGCGATTTCTCGAAATTCCGCAGGTCTGCCGGGCGGTTTTGGAACATCACGATTTTGATGCTCGGCCTACGCTTGATCGACTCCTTGCAGTCGATACCTGGGCCCGGCAGGAGGTGGCTCGGTGGAATTCATAGCAAATATATGGCCGATCTTGATGGTTGTTTTAGGCCTTGGTTTCGTCATTTTCATCCACGAGCTCGGGCACTTCGCAGTCGCCAAATGGGCGGGTGTCAAGGTTGAGAAATTCTCAATCGGCTTTGGCCCTTCGCTGCTTGGTTTTCAACGTGGTGAGACGTATTACAGCCTTTCCATCATCCCATTGGGCGGCTTCGTCAAGATGCTCGGTGAGAATCCGGAGGAAGATGGCCAGGATGCGGTCATTGATCCGCGTAGCTATCTGAATAAGCCCGTGAGCCATAGAATGGCGATTATCAGTGCCGGTGTGATCATGAATATCATCACCGGGCTTGGTTTTTTTGCAATGGCATACCGCCTTGGCGTGCCTTATATGCCTGCTGTGGTTGGATTTGTCGTTGCCGGTGGGCCTGCCTATGAAGCGGGTATCAGGCCTGGCGATGAAATGACGGCCATCGACAATCGATCCGGCGCAACGTTTGAAGATTTCTTGAGAACGGTCAGCACCTCATCCGAAGGCCAATCTGTCCGCCTCGATCTGAAGCGGGCTGAGGATGGCACGCCTTACAATGTCCTGCTCACACCCATCATTCGACCAGGCCGGCTGAAACCCGAAGTCGGTCTGGGCTTTCCTCAGGACATCCTGCTAGGCAAGCCAGCCATCACAAAAATGCCTGGCACACCTGCCAATGCAGTCCTTCCAACAGAACTGAAGGCGAAGGACAAAATCGTTGCCGTGGCTTCTGTCAAAGGGGAGTGGGTCGATGTCGATTCCAATCAGAAGCTGCGGGTCGAGCTTCAAAAGCTTCGCGCCGAGCCCGTTCGGCTTCGCGTGGTGGCCTCGGAAGAAGCCGGTGCTGCCCCCCGCGAAGTGCTCGTTGCACCAGTTCATGCCATGGGCCTGGGCTTAAGATTTACGGCCGGGCGGATTACAGCCATTCAGAAGGGCTCACCCGCCGCAGATGCTGGCCTTAAAATCGGCGAGACCATCTCTCTGGCTGACGGCAAGCCGGTTGATCCACGCACGTTGGCAAGTGTCGCATTTGATGCTGCTGGCAAGCCATTGAAGCTTGTTTTGATGGATGAATTCGAAAAGAGCCGCGAATTGATCGTCAAACCGCGACCCGAGCCCCCTGCTTTTGGCCCGATCGGACTGGAAGAAAATCAGGACATCCCCGCCCTTGGGCTGACCCTTTTTGCTTCGCCTATGATCTCATCCATTGAACCTGGTTCAGCGGCTGAGAAAGCTGGCCTCAAGCCGGGTCAGGTTGTGACAAAGATCCATTTGACATTAGCTTCCGAAAATTCTGAGGACGGAAAACCATCCACCAGTAAGCCGGAAGAAATGACTTACCAGATCGCGTCCGCGCCAACCAACGACAAAGAGCCCAAGAGTGGTACACCTCTGGCAACCATTGCCACAGTGCTTCGACAGTTGGATATGGTGAAAGTGCAAGAAGTGGCTCTGACCGTGGCTTCCAGCGACTCTCAACTCGAACTGAAGCTTCCTCCAGTTCCGGATTCAGGCCAGTTTCTGGTCGAGCGTGGTCTGGGCCAGATGAACTTGATCCGCCCCTTGCCGCCTCAGGCCTTAGGAGCATCGGTCAGTCGGGGAATCAACGAAACAACTCGATCGATCAAAGAGATTTTTGGCACCATTCGAGCCCTTGTTACCCAGCGAGTCAGTCGCAAGCTGCTCGGAGGCCCTGTCACCATCGCCAGCCAGGCGTATGCCACAGCCAGTGAGGGCTTAGGCTTGTTCCTCAAGTTTCTGGGCATCTTGTCGATCAATCTGGCCGTCATGAACTTCCTGCCGATCGCCCCTCTGGACGGTGGCCAGATGGTCTTCCTGATCGGCGAAAAAATTCGTGGAAAACCACTCCCTGAATCCGTTTTGGCCCTGTTTTCTTATATGGGCCTGGCGGCTGTTCTGAGCTTGATGGTGATGGTGCTTTACCAGGACATCCTGCGAGTTTTTGGGCTGCTTTGATCGTCCAGAATAAAACGGCCTCCATATGCGATTCAAATTCACCGGCGAGTTCGATTGCAAGCTGCAATCGGCTCTATTTCAGGGTGTGCCCGTCAAAATATTGCGCGGGCAGGCCTTACCTTACGGAACCAACCGAACTCCGCATGGCGTGAATTTTGCCGTCATCAGCCGCCATTCTACAGATGCCTGGCTTGTGATCTCATCCGACTGCGACCGATCCGACCAACTCATCCTACGGCTTGACCCTCAAATCAATCGCACGGGAGATGTCTGGCACGTTCGTGTCGAAGAACTCCCAGAAACTTTCTGCTATGCCTGGCGCATGGATGGCCCAAAAGATCATCCGCATCATTACAATCCTGACAACCTTCTGATCGACCCATTCGCCAAAATCTTCTCCTGTGGCCATACCTGGGGCCACCCCTGCGATCAGGAACGCCTCGGGCTTGTGACCAACTATCGTATCCACCGCGATGAATCAGACCGAAACCCGGCGGTGCCACGTGCCGATACGATCCTCTATGAGCTTCATGTCAGAGGCTTTACCGTCGATCCTTCCGCAAAAGTGGCTCACCCGGGTACTTTCTCTGGATTGATCGAAAAACTCGATTACATCCGCGATTTAGGCGTAACCTCGCTCGAACTTCTGCCCGTGGATGAATTCGACGAAAATGATTGCCCGTTTCTAAACCCCCTCACAAATAAGCCCTTGCGTAACTATTGGGGTTATAACACCATCAGCTATGCCGCCATCAAGTCCGCCTATGCATCCTCGCCGCATGGTGAATCGCCCTGGCTGGAATTCTGTGACATGATTCAGGCCTGCCACAGCCGTGGCCTGGAAGTGATTCTCGACGTGGTTTTCAATCATACAGCGGAAGGCGACGAACGGGGCCCCATTCAAAGCTTCAAAGGGCTCGACAACTGCCTTTATTACATGCTTGATGCATCGGGCAATTACCGCAATTTCACTGGCTGCGGCAATACCGTCAATTCCAATCACCCGATTGTGCGCGACCTTGTCCTGAAAATGCTCGAAGCCAAGGTGGCCGAGGCCGGCGTCGACGGATTCCGGTTTGACCTGGCCAGTGTCCTGGGTCGAGACCGGCAGGGTAAGGCTCTGGAAAACCCTCCACTTGTCGAGCGCATTTCCGAAAACGCCGTCTTGGCCCGATCCAAACTCATTGCCGAACCATGGGATGCAGGTGGCCTTTATCAAGTGGGAACCTTTCCTGGCGGTGAGCGATGGTTGGCCTGGAATGGGCAATATCGAGACGATGTCCGATGCTTTTGGGCTGGTCAGGAAGGGATGACGTCCGCCTTGGCCACACGCATCTGCGGAAGCCCGGATTTGTTTGGTCATCAGGGGCCGACCTCATCACTCAACTTTGTCACGTGTCACGATGGTTTTACGCTCGCAGACCTCGTCAGCTACAACCAAAAACACAACGAAGCCAACGGTGAGCAGAATCGAGACGGAAACGATGCCAACCATTCCTGGAATTGTGGCACGGAAGGGCCGACCACAGACCCGTCGATCCAGGCCCTGAGGCTTCGGCAGGTCAGGAATTTTCTGACCACCCTGATGGTGAGCCAGGGCGTGCCCATGCTGATGGCTGGCGATGAATTTTTCCGGACTCAGCAGGGGAACAACAATGCCTGGTGTCAGGATAACTCAACGAGTTGGCTGGATTGGACACTCGCGGAACTGCATGCCGACCTGCACCGGTTCACACGTGGTGTAATCGCCTTTCGTAAACGACATAATATCCTACGCAGGAATAGCTTCCTCCGAGGCGACGGGCCTCTGCCCGACGTGATCTGGCATGGGCTGGAACCTTTAAAACCCGACTTTTCGCCGCAGTCGCACGTCTTGGCTTTTGCGTTGGACGGTCGTGGCCATGATCGCGGCGGCCCGGCAGATTGCGATATTTACGTAGCCATGAATAGCTGGCGCGAGCCACTTGCCTTTATCATCCCTCAATCGCCAACTGGCCGGTGTTGGCGTCTGGTGGTCGATACCAGCTCTGATGCTCCCAACGATCTTTACGACCCCGGCCTTGGCCCAGCCGTTCGCTTTGGCCAGTCGGTCATTCTGCAACCCTTTGCCATGGTCGTCCTGGAAACGGGCGAATGTTGATTTTTGACAACCTAAAGCCGCGTAATCAACAAAAAGCCTTGAGAAACTCACTTTATCCAAATTATTGTAAAATTTATGTGGATTCAAAATTGGGCTGTGGATATTCTGTTAACGAGGTAGTGGTTCCGGTCCACTATCGTATTCGATAGGCTTCGATTGACTCGCAACGTGATCACGATCGATCGATAGATTCTTTTGACGGCCGTTGTAGCAACAAGGAGATACTTTGATGATGAGAAAACTCGTTTTCTCGATGATGTTGGTAGTTGTTGGTTTATCCACAGCTTCGGCTGCGGACATCTTCAACAATATTTTGAATAACCAAGACTATCTTGTTCCGATGAACAGCACTCTTGGTAACTGGCAATACAATGCGGAAGCATTTACAACTCCAGTGTCGACATACCCTCTGATGAGCACCACACTGGTTTTAGCGGCGAGCTCCGTTGGAACATCTACAGGATCCTTCGCCATCGAGCTTTGGAGCGATTTGGCGAGTGCGCCGGGCAACAAATTGGCCGATATTTCTTCAGGCCATACGATCTCAGGTTTGGGCCTGACCTCTACGCCTACCAATATCAAATTTGACATGTCTAGCCCGTATGCACTTGTTAGCAGCACTTCATACTGGATCGTTGTCAACGCCTCGGGTCTGACAGGTGGCAAGCAATTGCAGGTTGTTGGAACGAACAGCGCAATTGGTGTTGGTGTAACCGCCAACAACAATATGCAACAAGGTGGATCACCACCGTTTTCGGTGAACTTCGGCAATCCATCACACATGCTGATGGTTGTGGTTCCTGAGCCATCAACCTATGCTCTTGGCTTTACGGCGATGAGTGTCATGGCCTTGGTTGCACGTCGTCGCAAGACAGCTGCCTGAGGCAAGTTCTGGAAAGTCTCTGTGTTAGCATAATCAAAAGAGCGTTGCTGATTCCTCATCAGCACGCTCTTTTTACATTTAATGGTTACGCACTCGGATCTTTAGTTCTCTCGCCTTAAAAACGATGGTCTTCGAATGGACTGACCCTTGATCGCAATTTCCATTGTCGGCCAGATCGAGTGCTTGGCCACCGTAATGCATTCAAAGCCGGCATCGTCGGTCACAATCGTATCCGCCACTCGGGCTGAGCCGACACTCACTTGCCAGGCCCAGGCAGAATTGGCGGGAATGACCGCCATGTTGGGAATGGTTGAGATCGACGGCAGTTCGCTCGCCGGACGACCCGCCGAGGCCAGCGACGACTCTCTTCCCCATTCGTCGGCAAAGCCATTTTTCACAAGGATTCGCCTGACCTTGGGAGCGATCGTGCTGACCGACTCTTCAGGTCTCGTGAAAAATGTACCCGTGGTCTGCGCCATGGCGGCCACTTCAAAGTCGCGAGTCTGGTCTTGCGACGGTGGCCCAAAACTGACACAACGCGTGAGCGAAACTTCAAGCCCATCCCTGCGGCCTGTGGCCGAGATCACGGCCCAAGTCGTGATCGCATGATTTTTAGGGGCCGACGACCGGTAATGGCAAGCCCGATCATCAGCCAAAATCTGAATATGGACCGGCTGAATCCCCTCCCGCATCATTCGATGCACCAGTTGGGCCGCTACCCCCCGCTCCGTCTCCATCGGCTTGATCATCGCCGCTGTGGTTTCCACACACAGGGCAAGCATACGGCCCAGAAGGCGTATGGAGACCCGCTCGGCAGTCGACAACTGACGGCAAGCCCCATGAATAGCCGCTCGAAGGCTGGGCCGATCGTCAAGCTTCATGTCCCAGGCCACCTGCTTGCCAGCCACCAGATTTGCCAGCATTGATCCAGACCCATCGGCAAGCGGGAATTCCTTGAGCAGGAAGCCGAGACCAAAAAGCTCTTCCTCAAAAAGCCGGGCCGATTGGGTGGTATCGCAAATCACCATGCGATGAGTGGCTGTGAGATAGGCAAAGATCGGGTGCCGCCAAAGTTGCAGCCCCGGCGTGAGATCTGCCGACGCCGTGATCCAGGAAAGATGCTCAGGACGGCTCAAAATGATCCCATGCAACTGATTTTCAGACAATAATCGGCAGATCAACTGATGGCGACTGTCGATCACCAGACGGCGATCCACAAGCCCTGGATCCTGATGATCCTTGACCGTCTCAACAGGCGGTGGGCCGGGCCGGTCTGTGGTCGATTCAGCCTGAATCGCATTAAGGGTCCGTTCCGTCACCATCAGGCTTTGGGCGAACTGGCCCCAGAGAATGGTGGAATCACTCAATTCGAGGTCGGTAGACACGGCCTTGGCCTCAGGCTCGACATGTATATGGGATTGCGGATTCAGGATGGGGGTGCAACCAGACATTCCGTTCGCAAGTGCAGTTCAGAAATGGAAATCCATGATGATTGTTCCACCGAAATTGGCGTTAATCAAGCCAGAGACCAGAAAAAGTTGAACTTTCAAGTCCTATCCAGTCGCTTTGCTCGCCCTGTTTCAATCCTAAGCCCATCATGTGGCTTCAGATTGAGTCATTTTGATAACAAATGTGCGACTTTGGGCAGATCGATACCGATTGGATTGATGCATTTTTACCACACGGGTACCTGGCATTTCTTAGCGGCCGACCATTAGGAAAGCCCAAGTGACCAATCCGTTTCTGCAGGACATAACATGCTTAAAAACAATGGTTTGAAATCAATAATCGATCGATTTTCCATTCAATAACGAGTAAATCCAGAAAAAATTTCAGAAATTGGTGGCCATTACAAAACACTCTATATTAGAATAATTCCAATCCTATCAGGACTATCGCACCTTGTTATATCCAGAGATCCAGAGCACCTCATGAATAGCACATCCCAGATCCGTTCAAGAAGACTACTCACAATTCTTGCAGGCACAGGAACCGTAGGTATGGTGTCGCAGGACGCCGACGCCGCAGATCTTTTCTATTCTGGAATTTTGACCACAAACAACGTGGTTGGCTGGGCGAACAATGTGGCCCTATCCACAGACCCATTCAATCTGACCATACAGGGTTTAGCGGGTGGGAAGATTACCAAAAGTGCCAGTTCCACTTTCGCAGGCGTAGTGATTGCTCAAGTCGATGCCAATGGTTATTTTCGGGTCGCGACTTCGACTCGTAAAATCAATACAAACTCACTCTTCACGGCTGCAAAACTGAATGCAGCGGGCAAAACTTGGGCCACGGCGGCGACCAAGACAAAAAATTACGGGAAAATTGGTTTGTTAAACCCAGCAGGCAATGTTGGGCCATCGTTGACAAATCAACAGTCTTATCTTCTTTTCGAGTTCAAAGATTCCACCGCTGGCAATGGAATGCGTTATGGCTGGATTGATGCGACGATCAACAATAACGGGAATAATGCCAATAGAAACGTGAATGTGACCATCAATAGCTATGCCTGGGGCGCGGTCGACCAAAAGCTGGGTGCTGGAGTGATTCCACAACCTGTACCTGAGCCATCCACCCTTGTAACGTCCGGCATCGCAGCTCTTGCAGGCGGTGCCGTCGCCCTGCGCCGCTGGCGCCGCGAACGCAAGCAGGACGCCGTCGCCTGATTCCCTCACGATACAAGTTTTCCTAAAAGCCCAGAATCTTGATTCTGGGCTTTTTCTATTGAATTAATCACTCTCTCGCTAGAGTGGACCGCAATAAGATTTGTAACATCTTCATGAATCGCCAGTTTCGGAACATTCAAACGCACTCTGGTGTAACACGTTTTCCGCCGTGTTTCCAAATCCGGGACGCATATCCAGGTGCGATTCTGATCAGGTCGTTGCTCTCTGCAGCGGCATCTCTTCTCCAAGGTGCGGATTTTAGACCACTTGGCCCTTGCATACGGAATGATTTCTTGGCTAAATAAGGTTCATCTACGCATCTCGATCATCGCCATTCCGGCTCGGTTTTGCTGGTCCGAGATGTCCTTTCGAGAATTCATCGCAACAACCAGCGAAGCAAATCAGGGAGCATAAAAAATGGCCAGATCCAAGATGAAGGTCGGTATGGTGGGCGGCGGCGGTCCAGGGAACTTCTTCGGCAAGCCGCATCGTACGGCGATTTTGATGGACAATTCCGCTGAGCTCACAGCCGGTGCTTTGCGTTCCAAGCCTGAAGAATCCATCGAGTCCGCCAACGAGCTTTTCTTCACACGCGGTTATGGCGACTGGAAAAGCATGATGGAAGGCGAGGCCGCCCGGGCTGCTGGCGATCGTATGGACTATGTGACGATTGTCACACCCAATCACGAACACGCAGGCCCTGCTCTGGCGGCGGCTGAAAAGGGCTTCGGAGTGCTCTGCGAAAAGCCGCTCACACTCACCCTGGATGAGGCCCGAAAAGTGCACGAAGTGGCCAAGGCCAACAACACACCTTTCACAGTGGCTTACACCTATACCGGCTATCCCATGGTCATGCTGGCCCGCGAAATGGTCCAAGGCGGCACAATTGGCGAAGTGCGCAAGGTCGAAGCCTGGTATCCACAAGGCTGGCTGGCCACCAAACTGGAAGAGTCGGGCCAGCAGCAAGCGGCTTGGCGAGTCGATCCAAAGCGATCAGGCGCATCAGGTTGTGGTGGCGATATTGGCACACATGCCTATGAGTTTATCCGATTCGTTGCAGGCCTCTCGGCCGTGAGCGTTTCCGCCAGACTCAAAGCCTTTGTCCCAGGCCGCTCGCTGGATGATGACTTTACCGTTCTGGCCGAGCTTAACAACGGAGCAATCGCAACCATCGCGGCAAGCCAGATCACCATCGGGGCCCAAAATGACAATGGGTTTCGTATCAGTGGTACCAAGGGAACCATTGAGTGGTCCAACACGGATCACACCAATCTGAAGCATTACTCTGGCGGTCAGCCGCTGCACATCTATCGCTTGGGCGCAGAATACGACTACTTCCCCGAGTCGATTAAGCCCTATCTGCGCACCCCGTCTGGACACCCCGAAGGCTTTCACGAAGCTTTGGCCAATCTCCATCGCTCCCTGGAATGGACAATTCGGGCCCGACGTGGCGAGCAGTGCCCCAAGCCGTTTGCGCACCCAGGTATCGCCGATGGTGTAGCCGGCATGGCCTTTATCGAGGCCTGTGTGGCCAGCTCGGCCAAGCAAGGCGTCTGGCACGAAGTCCCGCCCGTCTGATGGATTGACTGTCATCTCTGAATCCAAAAAAACAGGGCTGAACGTGGTCGTCTCTCAAGAGCCACGCTTAGCCCTTTTCGCCCCAAAAAATGAATTCCAGAGGACTGCAAGCCATGTCAAAAGATTCCGGCAAAGAGCCACTGGTTCGATTCAGTGTGGCCGTTGGCGGCGAGCTTCTTGAGCGGTTTGATGATTATTGCCACCTTCACCGCTATGCCAACCGCAGCGAAGCGGTTCGTGGCTTGATGCGATCTGCACTGATTGCCGAAACGGTCGCTTCCGACAATCAGCCTGCCATGGGTGTCGTCACTCTAATCTACGACCATCATGCAGGCCAGATCGGCGAACGCCTCACCGAACTTCAGCATGATCATCTTGAAAAAGTCGTCACCACGACTCACGTTCATCTCGATCACAGTCGCTGCCTCGAAGTGATTTTGCTCAGGGGCCGAGCCCGCGAAGTCCGACTATTAGCCGATAGCCTGATCGGAACCAAAGGCGTGGAAATGGGCAAGCTGGTTCTCGCAGGCGCTAATCCGCCCGAAGCAAGCCCAATTCATGAACACGATCATGATCATCCACACCCGCATTCGCATGGTTCAGCAAAGCACAAGCCCAGGAAACAATGACTCAGCAGCAATTCGATTTCTGCGATGAAGCAGAATCAAGCCACTGGCACCCTTCTGCCCATATCCAGGAAATCCCAGAAGGACGCGGCCTTTCCTGCGAAGTCGCAGGCACTCGCCTGGCCTTGTTTTTCCTCAACGGACAATTGGAAATCCTCGAAGGCCGGTGTCCGCATGCCAATGCACCACTGGGCCGGGGATGGATCGAGGGCGATCAAGTCATCTGCCCACTGCATCGCTGGAAGTTTGATATCAGAACCGGACAATGCCTGACGAATCCTCAGAAATCAGTCCGGCATTTTCCGGGCCGAGTGGATGAGAATGGAATCATCTGGGTAGATTTATCGGAAGCCGAAACTTTAAGCGGTTCTAAGGGTTCTGACCCACCCCATGATTTTGATAATCCTTCAGACAATTGACTTCCAATATTAAGATGCGACAATAAGCATAAATACTGAATAAGATTCAGTTCCCGAAAATGCAACCAGATATCCCATAAGCAGAAGAGCAAGGTCTTTATGCCCATCAGGAGAAATCTTAAAAGAATCGTCTTGATGGAATTTCTGGAAGATCGTTCGTTAATGACAGTAGTTTCAACACCTGGTCCGTTGTGCGAGCCTACAATTTTAAACTCGGCAGTGATTCATTTATCAGACACCAAGCTTGCACCGCAGGCCATGGCGGCGATTTATCAAGCTGGAGCCTATCTAGACGGCTCATATGACGCCCAGACCTGGGGCATTGTTTTTCGCCCTGAGGTTTCGCGTGACAGCATTTTGAAATCATGGGAGAATTCCGGCTGGCTGGCATCCTCCCAAACCGATTCAGAAATTCATGCCTCAGCTCTACCTGTCAACGACCCCATGGCCACGTCCCAATGGGCCATTGCGGGTGTTAATACAGCTTCGGTCAATGCATCAGCGGCGTGGAGCCGTAGTGTCGGTCAGGGTGTGATTGTCGCTGTGATCGACAGTGGAATTGACTTGCAGCATCCCGAACTTCAAGGCCAGTTGTGGGTGAATCCGGGCGAAGTGGCTGGCAATCGTCGGGATGACGACCGGGATGGATTTATTGACGATACCTTCGGCGCCAATTTCATCACCAATAGTGGCAATGTCCAGGATGACGCCGGTCACGGTACACACGTTTCAGGAGTAATTGCGGCTGCTGCCAATAATAACATCGGCGGAGTCGGGCTTGCGCCTGGCTCGAAGATCATGGCACTTAAAGTGCTTGATAAATTCGGCAACGGCTCGCTGAATGCGGCTACAAATGCAATTTATTACGCCGTGAATCATGGTGCGAAGGTGATTAATGCAAGCTGGACAATGGGCATGGGGTCGCCCTCATTGCAGACGGCCATGGCCTATGCCGCCAGCCATAATGTTGTATTTGTGACCGCTGCCGGCAATGAATCTGTCAATAACGACATCATCCCAAGCTATCCGGGAAGCTATCGGTTTTCAAATGTTCTGACCGTAGGTGCCGTTGATTCCGCTGGTCATCTCGCAAGCTTCTCAAATTATGGCCCAAGCAGTGTTGATGTTGCAGCTCCCGGGGTTGCAATCCTCTCGACGATCCTTGGTTCTTATGACACATGGGACGGCACAAGCATGGCCGCTCCCTATGTCACTGCGACAGCCGCACTAATCGCCAGTTTGAGACCGGATTATTCCGCCCAACAGATTGTAGACCAGATTAAGGCCACAGCGCATCGATCTACCGAACTGGCTGGCAAAATCGCATGTGCTGGCTATCTTGACTCCGGAGCTGCAACCAACCTGCCGGCTTACAGCCCGCCAACTACGGTAATACCACCTTCTACAACAGTCACAACCGTGAAATCGACAAGCCCATTCGTCCAAAAGCCCGCCTGGCCGTTTCGTAAGCCGTTTCCCATAAAACGGACCCCGGTAAGGAAGAAGTGACCGGAAATACAATGAGCCCAACGATTGATTATGATACTCTTCGCGACCATGAATGACACTTTTTGATCTCGACGATGCCGGAGGCATCGCAGCCAGTAGCCGGTGGTTGAGGAGCGTCAGCGACGACACCACCGGACGACAACGCGGCATAAGGTCTTGCACCCCTGCCGGGGTCCCAGCAGCTTTTACCCCCATCTCATAACCGGAAGGTGTCGCTTCGCTCAACCACCGGCTACTTGCTTTGATGCCTCCGGCATCATTCTGATACGATGTATCATGTGTGGCCGCGACAACTATAATCCATGAGATTGAAATCGGAAAAGATCCAAACTTAACTCATTGTATCTTCCGATTCGCTGCGATCCGACCGATACCAGCTCCTTAATAATTCCATGGTTGCCATTTCGGTCAGGCTTTCAAGGTCGGGATAAACCGGAATCTCGCCACCCTTTCGACCAAGATAAATCAACGACGATTCCGGCAGAAAGGCATTGTCAGCCCCGGCAGCAAGCCATCGCAACAGACGTGGAAAGTTCTCCGTAGCCGTTTCGGCAAGATGCTCGCCTAGAATCTCATAGCGCAACTTCTCTTCCGATAATCGAAAAACGCCGTGCGGCCGCTTCCGCCAAATAATGGCTTCGCCTTTGGGGGCGATTGGGGAATGAACAATCCGATCCTTGCGATTCAGCGCACCACCGCCCAATATGCGCCTCACACCACGCGCAGCCCCTGCCACAATACCCGGCGGGTAATATTCAGTCACCACAGCCGGCAATTCCAGCTTCGCGGCAGCGATCATCCCAATCTGATTCCAAGGCAGAAAATTGATGGTCTGCTTGTGAATGACATCACAAATATTCAGGCCGCCTGGCGTCAAATTGAATTCATGAACCGATTTCGGCCGACTCAGGTCGGGAAACGACTCTTGAGATCGCGCCTCAGCAGGCAATTGAAATTCAAATAACGAATTCAGGACCCGCTTGCACTGGCCAGCATCATAAAGACCCGGCAAAATGCCGGGCATGTGGGCCACCAATCGCTGCGCATCAAGCGGATGGATCGCCAATTCGCGGGCCATCATGATCCGAACCGGCTCGGTCTCAACCGGTTCTTGAAAGACCACGAGTCGATATTTCAAATTGCTTGCGGAACCCGTTTCCATGACGCACCTATTTTCATTAAATCGGAGATGCCGGAATCGCTTTGCAAAGGGATTCTGGATTAACTCGTAATCCCCTTCGTAAGGTGCATGAATGCGGTTTCCAGATTGATCTCTTCTTCCTTGAACAGCATCAGCTCAAAACCTTCTTCAATCAAATTCTGGGCCAGGGCAGAGTGCCGAATATCAGGTCTCTTCAACTTGACAATCAAAACCCCACCTCGTAGGTCGACCGTCTCGACTTCCTCGCGAGAGATCAACAAATCTGCGGCCTCATGTTGCGGGCGACCTGCCACCTGAATGTGCAAAATACGTTCGGTTCGTGCCTGTGTCATGACATCTTCGACCGTGCCATTGACGATCAATTGGCCCTGCTCAATAATCCCGATCTTATTACAGATGTCAGCCAATTCCGGTAAGATATGGCTTGAAACCAGAATGGTTTTACCCATCGAACGGAGCTGTTTGAGCAAAGCACGAATTTCAATCCGGGCACGCGGATCCAAGCCCGACGCCGGTTCGTCAAGCAGTAAGACCTGTGGGTTATGCAGCAAGACTCGCGCCAGGCCCAGTCGCTGGGTCATCCCGCGAGAAAGCGATGTGACCAAAGCGTCGCGTTTATAGGTTAAATCCACAAGCTCAAGCACTTCTGCACAAATCTTGCGCCGGGCCTCGCCCTTGATACGATACGCCGATGCAAAAAATTCGAGATATTCAATCACTTTCATGTCGTCATATACGCCGAAGAAGTCTGGCATATAGCCAATCATCCGGCGAATTTCTTTTGGCGCGTTGTAAATTGAGTGACCACAAACATAGGCCTCACCACGTGTCGGGTTGAGAAGTGTGGCCAAAATACGCATGGTCGTCGTCTTGCCAGCACCGTTAGGTCCAATAAACCCATAGACATCGCCGCGATAAAGTGTCAGATCCAAATCTTTCAATGCGAAAAGCTGGCCATATTGCTTGGTCAGACCATGCGTTTCGATCATCGGAGAATCGGCCGACAAGTTCGGTGCTGATTGCATTTCCATCGCAGTACTCATGATTCTCAATCTCGCTCTTTGCAGACTATTTTCAGAAGGTGTTTGTATTCGACACGGATTATTTCGCGATCGTCCCAGCCTGTGCCAATGCCTCGCCCGTGGCCTCTTTGCCTGGCAATAATTCCGCGACAGATTCTGACGACAGCGGCAACAGACATCGAACCAAGGTCGTTTGATCCACCTTGGCTGCCTCCAGACCACGAATACCCTTGAGCACCAACTGACTGCCAGGGCGTTTGATCCGCGCCACCAGCATCGGCCGGTTCAGAGGCAGCAGTTTACTCAGGTCAAGTCGGTTCATCGGACCATTGCTCAATTCACGAACCGTAGACGGGGCACTATCATAAAACATCATAATCCGCGGCAGCTTGCTCCGTGCACGTAATGCCCAATCAGCACCCGTGTTGCGAAGCTCATTTGTACTGAATCGGTCAATATAACCTGTAAGATTCTGGGTCTGTGTCGGATTGATCACCACCGAGGCACCCGCAGCAATCGTTTTCAGGTCATAAACCTGCGATTGGTAGACCAGAATGGCGTCTTCCAGGGGTTCGTCCAGCAAATTTGTCAAACGCCCAGAAACACGGTCTGTCCCCGTTCGGCTCAGGTCAGGACGTACTGGCATGATCGGCGGGGTTTGAGCCATCCAGCGGCCTTGAAGCGATTTCGTAGACCAAATCGGGATTCGCAAGCCTTCGAGCTTCTCAACCCCGCCTATGCCCGCGTAGCTGTAACGCGATGCCGATAAGCTAAGGGTGCTTGGCCGGCTGGATCCACCCAGCGAATCGTCAGGGCTGTCATACCATCGTGTTGTTTTGTAAATCATCTCCGATACCGCTGCAGGTTCGTCGGATCGTATCGGATTGGCCGACGATTTGCCCTCGGCGGGCGTAAAACTGGAATCGTAGTCTGCATTCACCGGGCTGAAAATCGATGCAACACTCCAGCCACGACTGGTTTTGCTGATGTAATCAATATCCAGAACGTCAATCTTGTTGATGCGCAGATCCTGCCCTTTCATGCGATAAGTCAGCATGTAAGTGACACTTGTGATTGCCAATACAATGATCGGAAACGTTAGCCAAGTCATTTCAGGCCTTTTCAGGCCGTATTTGACGAGTAAATAATCGCCAGGACCAATCGCCACCAAATAGGCCAGAATCATTGAGACCACCAGCCCGAAACCGACCACTTTGATCCCTTGAAACTGATCGATCGAAGATCGCAGCAGAGCCGCGAGATCACCCGCCTTGTTTTGATAAAAACTGGCACTCTTGGACAACGGATCGTTGGAATTGATGTCCGTGGTGTCTGTCAGCTTGCGGCGAAGCTCCAAAGCCTTGGACCAAAAAAGTGCCCGGTCCTTCCAGGCTGCAAATGGGCCATCATGAACGTCGACTCCAACAAGTGTCACACGCCCGAACCCATGAGTGCCCCGAACCAGCAAAGGTGAGCTCGAGGCCGTGTCGATCACCATCCCACCACGTTCCTGCAACTGATCAAACTTGGTCACCGTGATCGCCTTGCCCGTGCCCACGATGGGGTTTCGCGAACCCACCAGGGATTCGATCGCTCCCAAGTCAAACGACCGGGTACTGCCCGAAGGGATCGCCGGTAGAATCTCTTTCAGGCTCGAATCCAAAAGGGCCTGACGTTGGGTGGCTGCAACAATCACGAGATGCCCCCCGTCTGCCACCCATCCCTTAAGCGCCGTTGCCCGACCAGCATCGATCGTGTTCAAAAACTCAGGGTTGGACGTGTCCAGCACGATCGAGTCCAAAGACTCCAGACCTTCTACACGGGCTGGAAGGCGACTCGCATCAAGATTCAGAATCTCCAAATTCTTCTGACCTGTTCGAGTCGAACTGGCCAATCCCGGTAACCCGGGCAATTGCTCAAGTCCGGAAGCTGGCCCAATCATCCCTACGGTCCGCACGGACGCTTCGATCACCAGAACTCTATCCAGCGACAACTCTTTGGCAACGCCGATGGATCGGCCATTCTCATCAACCACCCGGATCAAAATCCGCGGCATCATCTGGCCAGGATTGATCAAGCTGCTGAATGTGCCAACCTGACCTGCGCCAAGCTGAATCTTCGTCGCCGTGACTGTTTCGATCCCATCCGGATCATCGGTAATGACTTGAAGCTGACCGCTGAATGCCGAAGGACCGTTTTTGATCTCAACCCGAATCGGGTTAAATTGGCCAATTCGCAGGACGGATCGCTCCGGCGCAGAGATCCCGGCATCAATCCGCTCAATCACCATGCGCGCAGATTGAGCCTGAGTCGATGAGACTGAAAACGTCGTCATGCAAATCAGGCAGAACCAAGTCAAGAACCATCGGGGCGATTTCAGCATGTTGTCCAGTCCGGGTTCGGATCCGTTTATAAAATCTCGTTGAGACGGGGGTTGGAGAACTTGTGTTCAAGGTTTTTCGGACGGATCACACTTGCACGGCGCCTGACCACAATCAGGACACCCCTTGCCATACTTCTGCTCGAGGGCAAGATTCAGGTCTATCCCGCGAATGTTTGCAAGAGTCGCCAGCCAGGCCAGCACATCAGCCATTTCCAAAGCGAGTTCCTCATCAGAACCACCACGCAAGGCCGACGCCAGTTCACCAAATTCTTCGGTCAGCCAAAGAAATGTGCCTGCATCGCCACGAGCCCGATCCTTCGCGCCATAGAGGCGTTCCATCTCGGACTGCAGATGGCCCAATGTCCAGATTGTCGAATCAGTCCGGTTTATGGACATTGCTCAGACCGGTTCATATCAAGTGAGAGTCGATCGTAAGCTTTAAAGTATAATCCATTTGGACGGTACAAGCCAAGTATTAAGGTGGCAAAAGAGTTGAGAAGTTTTCAAGAAGCCTGTCAGAAATCGCTTTAAGAGGTTTTGGAAAAGTTCGATCTAGGCCCGTTTTGGTCGACCCGTCTGGAAATCAGAAACTACGATCAGCAACAGCTTCATCGATCAACACCAACGACGAGAAGGCGAGCAAGTGGAAAAGTTCAAAGCGGTCATCAGAATGTGGTGGGTGGATAACCGCCTTGAACTATAAGCGTAAAATCGGTTTTAAGCGATCTTACGTCGTCCTCTGTTCGCCAGGGCAATGCTGATTGCACCAAGGCTGAACAATGCGATTGAGGCAGGCTCAGGGACGGCTGTCGCCGTGCCTGACATGATCACAAGCAGGCCACTGGGGTTCAGCCCACCGGTGATTGTGACGTTACTGACGGTAAACTGAAGGGTGTTCAAGCCTGCGATGAAGCCTGAACTGATTGTGAAGTTGTTCAAGGTTGCAGACGCAGATGATCCACTGATGGTGTAACCCGTGGACACACTGTTGATTGTCATCAGCGGCGCGACATCGTCGGCGGTCCACTGACCTGTGATCACAGCAGTCGTCGGGTCGAAACCGGTCAGGTCAAACGTCGTTTTGTAAACATAATCACCAGTCGTAGTGGCTGATGGCATGTTGACGACATCGGTCACAGGACCAATCCAGCGGGCTGTGGATCCCGGGTTGGCCCAGATGGTATTGACCGGATCCGCCGTTGTGTCTGCAGTATAAGTACTGCTGGAATATCCAGAACTTGGCGGGACGGCAATCAATTCATAGTGCGGATCTATCGATCCGGATGCTAGCTGATTTCCGCTGCTATCTACACCCGTTGAAAACAACGTGGGTATAATGGCCGATTGGGCACTTTGGGCTATTACTGCCATCAGCAACAACACTGGGACTAAAACTTTCCGCAAGATTTTCACCGATGCACCTCTAGCTTGTTTCCGAGTTTGCCAAGTACACAAAATCAAGTAATTGAAATCATGTACGGGCAAAAGAACGAATCACTACAAAACTCTTACTGAAATGTACGCTTCTTGAGCTTGAACATCAAACTGTTTTAGGCTCTGTTCTGAATTATCAACACGCTTTTGTGCTTGGTATTGTGTATTTACCACTTATTTTTTCAACCACTTACAGACTAAGGTAAAACGCATGGGGGTATGTTTAAAAAAGGATTCGTCAGGTTTTGAACCGATTTGAAAGCACAAGCCGAACGGTCTTTGTCCCTGAAAAACGAAACCATGCGGAACTCCCTTGAAAAAAAGGAATTCTGCATGGTTCAAACTTGCTGGAACCCGTTCGGAAAACTTACTTGCCGAGCTTTCCTAGATTTGTCGTGGTCAGTTTTGAGTCGGATTTCGGGCCTGGAAGTTCCGGGGCACTCAGATCGGTTTTGTGTGTCAGCAGTTCGCTGAAGTGAAAGCCGAGATAAGTCTGGCTGGCGGCTGGAGAACCATCACTGCCAGCGTGGGCAACCCAGAATTTCGACGTCGAAGTCTCAAACAGCACGTTGTGAAGATTTGAGTTCATCGCCACAGGCCGATCCATCAGTCGAATGGCTTTGAAGGCATCGATTTCGCCATGCGATTCCTTGACCCGCTTGCTGAGCAGTTCATAACGGTCGCCAGCGGAAAGCACGACACCGTCCTTGACCGCATGTGGCAAGAGTTCGTGGGTTTCTCCCATGCCTACGGTCTTGAAGACGTCGGCTCCGGCCTCCATCCCCACTCCCTTGCCGGTTTTACCGTCCGCAATCACGTAATAATATTCGCACGTGCGCGGGTTGTCGCGGAAAATGGCTACTGCCTGATCCAGCGTTTTGGCCTCTTGCATCGCCCAACGCATCAAAACCGCCATCGGTACCCCCTGCCACTTGCCAAGCCCACGGCCACCCATCTCGCCAAGACTGATCTTCTCGGCGTTCATGCCTGTCACGCTGCCGATGAATCCTGCGTAAGTCACATTCAGGAAAGGGATTTTCCCGTCCATCTTGCCCACCATCAGGATCGGGTGCTCTTGTAATCGCCAGTCGCAGCCGTAGTCGAGAATCCGTCCATGATAAAGCTCGCCATTCTTTGTGGCCGAACCGGAAAGTGCAAATCCCGAACAGTGAAACAGTTCTGGAATAAAGTTGCATGCCGTGATGTCTTCAAGCGGTACGCCCGAACCATCGGCCAGCCCGCGAAGCTCATCAAAATACCATTGAGGGATAAATTTCTTTTGAGTCGACTGAATTCCCGCGATCACCTTTTTCGGGCTCAGGAATTTGATCCCATTCCACTCCAACTGAAGATCTTTGGACTTCACATCCAAAAGATAGCGAGCCATTTCGTTCACATTCTTCTTCAGCAATGTGCCGTGCTGAAAACCCATCTCATAGGCCGATCCCTCGACATGCAAGACCTTGTGGCCGCCGACTTCTTCCAGAAAACCCTTGCCGCAGCGGGCAATCACCTTTCGGTCGGTCGAGACCGGCGGAGCCACGTTCGCCACGGCTGGCGACGGAAGTTCGGCCCTGGCTCGGCCAACCAGAATTGAGGACGCAAACAGGCCTGCAATCGCCAGCAACGAGCCATGACGTCTGACGAGTATCAATGACATTCAAAACCTCTATCTAAAGTGTTGGTATATCAGAATCCGCCGCTGACGAAATTTTCGGGAAACGGGATCAGGATCATTTGCATCTTACAACAATCGGCCTCAATCGCAAAGGCCTGACCCGCTTCTCTGCCAGACAACCAGCCCTATACCCTCTAAAGCATTCTCATCTATGGGCTATCTAACACTTGATGCAACGGCTTTGTTCAGTCAGAAATTGCCAGTTAAAGAATTTCTTAAATCTGACATCTGGGTCTCTGATCAGCCAGTGCTTGAATCAGACCATTTTGCCGAAAGGCTGCAATCTGCTCATCCTCTCAGGAATTCTTTCGATTTCAGTTTGTCGTTGACTCATCATTTCGGCATTCATATGATAAGTTTCACTCCTACCGTCCAAAAATTGTGATGATTTGTGGCGGGTGCCGCGTCTGATCCAGGTTCGTCGGCACTTGCTCGGGTCAGGCACTTGCTCTTCCGATTTCGTTTTTGCCGTGTTCCACGGTGGTGGAATGGTCACTGAGACCAGATCGCCTGCCGTTGTGAACAGCCCGGAGATTGTGTTGCCATGTCGACAGGCTCTATCCAGTCCGTTCTGAACGAGACACGCGTTTTCAATCCGCCAGCGGAATTTGCCAAAGCAGCCCATGTTTCCAGCATGGAACAATACCAGCAGATTTGGGACGAGGCCAAGGCGGATCCCGATCAATTCTGGTCCAAGGTTGGGACCGATATGATTGACTGGTTCCAGCCGTTTGAAAAAACGCTCGACTGGTCCAACGCCCCGTTTGCCGAGTGGTATATCGGTGGAAAGCTTAACGCTGCTTACAATTGCATCGACCGCCATGCCAATGGTCAGCGCAAGAACAAGGCCGCAATCATCTGGGAAGGCGAGCCCGGCGAGCGCAGGGTGCTGCGTTATCAAGACCTCTTGCGTGCCACCAGTAAATTTGCAAACGTCCTCAAAAAACTCGGGGTCAAAAAGGGCGACACCGTCGCCATCTACATGCCTCTGATTCCGGAACTGGTTTTTGCCTGCCTGGCCTGTGCCCGAATTGGGGCAGTTCATACCGTGGTTTTTGGCGGCTTTTCGGCCGAAGCACTCGCTGGTCGAATTCAGGATTCCGGCGCGACCGTCATGGTCACAGCCGATGGCGGCTATCGCCGAGGCAAAGTCGTTCCCCTCAAAGAGAATGCCGATGCCGCCGCCGCACTCAGCCCATCGCTCAAAAAAGTCCTGGTCGTAAAGCGCACCGGCCATGAGGTTCACATGGAAGCGGGCCGTGATCATTGGTGGCACGATCTCATGCACGCCGTCAGTGCCGATTGCCCCGCCGAACCGCTCGACAGCGAACACCCGCTCTTCATCCTTTATACCAGTGGCTCCACGGGTAAGCCCAAGGGCATTCTGCACACCACGGGCGGTTATCTTGTAGGTGCTGCCTATAGCACGAAACTTGTCTTTGACCTCAAGGACGACGACACGTACTGGTGTACTGCCGATGTCGGCTGGGTCACTGGCCACACCTATCTGGTCTATGGCCCGCTTGCCAATGGCGCGACCATGGTCATGTATGAAGGCGCACCCAACTGGCCCGACGAAGCACGGTTCTGGAAAATTATCGAAGACTATCGCGTCTCAATTCTCTACACCGCACCGACGGCGATTCGTGCCTTCATGAAATGGGGCGACCAGCACCCAATGAAGCACGACCTGACAAGCCTGCGACTACTGGGATCGGTCGGCGAACCAATCAATCCAGAAGCCTGGATGTGGTATCGGGAAGTCATTGGTGGAGGCCGCTGCCCAATTGTCGACACCTGGTGGCAAACGGAAACCGGCTCGATCATGATCAGCCCACTGCCAGGCGCCACCCCGACCATGCCCGGGTCAGCAACCCGGCCCTTGCCCGGGATTGTTCCTGAAATTCTAGACAAGGAAGGCAATGCCGTGCCCCAGGGGTCGGGCGGTTTTCTGGTCATCAGCAAGCCTTGGCCAAGCATGCTCCGCACCCTCTACGGCGACCCCGAACGATACAAGGAAGCCTATTGGAATCAAATCCCCGGCAAGTACTTCACCGGCGACGGTGCAAGACAGGACGCCGATGGCAATTACTGGATCCTCGGACGGGTCGACGACGTTCTGAACGTCTCTGGCCACAGGCTTTCCACCATGGAAGTGGAATCCGCTCTGGTCGGCCACCTGCTTGTCGCAGAAGCTGCAGTCGTTGGTCGGCCTGACGAAATCAAGGGCGAAGGGATTGTCGCCTTCGTCTCTCTTGTTACCGGCCAGATTGCGTCCGATGCGCTCAAGAAAGAGCTCATGGCACACGTCGTCAAAGAAATCGGCGCGCTGGCCCGGCCAGACGAAATCAAATTCACCGAAAGTCTACCAAAAACCCGATCAGGCAAGATCATGCGACGCCTGCTCCGCGATATCGCGGCCGGAAGAACTTCCACCGGCGATACTTCCACTCTCGAAGATTTCAGTGTCCTGGCCAAACTCAGAGCCGACGACGAATCCTGATCCCTTACGGGTGTTCCGCCCGTAAAAGACCAAGCCCCTGCCGCCCATCAACGAAAGTGCGATCTGGACCAACCCTCCAGCGCACTTTTTTTGCGTCCCCATCCATCCAGCATTTGCCTTCAGGCTTCGTTTATTTCACGGGTTATCCCCTATTTATATGCGTTAAAATTTGCCTGACCGTCATCTACGGGATAGGATATGGATAACATTCTTGAATTGGCACCCGTGAACGTGACAATGCGAGGTCCAGACGTCATGACCGTTACCAACGACTTAACCTGGCGACGTCTCGCAGAAGCAGAAGGCTTCTTGACTCTCGGCATGCCTGCCAAAACCTTGGCCATCATGAATTCACGCGCCAATTGGGCAAGTATGCCATTTGAAGCCAACTTGCTGGCAGGCTTGGCGCATCGAGAACTCAACGACTTTCATGCCGCCATCATTCATCTCGAAAAAGCCGCCAAATTTCAGCCCTCAAACCCAGATGTCGCACTGGCCCTTGGCTGGTGCTATAAACGCACCAACAGGCTGGCTCAGGCCATTGATTCGCTCACTCGGGCTGTTCTTGCCAATCAGTCCGAACCAATTCTGCATTATAATCTTGCGTGTTACTGGAGCCTTGCCGGAAACGTCTCAAAATCGGTCGAACACCTGAAGTTGAGCCTCCGTCTTCAGCCAGAGATCATCTATATGGTGGCTGGTGAAACAGATTTTGACACCATTCGCACCGACCCCGTCTTCCAAGCCTTGATCCACCTGGAATCAGGCGATCAGGTTCAAGTCAATCAGCCGAATAAACGAACCAGGCGCGGGAAATGATCGATCTTTTAGATCGTGACTCAAAATGGATTTCTGAACAAATGGCTCAGGCCTGTAATGTGATCGCTGGTGGTGCCACAGCATCCACCAAAATACAATCCGCCCAGAGACTGACACTGGAGCGATAAATCGACCAATTCCAAAGGATTAATATTGGACGGCTTTAAAATTGTTGCTGATAAATGATGGTCATTCAATTGTTTGAAGGTGTCGAGGATTTGTGCAATGTCAGAAATGCAATTCATGCCCCAGTTGGAGATGTTTTTCTGTTCTAATTCTTTGGCCAGTTCCTCGGGCTGATCGCCCCAATTCCAAATGGAAATCCAAATCGGTTTTTGGATTTCATGACCAAACCAGTTGGCGGCCAATTTTGCCTGAACCAGATTGCAGGTTTCAAATAAAATCAAATCGGCGCCTGAATCCAGCAGGGCCGCGACTTGTTCTTGAGCGTTTGATTGCTCGGATAAAGCCCATGGGCCGATCGATCCGATGACTTTGCCTGTGATGCCCGACTCGGCAAACGCCCGACGTGCCAGTTCTACGGCGGCTCTGTTGATGGCCTTCATTTGGCTTGCAAGCCCGAATTTGGCAAGCCATTGCGAGTTGGCCCCAAATGAGTTTGAAGTCAGCATTTGCGAGCCTGCCTTCAGATCATCACGGTGGACGGACAAGACCGTTTCAGGCCTTCTCAGCGACCAAAGGCAAGGGTCGTCCGTCGCCAGATCAAGCCCTTGCCCGATCAGACGTGTACCCATAGCGGCATCCAGAACAACGGGCCTTGAATCGATTGGCATCGTATCAACCCATCTTTTTTGGGCGAGATCGAAACCTTTTACTCATTCGTTTTAAGAACCATTTGTCGCGTAATTTAATTTGTTTCATTCCAACCGCCTGAATTTGTACAAGAAGCTGGTCGAGTCGTTGATGATCCGACTGTTCCTGTGCAATGGCTCGCATCTTCCGGTTCTGGATTTTGGAATTGCGCTTCCTGTCATGCCACTGTCGGATCATTTCCAGGCTCGATTGATGATACCACTTGTCGGCTGCTTCAAAACCTTCAAGCTCATCATCATCAATCAATCCGCTGGTAAGAAATGCCTCAATAAATGCAACGGCGGCATCGCGTCGGGCTTGCCTGCGTGCTTCCAGGCCAATCAAGAGCCCTGCGAGCATCATGCAGTAACCGCCCGGGTAGTCGGAAAGTGCTGCCGCAGAGCCTGTCACAATCAAGCCGATACAAGTTCCAAAAGCGAGATATCGACGAATTCGGCGGGCTTCGGTTTCAGGCCATTGGATTTTGTCGAGAAAGATCGCAACCACCTGTCCGCCCGCCAGTGGCATCGCAGGCAAAGCCGCCGCCAATGCCAATACCCAATGGGCGTGCCCGATGCGACCGATCCACCAGAGCACGGACCAAGTCCTAACCAGCGAGGAGTCCGTCAGCCACGGACCAGACATGGTCAGGGGGTTCCAGCTCATATGAACTTGAAAGATTCTCAGAATCAGACCGGATAGCAACGCTGTGGCGAGATTTCCCAAAGGGGCCTGCACCATGCGCGACAAGCCTTGGTCAAATAATCGCCAGGTGCTTGAAAACAGTCCGTCCTGCCACAAGCCCAGAGGCCAGACTGTCATGACGGCCGATTCATCATCAGGGGTCATCAAAATTGGCCGTTGCGGACAGATCACGATCTGCATCGAGACCGCGCTGAGCCAGCATAAAATGCTGGCAATACCCACCGCCAGCCCCGATGCACCCGCCGGGGCCGACATGACCAGCACAACGGCTGGAAATAGCCATAAAAGCAAATGAGCCTGCCAGCGCCAGCCTCTCCATCGGCCAATCTTGAGTGGCAAAGGTTCAAAATCAGGGGGTTTCATGCGTGGGCTTTCTCGCATGGGGAATGAACCGGTACCTTCCATAGGATTCACTGACTTGAGACTCTGATCACCACATATCCCCTGATCGGGAGATCAGAACGACCTTGATCCAGCCGAACTTTTTGGATTCGTGATCCGATCCAATTTAATTATGGACCAAATCCGTTGGATTTGTCAAAATTGTCTCTGATCCCGAACCGAGTTGCAAGCCGATACCGACAACACAGGCCCACTCCTCCCAATTTCGCTCATCGTATTTCACAAAAACCAAGAAGATCATGCCGCACAACGCACAAGATTCATTGACCATCCATGTGAGCCTTGGCACGCGTTCCTATCCGATTGAAGTGCTGGAAGGCTCTTCAAGCCCCGGAAATTCGGCGTTTATCAGTTTCATCCGAACGTCACTCGAGCGATCCTGGTCAGGGCGTGGTTGTACAAAGGCTTTGGTGATCAGCGATTCGAATGTGGCACAAATTTGGGCGTCATCCATCGCAAGCCAATTGTCAGCCACAGGGCTGGAAGTGGCTGTGGCAGAGGTCCCGGCGGGTGAATCGTCAAAATCGCTTGCCGCTCTCTCTTCGATTTACGACCGACTCATGGACTTAAAGGCAGATCGCCATACCCTGATTGTCGCGGTCGGTGGTGGAGTGATCGGCGACCTGGCGGGCTTCGCGGCAGCAAGTTTCAATCGCGGCCTGCCGCTTGTGATGATTCCCACCAGCCTTCTGGCCCAGGTGGACAGCTCCGTCGGTGGCAAAACCGGGATCAATCACCCGCGCGGCAAAAACCTGATCGGCGCCTTTCACCAGCCAATCGGTGTCTGGATCGACATCAATACGTTGACCACGCTACCTGATCGCGAATTTAAATCAGGCTTGGCAGAGGTTGTCAAATATGGAGTCATTCAGGATCCCGAATTTTTCCACTTTCTTGAAATAAATGCAGGCCTGGCCTTAAATCGAAACCCTTCCGTTTTAAAGCATATGGTGGCCCGATCGTGCAGGCTCAAGGCCGATGTGGTCGAACTGGACGAACTGGAACACACCGGTGTGCGTGCCATTCTGAATTATGGCCACACAGTGGCACATGCAATGGAAAATGTGGCAGGATATGGCGAATATCTCCATGGCGAGGCGGTTGCAATTGGTATGGTCGCAGAAGCAAAACTGGCAGAAAAACTGGGCTGGATCGATCCTCTCCTGACCCAACGGCTTGTCAATCTGCTTTCGTGCATGAAGCTTCCCACAAGCCTGCGACCGTGCGATATCCAATTGCTGATGGCCGCCATGAAACACGACAAGAAAAATCGGTCAGGTCGGGTCCGGTTTGTCCTGCCCCGCCGCCTTGGCCATGTGGAGCTGACCGACGAGCCAACCGATGACCTGATCCTGGCCGTTTTAACCACCATCATGGAACGCCCTTCTTGACGGTTTTTAGGAATGATCTCCATTTTCAAGGATTGATACAACCATGCCCATGCCACAAATGGACCCTTCCGATTCTGCAAGTCATCGAGAAATGATGGTGCGCGACATGCTCGCACTGGTTTTGGTGAGCGGTGTCGGGCCGGTGATCATTCGCAATCTTTTAAATCAGTTTGGCACCGCTTCCGCTGCGATCAGGGCCGGTGAATCACGCTTGAAAGCCGTAGAAAATATCGGGCCAAAGCTGGCAGAAAAAATCGCTCGGGCACTTGACAATACGGAAATCGATAAAGAAATTGCATTATGCAAGGATCACCAAGTTGCGATCATGCTGCAATCCGACGACGACTTTCCAGAATGCCTGCGCGAAATGCCCGACTGCCCCGCCATGCTCTTCGTCAAGGGCCGAATTGAGCCAATTGATCGCCTGGCCGTGGCCGTGGTCGGGTCGCGACGATCCACCCAATATGGCCGCCGAATGGCGGATAAACTGGCAACCTCTCTCGCCCGCTCAGGCATGACCGTGGTCTCGGGGTTGGCCAGAGGTATCGACGAAGCGGCCCACCGAGGCGCTTTGAATGGAGGCGGCCGAACTCTGGCTGTTCTGGCCAATGGACTCTCCCAAATCTATCCGCCTGAGATGGTTCCCCTGGCCAATGAAATCATCAAACAAGGGGCCATCATCAGCGAAATGCCCATGGGGCACCCGCCTCTGGCAGAGCTTTTTATTCGCCGAAACCGAATCATCAGCGGCCTGAGCTTGGGTGTAGTGGTGGTAGAGGCTGCAATTCGGAGCGGATCCCTCTCAACCGCCCGCCATGCCATGGAGCAAAATCGCGATGTTTTTGCCGTGCCAGGACCTGCTGACAGCATCACAAGCCAAGGCTGCCACAGACTGATTCGCGATGGAGCCAAACTGGTCGAAACGGTCGACGACATCATTGAAGAATTGAAGCCCCGGGTGAAGCACCTCATGGGCGATGTGCAGGAAGCCCAGCAACAGCGTCTGTTTGATCTGGAGGCGGAGGATCCGGCTCCCGGCCCTGACCAAGCATCTCCACCAATACCCAGATCGCCTCAGAAAGCCAAGGGGCCAATCAGTCCACAGTCTTCGTCAAAAAACGTTTCGCCAGCCGTTGCCAGCCTTGGCCCGGAAGAACTCGAATTGTATGCCTTGATTGGCGACGAACCCACCGGGGCTGATGAACTCATCAGCAAGTCGGCTCTGCCATCAGGCCGCGTCATGGCCTTGCTCAGCCTTATGGAAATGCGGCGCGTCGTGAAGCGTTCCCCCGGACCATCGTTTTCAAGGTATTGAAACCGGTGCATCCTTCACAATTTGAAATAACACAGGCGTCAGCCCGTAATTCCAGGTTCTAAATCAGTGAGTCATCAAGCGGATTTCGGATCTTTCCAAAAATTGAAAATCAGGCCCACGCGAATCTCGGATCAAAATTCTGATGACGACCTGAGTCACGAATCAATCATGATCCCTATTGCATTATGAGTCGGCGGAATGTTTCCGAGGATCCTCCCAAATTAACAAGTGAATTGAAATACAAAAATTGCAACCGGTCCTGTTGCAATCCGGGCGATTGGGATGTTAAACTTTTAAGATTACCTGCCGGAACTCTGGGAATCGGAGCCGAATCATGCCTGCAAACTCTCACCCATGCCAAGGGCCCCTGCGTCGCCGGGAGTTTCTCAGGCTTGGTACACTCGCCCTTGGCGGCCTTGGCCTATCCGACCTGCTCGCGGCCCGGTCCATTGCCGGCAAGGCAGACCCTGGTACATCCGTCATTCTTTTCTGGATGTGGGGCGGCCCCAGCCAGTATGAAACCTGGGACCCCAAGCCCGACGCCCCCGACACCATACGCGGGCCTTTCAAGCCGATCCATACGGCTGTGCCAGGCATGAAAATCTGCGAAGTCTTTCCGCTTCAGGCGCAAGTCGCCGACAAGTTCTCGCTGGTGCGATCGCTGCATCATCAGATGTCGGCCCACAACGATGGCTCGATCGAACTCCTTACCGGAAAAACCCCTGCACGACCCGACCCCACGTCCACCGCCTTGTCGGATCATCCCGATTTCGGCATGATCGCCAGCCATGTCAGGGGCAAGCAGCCCAACGGCATGCCCACTTATATCGGAATTCCCCGCCAGCCCTTCATGACCCGCCCCAATTATCTCGGTGTCAGCCATTCCGCCTTTGCCACAGGCGACCCATCCGTCGCCAACTTCCGGCCGGGCGGCCTTATCCTCGACGCCGGCCTGAACAGCAGCCGACTGGATGACAGACGCGGGCTGAGATCTCAATTCGACTCGCTCAGACGCGGCCATGAGCTCTCAACAAAGCCTGAAACCAACGACTCGTTTGAAGAATCGGCCTTCGCCATGCTGACAAGCCCAAAGGTGGCCTCAGCCTTTGATATCTCACGCGAAGATCCACGCCTGCGCGACCGCTATGGCCGACATCTCTGGGGTCAGGCCACCCTGCTCGCCCGAAGACTCGCCGAAGCGGGTTCCGCTGTGATTACGATCGATGCCCTGGCTCCGACCCTTTCCGACCGCTATTTCAGTTGGGACGACCACATCAACCCGCAGACACGCTGGGACATGGCCGATGCCATGCGATATCGTGCCCCGTTCATGGATCAGGCCATTTCGGCCCTGATCGACGACGTTTACAACCGTGGCCTTGACCAGAAAATTCTGATTGTCGCGGCCGGCGAATTTGGCCGCACGCCAAGACTGGTTCAGTCCTCTGGTCTGATCGGACGCGACCATTGGCCCGATGCCATGTCGGCCCTGATCAGTGGGGGCGGTTTGAAGATGGGCCAGGTTGTGGGCTCGACCGACCGCCAGGGCGCCTATCCAGCCGATCGGCCCCTGACGCCCAAAGACTTGCTGGCAACAATCTACCGACACCTCGGAATTGACTATCGGGCCGAATATCGAGATAAAACGGGCCGCCCACTCCCAATTCTCGCCGAAGGAGATCCCATCCGCGAGCTGATCTGAGCCAAACCAGTCATTGATACTTTGAGCCGCCATGAACAACACTTTTCCACCGGTGGGCGATACACAAACACCCATTTCCCGAGGATTTCAACCCACCCTGAAAGGGTGCCAGCCTTGGCCATGTGTCAATTGACATCGTGCAGAGTCAATATGCATCCGTGTCAGATGCCGAAATCTGAAATTGATCTTGGGATGCTTCAAAAACGTTGAGGCTCACGCATCACGCACTTAATTTAAGAGGGGGATTGCTGAGTTTTGGAATTCCGGCCCGTTGGGCCGGCCTGGTTCAAACTTTGTTTCCTAAAATCAGTCATTCCAGGCTCAGAATTCGAGTTGCTCAAGCAGTCTTTGTGCCGCGAGTTGTCCTGTTCGAATGCAGTCCGGAATGCCCACTCCCGAAATGGCATTTGAGGCAATCACCAGTCTATTATGTGTTGCCACCCGGTCGCTAATCTGACGAACCCGGTCCTGGTGACCAATTGTATATTGAGGCATGGCACGGGCATGACGAGCCAGGCGATAAAGGCACGGTGGGCCTTCTGCGCCGAGTAGTTCGCGCACCTCGGTCAGGGCGATCTTTTCGATTTCCTCGTCCGGCAGATCAAAAAGCTCAGGCTGGGTGGCGCCCCCTACAAACACTCGCAAAAGCACCTTGCCTTCCGGGGCGCGGTCAGGCAGTTTCACACTCGTGAACGAAATGGCCAGCGTTTTCCGATTCTCAGTCGTTGGTATCACCAGCCCAAAACCGTTCAAGGGGTGCTTGATCTTATCGCGGTCAAAACCAACCAAGGCAATGGCCGAACTGGCGTAGGGAATTGATCTCAAAAGCCTCGCAAGCTCTGGGTCAAATTCGTCCATCAGTCTCGCGGATGCATGTGTCTCAGTCGCCATAACCAGGCCATCTGCACTGATCTGAGGGCCGTTGAGCAGGTCGATGGTCCAGCCTTGGCCGTCAGCACCTTTCTGGACCCGTCTCACAGCGGAATTGAGTTGAATCGTACCTTTCGGAAGGGATTCGCCAAGCGCTTCAATCAATCGGCCCATGCCGGCTTTGAGGGTTGCAAACAGACCGTAGCGGGCGCCTGATGACGATTTCTCAATATCGTTGCCGCTGCGCCGCTTGAACAAGCTACCACGCAGCAGACTGCCGTGCTTCTGTTCCATCTCGATAAATTGCGGCATCGTCGCCCGCAGGCTGAGATCGTTGGGGTCGGCTGTGTAGATTCCCCCAACCAGTGGCTGAACAAGTCGCTCCAGTGTCTCATTGCCGAGCCGTCGCCTTACAAACGATGCCAGGCTTTCATCCAGGCTCGCATCGCCTCGCGGAATGAAAGGCTCCAAAACAATACGCAGCTTCGCCTTCCACGAGAGAATCGGGCTTGTCAAAATCGGCCATATCCGGCTCGGGGCCATCAGGACAAAGCCCTCGGGCACCGCAAGTATTTGGCCCTTGCGAAGCACAAACGATCGCCGGTTCCGCTGATCCGTCCCAATCAGCTCCCCACCAAGCCCCAGACGATGGCATAACTGCATGCCCCAAGGCTTGTTCGTGATAAAACTGTCGGCCCCGCCTTCACAAAGAAATCCATCGATTTTCTCTGTCCAAATCGCTCCACCGATACGACTGCGACTCTCCAAAAGTGTCAGTCGAAGTGGTTGGCCTGCCTTTTTTGCAGCTTCCTGCAATTCATAAGCTGCCGTAAGCCCGCTCAGACCTGCGCCGATGATCACGACGTGCTTCTCGGTTTGGGTATGCCCTGGAGCATTCTCGCCAATCGTTTCGCGATTCGAGTCCGGGTCGGTCGGTCTGGTTGTGGCTTGGCCCATGCGGTCAGACACGTCTTTTTTTACTTCTTCTGGGATTTCTGATCTTTGGCAATCCGTGTTTTCACCATGTCTGCCATGGCTTCAATAAAAATCGGGTGATCGTTGACCGTTTCGGCTCGAACCATTCTCAGGCCAATCCTGGCGCACGTGGCCTTGGCCTCAAGGTCAAGATCGTACATGACTTCCACGTGATCCGAAATGAAGCCGATCGGGCAGAGTATCACGTCCTCGATACCCTCCGCTTGGACTGTCAACAAATAATCATTCACATCAGGCTCTAGCCATGGGGTCTTCGGATCCCCGCTCCGGCTTTGCCAAGCCAGGGTCCAGTCCGCTCCACCAAGTTCTTCCACCACGGCTTTGCAAGCATGCTCGATCTGCCCCGCATAAGGGCAGCGGGCCGCCACTGCCGTAGGAATCGAGTGGGCTGTAAAAATGATCCTTGTACGCCCCCTGGCCTCTTCCGGAATTTTATCCAGAGCCGCCCTCACCTGCGCCGCCTGGCTTTTGGCAAACAAGGGATGATCAAACCAGGGCTTGATAAAGTCGACTTCCGGAACCTCCTCAGGGTAACCCAGATCCAGAACCTCCTGAATCGTCTCCTGATACTTCTCCCAGCTCGGCATGCTCTGGTAAGGCGAAAGAATAATCCCGATGGCCCTGCGATAGCCCTGCTCTTTGATCGCCTTCAAAGTTGTAAACATATATGGCTTATAGAAACGCATGCCCACAAAAACCGGCAAATCCAGATTCTGGCGATTGAGCTCGGCCCGCAAGCCCGTAGCCTGCCGCTCGGTTAACTCATTCAATGGGCTGCGCCCGCCCAGCAATTCATAGTGGTGCACCACCACTTCATATCGCTCCTTCGGCACAGGCAGGCCCCGCAATACATTATCCAGAAACGGACGCACATCCTCCATCTTCTCAGGCGCTCCATAGGCCATCAGGAAGACGCAGTCGTAAGGCCGACGGCCCTTCGACCGAACCTCCACATAATCCAAAGGTTCGGACACTCCAGCCGATGGCCCACCGGGCCGCCCACCACCAAATGGGCTGCTACCAGCCGCCGATGCAGCGGGCGGACGACTCACGGGCGAAGCTTCCGCAGCAGGCGTTGGTGATGGTGATGGTGATGGCCTGGCGGCAGGGGAAGAAGCGTTGTCTCTCATCTTCTGGTATACGTCCACTTTGGAAAAGAATATGGGGCTGGCTCCAGGAAATAGACTCCCACTGGAGCGTCTCGTTTACGATTTGCGGTTGCGGTAAAGATCAGGCTGCACAACTTCTGCCATGGCCTGCTCATCCAACCCTCCACCAAGCAACCGATTGATGACCTGAATCTGTGGAATCGGGTCCGCTACCATGATGTTGTAGTCGACATCCACAATTCGGAAATTGGACCTCTGCGCAATCCATGCATAAAACTTGGCCAGGCCTGTATTAAAAATCTCAGCCATTTTCGAGTCCGGAATCGTGTCCGTCGGCTTGCCTAGCCGGGCCAGCATTTTCTTCTGGCTCGCCAAGACTTCGTCCATCGACCGCCGCATCATCAAAACCCGATATTGATGCGTCTCAGGCAGCTCATAAAGCAACTGATATACCATCTTGACCGCCTTGTGGTCCGAATCCGCAAGCCATGAATTGTCCTGCTTGATCTTCAAGGCCGCCTGGAATTCGTAATAGCCGTTGACATTGTCAATATCCGCCTTCCTCTGATCGTCTGCCAGTACAGGCACTCCACCAGATTCCAGCATCTTCATCATCATCGATGTGCCGGAACGTGGCAGGCCACTGACAATCACCAGAAATGGCTCCGCGTTTGAATCTATTCCCATCGTCGTCAATTCACCCAACCCTTCCTTGGCCAGCCTCTATGACACATTTCTCGAATCACCACAAACATCTTCTTATGAGAATTCGATCATCATGGAATTATAGGTTTTATCATCTCATGAAGGTTTGCAACAGGCCAAACCGTTGCCCAACCAAGTCTTTTCTCAATTTGCCCCAACCCCGAATGCCGTGGGTAAAGCCAGACTGACCATTGAAATCTCACCATCATTACCCGCAGACCTCCATCAAAAGCCATTTCTAAAACAAAAACAAGGCGCACTCCTAAACCCAAAACTGCATTCGCCTAAAGAACCAGATTTTACCTAGGCCGGTTGCCATCGCCTCGTTGTATATCACATCTTGTACAACCATAAACTTTTGATATTTGAGCGGATTTGGATTTATACTTGTCGCATTCAAAAAAGAGACATCCCGTAACAGAATGATGCCGGAGGCATCAAAGCAAGTAGCCGGTGGTTGAGCGAAGCGACACCACCGGTCATGAGGTCTAAAAAAAAGCTGCTGGCACCCCGGCAGGGGTGCAAGACCTTATGTCGCGTCTTCGTCCGGTGGTGTCGTCGCTGACGCTCCTCAACCACCGGCTACTGGCTCCAGATGCCTCCGGCATCGTTTTGATCAAAAAG
>CAMBEP010000002.1 GCA_945865635.1 Candidatus Kuenenia stuttgartensis
GGGAAATCCTGAAAAACAAGGGCTCCAGATGGTGGGGGTCAGGGGGAAACTTTGCGCACAAAAAAGGTTTTCAAAGAAAACGGGCCCTGAATGCATAAACAATCGTTGATTTGTGCGAAATTCGAGTACTCATGAAATATTCGGGTTAATGGTCGCGAAGAGTATAAACCGAAACCATAAATCACCTTATGATATAAAAGCGAAAACTACGAATCGCCGGGTCAAAGGATTTCCGATCTCGCTTATCACCGATCGAGGTAGATCGTTTTACGATTTCCAAAAAAAGTTGATGAAGAATTTTTCCGGCTTGGGTATCGTAGCGAGTTGGGCCAGGATTAAGCTCAGGCAATCTCATTCTAACATCGCATTGCTCGAATACGACGCACGGAGTTCACACCGACCATGAGTCTCATGCCTTCATTCCGCAAATGGTATGTCGTTCTCGGCTTATCTG
The DNA here is from genome assembly GCA_945865635.1 of Candidatus Kuenenia stuttgartensis. Lineage (GTDB taxonomy): Bacteria > Planctomycetota > Planctomycetia > Isosphaerales > Isosphaeraceae > QWQI01. The sequence goes on from CAMBEP010000002.1 coordinate 455, forward strand.
CCTCAGTCACTTGCCTGGGCCTGACCCATGCAAATCAGCCACCCGACACAAAAAACCAGACAAAATCACAAACCAAACCGGAATCGCCCAAGACCAAAGCTGGCGATGATATTGTCGCCAAAATTCGTGAGGAGGGGCTCAACCACTCCCAGGTCATGAAAACGGTGCTCTATATGACAGACGTCATCGGCCCGCGACTGACCAACTCACCGGGCCTGAAGCGAGCCAACGAGTGGACAGCCAAGACGCTTACCGAATTCGGCCTCGAAAATGCCAAACTCGAGCCCTGGGGGCCATTCGGTACTGGATGGACCCTGAAGCGATTCTCGGCCCAGGTCACCGAACCGCTCTGCATTCCTCTGATCGGAATTCCCAAGGCTTGGTCGCCGAGCACGGAGGGGGTCGCCAAAGGAGATCTCATCCACCTGGATGCCACCGACGAAAAAGGCCTTGAAAAATACAAGGGCAAGCTCAAGGGAGCCATCGTTCTGGTCGGCAGCCCGCGTGAAGTCAAGGCTCTTTTTGAAGCTCCCGGCAAGCGCCACACCGATAAAGATTTACTGGCCATGGCCAATGCCCCTGAGCCAGTGCAGGGCGGTGGCGGGCGAGGTGGCCCGCAGGGAAAAGCCTTGACGAAAAAGGCGGAAGAGTCCCAAAAGTCGGAACCCGCCAAAGCCAAGGACTCCGCCGAATCAAAAACGTCCGATACGGTCTCCCGGATCCGCGCTGGAATGTCGTTTCCATCGCGACGCATCAAGTTTCTGCTGGATGAAAGTGCTGCCGTGATGGTCGAAACCAGCTCCAAGGGCGATGGCGGAACCTTCTTTGTGCAATCGGCCAGCGTTCCACAACCCCCACCCGCTGCCGGCTCGGAAACCCCCGCCGGCGGACGCGGCATGGGACCACGTGTCAATCCGCACGACAAAAACGCACCAAAAACCATCCCTCAGGTTGTCGTGACTGTCGAGCATTTCAACCGCCTGTCACACATGCTCAAAGCCGGCGAAAAGCTCAAAGCCGAAATTGAAATCGCAGCCGAATTTCAAAAAGACGACCTCATGGGATACAACACCGTCGCCGAAATTCCCGGCACTGACCTAAAAGACGAAATCGTCATGCTCGGCGGCCACATGGATAGCTGGCACGGCGGCACAGGCGCCACCGACAACGCGGCCGGCTGTGCTGTGGGTATGGAAGCTGTCCGAATCCTCAAAAAACTCGGGCTCAAACCACGCCGCACCATTCGGATCGCTCTCTGGACCGGCGAAGAACAAGGCCTGCTCGGCTCAAGAGGCTATGTCAGCCAGCAATTCGGCAGCATTCAGGGGGTCGCTTCAGGCTTGGACGGAATGTTTGCATCGTCCATGAACCCATCCGCTCCAATCATCAAAAAACCTGCCTACGACAAGTTCCAGGCCTATTTCAATCTGGACAACGGTTCCGGCAAAATTCGCGGTGTCCACCTTCAGGGCAACGAAGCCGCCAGGCCCATCTTTCGCAAGTGGCTCCAGCCATTTGCCGACATGGGCGCCACCACCATCACCGCCAACAACACAGGCGGAACCGATCACCTCTCCTACGACGCCATCGGCCTTCCCGGATTTCAATTCATTCAGGACGAAATTGAATACGACGAACGAACCCACCACTCCAACATGGACGTCTACGACCGACTTCAGGCCGATGACCTCAAACAGGCTTCAATCATCATGGCCTCCACGATCTGGAACGCCGCCAATATGGACGAACGCTTCCCTCGCAAAACCTTGCGACGCCCCTTGCTGACCGAACAAGAAGCCAAGTCCAAGGATTCAGAGAAAAAAAACACCGCCCCGGAAACCAAAAAATCCGCAACAACCGCCGGCTGATTCACAAAGTCTTGCAAATTTGATCCATCCTCTCCAGGCGACGGCTCCAAAATTCGGGCCGTCGTTTTTTTATTTTGTCATTCGCATACTTCTCTGATATAATGAATTTCATCCAGCCAAGCCTGATCCAAAGGCGCACCGCACATGATAACTCATCGCCCCCTTCAGAACCATCTTCTGGCAAACGTCTGCCTTTTAGGGCTCGCAGGTTTATGGGTCCACCCGATCCATGCCAGCGAACCCCAAAAAACCAGTTTTGCAAGCGATATCCGCCCGATCCTCTCCAAATGCATCACCTGCCACGGGCCATCCAAGCAGGAAAACGGCCTTCGGCTCGACAATGCACGCGATGCCGCCAAACTCAAGGCCATTGTGGCCGGCCATGCCTCCGAATCAGGCTTGATAAAACGTGTCACATCCGCCGACCCTGACCACCGCATGCCGCCCGCCGAAACGGGCAACCCACTCACCCCAAAACAGGTGGAAACGCTGCGAAACTGGATCGACAGCGGTGCCGAATACACCCCCCACTGGGCCTTCCAGCCAATCACAAATCCACAACCGCCCGACATCAAAACCGCCTGGGTCAAAAACTCCATCGACCCCTTCATTTTAAGCACCCTGAATCGACTCTCCCTGACACCTTCTCCAGAAGCCGATAAAGCCTCTTTGCTCAGGCGAGTCAGTCTGGATCTCACCGGTTTGCCACCCACCCCGGCCGAATCCATTGCATTTCAAAACGACCGCCGGCCAGATGCTTACGAACATCAGGTGCAGCGATTGCTGGCGTCCCCCCATTATGGCGAACGCCAGGCCCGCCACTGGCTCGACCTGGCCCGCTATGCCGACTCCAATGGCTATACCATCGACGGACCTCGATCCATCTGGCCTTGGCGCGACTGGGTTATCAAAGCCCTGAATCAGGACATGCCATTCGACCAGTTCACACTTGAGCAACTCGCCGGCGATCTAATCCCAAATGCAACCCAGGAACAAATTCTGGCCACAGGATTCCATCGAAATACCGCCTTCAACGAAGAAGGTGGAACCGACCCAGAACAGTTCCGGGTCGAGCGCACCATCGACCGCACCAACACCACAGGCACCGTCTGGCTGGGCATGACCGTCGGCTGTGCCCAATGCCACGACCACAAATATGACCCAATTCGCCAGCGTGATTATTATCAGCTTTTTGCGTATTTCAATAATGTCGACGAACCCAAAATCAGTGTCAACTCCCCCAAGGTCCAAGCCGAAGTCCACCAACTCAAGCGACAACTGGCCAACCTCGAAACCCAAAACCCACTCGCCAGGTCGCCCGCCCTCCCAACCAACGACGAAATCAACCAGTTTCGATTCGCCAGCCGCAATGCATTCCAGATTGCCCCCGTTACCAATGCAATCGCCTTAAAAGCCAGCCTGGAAATTCAGCCGGATCAGTCCATACTTGCTTCCGGTACCAATGCAGGCGGCGAAACTTACAAAATTCAATTCAAATCACCATTCGCCAAACTCTCAGCCATTCGCCTGGAAACACTCACAGATCCATCACTCCCCAAAACCGGCCCCGGGCGCGGATCCAATGGTCAATTCCGGCTCCTGAAAGTCCGCTTGAGCCAGAACAACCAAAATCTGCCCCTGGCGTCCGCCGATGCCGACATCGAGCAGACCGGTTTTCCGGTCTCGGAGACCATCCAATCCACACCAATGGCCAAAGGCTGGTCGACCCACTCCGGAAAATCGGATGGCCCAAATCAGCCGGGCACAGCCATTTTCAGACTTTCAAACGAAATGGCCGTTTCTGCCGACTCGATTTTCACCCTTGAATTGCAATTTCCCGACAAGCCTGCCGGCGCGGCGATCGGTAAATTCCGAATCTCCGTAACCGATGCAGGCACCCTGTTTCTCAACTTGCCCATCCCGGCCCAGGCCATCATCACATCCACACTTGCACCCCTGGAGCCATCCCAGAAACAGGCCTTCATTGATCTCGTTCAATTGAAGTCCCAAAAGGCCGACCCCAAAGCCGTCCGACTGCGCACCCTGATCCGCACCCTTGAAGAGACCACGACAAGCCTGGCCCTCTCGGTACCAGCCAGCCCACGCACCACCCGAATTCTCCAGCGCGGCGATTTCCTCCAGCCCGGCGAGCCCGTCAATGCCAATACCCCACAAGTTTTTGACCACCTCAAGCCCATTCCTGAAAAAACCGCTCCGGATCGGGTCCAGCTTGCCAAATGGCTCACCCGCCCGGATCATCCACTGACATCACGCGTCGCCGTAAATCGCGAATGGCAAAAATTCTTCGGCTCAGGCCTCGTCGAAACAGAAAACGACTTTGGCCTTCAAGGCTCGCTGCCAACCCATCCAGAACTTCTCGACGCACTCGCCAGCCGCTTCATGGCCGATGGATGGAGCCTCAAACGATTGCATTATCTGATCGTCACCAGCGCCACTTACCGTCAATCCTCCAGACACCGGCCTGACCTCAATGCAATGGATCCACAGAATCGTTATTTTGGCCGCCAGAACCGGTTGCGGCTCGACGCCGAAACCATTCGCGATAATGCCCTTGCCGTCACAGGCCAATTTGCAAAAACAATTGGCGGCCCGCCTGTATTTCCGCCCCAGCCTGCCGAACTCTTCCAATTCACCCAAAGCCAGCGAGGCTGGAAGACAAGCACAGGCCCCGATCGCTATCGCAGAGGCTTATACACCTGGATCTGGCGACAAAGCCGCCATCCGCTCCTGACAACTTTCGACGCAGCCGATGCCCTCACCGCATGCACACGTCGCAACAGATCCAACACCCCCATCCAGGCATTGCATCTTGCGAACGACCCTGTCTTTGTCGAGCTCGCTGAAAGCTGGGCCAAACAGGTGCTCGCCCTTGACCCATCCGCATCCGACACCACCAGATTGCAATCGCTCTATCAAGCCTCATTCAATCGCCCACCGGCTGATCCCGAGACGGCCCGACTCCTCCATCTGATCTCCTCTGAGCGATCCGCCGGCCATTCGGAACAATTATCCTGGACCACCATCGCCCGTGTCCTGATGAATACCGACGAATTCATCACCCGCGAATAAAACCCAAATAATAAATCAGGCAAAAGGCAAAAGGCAAAAGGCACATGGCACAATATCCTCCGGAATTTCAGGCAAAAATGCAAAACCTGATTCACCGCCGCCACTTCCTGAACGACTGCCGAATCGGCCTGGGCGGCATGGCACTGGCAAGCCTGGGCGACACCCTCGCCCCGAATCAGGCCCTCGCCGGGATGGAACCCGAACCCTTCGGCCCCCATTTTGCACCCAAAGCCAAAACTGTCATTTTTCTCTTCATGGCAGGCGGCCCAAGCCAGCTCGAATTGTTTGAACCAAAACCGACATTGAACAAGCTGGCCGGCCAGATCACTCCCGACTCATTCACCAAGGGCAAGCGATTTGCCTTTCTCAAGCCAAATGCAAAACTCCTGGGAACCAAGGAGAAATTCCAGAAATATGGCCAGTGCGGCATGGACCTTTCCGGCCACCTGCCATTCCATCGCGAAATTGTTGACGACATTTGCTGGCTCCGCGGCATGAAGACCGATGTTTTCAACCACGGTCCCGCCAAGGGCTTCATCAACACCGGTTCGCCCCAGTTTGGCCGACCCAGCATGGGCAGTTGGCTCAGCTATGGCCTTGGCAGTGAATCCAAAGATCTTCCAGCATTTATTGTATTGCAATCCGGGCCTCGCGGGCCACGCGGCGGGGCAGCCCACTGGTCAAGCGGCTTCCTGCCCACCCGTCACCAGGGCGTGCCTTTCCTCAAAGGCAATACACCCATCCTTGACCTCGCCCCACCCCAAGGCAGATCCCGAACCGATGAATCCCGATTCTATGAAACCGTCAAGGGATTAAATGAAATTCGCGAGCGGGAAACCGGCGACCCCGAAATTGCAACCCGCGTGGCCGCCTATGAAATGGCATTCCGCATGCAGGCCACCGCTCCCGATCTTGTCGACATCCACGGCGAAAGCCCATTGACCCTGAAACGCTATGGGGTCGAATCCGGCAAGCCCTCCTATGCCATGAATTGCCTCCTGGCACGCCGCCTGGTCGAGCGTGGCGTCCGTTTCATTCAGCTTTACCATACCGATTGGGACCATCACGGCGGCCCTCTCGACCTCGCGGATTCACTCACGAAAATCTGCCGGGAAGTCGATCAGCCCACCACGGCACTGATCCAGGATCTCAAACTACGCGGCCTTCTCGATTCCACCCTCGTCGTCTGGGGCGGCGAATTCGGCCGTACCCCCATGGGCGAATCACGCGAAACAATCGGCCGAGATCATCATATCGATGCCTACACCATGTGGATGGCCGGCGGCGGCATCAAGCCCGGACTGCTCTACGGCAAGTCTGACGAAATTGGCTACAACGTCATCGAAAACCAAATGCACGTACACGACCTCCAAGCAACCATGCTCCACCAGCTTGGGCTCGACCACAAACGACTCACCTATCGCTTCCAGGGCCGCGATTATCGCCTGACCGACGTTCACGGAGAAGTCGTCCACAAAATCCTCGCCTGAGTCTGAATCCCTCCATGAAATCATACCGGATATCAATAATTCCATGCGAACCCATTTCTTTTACGTTTGGGAATGGCTCCTGCTGCTCATTTTCTTTAGCAATTTCCATTCATTCGCCCAGACTGAAATTCCAGCCCCAACTCTCAATCAAATCATCGACTCCAACCGCGATATCATCACCGATTATGCAATCGCACGCCCCGACGGCCCCACCTATGAATCCATCCTCCCCTTAATGACACCTGTTCGCTGGTCTACAGCCGAATTCCGCCATTTTCCCGTCCTTCTCAGCGCCCCCAGCTCCACCGTCAAAGGACGAATGGTTTCCAACGGGTCCGCCTTGAATCCATTCGCAAACTTTCCACCGACCTGGAAAGAAGCCGGCCGCTCCCTGCACATCTTCCTGGACCACACCAACGAACCCTTCGGCCAGAAATTCGACCAAACCTCCGAAGGACTCTGGCTCGACGGCTGGAAACCCGCTTGGAATGTAAGTTATTCCACCTCCAAAAAAAATCATTTTCTACTCGAAGTTTTTGCACCGGTCGAACCCCTCCTCGCTGCACAAGGTGCCTTGTGCTTTCGTCTCTTGCAAATCGCCGGCCAACCCACCATTGCAACCATCCGACTTGATGCATTCCCAAATCAACAGAAATTAGAAATCGCACAAAAATCAAAACCTGCATTAAAATCGCCTGAGAAAACCCAGCCAGACCAGTGGATCCAGACCACCAGACAATGGACTCCGAAGCCTGAAGACCCACTCACATGGTCTACCCAGATTAAACCAGGTGAATCTGCTATCGGAATTTTATTCACCAAGCCAACCAGCCAAAAAATCGAATTCCTTCCTTCCCTCTATGACAACCTGAAATCCAATTGCATCCGTCAATGGGAGAAACATATTGCCCAATGTGCTGCCTGGGAAATCCCCGAAGAACGCATTCAAAATGCCTGGAAATCCCATTTCGTTTCCATTCTGATGACAATTTCCGGAAAAAATCCAAACTATAGTGCCATCAATGCCTACGATCACCTCTACATGACCGAAGGGTCTGACCTCCTGCGTGGCCTGGCCTATTGGGGAGCCCACCAGACTGTCAATCAGGTCATCGACTCTCAGTTTGCATTCCAGCGCACCGACACCCGAACCGCTGTGGCTGGCCTCAAACTGATTTTATTGCGAGATCTCATCGAAATTCTTCAGGCTCCTGATATCTTGACCAACCAAGAACATCGATGGCAGCCAGTCCTGGATTTTATCCAGAATAATCTCAGCCCGGAAAATGGCCTCCCCCCACCCGACCGATTCGCAGGCGATATCAGTGGAGTCGTCTACAACCTACGCTCATCCGCCCTCTGCTGGAAAGGCCTTTCAGATCTCTCCATTGCACTCAATAACTCAGGCCGAAATTCCGAATCCAAAAGAATTTCAATGGTCGCTTCGCAATTGAACGACCACATCATGAAAGCCTTGAAAACCTCCGAATCTTTATCAACCGACCCGGATTTTGTACCAATTGGTTTTTTCGGCAAAGATAAGCCCGTTACAAGAATTCCGGATACCCAGGAATCAAGCTATTACAATCTCGTTCTCGGAAATGTCATCGACAGCGGAATTCTTGACCAACAACGCGAAAACCGCGTTTTTCGATACCTCGACCTCAGGGCCGGCTTATCCATGGGCATGCCACGAACCCGACCATTCTGGAAAAACAGCCCCTATTATGGGCAAGATGGAATTGCACCACTTTATGGCCTTAAATACGCCCAGGCAAGGCTGCGGCGCGATCAGCCCGATCATGCCATCGTCACTCTTTATGGCTGGCTGGCTCATGGCATGACCCGCGACTCGTGTATTCACGGCGAAGGCGTCAGATATTCAGGAGGAGATGCAAATGGCCGCTTTTTCCATCTTCCGCCCAATTCCACATCCGCAGCAAACTGGCTCACACTTCTTCGATTCCTCATGATTCAGGAATGGGATCTCGATCACAACGGCCAATTCGAAACCCTCCGACTACTCGACGCCACACCCAGACAATGGCTCTCTGATGGCAAAACATTACGAATCCAAAATGCCCCATCACGCTTTGGCCCAATTTCCATCCACCTTCAAAGCCAACTCCAGAATGGCTTCGTGGAGATCCAATTGCAATTGCCTAAAAATCGCCCTGAATCCACCTCAATCCGGATAAGATTGCCAAAACCATATCAGGCTTTTGCATTTACAAGCGAAAACAAGACTTATGAAATCCCAGTCAGCCAACGAATCGACCTCTCGAAATTCCATGCAGAAACCGTCATAAAAATCAAAGTCCAGGTCCGATCCATTCCATCATCCCAATAACTCCATAATTACCTCCAGATTTCAGCAATCGCAGAATTGTCCAATTCTCCCAGCCCCTCATCCTCAGCCTTCCTCATCAATTCCTCGTGCAACTCTGACAAATAAAGTTTCAACCCTTTTTCATTCGCCAGTTTCAATAGAATCCGAACATCCTTGTGATGCTGCTTAAGCCTGGCCTGTGGCTGATAATTCCGTTCAATCATTTTCTGGCCTTTAACATCCATCACCTTGGAATATGCCGACGTTGTTTTTAATATCTCAAGAGTCCTCACAAGGTCCATATCCCATGATTCCGCAAGCGCCAAACCCTCAGCCAATACCGCCCGATTCAATCCCAGAATCAAATTCGATACCAGCTTCATGCGCGTCCCAGCCCCCACCGGCCCGACATGGTGAACCAATCCACCAATCGCATGAAATAATTCCTCAGCCTTATCAAAATCATTCCTTTCGCCACCAATCAGCCAAGTTGCATCTCCACAAGCAACCTGCTCACTACTGCCCGATAAAGTTGCATCAAGATACCCAATCCCGATTCCTGCCAGTTTTTTACCAACCGCAAGAACCTGTTCAGGTTCCGCCGTGGTCGTATCCACCAGAATTGTATTTAAAACAAAATCAGGCATCATTTCATCCACCACCGACCCCACAATACCTCCGTCAGGCAGGCTCATAAAAATCCGATCACACCTTCGGGCGACCTCTCGGCCCGACTTTGCCACCGTACCACCAACCCTCTCCAACTTTGATTTCGCATCGTCATCCAAATCAAAACCCGTGACACCATACCCCTTGGCAATCAAACGAATTGAAATTGCCGAACCAACCAGCCCAAGCCCAACCAAGCCGACTTCCATTGGGCCAAATTCCAATGATTCATGAACCGATTCGGCTTTCTTCTGATTTTCCATGCGGCCCCCATGAATTCTGTTGCAATCTTCCGTCCCATCCGTCATTCTGGTAAATACCGCTTCAGACTGCAAGAGGACTCGCCTGCAAAAATCCAAGCACCCAGATGACAATATCATCAACCAATCATCCGCCTAAAATGGCAATCACACAAGCCCCACTCACAAAATTTCAGCGATTCTCCGTCGCCTTTTGTGTCTTTTTGGCATTATTGTTCGACGGTGTTGAACTCGGGCTCATGCCAATCGCCTCCTTAAGCGTCACACGCGATCTCCTCAAATCCAATTACAGCCCACAAATTGGCGCCGACTGGTTCGCATGGCTGACGGCTTCACTCATGATGGGGGCTGCCATTGGTGGAATTGCATTTGGCCGAATGGGCGATAAAGCCGGCCGGGTTCGAGCATTGGCCGCAAGTGTCCTCTTCTATTCCCTATTTGCCGGGCTCGGCGGCTTGGCCACCAGCCTCAATCAATTATTATTTTTGCGATTTCTGGTCGGCCTCGGAGTCGGCGGAGTCTGGCCCAATGGAATTGCACTCGCCGCCGAATGCTGGACAGGCCTTTCCAAACCATCCCTTTCCGGATTTTTAGGCTCCGCAATCAATGTCGGAATTCTCGGCCTCTCGCAAGTCGCCCGATTACATCCCATCACACCAGATTCATGGCGATGGCTGTTCCAATGCTGCGCAGCACCAGGTTTGCTCGGCCTTTTCATTCTCAGATTCCTGCCGGAATCACCGCAGTGGATCCAAATACAATCCAATGCAACCACTTCCCACTTGCCCACCCCACCGGCTAAATACAACTCTGCCCGCAATCGACCCACACTCCTACTCGCAATTTTCCTGGGCACCATTCCACTCTTAGGCGCTTGGGCTGCATCCAAATGGATGATCCCCTGGGCCGACCAAATCGCAGGCCCATCAAACCCCACCTACAAAGCCGCTGCACAAGGCTGGTGGGCTCTCGGGGCCAGCCTGGGCGGCTTCCTCGGGGCCCTGATCGCAGGCCGACTCGGCCCAAAACTTTCCTTCGCCTTATTCGGTGCCCTCTCGACTATCGCAACCTGCTCCCTATTCCTGCTGACTCGCCCCCTGTCCCCGTTTTTTCTTCCCCTTGTATTCACACAGGGCCTGATCGCAACCCTTTTCTTTGGCTGGCTGCCGCTCTATCTGCCTGCGATGTTTCCAACCGAAATTCGTGCCACTTCCACCGGAATCGCCTATAATACTGGCCGTTTTCTCACTGCACTCGGCGTATTGGCCTCAAGCCTTCTGGTCCGCTGGTTCGATGGCGATTATTCTGCCATTGGCGCGGCCGCTGGCTGTATTTATGCCATTGCAATTCCTGCTGCATTTTTCATCCCCGATCCACTCGTGACCAGATCTGCTCATATCTCTAACCACCCGGAATCACCCAAATCATGACCCCACGACGCAAATTTCTCCAACAATCCGCAGCCATCGCAACGGCTCTCCAAACTCATCAGGCAAATGCAATTCAAAGCAAATCCACCATCCCAATGGCCCTGATCGGGTGCGGCGGCCAAGGTACCAACCTGATGCTCAATTTTGCAAAGATTCCTGGAGTGGAAATCCAGTACCTTTGTGATCCAGACCCAAAACAATCCTCTGCAGCCGCCTCAAAACTCATCAAAGCCGGCCATAAATCCCCCCAAATTGTCAGCGACCTCCGGAAAATTCTCGACAAACCCGAAATTCAGGCCGTCATCGTAGCCACTCCCGACCACTGGCACGCGCCGTCTGCCATTCTGGCTTGCGAGGCAGGAAAGCATGTCTATGTCGAAAAACCATGCTCCCATAATATCAAAGAAGGGCGATTACTCGTCAAATCGGCCGCCCGAAATCAACGGCTTGTACAACACGGAACACAATCTCGAAGCATGCCATTGATTCGTCATGCAATCCATCATCTGCATCAGGGAATCATTGGAAATGTCCTGTTTGCCAAGGCTTTCAATATCCAGAAACGCTCTGATATCGGTCATTCCAAGCCTTCAAGCCCACCTCAGGAATTTGATTATGACTTATGGACAGGACCTGCTCCCTCTGTCCCATTTCAATCCAACTGCCATCATTATACATGGCACTGGTGGTACAATTTTGGTACCGGCGATATGGGAAACGATGGTGTCCATGAACTTGACATCGCCCGCTGGGGCCTTGGCATGAACTCCCATCCAGATCGCATCTCTGCTATCGGCGGAAAATACTATTTTGACGACGACCAACAATTTCCCGATACCCAAAATGTCTTATTTGAATACAATTCCGGAGAAAAAGTCGGGCAGACCAGGCAACTCATGTTTGAAATGAGAATCTGGTCGCCCTACTCGCCGGAAGAAGGTATCGACAACGGAAACCTCTTCTATGGAACCGAAGGATACATGCTCCTGAGCAAAAAAGGTGTCGTCAAAACCTACGACCGCAAGGGCAATCAAATCCAACTCGCCGGCCAGGCCCAGGATCACCCTTCCCATCAATCCGATTTCATAAATGCCATTCGATCCGCGACGCCTTTGTCAGCCCCAATTGAAATCGGCCACATTTCTGCATCCCTATGCCACCTGGGCAATATTGCGACACGACTGGGCAGATCGCTCCATTTTAATCCCGCCAGCGAATCGTTCCAGAACGATCCTCAAGCCGACTTACTCCTCACAAGAAAATATCGGGACGGCCACTGGGCCATTCCCAAGGGCGTCTAATTTTACAATCAATGCGAAAGACCAAAAACCAATGAACCGGCGCCACTTTCATCGCTTCGCCGCCCTCAACACGTTTCTTACTGCAAAAGCCCAGACCTACACCCAAAATCCACCCAATCCCTGGTCGTTCCAAATGCAACCAAACCAGCTTCTGATCAAATACAATCAGCAGTTGATCATGACTTATGTCTTCACCGATCCAGCCGTCAAACGCCCATATTTCATGGACCTCCACACCGCCAGCGGAACGCGCATCAGTCGCCATAACCCTCCTCATCCCGACATCGAAGCCACCGATCACACCACCATGCATCCCGGCTTATGGCTCGCCTTTGGCCGGCTCAATGGCGACGATTACTGGAGAAATAAAGCTCATGTTCAACACATGTTCCTACAATCGCCTACCGTCAAATCCAATCAACTCTATTTCTCTGTGCGCAATACCTATCATCCCATCGACAATACAAAACTGCCAACCAATGAGATCGCCGAATTCCGACTCAGCAGCCATCAAGGAATTCTCATCCTGGATTGGAATTCTACGATCACAACCAAATCCAAATTCCTGCAACTCGGCCATCAGGAAGAAATGGGCCTGGGCGTGCGATTGGCAACCCCACTTTGTGTCAAAACCGGCCACGGACAATTGCATAACAGCCAGGGAGGAACCAACGAAAAAGAAACCTGGGGCAAAGAGTCAAAATGGTGGGCCGCCTCCATGCCAAGCACCGGAGCGAATCCAAAAAACCTGAGAAGCGGAATTCAAATTATCGCCCAAAACTCCAACAGCCTAAAATTCTGGGGCCATACCAGAGATTATGGACTCATTGTCGCAAACCCCACGCCACGTCCCGATCAAAATCTGGACTCCATCGAATTACCAGCCGACAAACCCCTCAAAATGCAATTCCGTATCCTGCTTTTTGAAAACATCAAACCGGAATTTGAAAAATGGGGAAAGACCAAATTGCCAACTGATGCCGGTTTTAAATCTTCTCCCCACTCATAACCCATTCATATCGTAATCACTCGGCCCCGAGCCGTCACATCCCATCGGCCAACGATTTTTCCAGCCTCAGCCACATAAACCCAATTATGCAATGCAACGGTCGGGCAAATGTGCGATGGAACCGCCCATAACGCTGTCCCCACCGGATATTTCCCGGGCTCCGCACAGCGAATCACCAAATGCTCTTCAGATTGACCCAGCGGTTCGGCGTCAGGCAGTGCCAATATTCTTGCCTTGGGCGGCGCCGGATCCGCTGCCACAGCCTTGTGGCCAAGGTCCAGGCAGAGCCGATCATGTCCCGGCCGACTCACCACCCGTGTCAATAAATATGCCGCCGGAGGAAACTCCAGATCCTCGTATCTCAAACCATATCCTGCATCATTAAAAACCAGCGTTCCAGGCGAGCATTCCAAGGCCGGATCCGTCAATTCCGCATGGATCGGAAAACTCGGGCTGCCACCCATCACCAGCGAAGGTACCGGAAAACCAGCTCCAACCAGCCGATCACGAAACGCAAACAACGCATCCTGACCCGGCTTGACCGTCGCCCTTCGAGCCAAAGGTTCCAAATCCCGCACATGACCATCATAACCGTGAAGCCCAGATGCAATCAGATTTTTAGACTCTACAATTTTTTGGTAAATCTCAAAAGCCCTATCGCCTGCCTCAATTCCAGTTCGATTCATCCCTAAATCCAGGTCCAGATACAATCGAATCGTCTGATTGTGCCTGCGGGCAGCCTCGTCAATAAATTCAACCGTATCCAGATCGTCAGCCAAAGTCGCAAACCGCGTGGCACCATAAAATTGTTGCAACTTCAAAAATCGCCAAATATTCGGGCCAACCAACGGATAAGAAAGCAACACATCGCGACCACCTGCCGAGGCCGTCATTTCCGCCTCAGCAATTGTCGAGCACTTGTGCTTATGAATGCCAGCCGTTTCACACATCCGAACCACTTCAGCCATCTTATGAGTTTTCACATGAGGGCGAAGCCGATGTGCACCGCCAGCAACGGAAATCATGTGCTGAATATTCGCAGCAACCCGATCCCGAAATACAACTATCGAAGGACTAAGAAGATCTTGAACACCTTCCAGAAACGGCACACCAAAATCCATTTGAATCTCTCGCTCTCTAAGTTTCAATTCATTTTGACGATTTGGCCGGCAAAAGCCTGACAACTGCCGCCGACATCGCCTTCACTCCCGTTTGAATCGACATGTCGGCCACCGGCAAATACCCGGATGAATGCAATGAAGGCAACGGCTTGCCCCCTTTTTTCGCCTCATCCAATCGCCCTTGATTCACGGTCCCCAATCGAAACATGAATGTCGGTACTCCGCCCTCACCAAACTGGCCAAAATCTTCTGCGCCGGTCGTCGGCTCCACAAGCTCCACTCGCTCTTCTCCAAGCTCTTTGACAAGCGATGGCAACACCCGGGCCACCAGCTCAGGTGTGTTCACAGTCCGACCGATCCCCTCCTTGACTTCCACCAAAGGCTTAGTCGCCTTGTGAGCATGCGCCAGGCCTTCCGCCTTGCGCCGAATCGAGTCGAGAAGCAATTCCCTTGTCTCCTCACGAAACGCCCTGACTGTCAATTGCAAATGCACTTCGTCAGGAATAATATTATGCTTCGTTCCGCCGTGAATCGAACCCACGGTGACAACGGCCGTATCCACTGGGCTGACCTGCCGGCTCACTATCGATTGCAAATCCACCACCAGCATCGCCGCCTGTACAATGGGGTCATTCGCATTGTGCGGTAAGGCTCCATGCCCGCCACGTCCCTTCACTGTAATATCAACAGACGTGCTTGATGCAAATGCAGGACCCGAAATATAACCCACCGATCCTGCTGGCAAATCATGAGCCACATGCAATGCCAAAGCCGCCGATGGCTTCGGAAACCTCGAATAAAGACCCGCATCCAGCATCGCCCTGGCTCCGATTACTCGCTCCTCGGCTGGCTGACCTATTAATACCACTGTTCCAGACCACAACGCCCTATGATCCGCAAGCCATTTCGCACAGCCCACAAGGCAAGCCATGTGAATGTCGTGCCCACAGGCATGCATCACCCCAGTGGATCGCCCCTCCGCATCCATGCTCTTCGCCTGGCTCGCATAGGCCGCACCGGTTGCTTCTGTCAAGGGCAGGGCGTCCATGTCCGATCGCACCAATACCGTCGGCCCGTCCCCATTTTTCAGAACTCCAACCACCCCAAAGCCACCAACGCCGGTCGTCACCTCAGCACCAATGTTTTTTAAAGCCCCTGCAATCACTCCCGATGTCCGCTTCTCAGCCAGTGAAAGCTCCGGATTGCGATGCAAATCCTGATAAAACCGAATCAGAATTGGCATTTCATTCAAATACCAGACTGAATCCGCCTGGTCCGCACCAATTGCATCCCGATTGCAATTCAAGGCCAGAAGTGCCAGGAAAACAAGGCCCGCCAGCAATTTCTCATGATATCGATACGTCATAGCCCATGTTCCCTTTGAAAAGCAATCGCCTTGGCAGCCTCAGCCTCAGGAATTCGCCCGCATTTGACGTAAATAACCGAAAGTGCCGTATAGCTGAACGTGTCTTCTGGCTCCAGCTCAACCACCCGCTTGGCATGCTCAATGGCCTTTTCCACTTCACCAAGATCCGCATAAAGCTTGGCAATCATGCCATGACCAATTGCAAAGTCTGGGTCAATCAAAAGTGCCTCAATCAGCAATTCAATCGCACCCGGCTTGTCGCCAGCATCGCGTCTGTCGACAGCCTGATCATAAATCTGGTCGGGAGTAGCCATTCTTGAGATTCCTTCAGCTATGAATTCTAGAGCAAATTCGATTTTTCTGGACGCCATTATCATATCAGATTGGGAACGGACCTGCGAATGCCAATTCGCTCAGCGACTTGCGCAGAGTCGGCTTTTCACGCTCGCGAAGTGCTTCAGGCAAGCTCTCTGCCGCCGCTTTGTGTCCCACCGCAATCATGATCAATGGGTCGAAACCCTCTGGAATATTCAGCGCAGGCCTGGCCTGAACATGATCAAAACCCTGCATCGCATGAGAAACCAAGCCAAGATTCGTGGCCTCAATTGCCAGATTCTCCCACGCCGCTCCTGCATCAAAGGCATAAAGCCGAGCAGACTCGCCATTATGGTCAAACGTGGTTTTGGCAATCAGCAAAATCAACGCACCCGCATTTTTACACCAGCTCTGATTGAATTCGCCCAGCAAATCAAAAAACAAAGGCCAGTGAACACTGTCGCGATGAGCGTAGAGAAACCTCCACGGCTGATTATTAAACGCCGATGGCGCCCACCGGGCTGCCTCAAAAAGAGAAAGCAATTGAGCATGCGGAACCGTCCCGCCGGTCATGGCCCGCGAGGATCGACGGTTAAGAATCAAAGGCAAAATCGCGTTTTCCGGTTTCCTGTCTGTCATGATCGTTTTCATACCCTGATAGCTGAGGTGAATATCAAGCACTTTTCCCATTTTAATCTGGAGAGTTACGCTTGCCAATTGTTTTTTACGATCTCTCAATCTCTGATTGAACAGGCGCCGAACTCTGAAATTGATCGTCGATATTCCCACCAAGCCGATGAACACCAAAGTTCACGTCGCCAATCGCCCTCTTGGCCACTGCTTCGAGGTGTTGGTGATGGGTCAGAAAAATGACCTGGGTTTTCTCGGAAAGCTTCGAGAAGAGCCGAAACGCGGCCGCCGCACGTTCGTCATCGAAATTCACAAGTATATCATCAAAAATGACAGGCAATGGACAATGTCCAGCCCTTTTGCGTTCATCAAGCCGATTCTCAATCATCGCCAGTTTCAACGCGAGAAAAAGCTGATCACGTGTTCCTTCGCTCAAATCGTCCAAGTGCAATTTGTCGGAATCTTCGTCATTCTTGACCACAACAAGGCGCCGACCATAATCCTCATCCTTCACAGTGCGAACTTCAGAGTAAGCACCAAGCGACAACGCCTTGAAATTACGACTTGCAAATTCAATCACCTGCTCACCCATGCTTTGTCGATATGATTCCGCAGCCTGTTCTAACAAACGGTTTGAAAGTAAAATTCGAATATAATGCTTCATCTGGCTGTAAGTACTTTCAAAAAAATCCAACCGCTGCTGATTCATTTGCAATGATAATCCAGACTCCACACCCATATTAATTTTGGAAATTTCAAGATCCGTTTCAATTTTCTTCCTGTTCCATTCTTTCTGCTCGTTCTCAAGCGAATCTTTTGTTGTTTCAAGATGCCGAACTAGCAACATGGCAGACTCTGAATCAAGAGACGCCACTTCCTGAAACCATGTTTCCATACTATAGTTTTCAGCAAGCGTTGCAAGCAATTCATGCTTGGATTGAATGATTTCTTCCAAACGATCACGCCGCTGCATCTTTCCAAATCGAAGATCGACCGCCTCCGGATCCGTCAGGCCAATTAACCGGCACACTTCCTGGATCGCAGCTCTGGATTCCTCAAACTGTTTTACATAACGAGCCAAATTTGTCTCTAATTTCATCATGGCATTCTGGTCAACTTGCAGATCAGTCTTAATCTTGAGTTCTACCGAAAGTTTTTTTACAAAATCCTGGACAATCCGAAACTGATCGGCTGCAAGGTCTGAATGTCCGACTTTTGATGCAATCTGATAGACATCTTTTTCGAATTTTGAGAGTTTCTGCTTATCATTTTGAAATTCTAACTGCTTCTTGCGATAACGTTCAATTTCGGCTTGCAATTGTTTGAACTTCTGCAACTCGATTTCAGACTTCTCAGGACTGAATTTCGCTGTTAATCCAAACTCGACCAATTGCTCATCCCACTTTTGCCTTGCATTATTAAATAATTTAGAATAATTTTTAATCTTATCATCCAAATCACGAATTTCAATCCGAGCCTTCTGAATTGACTGTTCAAGCCTGGCCCGAGTGGCGATCGTCGATTTCAGAGAATCTTTCAATGAACTCAGTAAATCAAAACAGACAGTATGCGGCAAATGCGGTTGGAATTCTCCTTCAAGCAGCGGCAGTATTGATTCGGCAAGTGCATGATCCCATTTAATTCGTGTCGCTTCAATCTGAGTTTCATCTCGCTGAAGTTTTTCATTAATTTCCTGAATATCTAAAACGAGTTTAGGCCATGATTCCATCTCCTGTCGACGATTGGCTTCCACACTAATGTTAAGATAATGCTGCTTCCAAGTATTGAAGGCTACATCATAACTGGATTCAGCGTTAATCAAATCTGACCCTGACAACTCCAATTCGGCTTCCAGATTCATCAACTGTCGCATCCACTCCGTTGTCTCAGCATGATACCTCAACTGATCGGCAATCTGATCGACTGTTTTGACATGCTCTTCAAACGCATCAGCAACTTGAAGATCGCTCAGTGGTTCTAATTCATCGACACCTTTGGGAAGTTCGCCAAACCATCGCCCGCGTACCGCCGACCAATAAATCCGCCGAATGTCACGCGCTGATTCCAGAACTTCAATAGCTGGAATACGTTCCTGTTCAACCCGCTTCCTGACTTTCGCCTGCAATATGGCATGCTTCTTTGCAAATTCTTTTTTCACACGCTGAGCTTCAGCAAGGTCAATTTCAGCTTTTTCCAAGAGAATTGCATCTAGCCCAACAGCAATAAAACTTGGCATTTTTAACAAAGAAAATTCTTTGTAAGTGCCATTCCAGCCAGAAAGATTCTGTAATTTCTGCGCCCGCTCACTTTCTAATTCTCTTATAGATTTCATCAAAAGGGGCAACTGACTCAACTCTGGTAGAATCGCTTGATAATGCGAAATCGCACTCTCAACAGCATTAAGACCAACGAACATCGACGCGAGTTCCAACTCTGTCTCAGCCTGAATCAAGTTTTTCTCAGCATTTTCTTTTGCCGTCACAGCGTTTTTCAGTTCTACCTCTTGCTTAAAAATCAGGTCGCGAATTTCAAAAAGCTTCACTTCTATCAGATTGGTGAATTTAGGCAGTACATCTGGGTCTGATGAGTGGTAGCCAAACCCAGTGAGTTCTGTTTCAATATCTTTTAATGCAACCATAAGCTGATTAGCCTTGGATGCAATCTGCTCCTGTAGTGATTGAATCTCCTTAACCTGAAGATGCAGTCTGGTGATCTCATCCTTTTGATCTACTAGAACTTCGTCCACCTGTACTGATTCAATACTTAAAGCCAGTTCACGCATCTCTGTGGTGATTTTTTGAATCTCATCATCAGCAGACTTTTCAAGCTCCCTGTTCTTGATATACCGATCTCGCTCATCGCCGCCAACTCTGGGCAGATTGCCAAGGGCCTGCAGTTCTATCTCAGTTTTTCGAAGCACCTTTAAATGTTCGATCGAGCGTTCCTGCCGCTCAATGCGCTGAATAGCCTCAGTTTTAGCTCCAATGAGCCCTTTGAATCGTTCCACCTCCGCCGAATAATCTTTCTGGTGCTTTTCAAGTTCCACCCACCGGGCTGTTGTTAAGGTAGCATTTTGAATTTCAGTTTCAATCCGTTCTTTTTCCGGTTTGATCTGATTCAATTGCGTTTTGGCCTTGGCCCCGGCATTAGGCTTGAACAGCCGCTCTGCTTCGTCCCTGAGAGAGGTCCTTACAGCTTCAAATTGATGCAAATCGCCCAGCGATTCGCCGAACAGAATTTTCGAGAAATCACCCTTACCCAACACCAGATCTTTGCCACCTCTACGCAGTGTTTCCTGATTTAATCCAAAAAGACTCATGAATAATTCTTCAGGCACCCCGTCAAGATATTGTTCCAGGATAGATTCCGGCACTGGCGTTTTCAAGTCCGAAACAAAAAGGGTATTACCCGTTTTCTTGCGCCAGAAAATCTTTGCCTCGCCTCTATCATCTTCAATCAATGCACCGACCATCATCTTTGATTTAGGATGCATGAAGTCATATTTTTCGTCGCCGCGTTTAAAGCCAAACAGAAGTCGCTCAATCGCGTTAAGCGATGTTGTTTTGCCTGCTTCGTTCCGACCAATAATGCAATAAAGCCCGCCTCTTGCGACACCAGGTCGACCCAGTTTTAGAATATGATCCGTGAATTGGCCAAAGGCTTTGAGATGTAGTTCCAGTAATCGCATATTTTAAGACTCCCTTGATTTCAGGTACCCATTCGTATTCAATCTCACTTCAAGTAATTCAGGAATTTCCGCAAGAATCATTTCGATCTCTTTTTTGTCAAACAGAAGGCCCATCATTTCAGCTTGATCTGCCTCCCGAAAATACGAAGCCTGATTACGCAGTTGCTTTAACTCTTTCATATCCAGAAATTCATCCAGCCAATTGTCAGCCTTGGCCTTGGTTTGGATAAACTCACAAAGCGTACGCATGGCCTGAGTGGTCGGCCCGATTTGAACCGGCGAATGCGAAGAAACCTGAACGTGCTCTACCCAAATTAACCCCGGGGTCACCATGTTTGCTGCGTTTTGTATTTCTGCGAGTAGAGCATCTTCGGCGCCAGACCGCATTTTCAATATCTCTTTATGAATCCTTGAGACACCGTCAATCCTCAAGCGGACCGCTAAAACCCGTCCGCCTGCCTGCTCTGCCATTTCTCTAAATCTCTGTTCGCAATACGGCCAAAGTTCGTCGATTGATTGAAACGCCCCAATCTCCACCAAAAGCTCTTCCCAACGAGTTTCATCGAGCGCTTTGAACTCTTCTGAAATCAATTTCCCATCATCATCCAATTCAATCAAATAAGCCCCCTTGGGGCCTGTCTCACGGATGTGCCGGCCTTGAAGGTTACCAGGAAATAAAATTGGCACCTCGCCCTGAAGTGCTTCCCATGACTGCTTGTGAATATGCCCCAAACCCCAAAATTGGTAATGCTTAAAACGAAGATCGTCGAGCGAGCAAGGCGCATAATCGTCATGCCCGTCTCGCTTCCCACCCGCTAGCGAGGTGTGCAATAACCCGATTTTAATTCCTCCACCATCCAATTCGGGATACCCACGTGCCAAATTACGAGTTTCACTTTGATTCTTAAACCCTTGTCCAACAATGCGCACACCAGGAATAACCTGATAAATTTCAGGCGATTCTTCGCTGAGCCGGTGAAACGTCGGCGGCAATCTCAATGTACGCGTTATTTTACTTTGAGCATCGTGGTTACCTGTGATCGAAACCACTGGAATCTCTCCAAGCCGAGCCATCTGCTGTACAAAATAAAGCCCTGTCTGATGATCACGCCAATCGCCATCATAATTATCTCCTCCCAAGGTCACAAAATCGACATTTTCCCATACAGCCCAATCCACCAGATTTTTCAAAGCCTTGCGCGTACTCAGCCGAAAAACCGACGGATCAATATCCGCCAATTTTGTATCCAACCCCCGCATAAGGCTATCCAAATGTATGTCTGCCGCGTGAATGAATCGGATCATGACGATTACCCTGAAAATACGATCCAAAAGCTCGTTTCAAAACCCCTACTTGAACATCTCAAATTAGTGTAATGTAACTATGTTCACGTAGCAAGGGGTTGGTCCGGATTTTTTTCCGAAGGCTCTGCTCCGCTTTCAGATTCTTCATGTGAGTTGTGCCGATGGTCGTTTCATGCGGCCGGGTGATGGGTAGGGTTCCGGCTTCGACTCCTTTGCGGCTTCAAGGGCTTTCTGGAGTGATTTCCGGGTCTCGTTTACAGAATCCACCTCCACCTGGGTCACCACCCCACGGCTTTTCAAGGCCTGGAGACGGGCCAATCGGTGATCGTTTGACTTTAAAATTGTCTGCCACATGGCAATATGCGCCGATGCGACCGCTTTTGCCAATATTTCGGCTTCTCCTGCATCAAATTCGCGATTCCCTTGCCTGATATCCAAAGCATGCCGCGCCTGCAAGGCTTGTGATTGATAAAAGATCCGTCGCGAGCGGGCTTCCTCAAGGTCGTCGGCCGATCGCTCGAACTCCTCTGATGCGATCGCTCTACGGCTCTTCAGGCGATCGTTGATCGAATGTCGTTTCTCGACCAGGCTGACGATGGCCGAAACCAATCTCACACGCGGCTCCAGATGCGCCACAAGCAATTGAAAATGCTCGACTTCCGTAAATGCCCGCTGGTTTCTCGAAAGTTCCAGAAGGTAGTTCTGCCAGTTGATCAGGGCGATCAACTCATCGCGCTCGGCTGAGGATATGGCCAAATTTCCTTCGTTTTCAATCAGTTCGATTTGTGGGGCTGCGCCCGATGCGACCAGTTTTCGCGAACGGGCGACTTCGACCCTCAATATTTCGAGGCGGCGCTCCATCTGGCTGAGGGAAAGCCGTAAATCATCAAGCCCCATAATTCGATACATCATCCAGGGGTCGGACTTCGGCTCGTCTGCCCTTGCTCCTGAGATTGGCTGGGATGCAAAAATCAAGGCTATGTAAACCAAGCGACATATTGTTGAAATGACCGTCTGGGAGTAGTCTTTGACCAAGCGTGTCCAACGGTTGACTTGTGCAGGCATGGCCGGATCCTTTGATCAATGAGTGGTGACTCTGATTTTGGATCTATTCTCTCAGGAAAGGCGGAAAATGATCAATCCATTTGATTTGACTGCGAAGCTGGCGATTGTGACGGGCGGCAATGGCGGGATCGGTTTTGGGATCGCCCAAGGCTTTGCCCAGGCGGGTGCGATGGTGGCTGTGGTGGGTAGGGATCGTGAAAAAACACGGGATGCTGCTGCCCGACTGGCTGTGGATTTTCAGGTCAGGGCCGAGGGTTTCATTGCCGATGTGGCTCAGCCTGAGCAGGTTGGGGCCGTGACCGACGCGATTTTAACCCGCTTTGGAAGGATCGATATTTTGGTAAACAATGCGGGCATGAATATTCGTAAAAGGCCTGAGTTGATGACGATTGAGGAGTGGGACGAAGTCCTGAGGGTCAATCTGACAAGCGTATTCAGCTTCTCAAAAGCGGTCTATCCGGCGATGAGGGCGAATGGGGGCGGAAAAATCATCAATATTGGCAGCATGACATCCCTGTTCGGGGCCGCATTTGCGCCTGCCTATGCTGCGGCCAAAGGGGGAGTGGTGCAGATTACAAAAAGTCTGGCAATGGCTTGGGCGAAGGATCATATCCAGGTCAATGCCATTCTGCCAGGCTGGTTTATCACGGACCTCACGAACAAAGCGCGAGAGGAGATCCCGGAGGTTTATCATAAAGTTGTCGATCGCATTGCCGCTGGCCGCTGGGGGCAGCCTGAGGACATCGCTGGCACAGCTCTCTGGATGGCATCACGTGCCAGCGATTATGTCACAGGTGTGGCTGTGCCGGTGGATGGCGGCTACAGCTCAGCCGTTTGATGGAATTTTGAGGCCCCGATCCCTCTCAGGCAGATGGCGCAGGAGAGGCAGACGGGGTAGGGCTCAGAGCCGGCAGGTCGGTCAATCGGTGTGGCGATTGTGGGCTCGGCTGGGCTTCTCCGCTGGCGGATAGAGGCTCTTCATAGATCGCTTGAATGATGGGCTCATAAACCGTGCCCGACTTATCAATCGCCAAGGGCAGGCCCGGCTTTGGCAGGGGCGGTGCATGGCCTGCCATTTTCAACGAGGCTTCCGGGGCACTTGTTGCGCGTTGCAACCCATTGTCCCTAAAAGATTTCTGTACGGCTGTCGGCTGGGTGGGGGTATCAGGACCAGGAACCAAGATCAGAAACGCCAATCCAACGGGAAAAACGGCCATGAGCGCCCACCTCCATGCGGGTTGAGAATTCGTCAAAACGGACATGGCGTATCATGCGAAATCCGGGAGTTTTGTCAAGCGGAAGGTCGTTCAGGCGGGCAGGGGTGGGTGGGGTCTTTTTTTTGGGCCCAAGAATGGGTTCTGGGCGATGTTTGGGAATTGGGACAGGTGTAGCAATAGCGAAAAAAAAAACGCTCCAGAATGACGATAAACGACACACTGGAGCTTTAATTCATAGATCAAGCATCATAACAATAACGGAATCGACACGGGCGGAATCAATCCCATTTCAGGACACCGCCGGTGTCGGCCGATGTCGCCATTTTGGCGTATCGTGCCAGAAAGCCCTTGGTCACACGCAGGGGCGGTGGGGTCCAGGCGGCCTTTCGGCTGGCCAGTTCGGCATCGCTGAGCTTGACCTCCAGCTTGCCGTTCATAATGTCGATGGCGATGATGTCGCCGTCCTTGAGCAAGCCGATTGGGCCGCCCACAGCGGCTTCAGGGCTGACGTGGCCGATCGATGCGCCTGCGGTTCCGCCTGAGAATCGGCCATCGGTCACCAGGGCGCATGACTCGCCCAGGCCGACGGCTTTGATGGCGGTCGTCGGGGCAAGCATCTCTTGCATGCCGGGGCCGCCCTTGGGGCCTTCCATGCGCACCACCACCACATCGCCCGCCTTGACCTTGCCGAAAACGATGCCGTTATAGGCGTCTTCCTCGCTCTCAAAGATCACGGCCGGACCTTCGTGGGTCAGCATATTGCTGGAGACGCCCGCAGTTTTGACCACAGCGCCGCTTGGTGCCAAATTGCCATAAAGCACGGCCAGGCCACCTTCTTCGGAATAGGCTTTGGGCACTTCGCGAATCACGTCGAAGACGTCAAAACCGTCGGGTGCAGGGCCCTTGAATCCATGACCGCCGGCAACCGGAGCCTCCAGAACAGCGATATCCGCGGCCGAGACCGATCCGCTGGACCAAGCCTTTGACGACCGAACGCCGCCGGGCCGAACGGCCGTCCACTTGCGCGCGTCGCTCTCGGCATGTTCTGCTCGCACATCATATTCGGCGATATTTTCGCCCAGTGTCTTGCCTGTCACCGTGATGCAATCCAAGTTTAAAGTGCCAGGCTTGCCGCGTTCCACAGCGCCCAGGATTCCGTGAATCCCACCGGCGCGGGCCACATCTTCAATGTGATACTTGCCTGAAGGCGAGACTTTACAGATATGAGGCGTGCGCTTGCTCACGGCCGCGATCCGCTTTAGGTCAAACGGAACTTCGGCTTCGTGGGCGATGGCCAGAATGTGCAAAATCGTGTTGGTCGAACCACCCATGGCCATGTCCAGAACCATGGAGTTGTCAAAGGCTTCCAAAGTGGCAATCTCACGCGGCAGAAGACCGTGGCCCGGGCCAACTTTGCCGAACGCCTTGGCCATCTCCACAATACGGAATGCAGCATCGCGATAAAGCGTCTTGCGCTCGGCCGATGTCGCCAGAATCGTGCCATTGCCCGGCAAGGCCATGCCAATGGCCTCGGCCAGGCAGTTCATGCTGTTGGCGGTAAACATGCCGGAGCAGCTTCCGCAGGTGGGGCATGCGGCCTGTTCGATTTCCAGAAGCTCTTCCGCCGAAATCAGGCCCGACTGACGCTTGGCGCCTGCCACGAAGGCGTCGATCAGGTCCACTGTCTTG
The DNA here is from genome assembly GCA_945865635.1 of Candidatus Kuenenia stuttgartensis. Taxonomy (GTDB): domain Bacteria; phylum Planctomycetota; class Planctomycetia; order Isosphaerales; family Isosphaeraceae; genus QWQI01. Next base: position 26,297 of record CAMBEP010000002.1, read on the forward strand.
CCCGAAGCCGTCACGCCTGCCTCCATCGGGCCGCCGGAAACGAAAATCGTGGGGATGTTCGTACGCATCGCGCCCATGAACATGCCGGGCACAATCTTGTCGCAGTTCGGGATACAGACCATGCCATCGAACCGGTGGGCTTCGATCATGGTTTCCACACTGTCGGCGATGATCTCCCGCGATGGCAGCGAAAACTTCATCCCCTTATGGCCCATGGCAATGCCGTCGTCCACACCGATGGTGTTGAAGATGAACGGCACCCCGCCTGCCTCACGCACGCATTCTTTCACATAATTGCCCACCTCCTGAAGGTGGACGTGGCCGGGAATGATGTCGACGTGGCTATTGCAAATCGCGATAAAAGGCTTCTCCCAATCATCCTCACGAACGCCGGTGGCTCGCAGAAGGCTCCGGTGTGCGGCGCGCTGGTCGCCTTTTTTGATCGTGTCGGAACGCATGAACGATTCAGTGTTGGGCTCGGATGACATCGCTTTTACAATCCAGGTCGAATGGGAGGTTTTGGTCTTGGTCTTGGTTGGCGCCGATTCTGAACCGAATGGGATCGGTCTTTTTGCACAACTTATTGTCACGTCTCAGGAGCGAATTGTCCATCGAAAAACGTGCCTTCAATCGATTTCAAAATTCATGTCAGTCGGCCACGTGCGTTTCATTCCCAACGCTTTAGCCCAACTTTTCCAAGGGCCATCCAATTTTGGATCGATCTGAAAGCCCCCACGACTCCTACTAAAAACCATCGCCTTGGGACCCATGAACGGTCCGAATCCTGGCATTCCCACTCCGCTGGTTTTGACGGACGGCCACCCAATACCGCCATTAAAACCAAGCTTCTGGGCATCTTGGTCCGGCCCACTCGACAAAAGGGCGACCCATTTTTTCGATCTCCCCGGTCTTGAATTCCCGGTCGATCCAGATTTCCTCTCTTCGAAAATCCTTGACTACGATTCTGCTTGTTTCCGCCGATATGCCCGCGACGACAATTCCGTAAAGGTCGCAGATCGAGTCGCCGCCGACTTCGCTCAGGTGGTATCTATCACGGAGGTTGGGATCAGGCTCAAGCCAAGGCCTGATGGTGTAATCCGTCTCATAAAAAGCGGTGAAGGTTTTGTCAAAAAACGTCTTGGAATCAACGTTCCTGAGCGAATCATCACGCCGAAAGGCGCTGATGTCAAGAAATTCTTTCATACGGACAAACGTCTGGGTTAGTGGAAACCGATCGTCCCATTCACCAATGTATTGGCCAAAAAAGATAAAGCGAAACTGCACCTGGATCGTCTTGGAAATCTGTTCAGGTTTACAAAATTCCCATCTTTCTTGATCACCATCTTCGACGGACTGATTGCAGTCGCTCTGTTCTAAATCTAAAAACCACCGCCCGTCGGCAGAATCGGCCCTGAAAACCAACAGTTTTCGGTTGCGAACCCTGTAACAAACCAACTCCCCAATTTCAATCGCGATTGTATCCGGGTTCCCAAATATCATCGAGTCAAATCCGAAAAAAGACCACTTGCCTTGAGGTAAAATGAGATCCAGTCTCTAGAAACCTACAACACAAAAGCCAAATATCAAGTTATACTCTTCGCGGTTATAAACGACATGTTTTGATCGAAAAAGATGCCGGAGGCATCATTCAGAATCAGCTTCGTTCCAGATTAGTGGGGAGTTAACCCCCATTCGTGGCATAAGTCACGCTTAACTTAAGGGCATTCTGACATAACCCCTTGTAGTGAAGTGGAATATCATACCAAGACCGGCAATAAATAAAGATGAAAAATCGATTTAAGATAATAACATGAAAGAGTTTACGGCATAAAAGCAGGCTTGTTTTATTTGGCGGGGACGTCATCTTTTGTGGAAATCTTTGACAAAGTTGGTAAAGCTCTTGCTTTTAGATTCTTGTTATCTAAAATAAAGTTTCCTTCATGAATGACGCAGACCGGAATTCAATCAGGTATCGTCATGCCCTTTCTTCACAGATTGCAAACTTGGCATTGGCAAACGCTGCTTTTTTTCTTCAGTGGCGTTCCTGCACTGGTTTATCAGGTCGCCTGGCAGCGGAAATTAATCCTGCTTTCTGGTGTGGGCAGTTTTTCGATCAGCACGATCATCGCCGCATTTATGTTCGGGATAGGCTTGGGCAGCGCTTTGGGCGGCCGACTGAGTCAATCTTTGGGCCGGCGTCAGTCACTTTTCTGCTTTGCTTTGGTCGAGTTTGGTATTGGCCTGGCCGGTCTGGCCACCAGCAAATATGGCCTGGAAATTCCGTTTATCCCGCAGGCATGGTACATTGGCAGCAAGTGGCAGATGGTACTTGCCCATTTATTTAGCCTGCTGTTGCCGACCACACTCATGGGCATGACGTTTCCGCTGCTCACGCGGGCACTTGTGCGGCATGGTCGCCGCTCAAGTCGTGTCATAGGAACACTGTATGCTGCGAATCTCGCCGGCTCGGCCGTAGGTTCGCTTGCGAGCGGGTTCATCATGATGCCAAGTCTGGGCATTGCGGGCACACTTCAACTGGCCGCTTTCATCAATTTCAGTGTGGCCGTAGCATCAATTTTTTCGATTTTCAATTCGAGTGAAGTCAACTCAGTCAATTTAGAAGGGCCGCAAATAGTTCAGGTCGATCCGTCCAAGCCTGCAGTGCCTCTCTGGTTCTGGTATCTCTCCTACACCCTGAGCGGCTTTAGTGCAATTGGGCTTGAGATCGTCTGGTTTCGCATGGTCGATATCGGCACCAAGGCAACAAGCTATACCTTTAGCCTGATTCTCTGCATCTTTCTTGGTGGAATGTCAATTGGTACGATGGCCGGAAACTGGCTGGTGCCACGTTGGAGAAACTCTCTGCGCATTTATCTTGTTTCTCAGGCAGGTGTTGTCGTCTTCACGCTGGCGCCCTTGATTATTCTTTGCAGATTTCCAGGTATTTTGCCATTTTCCGAAATATTAATCGACTATTGGCGAAGCTATGAACCCAGGACGATGAAGAATCAGACTCCTGTCAAGATCATTTTTTTCTACTTTTATCTCCCGATGCTGCTTTTCCTCCTGCCAACGTTTTGCATGGGGCTATCTTTTGTGGCACTTCAGGACGGCATCCAGACCACTCGCAACCGGGTATCATTCCGTCTTGGCACGCTTCAGGCTGTGAATATTGCCGGTTGCATCGCCGGGAGTCTTTTTATTGGCCTGGCCGGTCTAGACATGCTTAAGTCACAGGGAGCATTGAGTTTACTTTTTTGTTGCACACTGCTTGTGATGATTTCTGCCATTGGCTTCAGCGGCGACCGACTAGCGGCGAGCCTAGGGGGGCTGGCAGTTGCAAGTGCCGTTTATCTTGTGCCTCCGAACGACCTTATCTGGCAGCGATTTCATGGCCAGAACAATTCCTTGCGATTTCATTTTATTGAGTCGGAAGTGGGGGTGATTTCACTTCTTGATGAAGGTGGCCGGATTCGTGTCTCAAATAATGGCAAGGGCCAGAGTTACATTCCCTACGGTGGCGTGCACAGCAAATTGGGGGCCTTGCCCTCAGTGATTCATGGAAGCCCCACAAGCATCGCGATTATCGGTCTTGGCTCAGGCGATACGGCCTGGGCTGCTGGTTGTCTAAGCCAGACAATGTCGATCGACGTCTATGAAATTTGCCCGGACCAGTGACGACTGATCCAGGATCAGAATTCAAGAAGCCCTGATTCAATGCTCAGTTCGCTCATATCCGATCCCCGTTTCAACATCATTTACCAGGACGGGCGCATCGGCGTTCTACAAAATCCGGTTAAATATGATATTATTGAGACCGATGCCATCAGGCCGAATGGTTCATACGCAGGAAATCTTTATTCTCTTGAGTTTTATACGATTTGTCGCGATCGTCTGAAGCAGGGAGGGATCATGTGCACCTGGGCTCCGACTCCCCGAACAGCAATCACTTTTCGCAAGGTATTCCCTCATGTTCTCGAAATTGATGGAGGCCAAATTCTTGTAGGCTCCAATCAGCCTTTTGAAGTCAATACGAAATTGTGGTCTCAAAGATTAAATCAAAATGCTGTGCTGAGTTATCTTGGGCAGCAGATTGGCCATGAATGCGAGGATGGGCTGAAATTGGCCAGAGTCCTGCCACCGCTTTCTCCGGCAGAGAAGGCAGTTGTTGCCAACACCGATGACTATCCGCTGGATGAGTTTGAAATCGACTAGTGCCCCCTCAAGTCTTCATCCTTGGGTCAAGTCTCTTAAGTTTCAATCGCGCATTTTCAATTTTGAACTGCCAGTCATTGCCTCATTGCCCTGACGTTTGTCTTGGCTGACCATGCCTCGATTTCATTCTCCAGTTCAGCCAGTTCACCAATGCGGCGGTCGCTCAGGCATTGACTTGTCCGAGAGCTCATTTCCAGCGTTTGGCATGCTTCTTCGTCGCTGCGATCGGCATTCGAGTTTCTTTGATCAACTCAACCGGCTGCTCGTCCATACAGATCACAGGAAACTACGGATCTTAAGCCTGGTCCCAGGTTTCGAGCACTTCTTCCATGCAGGCCACGAATTCGGCATCTTGTTCCGGTGGAATCACCCAGTACCGGATTTTTCCGCTTCTTTTTATTCCAATTTTTTTAGCGTCTTGCGCACCGTTTTTATCATTACCCCAACATTTCAATATTTATCTTCAGCCTGGACGGATTTTCTGATAGTATAATGTGGTGGTCGATTGCCTGGCTCGAACTTCGCGTCGCAAGATGAACTATTGTTCCGCCAGTATCGCGCATCTAGTTGAAAGAAAATATCCAGAGGGCTTTAGAGCGCATGGCTGAAGCCTGTCTGCAATCGTGAAAATAGAGTAACTATGATACGTGTATCTGACTACATCGCCCAGTTCATCAGCGACCGCTTGGGCCTGAAAGACATCTTCATGCTGTCAGGGGCGGGCAGCATGCACTTGACGGATGGAGTGGCTTGTAACCCCAAGTTACGAGCGATCTGCGTACACCATGAACAGTCCGCCTCTATGGCTCTCGAAGCCTACGCGAGAACGAACGAGAACTTCGGAGTCGGCTATTTCTCGACTGGGCCAGCTGCATTAAACGCTCTTACGGGTCTGGGTGGCGCTTGGCAGGATACTGTGCCCTGCCTCTTCATCTCTGGTCAGGTCAAGCGCTCTGCTTGCACGCACAACGAAGGCGTACCGGGATTGCGCCAGTTTGGTGTACAGGAGCTGGACATCATCCCTGTGGTCTCTAGCCTGTGCAAGTATGCCATCCATTTAACAGAGCCTGAAATGGTTCGCTACGAACTTGAGAAGGCCGTCAGTATCGCCAAGAGCGGCCGTCCAGGCCCAGTTTGGATCGACATCCCGATGGATGTGCAATCGGCCAAGATCGATCCGGAGAATTTGCCTGCCTACACGACGGTAGAGCAGCCTCCTTACGCCAGCGACGCCGTGCTTGATGAACTGCGTGATTTGTTCATGAAAGCCGAGCGGCCAGTGATTATAGCGGGACGAGGTATTCGTCTGGCCGGCGCCCAACACCTGCTTCAGACACTTGCAACTGAGTTCAACGTTCCCGTCGTGACGCCTTACCTGGGCATCGACAACTTGCGCCACGATCTGGATATTTACATCGGCAAGGCCGGCGTGAAGGGCGACCGTCCCGCGAATTTCACCATGCAGAACTCCGACCTCGTCCTGGCAATAGGGACAAGTTTACACATTTCAGTGGTCGGTTATGAGTACGAACAATTCGCGCGGGGGGCAACGAAAGTCGTTATTGACATCGATCTGACCTCTCACCGCAAGCGAACAATCAAAATTGATCGCCTCATCGAATCCGATGCCAAGGCAGCCTTGCAAGGGCTACTCACAAGACTGCGCGACTCTAAATTCAAAAGTTTAAGCGCCCCCTGGTTGCAGACATGTGTGGCATGGAAGAAGAAGTACCCCGTCTGCTTGAACGAGTACGCCACGACCGTCGGAGCCATCAACATCTATACCTTCATGGACCGCCTGTCGGCCTTGGCCCGAGAGGGGGACGCCTTCATTACCGATGGAGGTTCCGCAATTTTTGCGGGATCCCAGGGTCTGATCCTGCGGCACAACAACCAAAGATACATCCCCTCCAGCGCCATGGTAACCATGGGATACAGCGTACCCGCAGCCATTGGTGTATCAGCGGCACTGGGCGATCAGCGAGTGATGGCCATCACCGGAGATGGCTCCCTGCAGCAGAACATTCAGGAACTACAGACGATCCTGCACTACAAACTGCCGGTCAAATTGTTCATCTTGAACAATGACGGCTATTTGTCGATCCGTGCCTCACAAAAGAATTACTTTGAAGAACGCTACATCGGCGAGGGCCCACGCTCTGGGGTGACCATGCCAGACACCCTCAAGATCTGCGCAGCCTACGGTATACCTGCCGCGCGGGTGAGCGACGTAGCCGAACTGGATGGAGCCATACAAAAAGCGATTGAATATGAGGGGCCATACGTCCTTGAAATTATGACTCCTCCGAATCAGCCAATCGTTCCAGCAGTCTCTTCTCGCATAAACCCCGATGGTTCCATGAGTTCTCGCCCACTCGAAGATATGGCACCGTTTTTACCACGAGAGGAATACCTCGCCAATCTTCTGATCGATGAAGTTTGAGAAGCAGGTATCCTGGCCGCCCAAATTGCCCTGGCCCACCACCGGACAGAATCAGGACAAATTCACGAGCAACCCTTTGCGGAACCCGTCGCTGATGAATCACAAACAGCGGTCCTACAACGCTTTCAAATCAATCTTATGCAAACCCTAACGGCTTGATGGCCCCCAAATTCCCTGCATCAGTTCAAAAATCTCAGGCTCGCTTTCCTTCAATTCGGCACGGGTGAACGGGAAGAAATCGTTCACTCCAAAATAGCTTTCCGTCATCTCCGCAAAAAACTCCTTCTGATCCGTCAAGGCATAATGCCTGACCCGACTCCCATTGAATAGCAACGTCTTTTCGCCTCGTCCAGACTTCCGATAATTCTGAAAAACCTGTTTGATTTTGGGCTCCTCAAAGTCCAGAACCTGGTCATGGTAAGCATGCGCCAATTCATGAAGAATGACCCAGGGCTGCTCGTTGACATTGCGCTTCGTCGCAAGATCCTCTGCTCTGGGCAGGTGCACACACCGTGCCAGACTCTCGGAATATCCATTGGCCTTGAGCCAGTCTGCGCTCGGGTGATATTGCATCGAGGTCAGCTTGCCGTGGGATTGATCCATTACAATGGTCACGTTCTGAAGCTTTTTGACGATCGGGGCTGGAACCACCACTTTGATATCCGCCAGCTTGTTCTCCAGAAATCGCATCGCTCGCCTGTAGAGCTCTTCATTGGCGGGCTCCAGCAGTCGTTGGTCCACCTGCACCTGCCAGCCCTCGATTTTTAAGGCCTTATGCCCTGATGGCTTTATGGGCTCAAGGGCTGGTTTTGGCTTGACTGTGAGCAACGAAATCATGGCTTTGCCAAGTGCATCGCCCACCAGGAGGCCAGTCTGAGCATTCCCGAATTCGTGGTGGCCATGGCCGGGATTGGGCGATTCTGATGCGGGGCGGACAAATTGTCGGGTCTCAACAAACGCCACATTGCCCAGGAATTCAGGGCGGGCAGCGGCGGCCTTTTGCGATTGTCTGAGTTTGGCCCAGGCCTCGGGCGCATCGACCCACGGGCCCGTCAATTCGCCGACAACCACTGGCAGGGCGGGCGCCTTCAATTCTTTCCGAATGTCGTGAATCAGATTCACAAGATTCTGCTCATATTCCGGAATGGCCTTTTTGGGGTCCACCCCGTCGTTCCAGCCCTGATACCAGACAAATCCGGAAAGCTCATACCCGCTGGCCTTCGCACTGGGGAATTCCAACTTGAGCCGGGCCAGAGCCGTTTCGATTTCGCGGATCATCTTGACGTAATAGGGGCCGACCTGGCCACCGGAACTCGGCGGACGAAAATCTTTGTAAAGGCTTTTCCCACCCCAGGCGGTTTTAATAAGAAGGACCTGATTTTCCAATTGATCGCCAACAACCCGTCCAAATTGCAGTTCCGGGCCGAAGTGGTGGCGGCCGCCATAAGGTGTGAAACCAAGCGTCAGGGGACCAATTTTCGCGGGCTGGTCCTCAGGCTGATAGCGCACCCAGACATCGCCCCGCTCGGCCCATTGGCCTTTCTCATTTTTCAGATCCTGCACCAGAGGCGACTGCCCCATGCTTTGAATCACCGCATTCAGAGTGCCTTTGCCGTTGTTGTAATCCTTGCCCAAAAGGTCTGCCACAGACTGACCTTCCATATTTGACTGGCCTGCCAGGATAAACACTTTCACCGGCCTGGCTGGCTCGGCGCTGGCTCGTCCGACGATGCTTGAAAGCAACACAAACGACATGCAAACACGATATCTCAAAATGCTCATTTTTCACATTTCCCCAAAGTGGCTTCACCGCCCGCGGATCCAATGAAGTAGCGTAATCTGGATTTTAATCAAACCCGCTTGAGAATCCGATAGCCGCCCGAGCCTTTCTTTGAAAGATTTCAGCGAAACCGAAACGACTTTCAGCCTGATCATGACCTTGACCGCAACCGTTTGAATCGGACAATGGATTGACAACTGGCTTTTCAGGATTTTTCGGAACAGGAATCGGTCGCCCAACCCACGGGACGGAAAAGTGGCCATGACAATAAACGCCCAAAACTTTCTGACATCGGCAAGAACGCTTCTTTTGGGGCTCTGGCTGACAACAATTCCAAATCTGGTTCGTGCCGATAAATTTACGATGAAAACAGGCGAGATTTATGTCGGTCATGCAGAGCGGGAGGGGGTGATTGCAGGCGCCTACGATGGCGTCAAACGCACTCTTTTCCGAGCCACCCGTATGGCCAGCCAGGAGCCAGGAGCCGGCTCGTCAGCCTGGGAATCGTTCAAGCTGATTCAGCCCAGAAAGACAAATTTCGTGTCGAACCAGATGCCGACCATCCTGACCGGCATGACCGCCGAAGCCTGGGACGAATTCGGCCGCCGCAAGGTTCGCTATAGCCCGCCCAGAAACGTGGCCAAAACGGTCGAACTGACCCAGGCCCTGATTGAGCTTGGCCCCAAGGCCTCAAAAGTTCGGGGGGTGGAAACCTATTGGTCAAGCCAGGTCTCGACCTCGATCATTCCTCGAAATGTCATCGTGGGCCTTTTGAACCGAATTCCGAAAGAGGAAAAGGACGAACGTCTCAGAGTGGTCCGCTACTATCTGCAAGCCGGCTGGTTTACTGAGGCCAAGGCTGCCGTCTCAGCCCTGAAAGCGGACTTCCCGGAATTGAATGACGTTTTAAACAATGCAGCCGCTGGAATTTATGACGCCGAGCTAACCGAACTCATGGTTCGCTGGAAGGGCCAGCTCAAAGGCGGCACACCGGTCTCTGAGATCAGGCCTGAGCTCGAAAAAACATTGAAAACCGCCGAAGGTGCCAGCGCAGCCGTGCGGGCCTCGGGCCTGGAGATGCTTGACCTGATCAATGCCACCGACGAATTGAGATCGCGCCGCCTTCGCGAGCTAAAAGCCGCGTTTGATGGCAGCCGGCAAGGCAATTTAAATGCCGGACCAGGGCCGCAGTACCTGGCGGAAATGATTGAGGCACTGAGCAAATGCCCTGAGATTGCAGAGCCGTTTTTTGCGCCATTTGATCAATATCTGCGAAACCCCGATGGCGTTTCACCCAAAAAAGCCTGGTCCATTGCGCTTTCCGCATGGTCTGGCGGCCTTGGGCTTGCCACCGACGACATTTCCGTGGCTCTGGCTTATGCCGAAGCCTATGAAACCATCACCAAAGCAGCACACAGCCCGGATCAAGCCGATCGCTCAAAATTTGCCAACCGGCTTGAATCTCTCCAAATTCCCGGCCCCGAGGGCGATCGCCCACTCTCCGCCCAAGAGGCCCAAACCATTACCGAACGAGTCAGGCCGCTCAATACCTTGTCAGATGACACCAAAAACCGGACACTGACCTATCGCGTTGAAAACGACACCAATCCCACCCCCACGGAATATCTCGCCACTGTCCCGCCCGGTTATCACCGGCTAGGCCAATGGCCCGCCATGATCGTCCTAAACCCCGGCGGAGACCCCGACAAAGCCGCCGTGGCCTGGCGCAGGGAGGCCGCAGAACGGGGCTGGATCGTGCTCGCTCCGGATCTCAAATCGACCGGCCCTTACCATTTCTCCACGGACGAGCACGCCACTGTCACCCTCTGCCTGCGCGATGCCCTGAAGCGACTGGCAATCGACCCAGACCGCGTCTTTGTCGCCGGTGGCCTCGGCGGCGGCGATATGGCCTGGGATTACGCGCTTGCACATCCAGACAGCCTGGCCGGTGGTGTTATTTTAAGTGGCTTACCTGCCAAATTTATACCAGCATATCGAGCCAACACCCAAATGATTCCCCTATTTATTGTGGAAGGTGAGCTGGCTCCCGGCGAAGCCCAGTTCATTATGCCACTTGTAAAGGGATTAATGCAGAAAAACTGGGATGCCACTTATGTACAATACAATAAACGCGGATATGAATTTTTTGAGGAAGAGATTCCTGCTGCATTTGAATGGATGAAAGGCCGGAAAAGGAAGGTCGGCATGGATGAATTTCAGGCTGTTGCTGGTCGGGAAGGAGATCAAAGATTCTATGGACTTGTGATTCAGGAGTTTTCATCAGGCCGTAGTATGGCACCCGAAAGTGTGAATACACTTGGCGAGAACCTCAAGCCAGCCACTCTCCAGGCCAAGTTTTCAGCCACTGCAAATCAGGTTCAAATCACAAGCGATGGCATTAAGGCATTGGATGTTTGGCTCAGCCCAAGACAGATTGATTTTACGAAACGGGCTGACGTGAAGCTTGGTGGTCGAAGCCGATTCAAAGCGATTCCAACGCTTCAATGGCCGGAATTTCTCGACGACCTGGCATCACGTGGAGACACCCGCCAGACATTCATGATGAAAGTGGAAATCCGATGACCAGTCGACCATTCAGCGGTCGCAAACGTCGCCCTGAAGGCGTGAATGAAGCACTTTGGGCTTATGCGACAAGCCAAAGACTTGCAGACGACGAGACGTCTGCTTTTGCAGATCATCCACTGGTTAAAGCCGATTTAAAATGGGTAAAAGCAAAGTTGGGGAACGGGAATAACCAAATTGTTGCCGACCTGGGCTGCGGGTCAGGCCGAGCATCAGCATTGCTCGCAGAGATGGATTGGCAAGTGATATCGGTGGATTTAAGCAGGCCGATGCTTGAAAAATTCGTAGAAGAGCAGGGCGGATTGACCAATTCTCATGTGCTGCCAGTTCAAGGCAATCTGGCGAGACTTGAATTTATTCCAAGTGCAACCCTCGACGCCGCCGTCTGTTTGTTCAGTACATTGGGAATGATCCCATTACAAGCAAACAGGCAACGATTTCTTCAATCCGTATCGATGGCTTTAAAGCCGGGCGGTGTTTTATTGATCCATGCCCATAACTGGTGGGTTCAAAAGAACAACAAACAGGGGATTCAATGGATGATTTACGATTTTTGGAGGCGATTCATCCGAAGTAAAGACTATGGAAATCGCGATGCCCAATACCGGGGAATCCCTGAAGTCAAGATCCACATTTTCGGCTGGAATGAAATTGAAAGCGAATTAAACCAGGCTGGCTTGCAAGTAAAGTCTGTCGTGAATCTTAATGCCACAACAGCTGAAGATATTGGCGATGGGTTTATCAATCAACGAATAATGGCCGGTGGATGGTTGATTGAAGCCACCAGTAATTGATTGAAGTGAATTATTAAAAATGGCACATACAGAGAATCTGTATGCGCCATTTTATGGAAGTTCAAATCAGTGTAAACTGACTTTGAAACTTATCAGGCCGTCTTTTTCGCCTTAACGCTGCAGCCAGTTGTACATGCGCCTGTCTTGCAGCATTCACCACTACACGCTTTGTCACCACAGCATTTGCCATCGGTGCAGCACGCGGATTTCGTGACAGCTACTTTGCTGGAACTATTTACACTGGCAATCTTTGCAGCACAACCAGCGGTACATGCGCCTGCCTTACAGCATTCACCACTACACGCTTTGTCACCACAGCATTTGCCATCGGTGCAGCACGCGGATTTCGTGACAGCTACTTTGCTGCAACATGTTGATTTAACAACCTTTGCAGCACAACTAGCGGTACAAGTACCCAATTTGCAGCAATCGCCATTGCAACTCTTTTGACCACAGCACTTACCGTCGGTGCAACAGGCGGTTTTGGTATCGAGGGCGTTTGCCCGTTCACCAAATGCTCCAGCCATGGTAGCGATGGCGGCGAAGGCGGCTAATACAATCAATCGACGATGATACGATGCGTTCATGGTCCACAGACCTTTCTTACTGAAATTCTCTAACTGTTCATCTCTGAATCTTGGCTTAGTAATTGCCGTTCCTGCACATACAAATGCAAGTCTTTCGACAACCGTGCCGTATGTTTACAATTTTGCGATATTACGATCCGATTCGATCAGACTGTGAGCGAACCAATTCATTTCAAGAAGCGTGCAAATGTCTGATTTTTACAGATCCAAACCTTGGTCATTTTAAATGGATTAACAACGCCAGCGAACAGTCAGTCGAAATACTTACACGTTATAAGGCTGAAAGACCGGGACATCGGAAGTGATCGGGAAACTGTCCTGTAAAACCAAATTCGATACTTGTGAAATGCTTGAAGTCCGTACGGAAAAGTTCCGCACCTGACGCTTCTTTTCACGTGCAACATCAGCGACAGTAGCAACTTGTACGACTTGATCAACGCAAGAGCACTCGGCACCGGAAGGTGGGGTGACAGACGCGTTGGAAGAAGCAGATTGAGTGCAGCAAGTCTGCTTCAACTGCTCGCAACAAGAGTGGTCATCAGGACATTCAGGAACCGCCAAAACGATGGAAGCGGCACTGAGCCAAATGGCCAGTATTCGAATCATCAAAGTTTTTACGGTTTTCGTTTGCATTGTTTTCCTTGAGCTTGAATCGCGTTCTACCATTATACGCTCATCCTCGGAAAAAGGTAGAGAGAAAATCCATTTTTTTGTTTTACTCAGGTTCGGTTTGAAAAACCGACTGGATCAGGTCAGATCAGGAATCTTGTGTCAGACTAGAGATTCGAATGGTTTTCGGGTATAAAGAGTAACTATGCAACCGGCAGTGGCCGGAACTCTCACTCACAAAGCATGAGCCAAAAGCCTTAATCGATTCCACTTTAAGCGGCCAATGGCTCGACTCTGACCAACCGGGAAGCACGGAAAAGAACATGGCTCAAGTCAAGGCAAACGACATCAGACGCGGCATGGTGGTGATTATCGACGGCGTAAACTTTGTCGTGATGGACTTCCTCCACCACACCCCTGGCAACCTCAGAGCCATGGTCCAGACAAAGCTCAAAAGCCTCAAAAACGGCTCCACCATCGAAAAGCGGTTCCGTTCCGCCGATACTCTGGAAGTTCCTTATGTTGAAACCAAAGAATTCCAGTACCTCTACAGCCAAGGCGACGAACACGTTTTCATGGACATGGAAACCTACGACCAATTCCCCTTGAATTCCGACATTCTTGGCACCTCCCTAAAATTTGTTGTGCCAAACACGAAAGTCATGGTCAAGTATATCGACGATAAGCCCGTCTCCGTCGAAATCCCCACCTCTATGGATTACACCATCACCGACACCGCCCCTGAACTCAAGGGAGCGACTGCCACAAATCAATACAAGGAAGCCATCTGCGAAAATGGCCTGGTCATTCAGGTGCCTCCTTTCATGAAAGTCGGCGACAAAGTCAAGGTCGATACACGCACCGGCGAATACCTCGAACGAGTCAAGTAAAACAAACGCCACACACACTCCACAGTATCATCCGCTCGCAAAAGACCGCCACTCATCATGGCGGGCTTTACGCATTCTTTTTTAAAAAAAAGCCGCTCCGCCTCACACCCCCCTCAAAACAAATCCAGCACTCCGCTTAAAGTACTGGGTGCATTTACGACGAAGATAATCCCGTAAGAGAAATCGCCCGTTTTCGTTGGAGGTGGACGACCTATGCAGGCCCAGCGATCACCCAATCCTAATTTCTTTCTCGAACTGGCGAAAATCTCCGACCCTCAAGGCCAGGTCCTGGCATTCCAGGCCGTGTTCGAAGCGCAATATCAGCCTGATTCGCCTCAGGAAGAGTTCATCATCGAAGAGCTGGCCGTGGCTCGGCAAGAGCTTTTTGAGATCAACGCACGCCGCGAATCCCTCATCAGCTTTGAACGTCTCGATGCGGCCCGCCACTTCGACACCCTCAGGCACGACCAGTTCCTCAAGCTTCAGCGATCATGGCGCAAGCAGCCCACCTGCTTTCACAACAGCCTCGGCCAAACCCAGCATGGAGCACGCCTGATCGCCTCCATCTGGGACCAATTGGTCAGGCGGCTGGAAAAGCCTGACCCTTTATTGGGCCTTGAAGAAATCAGCCAGGCCGTTCAGGCCGAAGGCTTGGCCGACGACATCCAGAACATGACACCCGACGGCTGGTGGTTCCTGACCCGCTATCTCGCCATGCACCCGAACCCGCACGAGGCCATGAAAGGCTGGGTCCGAAAATCGCGATCCAAAGATCCAATTGTCCATCTTGGCCAAGCCAAGGAACAATGGGGCCAGGCACCTGACAACGAAACCTCAAGATCCGATTTATACCAGCGGGCGAAACAACGTTTGGAATATTGGAATTTGCAAGTCGAGCAATTAAACAAGGTTTATCAGGAGGAGCGGGATCTGTTTTGCAACGGGTTTCAGCCGGATCGGCGCATCACCTCCAGCCTGCGTAATTTGCAAGGCTTTTGCAAGTTTGCCCTGATGAAAGTGGAGCATCTCGAAAAACACCTGCAAAGAATTCAGGAGGCACGGCGGAAACGCGAAAAAACCGCACAGAAACAGCCCCAACCCCGCAAGCAAGCCACATTGCAACCGGTCCGCCAGAGCCAGGCCGGACCAGTACCGCCTTGGCACGGCCCCGAAAATATCCGCTCTCCGCACCCTGTTCGCGAAAATCGGAATACCATTTCCGAGGATGTTCTGGATCGGCAAATTGTCATGGACACATTGTCGCTCCGGCAGGTTATGGACCTCGAATTGGGGCTTGAAATGGGTGAGATCACAGAGATCCTGCCCCACGAAGCCGAACAGATGTTTACCAATTGGCCGGACGAAGAAGTGCTTGATCATCCGGAATACAAGCGTTTTTACGAAGTCTTCGGGCATCTTTCGGACAACAGCCTGAAACAGAGCCTTCTGAAGCTCATGACTCAGGAAGGTCTCAGGCGACTGGAACCATTTGAATTTCGTTCCTCGGCTTAAAACGTGAAACAAAAATGCCCATCTTTCACTAAGTCAACAAGGGCTCCAAAGGAATTCTTCTTTTTTTGAGGTGCACCAAAACAGAGCAGGATATAGTTGTCGCGGTCACACATGATACATCGTTTCAGAATGATGCCGGAGGCATCAAAGCAAGTCGCCGGTGGTTGAGCGAAGCGAAACCACCGGTTATGCTGCTGGCACCCCGGCAGGGGTGCAAGACCTTATGCCGCGTAGTCGTCCGGTGGTGTCGTCGCTGACGCTCCTCAACCACCGGCTACTGGCTGCGATGCCTCCGGCATCGTCGCGATCAAAAAGTGTCATTAATGGTCGCGAAGAGTATATCGTCAAAACCTATTGCTTTTTGAATCGTATGGACGGCTGAAAGAGCAGTGAAACCGGTCGAAATGCAAATCCGGTGCTTTCTAAGAATGAGCGACCAAAACAGGACCTTTTCTGGACTCTTTTCAAGGCTTTATGCGAATCGATCAACGTGCGGCTCTGCAAATTCCTCTATTGATCTGAAAGTCACCAGGATTCCTATTCGTATCCAACGCTTTTATAGCAGATTTTCAACCTGAATACGCCATTTTCCACATCTAATATTCTGACACCATGAGCTATTGATCGACCCCATGAATCACCTTGCAATGCGTCATGATAGAGGCTTGGGGCACCCGTACCTGAGCAGGCGATTGAAGAAAATGTTCCTTGCCCGCCCCTTGCTTCAACTTCTGGCCGGCGTTATTCTGGCATCTCTATCCATCTTGGATCCCCGCCTGAATCAATGCCCGAGGTGCTTTAAAATCATGATTTCCCCCGGATTCTTCAATCCCTTAGGCCGGCGTGCCTGGCTGTTTGCCACCGCTTGCGTTTTGCAATTTTCCCATTCGGCGATCTACGCCCAGGTCGGTCCGGCAGAAGGCCGCGAAGGTCTGGTGGAGCTCTCCAGCCAGGACGCCCGTCTGAAGGGCCACTACGCTGTCCCCGGCTTCAAGGTCCAGATCGTAGCCGCCGAGCCGGCCATCATTGACCCGACGGCCATGGCATTTGACGACCAGGGCCGGCTTTACGTCTCTGAATGGCGCAAGGCCGACCGCATGTACGACACCTTCGACACCATCAAACTGCCCGAAGGCGGCACCCAGCGAATCACCCGCCGCCGCAAGGCCACGATGGATATCGTCAAGCGACTCGAAGACCGTGACAAGGACGGGATTTACGAGTATTCCGAAGTGGTGGTCGACGGTGCCGAAATGCCGTCCTCCATTTTCCCCTGGAAGGGCAGCCTTTATCTGACATGCGTCGGCCGCCTGGAAAAATGGTCGGATGAAGACGGTGATGGCAAGTTCGAGACCCGAACCATTGTGGCCGATGGCTTTTGTGGCTTCTATCACCACTGGCTTTCAGGCATGACACTGGGCACGGATGGCTGGCTTTATCTGACCGCCGGCGACAACGACAATCATGTGGTCGGTTCTGATGGTTCGCGGGTCGAAATTTCCCGATGCGGCGGTGTGATTCGGAGCCGTCCCGACGGCTCGCGCATGAACATGTTTGCCCTCGGCTTCCGCAACCCCTATCGCGACCTGGTTTTCAATAGCAATTTCGACGCCTTCGTGGTCGACAACGACAATGAGGACGGCTCCAAGTTCCAGGGCGTGCGCCTGATCAACCCTGTGGAAGAAGGCGACTATGGCTGGCGACTCCTGCCAGGCGCATTCTGCTGCCGCCCCGACTTCGACCGCGGCGCCGTTGATGGCGAACTGCCAGGCAAGCTCCCGATTGTGGCCAAAACCGGCCGCGGTGCCCCGGCCGGGCTCGCCGTTTATCACGGCACAGCCTTCCCGGACCGATTCCGCGACCTGATGATCTATCCGGACGTCTTCCGCAAGTTGGTCAGAGCCTATGAAGTCGAGCCCAAAGGCGGAGCCAACAGCCTCAAGCGTGAAATCACGCTCATGACCGCCGACGACGACCTCTTCCGCCCATGCCAGACAGTGGTCGGCCCCGATGGTGCGATCTATGTGCTGGACTGGCGATCCAATTCCGGCGGAGCTGGACGCCTTTGGGGCGATGGTCAGTTTGGCCGCCTCTACAAAATCACTTGGGGCGGAACCCCTCAGGAGCCGGCCCGCACCGTTCGGCCCAAGGCGGACTGGTCCCACATCACCGGCGCAGCCGATGCTCAGCTTCTGGAAATGCTTCGCAGTAAGGACTATCAGCAAGCCGATCGTGCTCTACGCGAAATCGTCGAGCGGGGCGCCAAAAGCCGTGCTGGCCTGCAAGCCCTGCTCAACGACAAATCGGCTCCGGTTCGCGCCCGATGCCTTGGCCTGCAAGGCCTCAGGCAGCTTTGGAATTCGGATGTCGAAGCCATTTTGATTGCAGCCCTGAGCGACCCTGAATTTCAGGTCCGTCGCTTGGCAGCACAGGCCATTTCATGGGAACCAACCAAAAGCCGACCCGATTTCGTGCCGGTTCTGGAATCGCACCTGGCCCGCGAAACCAACGGACAAGTGATTCGCGAACTGGCTCTGGCCATCGGCCGACATGCGACCGACAACCCGGCGAGAGCGGCTGAAACCCTTCTGACATGGCTTCACGATCACCCGACTCAAGACGTTGCCACCCGCGACGCCTTCATCCGGGGCATCGAGCGGCTGGGCGAAACCGCCGTGGAAGTGGTCGCCCAAAACGTCAGACTTGGAACTGACAGCAAGCGGGCCAACGCCGTGGGCGTCTTTTCGGCCATGCGCACCGAACCCGCCGCCCGCCGATTGCCAGATCTCGTTGTGCTGCCAAACCTTTCTGCCGACGACCGACTGGTTTTCGTGAGAATGTTCAAGGACATCCCCCTCAACATTCCTGTGGCCACCGTCAAGCTGGTCCAATACGTTCAGGCCCATCCGGAACTTGATGCCCGCATTGAGCTTGCAACATTGCAAAACGTCCGGCTCGCAGGCCTGCCGGCTCACGATCTGGTCGCCCGACTGATGGACGACAGCGACGAATCCGTTCGGATCGCAGCCATCGGTTACGCCTCCGAAAGCCGCTTCCCAAGCCTTTCCACAAAGTTGGCAAGCCGGCTGACCGACTCAAAGCGATCCGCCTCCGAGCGGCTTGCCGTCCTGAGAGCCTTGCGATCCACCGGGGCAGGGGCCTTCGACATGATCGCCAAGGCCGCACAAACGGACGACCCTGACACGACCTGGACCGTGGCCGTCCTAAGGGGCCTTTCCGAGACCAATCGCACCAAAGCCATCCCATTCCTGGAAAAGGCCTTGGCCAATTCCTCGGACGAAGTCCACTCCGATGCCTTGGCCCTGCTGGGCGAACAGCCCCAGACCGCCCTGCGACTCGGCCAGCTTTATGTCGATGGCAAGCTGAAAACCAGCGATGCACCGAACGTCCTGGCCGCCCTGCGAAAGTTCAATACAGACCCTCACCGGGCCCTCCAAACCAAGATCGAAAAGCAAATCGAGGATTCGATCAAGTCGATTGATCGCGTTGCCCTGGCAGGACTTGTCGAAAAAGCCAACCCTTGGCGCGGCATGGGCGTCTTCCTCAAGGAAGGCGGCGCACGCTGCACCACCTGCCACAAAATGGAAAGCATCGGTGGCAATGTCGGCCCGGCCCTGACGGGCGCATTCCAGAGCTATTCGGTCGAGAAGTTGATCGAGTCCATGCTGGAGCCATCCAAAGAGCTCAAGGAAGGTTATGAATCCTACAAGGTGGCCCTCAAAAATGGCCGTGTCGTGTCGGGCACAAAGGTCAGCCAGGACGCCAAAACACTGGTCATGCGCGAAGCTTCCGGCCAGGAACTCCGGATCGACGTGGCTGAAATCGACGAACAGGCCCGCGAAACGATCAGCCTCATGCCCTTGGGGCTTGTGGCCGACCTCTCGCAACAGGAACTGGCCGATCTCCTGGCCTTCCTCCGCCACAAGCCTGCCCAGGAATCGCTCAAAACCATCGAGCGCGTGCGTCGGGTCATGTCCATTGGACCTGTTCCCATCGAAGCGGATGGCAAAAGTGTTGCCCTGGCTCGCCCAAATCTGGCCAAATCGCTGATTGGTCAAGATGGCCAAACCATTGGATGGGCTGCACTTGACACCTCAAGCGCAGGCACCATGAACCTCCGGGGCCAGTTCGGTACAAACCCCGGACGAGCCTATAGCGTGGTCTGGGTCGAATCGCCTCTGGATCAAGCCGCAGGCCTCAGGGCCGGCCAAGAAGGTGCCGCACGAGTCTATCTCAATGGTGCCAAGATCGGGACCCTCAAAGCCTCGGCCAACGCCAAGCCCGACGACACTCCACTGGTTTTGAACCTGAAAAAAGGCTGGAATGTGATCACAATCGCTTCCGACCGTGCCGCCACAGGTGAAAACCGGGTGCAACTCCTGATCCAATCTGCTGTGCCTGTAAAGACTTCCGCCGTCGGACCTGAAACCACCACAGCCGCCGCTGGCGAGTGACTCCCAGGCATTTCCAGGCTGTCGGAAAGCTCATTTTCAGATGTGGGGCGAATCGAACGATTCGCCCCTCTCTATTTCACAAAGCCGTAAACATCAAAAACTGGGCCGCACGAATCACGCCACGCCGGTCAGAATCGCTGATCTTATTCTGTAACAATAGCTTACGTATCGAAACAAGCGTTTTCTCCACCATATTAAGCTGATACCCTCCGAGCTTTAACCCGCTCTCTGGCAATTTCATTTCTTCAAGTACAGCCGCGATCACACCAAGCTCTTCAGTCGCAGCAACGGCCTCTTTGCTCCAGGCCGGAATCTCGGGAGCGGTGGCGGCGGTTTTTACGATCGTACCGATCAGTTCGCTGATCTGGTGAAGCTTGGCATAATCCAATGTCTCCGGTCGATCTTCTGACGTATGATATTCCTTGCATTCGCCGGTCGAGAAGAAGAGGTAAGGCACTTTTCGGGTCATAAATGGCCCATAATCGCTCCGCACACCGACCAGGTCCGTCCCGAGCAGGCCAGCCTTGATGGTGCGTCCCAGGCTTGCCTGTTTCAGCCAGTTGCGACTCTCGGGCAACCGCTCGGTGCCGATGACAAAGACCCATTCGCGGCAGATCCCAGCCATGCTTCGACCAATCATGTCAGCCGTCACAAAGAGCTTCAGGTCAGGTTCGCCAAATGGCATATGGGCCGCAAAATACCGGGAGCCAAACAGGCCAAATTCTTCGAGGTCAAACGCCACAAACAGGATACTCCGTTTCGGTCGATTCTCAGGCCGGGCAAACCAGGCCGCAGCCTCCAGAAGCATGGCCACTCCGCTGGCGTTGTCGTCGGCTCCGGCATAGGTTTTTCCGGATGCGGCATTGTGTCCCAGATGGTCCCAATGCGCCGAAAGAATGATCCACTCACGGCTCAGAACTGGGTCGCTGCCCTCAACCATGGCGGCCAGATTTTTACCGATGACCTTACCCGTCGTCCCTTGAATCACCTCCTGAACGTACGTTTTTTCGAAGCCAGGCTTGAGTCCATGCTTCTGAAAGTGATCCAGAATATAGGCGACCGTTTTCTCAGAACCCGCCCCCCGACGCCCGGCAAACTCCTCAGATGCCAACCGATAGACATGCGCCTTAAGCGCCTCGGCATCAAGCGCAACAGCACTCGCTGGAACTCGGGTCGATCCAGGCGGTCCGGCATGGGCCGGGCCCGCCGCGGAGATCAGAATTCCGATCAGGGCCGGAACCATCCAGTATAATCGAGTCATCGTTTCACACCTTGCGATCGTCGCGATCGTTAATCATGGATCAACCCCAACTTGCATGGATCCTGTTTTGCAGTTTTGATTGCCGTCAGGGCCCCGATTCGTTCGATTCAATGATAGAGGCGATGGAAATTGCGCCCTGAATTGGATCGAAACTCACACGGAGGTGTTTTGACATGTTCACAACCCGCGTCAAGGCCACTTTGCTTGCACTGGCCATGCTGACTGTCCAAGGCCTGGCCCAGGCCGCCGATTTTGACAACTACATGCACTGGCCTTATGTGCCTCCTCAAGTGCCTGGCTCAGGTGCCAATTACCAGCAACTTCATGACGGCTGGTACCTTTACCCACGCGATCAGCGGATTGTACCGCAAATCCAGGGCCCGCTCTATCGCAACTACTATGGTGGAAAGAAAGATGGCCACTGGTTCGGCCGCATGAACAATGAACACCGCGACTGGACCAACAAGAAGTGGTACAAGGGGCACCACTTCACACTCGACGTCTTCTGATTCGCCTGACTGAGACTTTTCGACGGTTCGACTTGCCACACATGGGAGAGCGGATTTTGGCCCTCCCATGTTTCTTTTTTTCGCTCCCCAAAGCTCAAGTCACCGCCAGCAACTTGTCTATTTCCACCATTTGTAAGTATATTCATTTTATGAGACAACGAATTCAGAAAACCTGTGGAGATTGACTCGTACATTGATTGATCCCGCTTCTTCATTCTCAATGCCTGATGATTCGCCACAAGCCTTGCCCAGACAAGTCATTGTGCTTGAACGCCAATCATTCCTCTCGCAAATTCATGGCGTTTGGTTCGTCGCCGTGCCTCTGGCCCTGGCATTCTGGATCTGCCAATCGCCCTATCTCCTTACGGAAACGCCCCCAATCGAACTCAACCTGCCTGCTTCCAACTGGAATTTGGCCGCCTCACCAAAGCCCGCCGTGAAGCCCCAATCCGAACCCGAATCGATTCAGCCCGAAAAGCCCCGACCAACTGTCACCAAAACCATTATCGCCGAAAAACCCGCAGCCAGGACTCCAGAATCTGTACCACCAGCCGTTCTAGAGCTGCCCAAAGGGGTCGTGGTGCTTAATCGGCCCGGAATGGCGGCCAACCCCGTCTCTGTTTTTGATCCAAATCAGACTTTGGTCGCCCAAAATTCGACAAAGCCCCATACGCTGCCCGACCTCAACCCGCCAGGGGACCGATCAAAACCAGGTGCCGACGAAACCGTCGAAGCTTTGGCTGATATCCAAAAAGCCGCTGAACTTGCAAAGAATCAGCGCATGCGGGACAATACCCTGAAGCCGCTCATGGCCGTTCATGAAGCCGTTCAGGCTGAAGCCCGCCAAGCAGACCGACTGGCCCTGAGCAAACGCCGCTCCGATAGCACCCGCCAGGCCTTCATGGAAAACTTGCTCCAAATCCTCAACCAGCCGGGAAATGTGACCCAGCGCAGCGAACAGATCGAAGAGCTCCGCCGAACTGGATCCGAAGGCTTCGACAGCAGTCTTTACGTTCCTCTGATCAAAAAGCTCGAAGCCGCCAAGCGGCCGGTCTCGACCTCCACAAAAATCAAGTCCCTACGCGCCCAAAGTGTTCCCGAACCGATTATACTGGCCTATCTCATTCAGCTTGAGATGCGCGACTTCCGTAAATCGGATGGCCCACGCGATATCAAGGACGCAATCGTCCGCTCAGCTCGCCTGCTCGTCAAATAGATCGCTTTTGCCTGCTGTGAATTCCATTTCAATGGATCAAGAAAACGGATGGAATGCCATGAATTGCCTTCAACTCCTATGGATTTGCATTTCACTCACAGGGCAGATTCAAGCCAGCCAAAAACCCCCGGAAACGCCGCCCGCTCAGCCTTCTCGACAGACCTTTGAAGGCTTGCAATTACTGCTTCAGGGCGACCGCCAGGCCGATGATGGCAATATCAATCAGGCACAGATCACTTATCAGGCCGCCATGGAAAAGCTGCTTCCAAACATTCGCCACAAGCCTTTCAAGCATACTGTCAAGCGTGATGAAACCCGCCGTGAAAAACTGGGCCAGGTGCTGGTCGAAGAATGGGAAAAAGAGGTCACCCCAAAGGAATTTCAACTTGATGAAGCCACCTGGAAAGTCATGGACCTCATCCCTCAGGAGTCTAACCTGAAATCGGCCTATATTCAACTATTGACAGAAGAAGTGGCCGCCTTTTATGACCCTAAAACCAAAACAATGCATTTAATCCGCGAACCTGAAAACAAGGACCGGGAGAAACCCAAAAAGCCCGCCTCGCTGCTGGACATGTTGATGGGCCAAAAAGATGGCTTTGACAAGCAGGAAACCCAAGGCGTGATCGCTCACGAACTGACTCACGCACTCGACGACCAGCACTTTGATCTGGATGCCATTTCCAATGCCGTAAAAGATGACGACGACGCAGCCCTTGCCGTATCATCACTTTTTGAAGGCGAGGCCACCCTCACCATGATGGCCGTGCAGCAAGGCGACTGGACCGGCAGCCAAATTGTGGCCACTCCCGCCGAAGGGCTGAACCGAGTGATGCGCTTGCTCAGCCCATTAATGCCCATGGCAGGCGGCGAGACGGCACGAAAGTCGCCACCTGTGATGAATGAGTCGTTAATATTCCCATACCTTCAGGGCGTGGTCTTCTGCGCCAGCCTGACCAATAAAGGCGGCTGGGACGCGCTCAACCAAGCTTATGAAAACCCGCCAATTTCCACAGAACAAATTTTACATCCCGAAAAATATCAAGGCCCCAAAAGCGATTGGCCAATTGCAATCCAAGTCAGTCCTATGCAATCCCCGGAAGGCTTTAACATTTTGGGCAATAGTGTGATCGGCGAGCTCACAACCCGTATTCTTCTAGGTCGATTCGGTGGACGAAATGCTGCCGCCGGCTGGGGTGGCGACACTCTGACCGTACTTCAGTCAAAAACCGACAGCAAGAAATTGGCCTGCGCCTGGATGACCACCTGGGACAGCATTCAGGACGCCCGCGAATTCACCGCAGGCATCGCACAGCGCTGGGCGACGAAAACGGACCAGGATTCTGCCCCAACCAAACCGATCCAGGGCGATGTTAAAATCAAATCCGAGAGCCTGCACATAGAACTTCGCGGCAAGGACGTACTCGTCATTCGTGGCCTCGATCCCAAAACAAGCCAATCCTTTAGCGATTTTATCTGGCCAAATGTTCGCAAAACACCAAAGACATTTCGTTGGCCCGCAACCCGAGCCAAATCCAGGCCAAATCCATAACATTCCTTCCCGTTTCCATGCCATCCCAAACAGTATCCATCAAACTGTGACAGCTCACCAGAATATTAATACTACACTTGTAAAACATAACAGGAATTTATTTTATTTTTCATCCTGTAATCGGTTGAAGCCAAATTCTGGCTGTTCTTCGCTGGGCCAATGGTTCAGGCCCATTTGGTCGCCTTTGATCCAGAGATAAGGGCTGGGGTTTTGTTCTGTCCATGTGCCGGTATTGATATAGCGAATGGAATTGACGATACAATCTTCCTCGCGATGCGTATGGCCACAGGTTACGGCCTCGCAGCCGAGCTTTGAGGCTGCCGCAATGGCACGCTGACGCACAACGGGCGAATTGCGCTGAAAGTTCTTGGATATCCGACGGATCCATCGGCACCACCGCAGTGGCGCCACCATCTGGATGCCACGAAATAGTGCGGTAAAAAATGAGGTCAAGCCTTCATGCCCCGTGACGATGGTATCAAACTGGTCGCCGTGCAGAATCCAGAGCTTGATCTTGTCGTTTTCAAATATATATTCATCGTGAATGTCAACTCCCACGATGTGGCTGATAATCTCGGCTGGACCATCGTGATTGCCGCGCATCCAGATGATTTGAAAATCGCTTCGGTCAGTATTTCGCCGAATGATGCGCAGGCAATTGAAATGGTGGCGTTTTAATCGTTTAAAGTTCAAATCGTCAAAAATATCGCCATTGATGACCAGCATCCGACTCCGGTTGACAACCCATTCCAGAAACCGCTCCAGCTCAGACGCCTGGCACACTTCGCTACCAAGATGCAAGTCGCTGATGACCACACAATCCCAAAGATTTTGGCTATCCTGACCATCATCGTCGTTCATGTCCTGATGCAATTGCATTTCGGGATCAATATCCTGGTCGGCCATGCTCATCAATCCTTTGTGCTTGCGGAAATCAAACCAGCCCTTTATACATGGTCATGGAGAGCCCATCATTCACAAACCCTAGCTGCCCCAGTGTCTCCGCCCATTCTGTGGTCACCGGTGGGGCATTGTCAAGCATGGTAATCGTCCATTTTGTTGAAGTTCCTGTGAAGTTTCGAACAAGATGCCGAAGTGATTGCTGGCGAAGTGATTGCGATGCGTGTGGCAGGCTGGTCAATCGCTGGCCGCGTTCCTGAATGATCCAAACCGGGCGGCCATTCACCAGGACAATGGAGTTGCCCGAGACGCGAGGCAGGCGGGTTCGGCCGCCGTCAATCAAAGGCAGATCCAGAGGCGCCGATGCTCCGTAGACATTGGCTGGATCAATGGCCGAAATCAAGTGAATGGAAGGTTCCATGCCGCCCTGTTCCGCGCCCAGGCGATCGCAATACAGGAGGAGCCCATTGGCCGTGTCGTCGGTTGTATACTGCACCCCTGAAAGGCCTTCCACAAAGTAGCCGCGACGCACTTCGCCCCGCCATTCGGCCGCCTCAAGCCAGTCGGCCAATTCCGGCCAATTTAATCCGGGTGCTGCAAAACTGACAACCTCTCGACACACCACTCCATATCTTTGCATTAATAAAGCCCCCCACGCGGCCAGTTGCATTTCGCTTCTCGCTGAATTCATTATGCAATCCGGGCCCGGGCCGGCAATCAATTTCCACCGACCTTCTGTGGACAAAGGTGGGGTTGTGGGGTTCGCCCCGATTCTGCGATGCCCCCCCCGGCCCACTCCCTGCTGCAATAATAAAGCTCGAAAACTGTCCATCGGCCTGAGCGGTCTCGTGCCCGCACCAGATCCAGGATCGGTTTTGGGCTGGCTCTCTTTGGAAACACTTGCGCTGAAGAACTGCTCCAGAAAAGCCACCTTTTCGTTGGTCACTTTTTGGTCGCGCACCCATCGCTGGATTGTTTTTCTGACAATGGCCATGGGCATGGAGAGCTTTAATGCAATTTCCGAGGCTGTGGCGGGTCCGTTTTGAATGAGAAAATCCTGAATTTGAGTCTCTGATTTTTCTGGATCCGAATTGCTTCGGAAAGAGCTTGCGATAAAGTCTGGAAAATCGCGATGTTGAAATGCAATCCTTGGCATTTCCAGAGGTTCTTCAGTCGGATGGGAACTCTTCCATGACCATTCGCCAAGAGTCAAGAGCGAATCAAGTCGCAGAAATGGGTCGCCTGCAAGTCGCTTTGGCAGAATGACTTCGCGCCATTCCCGAGGTGTCGCCCCCCAGCCCTGGAGCGGCAGGAGCAACAAGGCAAGTGCGGCCAAGGGGCCCTGATCCTGAGCCGCCTGTTGAATCTGGTCTTTGCCAAACGCTTGATCCGCCACCCATGCGGCCCATGATTCCGGAGAGACCGGGCGAACATCCCGACGCCTCTGCGTCAGGCTCATTTCCAGCATTCGCTGCATGTGGCGAGCATCCGCCCAGCGAGTGGCTGAGCCAGCGGATGGATCGCCTTTGACTCGCACAAACCCGCCGTTTTCTGTTGCCTGGGCCAACCAATCGGCCGCAATGGAAGGCTCTAGGGCGTATCGCTGAACGATGTCGTTAGCCGTTATCAGAGATCGTGTTCGGACAAATCGTGAGAGAATATGGTTCAATGCGGCCCATCGGGCTTCAGAGAGGTCGGTAGGGATTGGGGCCTGCCGACTTTCTGCGATTGGCCCGATCGCTGGAAATGCAATCAGATATGCGGAAAGTTCCTGAGCCGAAATCCATAGCCCGTGACTGCTGGCTTGGAACTTTAGAAATTGGCAGAGTTTACGCTCGGCCAACTGATCCAGAAACGGCTGATGTGCCGGAATCACTTCGGTTGTGGCCAATTCGCCGAGACGCTCGATGCGTTCGGCAAGTTCTTCGGCTGAGCGAGCCGGCCTGTTCCAGGCATCGGCCAGTCGCTGTCCGAGCCGGTCAATGGCTCGTGGGTCAAGCAGTTCGTCGAGCACGGAGCTTGGCGGTGGATCCGCCAGGTTGGATCGGTCCCGACCATTTCTGGCTTTCTGGGGCTCATCCCATTCGTAGAGGAATTTCCGCTCAAACCGGTTCATGAGATCAGCCGCAAACGGGCTTGCGGCCTCGCCTGACCGCTTGACGATGCGAATCGAGCCGGCCTGAATCTGGTCTAGAATCGTCTTGAGGAGGTCGAGGTCGAGATCCTGAGTGAGGCACTCCCGGTAACTCTCCAGAACGATCGGAAAATCGGGCATCTGGCGCACGACCTGAAGCAGGTCTTTGGCACGTAATCGCTGAAGCCATAAGGGGGTCCGCTTGCCTGGATCCGGCCTGGGAAGGAGCAGTGCGCGTGAGGCATTCTGGCGAAACCGAAGCCCAAAAAGGGCACTGTCGGCAAGCTCGGCACGGAGTCGCTGGTTGGCCTCGGCAAAGCTCAGTTGATCCAGCAAGTCGAGCGGTGGCTGGTCGTTGATGTCTCTTGGAAGGCGCATGATCAGGCCATCGTCGGCATGCTGGGCGGCGGGGCGGAAGCCAAGTTGATCGAACAAACGGCTTTGGAGGACGAGCTTGAGGGCTTGGTGAACGCGTCCGCCCCATGGGCTTAGGATGGCCAGAGCCACTTCGCCGGTGGGGTCTCGAAAGGCTTCTACGAGGATTGTACGGTCGTCGGGCAGAGCGCCTGCGACGCGTTTTTGGCGATCGATGAACCGGATCAGGTCGCGGGAAGAGTCTTCGTCCAGGCAGCATTTTTCCTGAAGATAAAGCTGGGTGGAAGAATTCTCGGAGCGATCGGCCACCTGCCGGATCAGAGCACCAATGGAGGCTCCGAGTGTGGCAGATCGGCGCGATTCCTCGCCCCTCCAAAATGGCATGACAACCATATCGCCCCCGCCTGAGGGAGAGACGATGACCTTATCGGGCTCAATGCGATCGATTCGCCATGAGGAACTGCCAAGTCGAAACGACTCGCCGGGGCGACGCTCAAGGACGAATTCTTCATCCAGAGTGCCCAGAGTCGGGCCGCCGTCACCGAGCCTGACGGGATATTGGCCGGTGTCGGGAATGGCTCCGCCACCCATCAATGCGAGAGCAGAGGAGCCTGGCAGAGCAATCAGCTCATCGCGGACCCGATCCCAAAAGATTCGGGCTTTCAGGTCGCGGATGGATTCGACCCGAAACCGCCCGGAAAGCATTTCCAGGACGGCTTCAAAAACTGGTTCGGACAAGTCTTGATAGGCATAGGACTGGCGAAACATCTGCAAGAGAAGGCGCGGCTTCCAGGGCCTGACGGCAACGCATGCAACCACTTGCTGAGCAAGCATGTCAAGGCAGTTGCGGGGGATTGAGAGAGGCTCTACGGAGGCTCTTCCCATGGCTTCCACCAGGGCAGCGGTTTCGAGAAGGTCGGCCGTGGTTTTGGCAAAGAACCGGCCTTTACTGACATCGCCAACCGAATGGCCAGCCCGGCCCACACGCTGGAGACCGCGGGCCACCTCGCCCGGCGAGCCAATTTGGCAGACCAGATCGACGGCCCCCATGTCGATGCCCATCTCAAGCGATGCCGTGCTGATCACCCCCTTGAGCCGGCCTTCTTTAAGAGCCGACTCTGTCAGACGCCTGCGATCCAGGCTAATCGACCCATGGTGCGCGTGAACCCATGCCTGGGAGGCACCTTCCGCGTGATCGTCAGGCACTGAAAGAGCGTCGTTATCGACTTTCTCAGAAATGACTTGCGGCTCTTGCACATGCTCGTTGATGCGTGCGGTGAGGCGTTCTACCAGGTAGCGATTGTTGGCAAAGATGAGGGTCGATCGGTGGTCGGCGATGAGTTGGACCAGTTCTTTCTCCAAATTTGGCCAGATGGTGCGAGGCTGGTTCGGATCCATCTCAACCGACGCCCTTTTTACAAGCAAGTCCCACTTTTTAGGCATTACAGCACGAACAATATGCACTGGCCGAGGGCAACCGGGCGCAGACGATTGGCCTGAAGGCGCCGGCTGAGGCGAAAACCCGCCCAGGAATTGGGCAGCCATGTCGAGCGGATAGACAGTGGCTGTCAGTCCGATGCGCACAGGGTCGCGGCCTAGCTCCTGATTGAGTCGTTCGAGAAGGATGGATAAGAAGGTGCCGCGTTTCTGACCGGCCAGGGCGTGAAGTTCATCGACGATGACCCAGCGGACGGGCTGGAGCATGGCTCGGGCTTTACTGCCAAGGATCAGGTGCAAGGATTCGGGGGTGGTGATGAGCACATCGGGCGGCTTTCGGGCCTGTGCTTGCCGTTGGGAGGCTGGAGTGTCGCCGGTGCGGACAGCGATGCGGATCGGGGGCAGAATCAAGCCCCTTTCCGCGGCCAAAGCAGAGACACCGGCCAGGGGGCGATCGAGATTGCGTTCGATATCTTGATTAAGCGCTTTAAGTGGAGATATGTAAAGAATTTGAACACCCTCAGGCCGAATTGGGGTGCGCCAGAGCGAGTCGAGGCCGGCCAGAAAAGCGGCGAGGGTTTTGCCGGACCCGGTTGGGGCGACAATCAGGGTGTTGTGGCCGGCCTGAATGGAAGGCCAGCCTTGCGTCTGGGCCTCTGTCGGGGTTCCGACCGAGGCGCGGAACCAGTCGGCCACTTCAGGGAGGAACAGTTGGAGAGAATCCGCTGGGGATTCTTTTTTTGGTGTTCGTTTGGTTCGTTTTGAGGCTTTATCAGTCATCAATCGGGGGGGGACTGGTCAAGTCAAACGAGTTTGTTGCACGGAAAAGGCCGGATCAGAGAGTCATTGTAAGCGATGCCCTGCCCTTAAAAGTAGGGCAGGGCGGTAAAAAAGATGTTTGGCCAGTCATCAAAAAAAAGGCAATTGAGACGGGTCGATTCAGGCATAGAGGTCTTGGTAAGTGGGGTAATAAACACGATTGGGCAGAGTGGCGACAGAATCATGCCGAGGAGGTGGCCGAGGCACTGACCTGGCGGTCGATCATGAATCGTAAGAGCTGTGCTACAGTGCAGTTTTGGCGTTCAGCCATTTCTGCAAGACGCTTTAATCGATCTTTATGGACGAGAAGCGAGAGTTCGACAACCGGTGAGTCTGCGAACATGTCGGTTGAGCAGGAAGCGGAAGAGGTTGTTGAGCATGTCAAAAGAATCACCTTATCCTTTGGCTCTATGGGTTGTTTGAAGGACAAGTAAGGATATAGCAAACGCTATGCCAAGAACGGGTCAAGAAACGCCCTGAGGCTCCACAGGAAAATCAAAAGTGAGAATAAAACCGTAAGAATCAGACCAACTTGAAGGCCAAATTCCAAGCTTGGGGAACGCTTTGAACTTTTCCTGACGATTTTCACGGGGGTTTGGACATATCGGGAGGCTTGATCGAGCTCGGCGATTGGCTCGGACCAGTCGTCTTCGGCGAGGTCGTCTGAGGAGTGCTCGCCAAGATCTGTCATGAGCTCGCCAAGGCCCGATTCAGAAGAGAGTTCGCCGTATTGAGGGACGACGAAGGAATCCGAAGAGGAGGGCTCAGGCAGGGGCGAAGTGGGTTGATCTGGAAGAATTGGAACGGATTGCGAAGAGCCTGAGGGACGACCTTCAAGAAGGGTGTTCAGGCAGAGTGCGACATCTGATCCGGAAGGGCGGTCTGCGGGATTCTTTTGAAGCAACTGGTCGACGAGCATGGAGAGGGTGTTTGGGAGGTCTGGGCGAATGACGGCGAGGGATTCTGGTGGAGTCATGCGATGTCGGTAGATTTTGCTGACGGCATCGCCTCCATCAAAGGGAACGTGGCCTGCCAGGGCGTGGAAGAGGATGCATCCTAGTGAGTAATAGTCGGCAGAGGAGTCGACTTTTGAGGCGTCGCGTAATTGTTCAGGCGAGGCATAATCCAAAGTGCCGAGGATCACACCTGGGCGGGTAAGGCTTTGGCGGTCGCCGATCGCTTTTGCCAATCCAAGGTCGAGGATTTTCCAGCGTTTGTAGCCATCATACACGATGTTGGATGGTTTCAGGTCGCGGTGAACCAGACCAGCGGCATGAATGGCGATTAGGCCCTGGTTGACCTGAGCCGCCAGCCGTACGACGGTTTTAAGTTCCGGGCGGCGATTTTTTGCTTCGATGAGGGCCGCAAAACTTGGTCCCCGGAGGCGCGGCATGACGAGGTAAAGCCGATCGGAATCGCGGCCAAAGTCGACTGTTTTTGTGACATTCGGGTGTTCGACTTTTCGGCCGGCCTTCATTTCGCGCAGGAACCTGGCTTCCAGACGTTTGCGGTCCGCATCTGGCAGATTTGAGTCGATTTGGAGGACTTTGACGGCGATTGGGATATCCCGACGATCGCGTGGCTCGGCGGCATAGACTTCACCCATCCCGCCACGGCCCAAGAGTTTACGAATTCGATACCGGCCACAGTCAAGCCGCTGGGCCTGACCTGCCAGGAGTAATTTTGATTGAAAGGCCGTGATCAGCCTGAGTTTGGTGAGCGAGGCAGCAAATTCGGAGGGGGTGGAAGAGGTTTCGGCGATTTGGCGAACTTGATCAATTTGAGCTGGATCAAGCCAGCCGTCCCTTGCAAGCCAGTCAAGCCAGGAGTCTGTCACGAGAATATGATCCTTGAGAAAGGAGCTGGGCCGGCTTTTCGACTCACATCTTCGTCATGGGATCCAAGGCCTTAGGGCATAAAAAAAAGGGGGGGGGTGCAAGGCGGTCAGGCGGGGTCGGGAGAGGGGCTTGGCGAATCTTCGGCGACGAGTTTTTCGACACTGTCGGGCCTTGGCCCGCCGGGCAAGCGTCCGATATTGACGACGACACAGGTGATATTATCGCGGGATCGGTTGCTGACGGCTTGATCGACCAGTTTTTGAGCAGCCGACTGAGCATTTGGCTCGGATTTGAGAATCGAGGCCATTTCGGCTTCACCAATTACCCCGGAGAGGCCATCGGAACAAACCACAAACCGATCGCCTTCGATCAGGCTCATGACCTTGACCTGGGTGGCCCCCCGATCGACCTCGCGACTGCCAAGATAGAGGTACAAGACATGGTTGTATCGATGCGTGGGCACATCTTCCTGGCGAATGGTCCCGACTTCGGCCAGGGCCTGCGCCATGGAATGATCGCGGGTGAGGAGTTCGGCACGGTTGCCCCGAACGCGATAGCATCTGGAGTCGCCAATGTTGGTCACATGGGCGCGGCCCCGCCTGACCAGCAAAAGCACAACCGTGGTGCCCATGTTGGATAATTGCGGCTGAATGGTCGATGCCGCGACGATTTCCTGGTTGGCCTCGCTGATCGATTCGCGAATCGCCTTGATCACCTGAGTGGTGCGAAAGTTACCGACATTACGCTTGAAAAGCTCACGGGGAACGACCTCAATGGCCATCTGGCTGGCGATCTCGCCGCCGAGTTGGCCGCCCATGCCATCCGCCACGATATAGAGAGGGATGTCGGAATCGAGCTCAGAGATAAAATAACTATCTTCGTTATGCTCACGAAAATTGCCACAGATTGAGACCTGGCCAAAATCCACCACGCCAAGACTGGAATCTGCGGAGACCAGGGAAGATTCGTCAGAGAGGTCGCCCATCGAATAATAAGACGGGTTCGAAGCGACCGACTTGTATCCGAAAAAACGCTTCAGCTTTTGCCAAATTCGGCCAATCATTGATCCGACTCTTTCAGAATGGAAGTTCTCATCAATTGAGCTTTCAGCAGACAAAACCAGATGACCCGGACTAAAACCGACTCGAAAATCCAACGGGGCAGAAAGCTTGAAAGTGAACACTCTGCCGTCAGGGTTTTGCAAAGGCCGGAGCCGCCCATCGCATGAGATCGTCCGTACCTACCGCCCGATATGTCAGGAAAATCTCGCCGGCTTGAAAACCAGCGATTTGACCATGATACCGATTCATCGATTCCACAACATCAAAAACCCGCTTTCGACCTGCCGGAAATTGGGTTTTGTAGCACTCAATCGATAGCAATTTCTGTTCGAGGCAATCCCCGATATCTGATACAAGATACCCGGACGATTCTGGTAAGTCCAGACTATGAAGGGCAATCGGAAAACTGAGCTGATTGCTTATCGTGTAAGGCGACAGACCATCAAAATGCTCATCCCATTTTGTAAGCCGGCTGTAAAACACGGCTGCATCAGTGATTAGCATTGCCTGGTAATGATCCGGAGACGCCATGACGGTGCGGCCACCAAAACCGACCACGACCTTTGGACGATACTGGCGAAAAACTTTCGCCAGTGCCACGCGATGCTCAAAGCTGTCGAATAACCGACGGTTTGGCAAATTCAGATTGATTCGGACCGATACGCCCAAAATCTCAGCCGCCTGGCGAGCCTCTTCAAGCCGTACTTCAGGGCCGGGCGAAAGTGGGGTCGGTTCGCCATCCGTCAGGTCGACGATTCCTACGCGATAACCCTTGCGGGACAAGTGCGCCAAGGTACCGCCGCAGGCAATCTCGACATCGTCCGGATGTGCTCCGACTGCTATGAAATCGAGTTCATCAGCTTTGCTAATCAACGGACTGGACGACACGAAATGCCCACCTGTCAAGAGCTCTGTTGTCAATGTTACGCCTGGATTACCTTCAATGGTTAATTTTACTGAAATCGGAAACGATTTACAAAGTCTCCTTCCGAGAAATCTTCAAGAAATTCACTTTCAGCCGCCAACTTTTTTTAGATAGACCAAGACCATCCAAAAAGGCTATAACGGGGTATGGCCATCCGGCAATTGTGGTCTAGCTCAGCAACCCTTTCTCAGTAGACGTTCACGATCCCAAATAAGGCTTGACATGACTGAAAATATATCACAAAACGACCGTATACTACCGACCCCCCAAAAAAAAATGGACTCAGGTCTTGCCGTGGCTGAGGCCTGGCATTATGTGGTTCCGTTTGCGGTTTTTCTGATCGGCACCCAAGCGGAATCGTATGCAGTCGATGCTGACGGAAAAACAATTGGCGAAACCTATGCGGCCATTTATTGCTTGAAAATCATTGCCGTCGTGATCGCCTTGGGATTCTGTCGGAAGTCGCTGGCGGATCTCGTCCCGATCCCAACTGCAAAAGTCATCGTGGTGGCCATTTTGACAGGTGCGTTTGTTACGGCTTTCTGGATTGGGCTTGATGGGCTTTATCCTGGTTTGCCGGAATCGATGGGAAAACGGTCGGCGTTTGATCCCACGTCTCTCGGTGGTCTCTGGCGAACGCTTTTCATGATCTTCCGAGGCCTCGGACTGGTGGTGGTCGTGCCCATTATCGAAGAGCTTTTTACACGCGACTTTCTCCTCAGATTCGTCTCGGGAACCGATTGGCAAGCCATACCCGCCTGGAAATTCAACACCACGGCCGCCTTCGTTTCCACGGCCATTTTCGTGTCGGGGCATCCTGAATGGCTGCCTGCCCTGCTGTGCGGAATGCTTTGGATCTGGCTGCTGGGCTGGTCAAAAAGCGTTTCCGCAGTGGTGATCAGCCATGCGGTTGCCAATCTGGGGCTTGGTCTTTACAGTGTGATTACAGGCGACTGGCACTACCTATGAATCAAAAAAAATAGCGATTGCCGGGCCATTCACTGAGTGGATTCTGGTTTCAAGTCAGGCTTGAATTCCGGGCTCATCGTGAGCCTGGGGTTTTGGTTTGGGCTCGCTTGCCGATGACTTAAGTAGACGGACTCGATGGGGATCTCGAACCAGATCAGGTTTTCTGAGGAATCTGGTTGCAGAGATTCTCCGGGCATGGCCCACTGGATGAGTGAATCCTGAATCGGCTGGCCAGGCTCAGGCAAACGCAACTGGATTTGGAACCGGAGCTCTGGGGAGTCGGTTTTCGGAGCGGTTTTCGAGACATAGATTCGATGGCGGAGATCGTTGGTTGCCAGGCCATCGGCCTGCTGACGGATCGGCTGATGCTCAAAGCCCCAGACCTGAATGAAACGCTCGCGAAAGTGGTATGGGTAAGGGCCTGAATAGACCAGCCCAAACCAGCCTGAGGCTGGGTCGACATCGATTGCAACCGCTGGTGGGATGATTACAAGGTCGCCGCGCTGGACCAGAATACGGCGCCGGTCGGTGATGAGTTCGACAGGCCCGTCGAGGCAGATGGCGTAGAGGGTTCCGTCGGGTTCATAGAGGCGTTCGAGCGGCTCGCCCCAGGGGCCTGTCCAGAAGACGGGTTCAAAATCCCGCAGGGCATTTTCGAGACGATCACGCATCAGTTCCGCCATTGATATTGGGCCCCGTCAATCGGGTATGGGCTGCTGTGCCAGAGCCAACAGATTGCGCTCAATGGTTTCGCAGAATCGTTCCAGAGGGAGATCGTTGTCGTCCTCGCCGAATGGATCTTCAATTTCGACACCGATTTCTTCGATGCCGAAGAAGATGAAATTCACCAGGAGGCACTCGGCCACAGAGGTGTACCAGTGCGGGCTGATGATGCCGAAGGGCAGGGCCACCGCAAAAACGACCAGGGCCCGGCGCAGGTGCACCATATAGGAGAAAGGCAGTGGTGTGTTGTGGATACGCTCGCAGGCGCCGAGGATATCGATGAGATCTTTGACCAGATTATCCATGGTGAGATAAACGATGTCGGAGATTTCGCGTTCATCGTTGGCCTGTTTGATCAGCCCTGTGATTCGGGTGGCTACGGCAAATGGGACATGATCTGTGCCCAAAACCCATTCCACTTCTTTGGAGGGTAGCCGCCGGGCCATGGGGCCAATGCCTTTTCGCTTGCGCAGGACCTCGATTGTGGAAAAGGCAAAGACGATGATCCAGACGGTGAGCTCTTCCTGTTTCCGGCGATCGTTTACCAGATGGATCTGGCCGCATCGGGCCAGATTTCGGCTGGTGTTGATCATGCCTCCCCAGAGCTTTCGGCCTTCCCAATAACGCTCGTTGGAGGCATTGATCCGGAAGACGAGAAGGAAGCCCAAGGCCGAGCCAATGATGGTGACGATCGAAGTGGTGGATGAGAATGGGATATCGAAACCGAAGTATTCGACAATGAAAGCCCAGATGGTCATGGGCAGTACTCGCGAGAGGATTCGCTCAATGCGCGTACCACGAACCTGTATGATGTAGCCCCAATAGAGGTCAGGGTTGTAATAAATCATGCGGTTTATCCAATTGAGGGAGCTGTGGCCGTTTTCATCCAGCGCGTGAGGAAGAGGGCTTCACCGAAATCACGTTCGGGCCAGTTGTGAAATCTTGGGGAGCCAAGCTGACCAGTTCGGGGATCAACAAACTCTTGGGGAACGAGGTTTGGGAACTCGATCATCAGTCGGTC
This sequence comes from Candidatus Kuenenia stuttgartensis, assembly GCA_945865635.1. Taxonomy (GTDB): domain Bacteria; phylum Planctomycetota; class Planctomycetia; order Isosphaerales; family Isosphaeraceae; genus QWQI01. The sequence goes on from CAMBEP010000002.1 coordinate 62,925, forward strand.
GGCGGTGGAATCGGTTTCATCTTTGGTGAGCGAGCCCACGGCATAGACCAACCGGCCACCGGATTTTAGGGCTTTCAGGCCGGCTCTGAGGCGGAGATCGATCTGGCTTACGACGAGTTTCAAATCCCGTTCATCGGACCTGATCCTGCGTTCGGGATCGGTTCTCCACCGGTCCATTCCCATGCCTGATTCATGGATCAGAACCCCATCATAAGTGCCTGATTTGCCGGGTATGACTTCGCCTGACATCAGTCTGGTGTTGACATTATGGCAGCCGCAGCGACGAGCCAGAAGTGCGGCGGCTTTCAAGAGGCGGTCATTGGGCGAGGCGACGACGACCAGCCCCTTGCCGTTCATGCGGTCGGCCAGGTCAATGACGACGGCCAGTTCCTGAGGATCGACCACGCACCATCGTTCGCCTGGATCCGGGTCGCAGACTTGAGCGATCATTTGATCGCTAAAATCCTCGGCGATCCAGGGCCAGGGCTCTTTTTGCTCGGGCAATTCGATATAGAGTGGCCATCGGACGGCGGTTGTGAGCTTTCTGGATCGCCACGGGGCCTGGCCCACCACCTCAGTCAGTTTCTCGATGGTCTGCTCGACGGATTTGTTCTTGAGAACATCGCGGATCCGGATCCACTGAAATGGCTTTTGCTGAAAGCCTTCGAGGATTCGCGAATGCCAGTTTTTGGCGGATTCGTCGGCTGGAATATTGGGCAGGTGGGTTCTGAGCCAGCCTGGCATCAGGGCCCAGGGGTCGACATTGGCTCGGTTTGAACCGACCAGACGGCGATAACCCTCGCCCCGGGCGATCCAGTTGGGCGCATCGCCAAGGGCCATAAGCCGTTCTGGTGCCAGGTCGCAGCGCCTTGCCCAGGCCCGGTGCGTATCGTCAATTTTATCGGATTCCAGAATGGCCGCGAGCAGAAGCGGCCATTCGACAAATCGCTGGGTGTGGCCCTTGAGCCAGCCGTGCCAGCGGGCGAGCGCTTCCAGATAGGACCGCAGCCGATGCTTTTGAAAGTCATTGAGCAGGCCGACTTCCTGCGGGTGCGATCTCATGATGGCCGTGAGGCCACGCCCTTTGGGGGCCCCCAGCTCATCCCAATATTCACGAGCCAGTTGGGTGGCCACATGACCTGCCGCATTCGACACGGGAGAAACCGTCTCCCGGGAGACAAACGGGCGACGTGCTCCAGCGCCTGTGGGTCGTTTCAGTCGAGAGTTGGTTGAGTTCGGACGCGGGCGGCTTCGGTTCATTGCGAATCAATCGACCTATCTATGCAGCGAAAATTCCATACAGCATCGCTTGACAATTTAACGGCCGGAGCCCGGCCGTTTTCGTGCAGTTTTGCGTCCCGGACGATACCCGACCGAACTCGGTTTTGTCGAGTCCATTGGTCGCTGGGCAGCCCCCGGGGAGTCTGGTTTGCGAGCCGGGAGCGTGGTTGAACCGGTTTTTTTGGGAGGCGGGAGGGGGCCATCAATGGTATGCACGAATCGCCCTTCGGTCAGGGATTTGTTGGCCTCTTTCATGCGTGCCATGAGGGCTTCGCGCGGTGGGTTGGAGGGGATCAGGCAATCACAACCCGCCCCGATCAGGTCGCTTCGGCCGGCTTTCATCAAGGCCTCTCGAACGGCAAAATAATTCTCGGGCTTGAAGAACTGGAGCAGTGCCCGCTGCACCTTTCGGTCCTTCAAGTGGCGGTCGACATGGACGGCATCGCCGGTCATCGGGTCGATTCCGGTATAGTACATGCATGTGGCGATATCAAACGGAGCCGGAATGAAATCCTGCACCTGATCGGGCCGATAGCCATTTCGCTTGAGGAACAAGGCGAGATGGATCATCGAATGAACATCGCTGCCGGGATGGCTGGCAATGAAATAAGGCACGGTGGTCAGTTTTTTACCGGCCTTGGCGGCGGAATCGCGAAACAGCTTATCGAAGCCGGAATAGTCTTCAATCACAGGCTTTTTCATGCGTTTGAGCACTTCCGGGTCGGAGTGCTCAGGCGCCACCTTCAAAGTACCGCCGACATGGTGGGCCGCAAGCTCCTTCATGTATTCCGGCGAGAGCTGGGCCAGATCCATCCGCACGCCTGAGGCGACCAGCACCTTGCGCACACCGGGGATGTCGCGGCTTTTCTTCATCAGGTCGATCAGTGGCTCATGATCTGTGCCCAGGAGCTTGCAGACTTTCGGGTGCACGCAGCTCAGCCGCTTGCAGATGGCCTCGACCTCAGGCTTTGTACAGCGCATCTGGTACATATTCGCCGTCGGGCCGCCGATGTCCGAGACAATGCCCTTGAAGTCCTTGTCGGTCGTCATCTGGCGGAGCTCTGCCAAAATCGATTCCTGGCTTCTTGACTGAATGATTCGGCCCTGATGCGCTGTGATCGAGCAGAACGTGCAGCCCCCGAAACAGCCCCGCATGATGGTGACCGAGTCCTTGATCATCTCAAATGCAGGAATCTTTTCGGTATACATCGGGTGCGGGCGGCGCGTGTAAGGCAAGCCATAGATTCTGTCCATGTCCTCCTGACTGATCGGCAGGCCCGGCGGATTGACAACCACCGCCTGGCGGTCGTGATACTGCACAAGCCGTTTGGCATTCAGGGGATTGGTCTCTTGATGAATGATTCGGGTGGCTGTGACGAATGCCGCTTTATCGGATTTGACTTCCTCAAAACTGGGCAGCCGCAAGGCATCCTCTGGTGGAGTTTCCAGAGCCCCCAGGCAATAGGCCACACCACGCATGTCGCGCAGGTCTTTGACGGTTTCGCCTGCGGCAAGCCGGTTGGCGATCTCAACAATGGGCTGCTCACCCATGCCAAAGACGACCAGATCGGCTTTGGAGTCGAGCAGGATCGACTTGCGCACGGTCTCAGACCAATAATCAAAGTGGGCCAGACGCCGCAGGCTGGCCTCGACACTGCCGGCAATCACAGGCACCCCGGGGAAGGCCTCGCGAGCTCGCTGGGAATAGACCAGAGTGGCGCGGTCAGGACGCAGGTGGATGCGGCCGCCGGGGCTGTAAGCATCGTCGTTTCGGACCTTTTTATTGGCTGTGTAGTGGTTGATCATGCTGTCCATATTCCCTGCCGAGATGGCAAAGAAGAGACGCGGACGACCAAACTCACGCCACGGCTCAGCCGTTTTCCAGTCCGGCTGCGACACAATCCCCACCCGATAACCCGCCGCCTCAAGCACCCGACTCAAAATCCCGGTCGCAAACGCAGGGTGATCAATATAGGCGTCGCCTGTGATGAAAACCACGTCCACACTCTTCCAGCCCCTGGCCAGCATCTCCTTCTGATTGGTCGGCAGGTGCGGCAGTACTCTCGGGCCATCTGTCAGAATGGGAAGCATGGTCGGAGCCGTATTGGGCTCCTGAACTTGACGGGTCGAACACGGCAGTTGGCCAACAATAGGCAGAGTCATTCAGCATATTTTCTATTCAAGCACACTATACTCTTGCAGTTTATATCCGTTACCATTATGTGCAATAAAAGCCCGATTGACAATGATTTTGAATTGGCAATGACGGATCAGGAAATGAACGATCGCCCCATTCTGTCGCTGGTTTGGCTATCCTGTCCAGCGCAACTGGCAATTCCAAAATCGTTCAGAAAATCCAAAACATCACCACGGCCCCCCCCCTATTCTTGCAGATCCCGGATCAGGTTCAGCCCTGATGGCCGTAAACGATTCTTGCAAGGGCTTTGGGATGACTCAAACAGAGCCGGACCAAGAGGCGCCAGTCTTCACTTCGAGCATGCTTCAGTGCCAATCGCTCCAGATTCCGATCGCCGCGCCGCGCCGCCTCATAAGCCCGATTAAACCAGGCTCTGGTCAGGCGAGAGCGGATCCCGGACTCCAGCAAACCTCGCTCGGAATCGGCAAAGGCCTGGCTGGCCAGAATTGTCCGCATCAGTCGTGCGTTTTCTTCCAGATCAATCGTTCCTCGGGCCAGTTTCTGGGTCTCGCTGGCGGAATGCCAACGCTGGCTCGCCAGAATTTTGCCCGTCAGGCCCACGGGTGCCAACTGGCCAAGCCTGTACCAGAAATCCCAGTCCACCACATATTTCCAGCGGCCATCAAAACCGCCCGCCTGCAAATGCAGATCCCGACGGATGCTTGTGCCCGGGCATCGCACCGGATTACCCCTAACCAAAACCCGGCTCAGCGCCTGCGCCGGCCAGATTACCAAATCAGACGCAGGCCACTGAAAATCGTCGCTCTGATGCGGCCCAATCGATTCCCCTGAGCTGTCAATCAAAGGTGCAGGGCCTGTGAGCAGACCCAGGTCGGAATTCCGCCCTGTAACCTCTCGATGAAACTCAAGAAAATCGGGTTTCAGAAGGTCGTCCTGATGGAGAATCGTCACCCATGGACCACCCGCCTCTTCCATACACCGATTCCAATTGCCAGCAAGCCCGAGCGGACGGCCACTCGGGTTCTCAAGGATTCTGGCCCTTTGGCCACAGGTTTGATCGACGATTTTCAAGGTTTCGTCGGTCGAACCATCGTCGCATACCAAAAGCTCAAAATTCTGGAAGCTCTGAGCAAGCACGCTGAACAAGGTCTCAGCCAGATATTTCTGGCCGTTGAAGGTTGGCAGAGCGATGGTCCAGATGGGCCGCAATGGAATTCCTGCCGTCTAGGATTTTGCGATTACGATTCTGATCGTGCGGACTCACAGATTTTTCGCAAATTTTCCCAAGTAAAGAGGCCTGAGGAGTGTCCATCCGTCCAGGCAATTTTCAAGGCATAAGATCCGACAAGATCCATCTCGGCAATGGCGATTTTCGGGTCGATCGATTCTGGATCAAGAATTCTCGCCCCTGTCCATTCATCCTTGCAGCCAGCGCAAGGGCATTCAGCCCTGAGCTTTTTGTAGGGCAAACGACTGGTCCAGGCCTGATCGTCCCAGACCAATTCGAGCAAGAATTCCGACTGGCGTGCTTTGATGTCCGATGGTGGCAAGGTCATTTTTTTCTCCTGAACCTGTTTTAACATATCAGGCGCGAAAAACTCAATGAACCCGTTGTCTGATCGATCTGAATGCATTTTTTTTTCAGGTGAACAATTCGTCGAGCGGGCGCCCCGCAGAGATTGGCAAGGGCCTGCCCAAAGAGTCGATCATCTCCGAGGCCGGGTCGATGCCCAGACTCTTGAAAATTGTGGCCGACAAGTCGTCAGGCCGGACCGGTGCAGTTGTCGGAAATGCGCCCGTCCTGTCGCTTGCTCCATGAATCAGGCCCGCCTTGGCACCGCCCCCCGCAATCAAGGCTGTGTAGCACATGGGCCAGTGGCCGCGGCCCTGTGGGTCCTGATCGCCAATTTTTGGAGCCCGGCCCATCTCGCCCGTCCAGACCAGAAGCGTATCTTGCAGCATCCCGCGCGAGGCCATGTCCTCGATCATCGTCGGCATGGTTTGATCCGTCATCGGCATGAGCCTGTTTTTCAAGTCACTGAAGTTTTGTTTGTGTGTATCCCAACCACCATCGCCACCGCCACCGCCATTACCGATGGATCGTGAGAAATAGACCGTCACAAACCGCACCCCCGACTCCACCAGGCGGCGCGCCAGCAGGCAGCTTTGACCATAGGTCGTACGCCCATAGGCGTCTCGGAGCTTGTCGGGCTCCTGCGAAAGATCAAAGGCGTTTTTCAGCCTTGATGAGGTCAGCATCGACACGGCCCGATCCTGAAACCGGTCGGCGCCTGCCGCTGCCGCAGAATCTTCAAGCAATCGGGCCTGCTGATCGATCATCCGCACGAGCCCTCTGCGATCGTCAAGCCGCGAGAGTGTCATGCTTTCGGGCAGGCTCAGCTCAGGCAGCCTGAAGTCCGATTTATTGGGGTCCTGGCCAATATAAAACGGGTCGTAGGATTTGCCCAGAAAGCTCGCAAACTGGCCGGGTGTCTGGCTGCCGTCGGCAATCTTGTGAGGAAACGAGACAAAGCTGGGCAGGGCAGGGTCGCTGCCGGGCCGAAACCGGCTGACCACGCTGCCAATCGCCGGAAAGAGCTCCTGACTGTCGCGAAGCCGCTGGTCGTCGATCGGCGGGGCATGCCCTGAAATGCAATAATAACCGGCTGCATTGTGATTTTTGATCCGGTGCTGCATGGTCCGAATCTGTGTAAAATGATGGAGAACCTTCGAAAACCGAGGCATGTGCTCGCAAATGGTGACACCCGGCAAGGATGTGGAAATCGGGTTGAAATCGCCCCTCATCCCGACCGGAGCATTCGGCTTCATGTCAAAGGTGTCGATATGGCTCGGCCCGCCCCACTGATGCAGAAAAATGACCGACTTCACCCGCGGAGCCAGACCATTTCTGGCCGCCGTGTCGTCAGCCTTGAGCAGGTTGGGCAAATTGAGCCCAAACAGGCCGCCAAAACCGACCGTCAGCAAATGGCGACGATGGACCGGCAAAGATAAGGCGGTTCTGAGATGCTCATCGCGGATAGTCATGAGTCTGCCCCAATTTCCAGGAAAAAACGTCCTGATCCGGTATTTCACAACGGGCTTCGCAAATGCTTGGGAAAACGAGTAGCACAGGTCTCAGGAATCAGTGCCTGAACAAGAATTCCTTGGCATTGAGTGTGGCCCAGACCAAATCCTCCCAAGCCTTCCTCTGATTCATGGATCGCGCCAGAAACGCCCTGGAGGCATTCACCTCGGTCGTCGTCGGCCGGCGGCTCAGTGCGCTCATAAAGAGCTCGCTGATCGCCGCTTCGGGATCGTGTCCGGCCATTTCCAAAAGCCTTGAAATCCGATTCCCGGGCGACTCCAGAGCCTCTCGCACAGTCTGGCCATTGATCATCTGAAAGGCCTGCGCCAGGGTCGTCTCTTCGCTTCGCTCGCATTCACACGACAAAAGCCGCTCTGGCTTGCCAAAAACTTTCATGAATTCCTCGCCACGTGTGTTCGCGGCGGCCAACTGACCAGCCCTCTGACCATTCGGCGCCAGTTCATTCGGACGCTGATACCCTGTGGCCTGATCCACAATATCACGCAAGACCTCGGCCGACAAAATCCGGACCGTCGATCGACCAAAATCCGCCTCGGTTGCCGGATATTTCTCCGATGGATGCGCGCCCAATCGATAAACCGTACTGCTGACAATCTGCCTGGCAAGCGGCTTAAGCCGATAACCGCCCTCAATAAAGGCGTTTTCAAGCGCGTCCAGAAGCTCTGGATTGGATGGCGGGTTGGAGTCCCGAAAATCGTCGACCGGATCCACCACCCCACGCCCCACCAAATGAAACCAGACCCGATTCGCCAAATTTCGTGCAAACTGACGATTCTGATCGCTCGTCAACCAATTCGCCAGATGATCCAATGCCGCATTTGGCCCATGGTCATCATCCTTCAGCATCTGACCACCCGGCGGCTTGGAATCAAGCGTAAGGCCTGTTCTGGGCTGAACCATCTGGGCCCGGCCCTGAACATAAACCACCACATCGCCATTGACCTCATGCTTGTCAAACCGGTCCCTGCGCACATTGTTGATCTCCTTCCGCCGAAGATTCGCAAAGGTGGCCGCCAAGCCATAATAGTCATTCTGGGTCCAAATATCCGACGGGTGGTTATGGCACTTGGCACACTGAAACCGATACCCCAGAAAGACTTGTGCAAAAGTTTCAGCCGCCGTGGCCGGGTCGCGATTGGTCCGGTGGAATGACGACGCAGGCGCCGACCACGTACTGCCTGTGGTGGTGATCAGCTCTCTTGCAAATTCTTTCATGGAAACATCTTGCGAGAACTGATCGCGAAGCCATCGCTGGAACTGCCAATTGCCTTTGGAGCCCATGACCTTGGGCTCGTTTCGTAACAGGTCCGCCCATTTCAACGCCCAGAAATCGGCAAACTCAGGCCGGTCCAGAAGCCTTTCCACCAGCTTTTCGTATTTTTCGGGCGCTGGGTCGGACTCATACGCCTGAATTTCCCCGGGGGTTGGCAATACACCCAGCAGGTCGAGATAAACCCTTCTCATCAAAACATTTGCCGTGGCTTCAGCCGATGGCAACCGGCGCAGACGCTTGAGCTTGTTAAAAACCGCCTTGTCAAATGCGGTCCGCTCGGTCATTTCCTTCCAGACAAAATCCGGATTGTCCTCCAGAAAGACCAGCCGGCTCACCCCATGACCTCCCAAATAACGCACACCAACTACCCATTCGCCCGGCCGATCCGCTTGAAACTCGCCCAGGGCCGAAATTGTCGCACCCGATGTCTCGTTGATATCAAAAACCGAGAGATGGGTTACATCCGTCGACGTTCCATCAGACCACCGCGCAAGGACTTGAATCCGAACCGTTTTGTCATTGCCAGGCTCGACCCAGACCTGACCCGGCGTGACCTTCAATTGCTCAAGTTGTTTGGCCTGATTGGGATCATCGGTCGCCCCTTGGACGATCCATTGCGAAATCACCCTGAATGAGGAATCGCCATTACGAAACTTGATTCCGCCCTCGTGAGGCATCAGCCCACCGGGCTTGGCAAGCAAAAGACTGGCTTCCGGAACCGAGGTGCTGACGCGCCGGCCATAGGCATCGTGAGTCAGTGTGAGCCAATCGTTTTGGGCGTCCTCGCCCCTCAGGCTCAGCCTCAAGCCCCCTTTGCCCGTCAGATTCCCATGGCAAGGGCCCGAGTTGCAGCCCAGTTTTGTCAGTAATGGCAATACTTCGCGCCGAAAACTGACAACCCCATCGGAAGCATCAGCCCGCTCTGCACCAAGACCCGCCATCAAACAAACCAGAGCCAACAGGCAAAACCGCTGCCTTATCGTACTGGTGAAGTTTCTCAAAAATGACAAACGCATGATCGAGACCCGATCGAGAAGAAATCATGGAATGGGATAGTGCATACCGGCAGACGTGGGAACATAAAGTATATCGGATCAGCCCGCCGAACATAAAGCATGTTGCTTAAAGAAATTTGGAATTGCTTGACAATCGACCTCCATTTCACTTTCGAAGCCTCGAAAAAAAAAGCCTCAGCCCGGCATTGGCTCGCTCAGGCCCACCGATCGGCCACTCCAAAAACAATTTGGTTTTTCCTTGCAAACGCATGGAAATTCTGATCTAAAATCGATTAACCTTGAGGGTTCCACAAACCATCCCAAAAAAAACGAGCCTGACCAACTCGTTCAAATCACCATTTTCGAGACCCAATCATGCGACTCTCTCCATTTTCGGTTGCCCTGCTCCTAGCCCTATCCATGCTTTCAACGGCCTCCAAAGCGGGGGAAATTGAAATCACACCTGACGTTGTTTATGGCCATAAACACGGCATGGCTCTCACCTTCGACGTATTCAAGCCAAAGCAGGACGCCAATGGAGCGGCCATCCTTTTCATGGTCAGCGGCGGCTGGTATTCGAGCTGGACTCCGCCGGAACAGGCGCAAGGCATGTTCAAGCCACTGACCGATAAAGGCTTCACTGTTTTCGCAATTCGCCACGGCAGCAGCCCGAAGTTTGGGATCGCTGAAGCTGTTGACGATGTTCGTCGGGGTGTTCGCTTCATTCGCCTCAACTCCGAAAAATTCCAGATCGACTCAAATCGGATGGGGGTTTATGGCCTGAGTGCTGGCGGGCACCTCTCGCTGATGCTTGGCACCACCTCAGATCAAGGCGACGAGAAATCGAAAGACCCCGTTCTGAAGACCAGTGACCGGGTTGCGGCCGTCTGCGCCTGGGTTGCCCCTACGGACTTGCGGGGAATGGCCTGGAGCAATCCTGACCACAACAAGATGTATGACCGGTTCCCCGCCCTGGAGCTCGATTCCAAAACGGCCGGCCTGGTTTCTCCACTGGTGTCGGTCACCTCTGACGATGCGCCCTCTCTGCTGATCGCAGGCGACAAGGACGAGCTTGTACCAATCAAACACAGCTATGACATCAAAGCCGCTTTTGACCGCGAAAAGGTCGAGAGCAAAATGGTTGTGATTGAAGGGGCAGGGCACGGCTTCCAAAACGACGACGCCAAAAAGGCCATCACCGAGATGGTCAACTGGTTCGAAGCCAAACTGGCCAAACCATCAGCAAAATAATTGCAAAAAAAAACGACAGCACAACCGGCCAAAACGGCCGGTTGTCATTCACACCCTGAGAAGATACGTCTCCATGCCAATTGACACGATCATATTCGACTTCGGTAATGTCATCGCGTATTTTGATTATAAAATCGCTGCCGGACGGATTGGCAGGACCATTGGTCTGAATGGCTCAGAACTGATGTCCAAAGCCATGACGCTCGAGTTCCACCCATTACTCATGGACCTGGAAAGCGGCCGGATTGATGAAATTGCATTCCTCACAGAATTGAAACAACGACTTCAGTTGCCGCAGCCCGTCGATGAAATCGCCGCCGATTGGGCCGATATTTTTACGGCCAATCAGCCTGTGCATGATCTGGCCCATGCGCTCAAGGACCACGGATATCGCCTGGTGCTCGGCTCCAATACCAACGCCATTCATGCCCGCCAGTTTCAAAATCAGTTTTCAGATCTTTTGAGCCGGTTTGACGCCCTGATCATGTCCCATGAGGTCGGCGCCATGAAACCAGCCCCACTGTTTTATGAGCGATGTTTTGAATCCGTGAAGGCTGTACCCGGCCGCTGCGTTTTCATCGACGACATGGCGGAAAATATCGAAGGCGCCAAGGCCACAGGTTTAAACGCATTGCATTATCGCGACACCGAGACATTGAAAACCGATCTTGCAAGACTTGGTGTGGTCGTTACCTGACAATCAGAAATCGGAATGGCCCGGATTAATTCATGATCATCGCTGGAATTGAGACACCTGTTCAATGATCAGAATCCATAAACCGAAATGTCTATTGCGGCCAAGCAGCCAGCATGGAACTCGCAGAGGCGAACTGGCACGCACTCTTCGTGGATCTCTCATTGAGTCAAACCCGCCTGTTTTTTTGTTTTTTTCATTATCTCTGCTGCCTGCGAAGGCGAAATCGCTGTGCAGACCTGATGGGTTGCGGAGAGTTTGGAGTAGGGCAGAGTCGGAATCCTGCCGAAGCCAAATAAACTTTAAACATTCGGGCCAAGCGAACTCTTGAAATGATTTCGCAACTATAGACTTGGGGTTTGCATTTTTTTCCCAACAGGTCATCAATCGGCAGCCTCTAAAGGTTGCATTTTAAGATCTTTTAATCCCATCCATTTTGAAAGACCTGACTCATTGCACAAACCCCAATGCCGACGGGCATGCAAGAGCCATCCTGTAAGGCCATGTACAGGATGAAAAACCAGGGTTGCAAGCGTTTTCCTGGTCCGGCTTAGACCTGCGCTTGCCGGAATATCCGTTGGTATTTGAAAAATTGTATGCATCTGAACGGAACTGCACCCGAGCAAGCCATATTCAACAGCCGTTCTGCCTGAATCAATATCGCCAGTGCCTGATATTTCGACATTTGATTGAGTTGTTTCGGGCCTGCATCTGGTGAGAATGGCAAGGTTTCGATCACTTAAATCCGGCCCTCCATATGCCACACCAGCCACCCCTTCAAAAGTTTTATTGGGATTAAACAACCGATTGGCATAAACCAGAAAGTCAGGCTTGCATGAATCGTCAAGGCAGATCCTTAATATTTCATTTTGATATTCATGATCTCCGACAAAGTTAAACAACTTGATTCCCAAGGTCAATTGCTCTGATGTTGCATTTCGAATCACTGAGGTGATTTCTGTCAGCCAACGCTCAATCAATTTTTCTTGTTTCCCAAGCTGATCGCCAGCAAGTGTCGGCGAGAAGTCTTTTTCGACAATCAATAATGATTGACCACCCGCCCCTTGCCAGGCCTTGGCCAAGGCATTCAAGGTGTATTCATATTCTGATATGTACCATTTCTCATCCAGATTGGCTGGCAAATGAAATTTTACAGACGGCGCGACGATGAGGCCCGTTTCCATGGAAATCTCAAATGAGTCGCGACATAACTGGATATAATCTTCAAACGACCTCGACCAGCCTCGCCCCTTCCAGGTAATGGTCCAGCCTGACCGGCCTGATTGGCCTGTAATCGGCTCGACCTGCATTTTCGATTCGGGAATCGACCATGCCGACATGGATTGATGTCCCATGGCATTTTGTGCAATCAATGTCTTTAAAACCACAAAGCCCAGGCCCGCTTGAGCCGATTCGCGAATCTGACCAATATTCATGGTAAGCTGCCCTGAGGCTTTACCAAATGGGTTGGCAATGGACTGTCCGGCATATCTGGCGGTAATATCCACCTGATATTTTGTAATCAAATAATGGTTTAAATTGTCAGGCCACCAACCTTTTAAGCACTTGATCCAATCCTGTTCAATCAACTTCAGCAAACCGGAATCAATATCAGGCGAGCCTGAGAGGCGTGATTGAATTGGCATTTTATTCCGCCTGACTCTTTAAAAGATCATGCTTGGGCACTTATGCCGATGATTGCCATAAACCAATCAGTCTTGGATCATCCAGTCGTTGGATAATCAAATCGGCATGTGGCATTGTCTCCGCAGGGCTGAACAGATGCGGCACCCCGACTGCAAATGCACCAGCGGCCTTTGCCGCATGCAGGCCAGCCACGCTGTCTTCAAGGACAAGCATTTTTTGTGGATGGACACCAAGCCGGGCTGCTGCCGAGTTGTAAACTTCGGGGTCAGGCTTACCGCGTTTGACATCCTCACCGGTCAGGAGGAATTCAAATCGGCTGAGAATTCCATGATGCCCGATCAGACTTTCTGCATGATGGCGGCCCGAACTTGTTGCAACTGCATGGGGAATATTTTGATTTTTCAATAGATCCAACAAGGTGATCAGACCGGGCATTGTATTTGAGTCGGTCAGCATGCGCTGATCAAACCGGAGCTTGACTTCGTGCATGATTTCGGGGATAGGTTTTTCGATCAGGCCGCCGTGCGAATGGAAGACATTGGCAGCCTCAATGGCGCGGCGACCGATCATGAGGCTCATCATCTCGTGGGTGAATCTTCGTCCATTATCTTTCATGTAGTCGTCGGCGACGTCGAAGAAGAGATGCTCTGTGTCGAACATCAGCCCGTCCATATCGAATACGACGGCATCAAATCTCTGTTCTGGCTCCACTTCGATCCACCCTTTCCGGTGCTTGGACGATTAGAACTGCTCGATCCACTGGTCGGCTTCGTCCTGAACCTCATTCATATCTGTTTCGATCAACGCCCGATAATGTTCAAGCGTATCGCGATTGACTCCCGGAGGAACAATGATGGGCTTGGTCCCGACCGCCACGGCATGAGAAAACGGTTTGGGGATGGCAAATTTATCCCAACTGTTGATCCGCCAGGGCTTCTTGAACGCCATTCCACCACAGACGATCGGGAGCCCTGTGGTGCTTGAGAGATAAACGAGCCCAGGATGGACATGTCGCCTTGGCCCGCGAGGCCCGTCGGGTGTGACGCACAGATTGCCGGCCTCCATAGCCTGAAACTGAATCAGGGCCCGTGCCCCACCTCTGGTACTGGAGCCACGAACGACTCCAAACCCAAGTCTTTTAACGATTTGTGTGATAATTTCGCCATCTGCGTGTTCTGAGATCAGGATATTCATCGATGGCCAGTTCCAGTATCTGGCAGGGAAGAGGATATTCTCATGAAAGAAGGCGTAAATATATCTTTGGCCTGATCTTCTAACAACAGAGGGGTTAGATTCTGGTTCACGAAAGCGGAGGTGAAAATCCAGGGTGCCGACCCAGTGCTTTACAAGGTGTGAGCCAATGACGCCGATCCCACGGATGACTCTTGGGTCACGGATTTTCATACTGAAACCTCCTTGTCAGTCTAGGCTTTAGCCATCCTTTGACCATCGCCGGTTTTCGTAGTTCAAGCAATATCCCGAGTCATCCTAAGAGATTAGGCTCGTTTCGCCAAGTCAGGTTTTTGGAGTTTGGAATCATGATCCGAGGTTTTTAGTAGGTTTATCGAAAAATAAGCTTGAAAAGAAGTAAAAAGCCTGTTATATTACTTAGGTCAAGGGGACGTAGCTCAATTGGGAGAGCACCTGCTTTGCAAGCAGGGGGTTGTCGGTTCGATCCCGATCGTCTCCACTATTTGCCTATTCAGATTTTTACCAAACACTTTGTTTATTGCTATTTCAGCCCTTTCATAGTATTATGGGGGCAAATAACTGGGGGCAAACAGCACCTTATAAGGGGCAAATAAGCGATGCGGCAACGCTCTAACGACCATCTGAAGCATGATGGTAAGAACTATCGAAAAATGATTCACGGTCAATTCTTTAAGGTTGCCAAGGGACACGGTGAAGAAGAAGCCAGAAGGCGATTTGACATCATCGAGATGATTTTTGGCGACCTACAGAGGCAGGGTTGTTCAGAATGGACGAATGAAGCATTGCTTTTAGCAGACGAGATTCGTAAAGGTGGATCCCTAGTTAATTATGAGCCGCCATTAACGCATCAAGGCGCCCATCACTTAGGCCGAATTATCAAGGCTAAAACTGAACAAGTATCTGATTTGGAGTTTAGCAAGATTGTACAAGATGGGAAGTCTATTAAGATTGAAAAGGATATAAGTGAGATTATAGAGGATTTCCCATCTGTGGAATTTACGGAAGATAACCCATATGTAGGCAACTATAAAGATTCTCTCGAGGAGAAACTCCAAGATATTATAGTTAAGATTCGTGCTATTAATAAATCTGATAGTGCAGACCTGATTTTAACCGAAGGGACTCTACATAAAGCAATAAAGGATTACCAGAATTACAGACTCGCGGATTTTACGCACGAGGGACAAGTTAACCAGACGGGGCATTTTATCAATGGTCTCTTAAATCGAATTCTGAAGAAAACGGAGGATATCCATCTATCTAAGCTCAACTTCAGCAAGTGCCAAAGTATAGTCGATTATTTCAGGAATCGGCCCGATGGCTTGGAAAAAGAAACCTGCGCAAAAACGATTCAGATCTTAATGAGGTTTTTATTATGGTTAAAGAAATCATCTGCCTACGGATGGAAAATAGATAATTTGGACGAGCTAGATAAGAAGGTTAAGGCATTGCCATCGGATAGACAAAAGCTCGAAACGATAAAGGTGGTAGGTTTCAGCCAACTGGAAATCTATGAACTCATAAAAAACTCTTCTGAGACCGAACTCGCACTGATTTTACTGGGGCTAAATTGCGGTTATGGTGCTGGAGAAAGCGGTAGGCTTACAACACAACATTTATATTTGGATCAAGAACATCCGGAGGCTGAAAAGCTTCAAGACCTAAAGAGTTTCGGAATTCAAAATTGGATTCGCATGAAACGGCCTAAAAACAACGTCCTTAACGCTCAGTTGCTATGGCTAGAGACAGCAGAGGCCATAAAAAACCTTGGCGTCTCAGATGGAGTGATATTTAGAACCAGCACGGGAGCGCCGATGTATCGGGAAAACTCAAAAAACGCTCAATCAACTTTCTCGAATTACTTCAGGAGATTGTTGGAGCAGTGCGACACTAAAAGTCTATCCTTTGGGAAACTTCGCAAGCACTTTTCTACATGGCTTAGAAACAAGGGGGAATCGGAGCTTGCTTCTATGGCGGTCCAGCATGGGAATCCAACGGAAGATAAGTTGCTCCATCACTACTCAAATAAGCCTTACAAGCGATATTTTGAAGCTCAGGTTGAATATAGGCTGTATCTAGGGATTGAAGAAGCTGTAAGGAATAGAGGGCTGAAGGATTAGCAAAATGAAAAAGGCTACCTCTAAAGTATGAGATTCCGCGCGGACTCCGATTAGATTGGCTGACTATCGCCATTTGAGGACCTCCGACTTCGCAAGACCCACCCGACCATTCACAATAAAAAAAAGGGGGTAATCAATCAAACAAAAAACTACCACCCCCTCCAATCAATATTGGTTCATCTTGTTTAGCATCTGATCTATATCTTCCTGCTGGTGTTTTAGAACATAGAGAAGTAGCTTGCGTGCGATATCTCTAGGTTCGAGATCTGTTGATATGGCAAAGTGTTGAAGAGCTTCATACAAGTGATCTGGGACCGCTATGGTGATGATTGTCTTCATTTGTCTTTTCTCCTGTACCTTTGGATCAGCACATCAATAACTTCCCGGTTTTCATGTAAATGCTTCATAAATAAATCTTTTGTGCCAAATTTTCTAGCGAAGTATCTAACACTGTCATAAACCAGATCATGATCAGTGCAAAAAGAACGAATGTTGTAATAAATTTTTGAATTGTGATAGAAATATCCCATGTTTTTCTCTCCTAAATGTGTATAAGTAATAGTGATCTGTGGTTTTTCACATATTATTATACACAATAGATCTATAGCACGATCAAAAATATATATATATTTAAAAGAGGATGAGTATATGAATGACAAGTACAATTGTTATAAATATTTTGCAAAAGAGATGAGAGAATCTCATATAGAGAACACATCAAAAGATATTACTTATTCTATGAAACGAGTAATGAAAGATCTGAAAACTATATATAAAGTAGAGGAAGTATATCGTAACGGGATCAACTATATATTTCTGGATAATAGCACAATCCAGTTCACTTATGTAGAACCTAGTATCTACGATATGATTGATAAAAAATGGCGTTATCAGCATGAAAGAACTGTAGGGATAAATGGGTTATATATAGCAGAGAATAAAAGAGGAAAAGGTTATGGAAGCGAATTCATAAGAGAACTGTTGTATACGACAGAAAGAGTGGCTAGTCATTTATCATATGTGCTAATGCCATATCTTGATGTAAAAGATGAAGAATATAATGTTGGGCTGGGTAAGTTCTATCTAAAATGTGGAGGCAAGATTCTTAGAAGTTCAAAAAGTGTAGATAGGCCTTACATAGATCTAAATAAAGAGCTTGATGAAGCTGGTATTGGCCCAATTGGCTTTGCAAGTAAAAGAAACTGGGGTGATCCTGAAGGTTTATCTCTATATGTGGCAGAACCCGAGGAATGGACCCCTTTGCAGAAAAAATACCTTGAGTGAAAAAGAAGCCCATTTCGTTTTTCACCACTATCATACTATTGGCAAAGGAAGAAAAGCTCTATTTGATCTTTTTCAAAAGGCCATCTAGCTCTGGAGACAAGTTACGATTGAGCTTAGGAAGTACTTCCTGATTCGTTAACTCGATAACGTAGAGGACGGCTCTGTCAAAGTAGTTTTGGAAGGTCTTTTGGAGATCCGTCTTTTTGTATTCTTTCTCTAGGAAAACGATTAGCTCTTCTTGCGTTTTCCCTTCTTTGTAAAACTGAAGGTAGAACTTCAAGAAGTCTTTTGTAGACAAAGATGGTACTGGCGATTCGCCTTCAGCATGTTTTTTAGCCATTGCCTTGCCCCAGAAAAGACGGTTTAGGAAATCCATTATCTATTATAGCAGAAAAAGAAAGGATGTACATATGGATTTTGAAGAAATCTATAAAGAAATCAACAGGCAATCCTTTGGTAGTTCTTTTATAGAAAAAGAGAAGAAAGATATCTTTCAACAGTGTGTAGTATATATACTAGAAGGGTATCCTCTAGAAGATTCTGTGAAGAAAAGCATAAAAGACAATAGAAAAGCTCTTACAAACCCAAGGAATAAGATTCATTCACCAATCCACGAGATTGATTTAGCTGAAGAAGAAGTCAAGCCATTAGCAATAAAAAAATCCCCCTTTAATGATCGAAAAAAACGAAGAATATATGATGAATTTCATGATTTAGAAAAGGTTACAGGTATTCTTCAGTATCTAGATTATAGTTTTAGGATCCTAAGGCCTGAGAAAAGAACGTATATTGAGGCGCTACAGATAAATGAGTCATGCCCAGTATGCCAACACAAGAAATGTTTTACAATCTATGAAAACGATAGCGAAGACCGTGTAAAGAATATCGCCAAATTCTCTTACTCTTGCCATACATTTGGTAAGGATCATGATTATAAACTTTATCCCAATAATTTAGACGGTATATTCATGTTAATACTTGACATGCCCCGCAAGAATGTAAGAAAAGCTGTATCAAGAATTATACAAGAGCTTTCGTAATCACAAACCCCAGATTCTTCTCTTCTCCCTATATATATTTTTCTTAGCAGCTAATATATAAGTGTTTGAGATTGAAGAATTCTGGTCATAATTCTGAAAAAAATCTGGAAATTTCCAAAATGCTTTTCTCAGTTAGAGTTTGATCTGCCCCTGAAGACAGTTATATAGAAATCTATCGACCCAAGCCTTTCTCGGTTAACTTTTCTCCAAGTGGCTTTTTAAACAGATTGCTTGCCCAAGAAGAACTTTTCTAAACGGCTATTTGTAGAACTATTTCGCCTTACGCATATATGGGTTGGTTTTTGCTTCATCTTCCTCAAGTTTTTTGGCTTGTGCAAAATCATCGTCGGCTTCCTTTTGCTTTTGGAACTTCTCGTACAACCAGCCTCTAAAGAGATAAGGTAAATTGAATTTTGGATCTGATTCAATGGCATCAGTGTAACTTCTCAATGCACTAAGCGGCTCATTTGAGTTTTCATACACACTTGCCATTAACATGTGGACTAATGCTTTTGTTGTTGCGGCACCTCCAAAGGCCCCGTCTCCTACCCTGTGACATTTTAAGGCTCTAGTTAAGTCGTCTTTAGCATTACCTTCCATTTTAAATGTGTAAAAATATAAATAAGCTCTATCCAAATACAGATTCATTACATCAGGAGACAAAGATATCGCATGACTAATATCATCTAAGGCTTCTTTATCATTTCCAAGCTCTTTTAGGGTTTTCGACCTTAAAGCAAAACCCTCGAAATTTGTGTTCTCTAGTTCAATCGCTCTATTGGCATCTTTAAATGCTTCAGGATATTGCTTTTTGGAGAACAGTATTTTACCTCTACCTAAAAAAGCGTCAGCCTTATTGGGCGCAATTCGAATTGCCTGCTCAAAGGCATTAAACGCTTTATCAGGCTCTCCCATCCTAAGATATACTTTGCCTAAACCGTTAAAACCTTCTGGTGCATTGGGGTATTTTTTTATACCCTTACTGTAGACTTCAAATGCTTCCATAACCTTATCTTCGTTCAGCTTATTTCTTGCATCAGAGAAAATGTCATCTGTTTTGGAATCGCATCCCCCCATCAGTACACACATAAAGTAAATTATGGAATTGCAATGAATCAATTTAGTCAGTCTAAGCATTTCTACTCTCTACGTTGTGTGTTTCACGAAAGTTCCTAAAAGTTATCATACCATCTCTTAAGGCGGAAGTCCCCAATAATCCCGGAAGCTTTCGGCTTTCTATAATTCCCTACACCACAATATCCATTACTAACATTAGCAAGAAAGTAAACTATCTCACTAGAAATCTCCAAAAATTTTTCCCGCGAGCAAGAAACTTTTCGCCGCGACGAAGAAACTTTGGATTGGGGGTTCAGATGTTTGGAAGATCTGGTAAGATAAGTCTACGAAGTAGATGAACAAATGGTAAGACTTGAGGGGGCAAATAGGACGGGGCAAAAAGGGGGCAAATAAGGAAAACGATATGCTTAAAAATAAGCGTTTTGAGCTTCTTAGTGGATCCCGATCGTCTCCATTCAACGTAAGTGTTTGTTCTGTAACAACTTGCGGGAACATGCAAAACGACAAAGACTCGCCTAAATCCGGTTCAAAATCTGGGGATTCCCCAGATCCGCCTGATCTGAAAGCGGTCTTTGACGTGAAAGTTCCGAATTATCTTAAGCACAAAGAAGTCTATGCCCGAGTCACTCTGAACGGGCGGGAAATCCATCTAGGCGTTTATGGTTCGCCTGAATCCGTGGCCGCGTTTGAGCGGGCCATTGCGGAATGGTTACAGTCTAAAAAGGAACCGTTAAAAACCATAAACGGTTTCTGACACCTTTGCCCCTCTCTTATCAACGTCAACCATTTTCAGGAGAATTAATTATGTACTTCTCGGCAAAACTTATCTTTGAAACAAGACCGATTTCTCATGGCGATGATTCTAGAAGCGTCGAAGAGAGCATTGTTCTGATTGAAGCACTCAATGAAATTGATGCCGAATCCGAAGCAATTCTGATAGGAAAAAGCAAAGAGTTCGCATATGAGGCAGCCGATGGAGGTATTGTAGAAGTCTCGTTTCTGGGTGTTCGAAAAATATATTGTCTTTTTGATGACAAAATCGGGCATGGCACTGAAATTTACTCTGAATCGTATTATATATCGGATGTCTGACTAGCCATCCACCAATACGTGGCACATGAAAAATTGGCATTTATTATAAGGATGAAGCGTGGAATGGCACCATTTCTGCCCAGTTTTTCAGCATAAAGTCTCGGTGGCGCGGGCATGGCGGGCCATTCGTTGGTCGGCAGATTGTTCGGCTGGGTCAAGAGCGACTGTAACATTTTGGGGCACTCTAAATCAGCCCTTCTTTGTTTTTTGATTCCCTGCGGCAGAAGTGATAGCGTTCCACCAGAAACATTTTCCCATGATCTTTCAGCACGTTGCATCCGGCCCTTTTCTGCGATACGATGAGCCAATCCGCACATGCTGGCCCGCATTTGAAACATCCGCCGCCACTCTCTATCGCCTGAAACGGTCATCGCCATGAATCGCATCGTCGTCGCCTGCTTCGTGCTTGTTTCTATAAGCACAAGCATTGTTTATGCCCAATCGGCCGAGCCAAAAACGGAACAGGTCGGCCCTTGGAATTTGGCCGAACTGATAAAAGCCCCGGCATTTCATTGGGAATTGCAAAAAGGCCCGATTCATTCGCTGTTGTATAAGGGCGAGCCTTACAAGGGCCACGAGACCGACGTTTTCGCGTTTTATGCCTCGCCCGCCACTCTGGGCCTGGGCAAGCCGGGCCAGAAATATCCTGGCATGGTGCTGATTCACGGCGGCGGCGGCACGGCCTTCGCCGAGTGGGTCTGGCTTAGGGCCAAGCGCGGCTATGCCGTGATCGCCATGGACCTGGCCGGGCATCGCCCGATCGACCCGATTTTTGACGACAAAGGCGTGCCCGTTTTCAACCAGACCGGTAAGCCCGAGACCCGCAAACGCCTGCCCAACGGCGGCCCGGACCAGGGCCACGGCGAAAAGTTTGACACCATTAGCGGCGACCGCTCGGACGACTGGCCCTACCACGCCGTGGCCAACGTCGTGCGGGCCCACTCGCTTCTGCGCAGCTTTCAGGAGGTCGATGCCGACCGCACGGCTGTGACCGGTATCAGTTGGGGCGGCTACACCACGTGCCTGGTCGCATCGGTCGATGACCGCTTCAAGGCCGCCGTGCCGGTTTACGGCTGCGGCTTTCTGCACGAAGGTGAAAGTGTGCAGAAACCGGCGATTGATCAATTGAAAGAACGCCGCGCCGACTGGGTGCGTGAATATGACCCCTCAAGCTGGCTGAGCCGCTGCCGGGTGCCGATTCTTTTCGTCAATGGCACCAACGATGTGCACTACCCGATGGATAGTTATCAAAAGAGTTTCAACCTGGTGCCCGCCCCCAAACAAATGCGCATGCTGGTGAACATGCCCCACGGCCATCACGCCGGCTGGCAGCCAGAAGAGATCGGCCTGTTTATTGATTCCTATTGCAATTCAGGCAAGCCGCTGCCCTTGGTGGGTGAACTGAACGAAACCGGCGGAAAAGTGCGGCTGACGGTGAAAACCGAAGTGCCATTAAAATCAGCCGCGTTGCATTATACGACCGACACCGGTCTGCGTTCTGCCCGCAAATGGACAAGCGTGCCGGCCAGAATTGGCGACGGAGAAATAACAGCCGATGCCCCGCCGGCGGGTGCGAACACATGGTTTATTACCGTGACGGACGAGCGTGGCGCGATGGTTTCAAGCCCGATTCAATTTCGGTGAATCCTGAAATAGATACTACTGCTACACGGATTCAGGTATTATGATAGGAATTGTGTCAAAGGTGCTCGCGAGGAGAATCGACCATGAATCAGGAACTCGCCAGATTCCTGGAAATGAAGCAGAAGCAGGCCAAATCTCGGGAAGCGATTGATTGGGACTTGCGCCGTGATCAATACCGCCAAGCTGTCGATTCACTGTATGAGCAAATCGACAAAATCTTGGGCGAATCCGGTCAGCGGGCAAATCTCGTCTTGAGAAGGCGTCCCAAGGAACTCACGGAAAATTACCTGGGTACCTATTCCATTGACGATCTAATCCTGCTCATCGGCGACGAACAAGTGCGTTTCTCGCCATGCGGGCGTAATGTCGTGGGATCCGCGGGGCGGGTGGATGTGCTGGGCGACCGAGCCACCGCCATACTCGTTTTGGGGCTTGAATCCGACTGGTATTGGGTCGCCAGTCGCCAGCCGGAATTGAAAACCGTTCGGCTGGATGAATCAACGCTGGCCGATGTGCTGCGACTGGTCATGCGTGATTAAATCTGACTCCAATGAACGCCAGACCCGAAACGCAAACCCTGGCTGAAATCATCGATTGGTACGATGGAATCAGCAGAGCTCTGGCTCTCCAGATATCTGCGGCAAGATCCTCCAGCCTAAATGCAACAAACCTCTATCCCCGCCTGTTCGGCATGACTGAACAGGAACTCGAGACCTATCAGGATCATCAACTGGCTGAACTCGATCGGTTGACCGTCTTCAGCCTGGTGGCCAGTGTGGAGGCTGAAATCAGGCTTGATTTTGAACGACGCATCATCGCCAGGCTAAAGGACGCACTTTCGCTTGATTACCGTAAATGGCATGGGTCTTTAAAAAATCACAAACGCCGCAAGCCCGATTTTGATGAAGGCGGAATCCTGGGAATCATGAAGCGATCAGGCGTGATCGACGCGCATCTGATCGGCGAATTCCGTGAATGCCTGCGAGCCCGTCACTGGATTGGGCACGGGCGATATTTTCAGAGGCCGGCTCAAATGGAAAAACTCGATCCTTACGAGATTTGTAGTCGTGGCAACCGCTTGTTGCAGTCGCTTCAGAATCATTAGAAAGCCAGGTGACAACTGATGGAAAAATCATAGCCACGGCTCAATTATCATCGCAGCTCAATCTACTCTGGCCCGATTCAATTTCACTGAAATTGCATCACGACCCATCCCAACCCAATCAACAAGGCTTCATTCATAAATCGGGAATTCCATCTCATGAAGATGCTCAGCCATTGCCTTCGTGCCATACTCGCCACATCGCTCATTGCATTTGCCGCAAGCGAGGCAAACGCCGCTTCCAGGCCGAATATCATCATCATCGTCGGCGACGACATGGGCTATGCTGATGTCGGCTTCCAAGGCGTGAAAGACTACAAAACGCCGCACCTGGACAAGCTCGCCGCCGATGGGGCCCGCTTCACCAATGGCTATGTCAGCGGCCCCTATTGCTCGCCCACCCGCGCCAGCTTGCTTACAGGCCGTTATCAAACCCGCTTCGGCCATGAATTCAACCCCGGCCCGCCCAGCGCGGGCCTGCCTCTGTCAGAAACAACTCTGGCCGACCGCCTGCGCGCCAGCGGCTATAAAACCGCCCTGGTGGGCAAGTGGCACCTGGGCTCAGAAGCCGATCAGCACCCGCAAAAACGCGGGTTCGACGAGTTTTATGGCTTCCTGGGCGGTGCCCACAGTTATTTTGAAAAAAATGGCATTCTGCGCGGCACAGAAAATATCAATGAGCTGGATTATACCACCGAAGCCTTCGGGCGCGAGGCGATTGCATTTATTGAAAAGAACCAGAAACAGCCATGGCTGCTCTACCTGGCCTTCAACGCCGTGCACACGCCGATGGACGCCCGCCCGGAAGATCTTGCCAAATTCCCACACATCACCGACCCAAAACGCAAGGCCTATGCCGCCATGATGACGGCCATGGACGCTGCCATTGGCAAAGTGCGCCAAAGCCTGGAAAAAACCGGCCAGGCTGAATCGACATTGATTGCATTTATCAGCGACAACGGCGGCCCCACCATGCCCGGCACCACCACGAATGGCTCCATCAACACGCCCCTGCGCGGCAGCAAGCGCACCACGCTGGAAGGCGGTATCCGCGTACCGTTTCTGCTGGCCTGGCCCGGGCAAATTAAACCTGTGGTGGTTGACAAGCCCGTGATTCAGCTCGACCTGCACGCCACGGCCCTGGCCGCCGCCAAGGTGGAAGAAAAGCCTGAATGGAAGCTGGAAGGCGTGAATTTATTGCCATTCGTCAAAGGCAAAAACAACGACTTGCCGCACGGGGCCCTTTTCTGGCGGTTTGGCGACCAGATGGCCGTGCGCTCGGGCGACTGGAAGCTGGTGAAATACGACAGCAACGTCGAAACCCGATCGGGCCGCAACAACGAACCGGCAACGGCCGCGAAGCTTTATAACCTGGCCGACGATATCGGCGAGACCAGGGATCTTGCCGCCTCAAACCCCGAACAGGTCAAAAAACTCCAGGCCCTGTGGGACGACTGGAACACCGCCAATAAGCCGCCACTTTGGGGCAAGAACGGCGAAGCGGGCACTGCCAAAAAAGCTCAGGGCAAGGCCAAATCTGCCGCAAAGAAAAAGCCGCAAAAGGCGGCTGAGCATGACGATTGAGCCGCCGGAGCGCAAACAGGGTCATTCCACTTTGGAAATTCAGATAATGGTGTGGAATGACTTTAAAGTCTGGGCGGTCACAAATGACACATTCGGCATTTAAAGCGATGCGGGATGCATCAGATGTGTGTAGCCGGTGGTTGAGCGCAGCGGCAGCTTCCGGATTTGGATGCGAAAAAATAATGCGGCTTGCACCCTGACTGGGGTGCAAGAATTGTTGGTCGTGTCGTCGTCCGGTGGTGTCGTCGCTTGCGCTCCTCAACCAACGGCTACAGGCTTTGATGGCACCGGCATCTTATTCGATCAAAAACCATGTCGTTTATGACTGCGAAGAGTGTAATTGTTTTTTTGATCGATCCAATACGAAATAAAGATTATTGCTGTAATAATCACGAGAGACGGCAAAGGATGTATCCTGACCAGAATCAATGCATCTGACAACGTCTTTCAACTGTACCACATAACCCAGCACTTCGGTTTCAAGAACTATGGGGTCCTTTTAGGCATCGACAGAAATCATAATTTTGCCCGAAGCAATCCTCATAAAAAGATCTTTCTCAAGATTCGGAATATCGACGTTCAGCTAATCTGACTCGACGGCATGGGCAGGAATTTCGAGATCCAACTTCATTCTTTGAATTGTCATGAATATCGCATGAACTGTGCGGTAAAGCCTTAGAGGCCGATGGTCGGGGCCTGGTGAAAATGAGCGGCGGCGTGTTTGATTTGACTTCGAAGTGCCGTCTACGCCAGATCCATTCCGATGGATTTGATCATGCGAGAATCTCTTTGACGACACGGCCATGAACGTCGGTCAATCGATAATCCCGGCCTGAGTGGCGATATGTGAGTCGGGTATGGTCAAGGCCAAGCAGGTGTAAAATTGTGGCGTGGAAGTCGTGGACGTGTACGGGATCCCTACCGACCCGAATTCCAAATTCATCCGATTCGCCATAGGTGATCCCCGCTTTTAGACCCGCTCCAGCCATCCAGGACGAAAATACCCAGTGGTGATGCTCGCGGCCTTTTGCATTGGCGGCCGCGTTGAACGGGGTACGGCCGAATTCGGTGGTCCAGACCACCAGAGTGTCGTCAAGCATTCCCCTCTGCTTGAGATCCTTGATCAGGCCAGCAATGGGTTGGTCGACATTTTTGGCAAGCGGGACATGGGTTTGCATGTCTCCATGAGCGTCCCAATTGTTTGATGAACCGACGTCAATGAGCTCGACAAACCTGACCCCACGCTCTGCGAGTCGGCGAGCGACCAGGCATTGCCAGCCAAAACCATTGGTGCTGCCACGTTCCAAGCCATACATTGCGTGCGTGGTGTCCGACTCCTTTGATAGGTCAAACACTTCGGGCATCTCCGCCTGCATCCCGAATGCCGTCTCAAACGATTTCATTCGAGAGGCAAGAATCGGGTCGCTGGCGTGGGTGCCCAAGTGTCGCCGATTCATTCGCTCCATCGTCTCAAGCTCAAGCTCTTGAAGCCGTGAGCTCGCCGCTCGTCGCTGAATATTCGCGACAGGGCTGGAGCCGGGCATGACCAGAGTGCCCTGATGAGAGCCCGGAAGAAAATCACTACCCCAGACCTGGCCGCCTGCATACGGAGTCTGAGGTGCAATCACGACAAACGATGGCAGATTCCGGTTCATCGTGCCAAGGCCATAACTGACCCAGGCGCCAGCACTTGGCCGAGCAAATGTGAACGACCCCGTGTGGATTCCCAGAGTCGCTTCATAATGATTCGTATGATCCGACTGCATGGAACGAATCACGCAGAGATCATCCACACACGACGCCATATGGGGAAAGAGCGAACTGACCTCGGTCCCACACTGGCCATGCCGTTTGAATTCCCAGGAGGGGGGCCTGAGAAACATCTGGTAATCCCCCTTGCGCCCTTGAAATTCGTTCACGGAAACCGTTTTGCCGTTGCCACTTATAAGCTGGGGCTTGGGGTCCCAGGAATCCACATGCGAGACACCGCCACTCATATAAATAAAAATCACCCTTTTGGCTTTGGGCGGAAAATGCGGAGGCTTTGGTGCAAGCGGATCGCCGCCAGTGTCCGAACGGGGTGAATCCTCAGCGAGCAACTCTGAAACAATTCCGGGAAGGAGCATCGAGCCGCCGATCAGAGACCTTACGACCCCGCGACGCGATGAATCGAAAACGGGTTTGACATTCATGATTCTGTCCGTTCGGGAGGGGAGGGGGGGGGCTCACAATGGCAATATCGCTCAATGCTTTGTCAATCCAGATACAAAAACGCATTGCTACCGAGAATTGTCCTTAGATATGCCGCAAGGGAACGCATCTCAATTTGATCAATTTTCTTTGAACCCAGCTCAGCCCCATAGGCCGAAAGAAATGCAAGGGCTTCCGCTGCTTCTGTCGAGGAAGGAGCCCGCCCGATTGCGGACCGCCAGGCTTTTTCAATCCGGAGCGGCATTTCATGCGAATCCGCCATTAGCCGCGAAGCCCATTTCTCTGACTTTTCATGCACAAAAGCATCGTTCAGAAAAAACAGGGCCTGCGTCGGAACAGTGGTCACCAATCGGGATGCGGTCGTTGTATTGGGGTCCGCACCATCAAACAGACCAAGAAAAGGATGTCGCTTCAATCGCTGGGTCATCAGATACACGCTACGCTTGTTGTGATCGTAAGCCGCGCTGAAAGGCCCGTGCTGTGTAAAGCCCCAACTATTCGGAGCCGGAAACGGATGCTCCTGCCCAGGGCTTCGGTCAAGCTCGCCGCTGACGGCAAGAATCGCATCGCGAATTTCCTCGGCACTCAATCGACGCCTCGTAAAATTCAGGTAAAGATCCGTAGTATCACCCAACGAATCGGTTGTCGCCGAAACCGCAGAATCTGTCGACTCCTGATAGGTCGCGCTTTGCATGATCAGCTTGTGCATGGCCTTCACAGACCAGCCGCTTCGAATGAACTCCTTTGCAAGATAATCAAGCAATTCCGGATGCGATGGAGGCAATCCCCTCAGGCCAAAATCATTGGGTGTGCCGACAAGCCCACGACCAAAATGATATTGCCAGATCCGATTGACCATCACCCTTGCCGTCAGAGGATTATCCGCACGTGTCAGCCAGCGGGCGAATTCCAGCCGACCACTGCCCTTCGCCCGAGGGGGCAAAGACTCTCCGCCCAAAACCTTCACAAAGCTTCTTGGAACTTCCGGCCCGGGCTTGTCAGGTTCGCCTCGAATCTGGATCTTCGCATCGTGCGGAGTGCCCTCGACCACTCCATAAGTCATGGCCACTGGCCCTTCCACAATCAACGCCCCCAATTCCTGCCTCAGACGGTTGAACCGCAACTCTTGCTCGGCAAGCGTCTTGCGAATCGCGGCCGTCTCGTCCCGACGCGCCTTGTCAGACCCCTGAGCCAACTCCCTACGTCGCTCGCCCAGCCCTGGCAAGGCCCTCTCGCCAATCACAAAATTGTCGAGGTCAAGCGCCGGCCTCACCCCGCCGATATGGCCATAACTATCCACAAAAGTGTAATCAATCAGTCCATCCCAACCCGTCGCCGTTTTGCCACTAAATTCGCTCTTTGATCGGGCCGAAGCAATAGACCCATTATAGGTTTTCTCGCGTGTATTTAAAATGAGCTGAACTTGATACCACTGACCAACCTGCAGGGGTGCAACAATCTCCCTGACATCGCCACTCCTTCGGAAAAAATTGGTCCCATTGAAATACAACTCAACGGCCGCAGAATTTCCGGCCCCGTGCCCAATATAATACCGCCAGGAACCACTCCCACCTGATCCAATCGATGCGCATCGAAAATCAAAAGCAAGGTGAATCCGCCCCTGATCGTCCGTTTTAGGGCTCGTCAATGTCATCCCAAGGCCATCGTATTCAGAGCGGTTGGGCATATGAATACCAAGCGTTCCCGATGGATAAATATTCTGAAACGGACTTTGTGATTCCGCAGCGATTTTGACAACACTATTGGGCCCCGGATTCCAAGGCGCAGATGGAGCCGCCCCCTTAGGTTGCATTTCACAATCACCATCGATGCCTGATAGCAACTTTAGACGCGATTGCAATGCATTTATATCCAGTCCCCCTGCCTGGCTTGCCAAGCCGGGAAGGTCTCGCGAAACATCCCGAATCGGCTGATCCTGAAGACCAAGGTTGTCAAATTCCATGGATGTCCATTTTGACCCTGCTGAGCCCTCCGAACGAAACTCCACGACTTCAATCGCCGAACCGCTCACGGTTTGAATCGGTCGCTCCAAGAGTTCCTTAACCGCTCCGGGAAGTCCGACCTTCAAGGAAACGGCCCGCCTTTTCAAATCCAGTTTCAATTGCAAATTATACCATTCAGACGGCTTCAGCGGAGCAATCAACTCCTCAACGTCTCCAGTTCGGAACGATATCGATTCTGCGCCAAATAAAATCTCTACAGCAGGCTTACCACTAATCTCACCAAGTACAAAACCATGCCTGCCAGTTGCATCAACTTTTTTCGGCCCCATACGAAAATCAAGATTCACATAAAGCAATTCGCCATTGCTTCCGTCGTGTCTCGGATACACCGCTTGCCGAATTTTGTACGAACTCCCGCCTTCAGGCAAACTGACACCCACTTTTCCAGGGCCATAGAAATTGCGGTAAGGACTCTGTGCGGCCGAAGTCAAGGCAACTTGGCCCTCATAAAGCCATGGCGACACCAGCACCCCATTGCTTCCGCCAGCCGCTGGTGCCTGAAGCTCGAAATCGCCGTCGATATCAAAAAGACTCCTAAGAATTGCGCCCGAAACAACCGCCCCCTGACCGCCAAGCTGCCCCGACAATGCAGAAACCTTTTCGCGGTATTCACGCCATTTTTGCTCAGATTCGGTCCGCGATACCAGCGGAAGCATCGAACGCACTTTTTGCTTCTGCTCAGAACCCGGGAAGGCGTATCGGGTGCTCTCGAAAATTCCGTAAAGTCCGTAATAATCTTTTACGGAAACCGGGTCAAACTTGTGATCGTGGCATCTCGCACAACCCAAACTCATACCAAGCAAACTCTGACCCACAGTGTCAATCGTATCCTGAATCGTCAAATAGTGGTAATTCTCTGAGTCAAAACCAAATCGCCGCGAAATGGCCAGATAGCCCGTGGCCGTAACACGCTCTGCATATTTTTCCGCAGTGCCTTGCTCGGCAAGAATGTCGCCCGCAATCTGCTCCCTGAGAAACTCATCGTAAGGCTTATCCATATTGAAGGCATTGATGACATAATTGCGATATCGCCAGGCAAGCGGTACAGGATAATCCGCCGTCTCGCCGGCAGTGTCCGCATAACGGACAACATCAAGCCAGTGCCGCCCCCAACGCTCTCCATAAGCAGGCGATTTCAACAACCGATCCACCACCCGCTCAAACCCATTCGCTGATGAGTCCGCCAGAAAGGCTTCAATCTCGCTCGTCTCAGGCGGCAGACCCGTGAGGTCAAACGTGGCTCGACGAATCAGGGCTAGCCGATCTGCCTGCCCTCCAGGCCGCAGCCCTTTTGCCTCTTGACTGGCCAGCACAAAAGCATCAATCGGATTCCGAACCCATGACCGCTCCCGAACTTCCGGCGTTTTCCCCATCACAGGTGGGTCAAATGCCCAGTGCCTGCTGCTCTCGAACTTGGCCGACTTCTCAGGCCACACCGCTCCCGACCGAACCCATGCAACAAAATCCCGAACCTCATCCGGCCTCAGAGCTTTATCCTTGCCCGGAGGCATCGCTGAGACATCCTCCAGCCTCTGAATCGCATGAATCAACAAGCTCGACCCGGCATCACCAGGAACAAGGGCTGGCCCCGACTCACCGCCCTT
This sequence comes from Candidatus Kuenenia stuttgartensis, assembly GCA_945865635.1. Classification (GTDB taxonomy): domain Bacteria; phylum Planctomycetota; class Planctomycetia; order Isosphaerales; family Isosphaeraceae; genus QWQI01. The sequence continues at coordinate 93,324 of CAMBEP010000002.1, forward strand.
GAGCATCGCCGATCTCGAATCAAGGCGAAGCGAGCCTGATGTCTTGGTGCCGCCATGACATCGAAAACAGGTGCCGACCAGAACCGGACGAATCTTCGCTTCAAAAAAGTCCGCACTTTCATCCGCTATCAAAGCTTGCTCGCCCATGCCTAGCAGCATCACTGTCAGCATCAAGCCAAAGCCGGATAGGGTTTTCATTGAGAGCGCTCGTTCGTTGGAAGGGGATGGCAAATGAGGCTACCGGTGCGGACTCTCGGCCCAAATCTGGATTCATGCAAGCCGAAAGGTGCAGGAGAATGGGCTGTGGGACAACTCTGATCGAGCTTCATAATATTTTCACATCTAAACCCGACTTTGTAAAGCCGCAGTTTGTGAGAGACAATGGTTTTACAACCCGAAACTCAAAACCTGCCGATAGTCGAACCGACAAATTTGCCGTGGCAGCAGTCGCAAAACCGTTCACTCAAAAAACATAATCAGGTCGTTTCTGCAAAATCCAAAAGATTCACTCGGGCATCAAAAAAAAGAGGGTGGGGGGATAAAAACACTGTCCATGCTACGGCTCGAAATATAACCTGATCCAGCCTTTTTTTTTCTCAACTACAGAAGCCTTGACATGGTCAGATTGTTCGAACAGAGGGACCACTTTCTTCGCAGCATTTTCTGACGCTAAGAACCGGAACGGACCTGACAATCAAAATCGGGCCGCTTGATCAACGCGACTCGAGCGCCAATGATTGAGATCCGGTTATGATTTCCAAACCATTTTTTAGTCCTTAACGGGTAATGCCATCTGAGCCAGATTCAATCCAACATTTGGAATCTTTCGCAACAGAATTCCGCGTACATCAATTTTGTAAACGTCGACGTGATCGACATAAGAATACCCAGTCAAATAAATCAGATCCAGACCTCGGTCAACCACAACACTGTCAATTTCATAGCTGGCCGCAATATATTTGGAATGGATCCGTTTCCCTTCCCAAGAGAATCGCATAATCCGATCGGAATCGCCTACAAATAATGACCTATAGTTTGCACTGGAACAGCCAAGAGTTACAGATCGATTCAGGCCTGTAATAAAATTGCGGTCGACTTGGCGGCTATTGGAACTGACTTTGGTGATGCCTTTAAAAGTGGCTACATAAATATTGCCCTCCAGATCGTGATCCAAGCTTCGAGCCGTCTCGCCTACGACCACCGATCCACCTTCTCCAAAGCTCTTGTCATATGTCATGTTCAAGGTGTCAATCTTGTATAACCTGCCAGTTGTCTGTGATGTTATGTATAAACTTCTGGAATCCACATAAGCCATGCCCCCACTCGAACTAACCTGAGAACCTTTCCACTCCTGGTCTAAACGAAGCTCTTTGTAATCATAGCCCGAGTTGGTATTAAGGTCGACCATGCGCACGTCGCCAGACGAATTACCGAAAAACATCTTTCCGGAACGCGTAACCGCAAGACTCCAGCCAGAATAAGGAGGTGTAAGCCCCGTGACTTTAAAATTATTCTCAGGATCAATCACATGAACAATATCAATATTGCCGTCTGCCACAAAAACCACATGAGGATTCAACCATTGCTGTGGCTTGCGTGCAAAAAGAAATGCATTCGGGTTCTGGAATCGATCTGTGATCCATTTTCTGGCCGATTTCGATTGCGAAAGGCAAGTCATGCCAATCACACTTGACCCAATTGCCGTAGATACCATTGCCGACCTTCGGCTGATAAGAATTTTCTGACCATATCGCTTTCTTTTCTGCATATTGGAATTGGAAACTTTTGTGCTCTCTATATCAGGAACTGTTTCGATATACGATTGATATATTCGAGGCAAGTTGGCATCAACTGCCATCCGATTGAGCATTTCAGCGATTTCATCAAGGTCTGATAACCGGTCTCCCGGCAGCTTGGTACACATGCTCTTCAAAAGATCAGAAAAAATGGCGGGTATGGATGGATCTGCAAGATGCAAATCGGGGAATGGATCCAAAGAATGGGCCAGGATAATCTGAAGCGCATGACGCGTTTGTTTTTTCTCAAACGGAGCACTGCCGGTCGCGAGTTTGCATAAAGTGCAGCCAAGACTGTAAATGTCAGATCTGATATCCGCAGAATGCGATTCCCTGGCTTGTTCTGGTGCCAAATAATCGAGTGAGCCGATGATCTGAATACTCTCTGTGTAAGTTTCGTCAGTGATCTCCGAATTATTTAATAAAGCGAGCCCGAGATCAATCAGCTTCAATTCTCCGAATGGTGTCAGAATCAGGTTTGACGGTTTGATGTCTCTGTGGACCACATGGCTTTCTTTGAGATATGTCAGAATTTTCGCGACCTGGCGGCCAATTTCAGCAACACCCTCCAGAGGTAATCGGCCAAAGTGTTGAAGCAATCGTCCAAGGTCAACTCCATCAACCCAGGGCATGACATAAACAAGCATCCCTCGAAATTGAAGTTCGTCAATCACATTCACAACCTGTGGATGCTTCAGTCGCTTGGTGACCAATATCTCGCGACGGAATCGCTCCAAAGTATTCGCATTTAAAGAATCTGATGGAAATTTTATTGCAACACTTTGTCCTGTACGCATATCTACGCCTCGATAAACGCTACCCATCCTTGATCGGCTTACATTGACCAACTCGCCATAACGACCGACTTTGCTTATTCTGCCAATCGAATCGGTTTTGAAACCTGATTTCAATTCAGGCCACTTTTCCACAAGTTTTTTTAATTCCGATTCCGATGGATCCACTGCTCCGGAACTACCTCCAATCTGATATCCAATCGTCGCATTCTCATTGAGTGGATAACTTAACCGAAGCGATTTCACAAACGAATCATCAGCGAGAGCCTCGGCTGACGAACTAAACTCCAACGGAACACCAAACTCTTCCACATAATTCTCAATAGCAAGACTTTCGGGTTCCGGAAGCTGCCCTTTGATGAACCTCGCCCATTGCTCTGCTGTTGGTCGAATGAGTTTCCTGTTCATTGCATTACGGACTCGCTCTCCTTGAAAAGCTCACGTAAGCGTCGTAAAATTCTTGACTTGGCCGTGTAGACGCTTGCAACTCCAAGTTTCAATTTCTCTGCTACATCTTCGGCCGAATTGTTTTCGAGCACATGCAACCTGAACGCAAGCCATGTATTTGATTGTACTTCCGACTCAATCTTCTGAAGAAATCCGTGGAGCAGAATAAGTTTCTCTGAGTCTCGAACCTCGGCATCCCCGGGTCTTACCAAATCCGGTAATTCGTTCTGGAATGTTCGCGAAGTTGTAAAACTAAACGGCTGATGGGCTTTGGTTTCAAAATAATCGGCCACACGGCGCTGGGTGATTGTTCGAAGCCAGCCCCTGAAGGTGTCGCCGGGTTGAACTCTCTGAAACTTGTCAAGACTTGTGAAAACACTCCGCCAGACATCCTGGACCAGATCCGGAATATCCCCCGATTCGACACCCGCCTTTATTAGCCATTGCGTAATTCTTGGGCTGAACTGAGGAACAATCATCGCCCACGACGAGGGGCATGAAAGACGGGCTCCATTGAGTAATGTCGTAGTGATTGTGCTGGACTGAACGGTATCAACCATGAGTAACGCTTCCCGAATGAGATGAAACAATGACCAAAATCTGACTTCTCAATGAAACTATCAGGACCGATAGAACATGGCAACCGTTTTTCGTCCTAAAACTTCAAGAAATCCAGAGAAATGTTTTGCAGTACAGAAATGAAAGGTCGTTTTCAATGCGTTGCGACCTTTTCACTCCTGTGAATACAGCCAGTTTATGTGCAATTCAATTCGTGAAATGAAAAGCAATCAGAATCTGGATTCCAGGGCACGTCGTCGTTTTTCATAAACCAGAATGCCCAGACCTAAAACCGCCAATATCATAGATCCCTGAGGCTATGTAAAGCGTGTCGATTGCATTTACATCAGCAGACTGTTGTAGTACAATTGCCATCAATATAGGAACGGATATGATCTTCGAAACTTGCATTTACGATCCAATCCCTGGTGAAATTCTTGGTGGGCGGTCATTTTTGAGCTCTGGGAAACTCTCTACAAAATCTATCCCTACCATCTGACACATAGCCCATCTTGTTCTTCCTGCCAAATATCGCTTGCTCGATTGTCATCGATTCTGATCAGCCCGCATTGTGGATCCATTTTTGATCAAACCAAGCCAAATCAATCTCTATGCATCGGTGAAATTCTGATAAAAAGGTCTGGACTGGCAACCGCACTCTCGCGATAAAGCCTTGCAATGGGTATCGATGGCGAATCAGATTCAGGGCGACTTCCGGAGCCGTGGCCCTTGTCTCAAATTTGGCTGCCGGATATGCTTACAGGTCATCTGTTGCCGTAGAATCGCAAATTTCAAGGTTCGAGCCAGCCCGAACGCCCAGAGGCATTCCCGTCATGTCCACGCAAGTCGACCGTATCAGCCAACTGCTTGAAGAATTCAAACGTTCGCGGGATGTGATGGTCGGCGAACTTTCCAAGGTGGTGATTGGCCAGAGCGATGTGATCGAGCTGATTCTGGCATCCATTTTTACGCGTGGCCACGTTTTGCTGGTGGGGGTTCCCGGGTTGGCAAAAACCCTGATGGTCAGCTCTTTATCGAAGATTTTGGATGTGAGCTTCAAGCGGATCCAGTTTACGCCTGACCTGATGCCATCGGACATTACAGGAACGAATGTACTGGAAGAGCCGGAATCTGGACGTCGAGCATTCCGGTTCATACAGGGCCCGCTTTTCACAAACATTTTGCTGGCGGACGAGATCAACCGGACCCCTCCGAAGACACAGGCGGCATTATTGCAGGCGATGCAGGAGCGAGAGGTGACGGTGGGTCAGGAGACAATGAAGCTTCCCGAGCCATTTTTTGTGATTGCGACCCAGAATCCGATTGAGCAGGAAGGAACTTATCCATTACCTGAAGCGCAATTGGATCGATTCATGTTTGACATACGGGTGGGTTACCCGACGCTTGAAGAGGAAGAAAAGATTCTTTCTGCAACGACTCGTGGCGAGTCGCATGAGCTTACGAAAGTGCTTTCAGGCCGGGCGATCATTAATCTTCAGAAGTTGGTGACCAGCGTACCGGTATCGGATTATGCGGTAAAATATGTGACTCGGCTGGTGCGTGCGACACGGCCAACAGACCCGACAGCACCGGCTTTCATCAAAGAGATGGTGGATAATGGGGCCGGTCCGCGTGCTGGTCAGAATCTGATTCTCGGTGCCAAGGCGATGGCCGCGATGGACGGGCGGTACAGTGTTTCGCTTGACGATGTGCGGAAGGTGGCGGCTCCGGTATTGCGGCACCGGGTGATGACAAACTTTCAGGCGCAGGCGGAAGGCCAGACGACAGACAGTATCATCGCCCGACTGCTTCGGGACATTCCGGAACCTGAATTGCCGAAATACGAAACCCGTCAAGGTTGATCGTGGCGGGTGGTCTGTGGGTGGGATGCATTGCTGAAAGGCTCTGATTCCGGATTTGGATCCTGACAGGGATCTCTTGGTTTTCCAAAAAAGAGATGCAAATCGTGGCGAATTCTGCGGAGAAGTTTCTTAAGCCTGAGGTGATTCGCAATGTTTCCAGGCTTGACCTGCGCGCCAAGTTTATAGTGGAGGGGTTTTTATCGGGCCTTCATGCGAGCCCGTTTCATGGATTTTCCGTGGAGTTCAGCGAGCATCGCAAGTATTCTCCGGGCGATAATATTGCGGATATTGACTGGAGTGTTTTTGCGAAAACGGACCGGTTTTATGTGAAGCGATTTGAGGCGGAGACGAATCTGACGGGCTATTTGCTCATGGACTTGTCGGCCTCTATGGGCTATACGTACAGGCAGGAGCTGACCAAATTTGAGTATGCCATCAGTGTGGCTGCGGCATTGGGTTATTTGATGGTGCAGCAACAGGACCCGGTGGGTCTGATTGCATTTGACGAGAAGGTGCGTCATAGTCTGCCACCGAAGAGCCGCAAATCGCATTTGGCGAATATTTTGTCGGTATTGGCCAAGTTGCAGCCATCGGGCCAGACGGACATTCCGGCATCGATCCGCCAGATTGCCCAGATGGTCAAGCACCGGAGCCTGATCATGATTTTCACAGATCTTCTTGCTGATTCCGAGCCGATCATCAAGGCCATTCACCGGCTGCGTCACTCAGGCCATGAGGTGATCGTTTTTCATATTCTGGATGAAGCCGAGGCCCTTTTCCCATTCGACGGCACCTTAGAACTTGAGGATAATGAAACAGGCGAGCGTCTGACAGTGGACGCCCTGGGCGTAAAGGCCGACTATCTGGCGGCGGTGGAGGAGTTTCAGAGCCAGTACAAGAAGGACTTTTTCCGGGCCCGTGTTGACTATGTACCACTGCACACAGGAATGGCGTTTGACAAGGCCCTGATGGGGTATCTTTTGAGCCGCCAGCGTAAGGGCTGATCCAACAGGAATCAAGGGCTGACATTCGATGAATCTTTCGGTGGTGCATCTGGGACTGATCGCTGGCGTAGCCTTGGCTGCGATACCTGTGATTCTGCACATGGTGATGCGTCAGAAGCCTAAACTGATCATTTTTCCGGCTTTAAGGCTTCTCAAAGCCCGGCAGAAGCAGACGACACGACGGCTCCGGATTCGCCACTGGGCGCTTCTCTTATCGCGAATGGCCGTGATTGCGTTGATGTCGCTATGCCTGGCTCGCCCGACATGCAATACGACGGCTCCATTGGGAGAGTCGAACGTACCGACGGCCATGGCAATTGTCGTAGACACAAGCCTCTCGATGCAGTGGACGGATGCCCGGAACCGGAACCGACTGACGGAAGCCAAAGCAATTGCCGGCAAGCTGGTGAAAGAGACGCCGATCACGAGCCAGGTTTTTCTGATCGACTCTGCCGAACCGATTGAGACACCGCCCATGTCGCCCGCATTGGCAGAGGGGCGTATCAAGTCGCTGGAGCTCAAGGCGGCTAACAGGCCATTGAATTCAGCGATCGAGGCGGCATATAAAAGCGTCATGAAATCGGATCGGCCGCGTCGTGAGGTTTTTGTATTGACGGATCTGACTGCGAATTCACTTGAGCCTGACAAGGTGATCAGCCGGCCTCAAAACGCAGATGCAGACAAAGAAAAAGCCAACCCAGTGCAGCTTTATCTTTTGCGATTGAACCCTCCGGAACCTCTGAATGTGGGTCTTCGGAATCTTTCGTTTGATGCCGGCTCGGCCGTGATGGGCGAAACGCTTGACATCAAGATTGAGATCACCAATCAAGGCCCGGCAACGACCCGAATCCTGGAACTATGGCTTGATGGTCGTAAGCGCGAGCAAAAGGCTGTCGAACTTTCTGCCAATGCCGACATGGAGCTGATTTTTCGGACACCGCCACTCGACAAGGGCCGCGATGGGCTCCACCAGGGCGAGATCAGGATTCGCGACGACGACCCGATGCCATTTGACAATACCGCCAATTTCACTGTAATTGTCAGGCCCCCGATTCGTGTTCTGGTGGTGACCGACCTGGAACAGGATGCAATGTTTCTCTCCGAAGCGCTCGACCCGGTCAAAGGCGACAACGCAGGGCAGGGCGGGGTTTCTCAGCCATTTCGGGTGGAAGTTTTGCGGGCAGGTCAGCTTGAGGAGCGGCTCCGGCGCGAGAAAGACCGCCCCCAGGCCGTGATCATCAATAATGCCTCTCAAATACCGGACTCCATCTGGACCCAGCTCAATCTTGCAGTTCGAAGCGGTCTGGGTGTTGCCGTGGCGCTTGGCGATCGGTCAAAACCCGACTCTTACAGCGGCCCTCTGGCCAAGCAGCTCTTGCCTGCGGAGCCGATCGGCCGGGTTGACATCAAGCCTGGTGAGCCAATTGGTTTGAGCAAACCCGACCTTACCCATCCGATTTTTTCGCAATATGCTGAAGAGCTCAGGACAGAACTCACCACAGTGCCTGTTTTCCGCTACCAAAAGGTCGCCAAAACCGAGGGTGTACGGGAGCTTCTGCAATTCTCTGACGGTCAGCCGGCTCTTCTGGAACGAGTCCTGGATGCAGCCATTCCAGGGCGCGTACTGATGTGGACCATGCCTCTATCACGCCGGCCTTCCACCAACGACAACGCGGCCTGGAACGACTTCCCGCGTTCATGGTCGTTTGTCCAGGTGATCAACCGGATGGTGGCGTATCTTGCGGACACCTCGAATGATATAACGATTGTGGATGCTGGTCAGGATTTGACCTTACCCTTTGACAATTCCAAGGGGTTTAATGCAGCGTTGGTCAAAGGGCCTGGAGATCGGCCTGGAGATCGGCGGCCAATTGAGCCGAAAGAGAGCCGCTTGGTCATTACCAACACCGATCTGATTGGCCATTGGGGGGTTGCCTTCAGTGGCCCAGGCGATGTGGCCCGATCGACTGGCTTTTCCGTGAATCCACCGGGTCCTGAGAGCCAGTTGCGCATTTTGACAGAAGAGCAGCTCAATACTGTATTTGGGAAAGATGGTTATGCCTTGGCGCAGGACCCGGACTCGCTCGAAAAAGCGGTCGGGCTGGCTCGGGTCGGCGTCGAATTTTTCCCTTGGCTGATGCTTCTACTGCTGATCGTTTTGGCGTTCGAAAACTATTTGGCTAACAAGTTTTACGGCCAGCAGGGCGATGCCGGACCAGTGGCAGCCAAACCACAGGGGGTGGGTGTATGAACATTTCACTATCACCCGCTGGAGGCTGGATTTTATGGTCCATCGCTGCCGTATTGGTCATTTATCTGACCTATGCTGCGTATCGCGAACGGCTCAAGCCGGGCGGGGCATTTACACGCGGCGCCCGAATCGGGTTTGGGCTTCGCATGGTCGCACTTTTGCTGACACTTTTTACGGCTCTCAGGCCGACAGTTGTGATGACGGTCAAGCGCGAGCGTCCCGCCCTACTGCTGTTCCAGCTTGATAAAAGCCGAAGCATGACCCTGAGCGACGAAGCCGCAGGCAGGTCGCGGTGGGACTTGGCAACAGAACTTGTGCAGCGGATTGATGAGGAAGTCAAGCGTATCGGGCCACCTCTTGAGGCTGCGTTTCAAGCATTTGACACGACGATTTCTGATCTGTTGCCCGACAGGCCGCCTAAGCCGGATGGCCCTGAGACCGCCATTGGAAACGCTTTGAACGAAGGCCCTTCCAAGCTTGGCGGGGGTCGGGTGGCCATGCTTTACATGCTCTCTGACGGAGCATCCAACGGCGGAGCCCCGCCCCTGACAGCAGCCCAGAAGCTCAAAGCGTTGCGAATTCCCGTGAATGTGGTGGCATTCGGTTCGGCAGCACCTGGCGATGGCCCTCGCGACATCGCTGTGAAGGACTTTATCGCAGGCCCTACCGTTTTTGTCAAAAATCAGCTTCAAATCAAAGCGACCGTAACTGCCAAGGGCTATCCGGGAAAAAAGCTGACGGCTCAGCTTTTTGAGGAGGGCAAGGTTGAACCAGTGGCCACAGCCCAGTTCGACGCCCCTGAGAACGGCCAGCCTTATGCGCTTGGCAACATGGCTTATGTGCCCGAACGTCCGGGTGAAATCCGGCTGACGCTGAAGATTGTGCCTCAGGAAGGCGAACTGACGACCACCAACAACGAGATCGGCACCTATATTACAGTGCTCAAGGGTGGCCTGAATGTGCTTTATGTGCAGGGGCCCGCGTTCTCGTGGGAATATCGGTTCCTGGCGAGAGCTTTGGATGCATCGCCCGATATCCGTGTGGATTTGGTGGTCTTGCGCAAGCCTGCTTCGCTGAGTGAAGGCGATCTGGATGAATCGCTGCTTGATTCTGGCAAATACGACGTTTACATAGTGGACGCCCCGGCTTCGGTTCTGACACCGGCACAGATTCAGAAAATGGCGACCAATGTCGAGCGTGGAAGTGGATTGCTGATGCTTGGCGGGCGCCTATCATTTAGCGGAGGCGCCTGGAGCAATACGCCCGTGGCTGGAATCCTGCCGGTTGAGATTACGCCAAATGGAGTTCAAAACGAGCCCGAAGGTGGCTTGCGAATTGTGCCGACCAATGCCGCAGCCGAGAGTTTTATTACCAGAATTGCCGCCAGCAATGCAGACTCAGCCAGGATGTGGCAATCCCTGCCGCCCATACCGGGTGCCCACCAGTTTGGGTCGGTCAAGCCAAACGCAGCCATTTTGCTTGAGACTTCCGACAAGCAGCCGCTTCTGGTTTCGCAGGATATGGGACGGGGCCGATCTCTGGCATTTGGGGGTGAGACGTGGGTCTGGCCACGTGGCAGTGTGATGCCTGGCACGAATCAGGATCATTCACTGGTCCACCGTCGATTCTGGCGACAGACAATTCTCTGGCTTGCACACAAAGAAAATCAGGATGAAAAGCCGATTGTCGTTAAGCTTGATCAAAGAAGGGTTGCGCAGGGGGGTCGAGTTGATTTTTCAGCGACCGCCCGAACACCCAAAGGCGAGCCAATTCCGGGGATCAGCTTCGAGACGACCGTGGAACGTGTTGAAGCACCAAACCCAGCCCAGATTTTGACGGCCCCGCCTGATCCTGCTAAACCTCCGACCTCGACCGGCAAGGAGCCTGTAAACGTTTTTGTGCAGGGGTCGGATGCGCAAGGTACGGCCATCGCCCGAGGCTCTCGCGGAGAATACCGGCTGACAGTCATTGGCAAGGTCAATGGCCAACCTATCGGCGAAGATTCAGCGCGATTTTTGGTCACCCAGGATGACAAAGAACTTGAATCGCCCACGGCCGACCCAAACCTACTTGCCTCGATTGCGACAACCACGGGTGGCAAAGTTCTCAAACCGGAAGAATTGATCAAAGAGCTCAAGACGCTTGACCTGCGCCAGTTCCGCGAATTTGAGAGTCAGGAAGAATTCCGGCTCTGGGATAATTGGGTCATGCTTTTATTGTTTGTCTTTGTGATTTCTCTGGAATGGGTGATCCGCCGAAAGATGGGCATGGTTTAAGCCTGGAGCAATCAATCCGAGAGTTAGGCTGGACCATCTTGCTGAAACTATCAAAGAAGATGGTGGAACAAGGCCGACCATCTTCCATATATGTCATCGAGACACTCGGATTCGAATCAAAGCATTATCTGAACGCGAATGGAACTGTGTAATCTTTGCCCTCGATCGTGATCAGGATTTCCCCCTTGAGCTCGTCGAAATCAAAAGGGCCCGGCGCCGATGCAAATCGTTGTCCGACTGTGGGTTTACCACCCGTTTTGGGCTTTGCCGAGAAGCTCACGGCTTGTGGCTCGGCATCGATTGGCAAGAGAAAATTGGCTTTGATGGAAGTGGCTGATTTCGGATTCGGCTTGGTTGCCGTTTCATCAAGCAGATAAATGGCCACAACCACAGGCTGACCAGGCTTGGCCCGCTCAACAACCAGCTCGGCATGTCCCTGATTTTCGGGGATTGGAAACGCGATCCCGCCATTGAGGCCTGGCTTTGATTTGGCAACCTCTGTGACTTTCACGTTTGCGCTTCCACCACAACCTGCCATGAAAGGCAGAATCGACAGGCTGAGTAACAGAGAGGCCGCCATACGGTTGACCATTATTATCTCCGGTTTCTAAAGAGATGCGAAAAAACACCCGAATCGAGTATACGATACGGGTGCCTGGATTTGGAAAATCGAATTCCATCAATAGCTGTCGCTACTGGTAACTTCGCCACCAGCGCGTGAGCCGAGTGCTCGCCAGACATTCACAGCGATGGAATTTTTCGTAAATTTGACAGATCCATCCGCAAAAAGGCTATTCACACCACCGGGGTGTGTGCTTCGAGCCGAAATGATGGCATGCTCACCAGGAGCATCGACTAGACTCGAACCAACTCCACAATCGACGCCGGTCCAGTTTGGCGGAGCCACGTGGTTGTAGAGGGTAGAGATATACCAGGCATATCCCCAACCATCCGAGAATTGCAATCCGAATCCGGGACTACCTACATAGCGGCCGTGCTGATAGAAATAAGCCGAGTTTGGAAACGACTTATTGCAATTGGCCATCATGGAGTTGGCGTCAATCACTGGATTGAACGTAATGGTATAGGACGGTCCTATGACACTATCGCTCGGCGATGGACCTGCAAACGAACCGGAGCCTTTGGTGCGTTCCGAGAACATCACGGTATTGCTCGATCCGTCAGTTGTGTTATGAATACCAATGCCAGGACCGTAGGTGAACATCCCATTATCTGTGCCGGACTTCTGCGTGTTGTCGCCGCGCAGGCCGCCACCAGCGTAAGGTGTGCTCCCACCAAAATTGGCTCGATAGTTGTTCTCTCCACCAGGCCCACCACCCGTGTTGAATGGGTCCGAAGGACACAAAAACGAGTTCGAAGTCAAGGTATAGGTCGTGTAATTCACCGAGATGATTGCACCCGTTGAGTCTTGCAATTGCCCAAGATTCACGCCCCCAAAATTCATGGCGTTATAGGCCGCCGACTGCTCCATGAAATTCAGGATATGGCAATGGACTGAATAATATCCAGACCAGTTTCCAGCAGCATTTGGAACGTTGGCTGTGCCATAACTGTTAAGTGTCAGCTTGGGTGCACCCGCAATCACAACGTCAGGAAACATTCTGCCTGGCGCGAAAGAATTGTGTGTCGAGTGATAATTGTGCAGCGCCAAGCCGATTTGCTTCAGGTTATTCACACATTGGGCACGGCGAGCCGCCTCACGGGCCGACTGAACAGCCGGAAGCAACAACGAAATCAACACTGCAATGATCGCAATTACGACCAGCAGCTCAATCAGGGTAAACGCCTTACGAACATAGAGAGACTTCTGCATGCATACGATCCATTCGTCATAGAGTGAGGCCAGAACTGGTGTTCCATCAACAGCCCATAGCGGTAATACATCTCCAGGCAGGTGCACGTAGCATCATTGTATACAGTGAGACCAAACAATTCATGAAGATTTCATGAATTGCACAACTGCCTTGAAAAATCATTGTGATCCACAAACATTATTTTAAAGCGAATTCTATACCAAACCGATTCCATGGGATGGCCGTTCTCTTTCTTTTTGACTTTTTTTGCCTATGCTGGTTTCAGATCCATCTCGCCTGGCATCTGCCAAGCCGCAGTTTCATACAGGTCCATCGAGCCAATCAAGTGCAAGATTCCAACTCTTCCAGCGCGAATGATTCCCTACGCATCCGAGTGATGAACCCCCATCCGATTCAGCCCAACGGGAATTGCGTTCTCTATTGGATGCAGCGAGCCCAAAGAGGTCGAGATAACGCTGCCCTGAATCACGCCATTGATCAGGCCAATCGACTGAATCTGCCAGTCCTTTGCCTGTTTGGGCTTTATGACAAATTCCCAGGGGCCGAGCGCCGCCACTTCCGATTCATGGTCCAAGGGCTCATTGATGTTGCAGACGATCTGGCCAAGAAAAACATCCCTTTCATCGTACGAATCGGATCGCCCACTCACGTCGTCAGCCAAATCTTTGCCGAAACCCGACCAGCACTCTTGGTGAGTGATGAAAACCCCCTAAAAGGGCCAAGGTTATGGCGAGAGTCACTGGCCAGCACCTTGGAGATCGCCTTTCACCTGGTCGACGCCGATGTCGTCATCCCCTCCCGCCATTTTGTAAAAGACGAGTACGCCGCCCGAACCATCCGGCCCAAAATTCACAAAGTTCTTTCCAGCTTTCTCAAACCCGTGCCAAATCCGACCGCAAACCATGCCTTTCTGGAAGGCACCATTCCGCCTGGTGAGCCACTCGATGAATCCCATCTGATGAGCCTTCTGCATGTGGCAGGCGCATCCGAATTACCCGCCTATCAAGGCGGCTCAAAAGAGGCTCAAAGACGTCTTGATCGATTTATCCAGAAACGACTTGCAAACTATCATACAGAACGCAACGAACCCACCCCTTACATGACTAGCGAACTCTCGGCCCACCTTCATTTTGGAAATATCGACCCGATCCATGTGGTCCTGAGTGTCCTGGCTAGTGGTGGCCCCCAGGAATCGGTCGATGCCTATGTTGAGGAGTTTATTGTCAGGCGAGAACTGGCTATCAATTACTGCGTCTTTAACCCACATTATGACTCGCTTCTCGGATGCCCTGACTGGGCCTTGAAAACGCTTGCAAAACATGCCTCGGATCCGCGCCAATACCATTACACTTTCGACCAACTGGAGCGAGCCGACTCCCATGACCCGCTCTGGAATGCATCCCAAAAGGAAATGGTCCTGACTGGCCGAATGCACAACTACATGCGCATGTATTGGGCCAAGAAAATTCTGGAATGGACCCCCGATCCGGAAACTGCGTTTGAAACGACTCTGAAGCTCAATGACCGATGGGAGATGGACGGCCGGGATGCCAACGGCTATACCGGAGTGGCCTGGGCCATCGGTGGCAAGCACGACCGCCCCTGGGGCGAACGTGCCATTTTTGGGATGGTGCGATTTATGAGCTACGAAAGCACTCGCAAGAAATTTGATTCTCAAGGATACATCGACTGGGTCAGACGACTCGAACTTGGCCAGATCAAGCGCGATTGACGATCCCGGAACGGATCGGTCGGGGATCACTTCAACCGATCCCAAACGCATCAGCAACCCGATTGAAAAACGCAAACATGGCGATGATATAAACCGCCTCAGAAATCTGCGGTTCGGTCCACCCCTGATCGCGAAGGGTCTGGGCATCCCCGGCAGTGATTTCTGCCGGTTTCAGAGTCAACTTATGGGCGTAAAGCAGCAGGGCCGCCTCAGGTGCGGCAGTCCGCGTCAGTGCGGCCTGGAGGTCGCCAGCTGCGAGGGAATCGACCAAGAGAGTGTCTTTTTCCTGCGACCGCAGGAATCTTGAATGGGAATCTGTTCAGTACCTGCAATGATTCAACGCAGAAACCAGAGTGGCCAGCATCTCTTTGATGCGATAACTCAGATGCCCATTGCGAAAATGCACCCGATAGGAAAATGCGACCACATCGCGGAAAAAGTCGGGGCGATCTCCAAAACACTTCAGGATGTCTGGGATTTCTTGACGGCCCGGATTCGCCCTGAACCACTCTTGATAGGCTTCCGCCGTATCACCGGTGGCCATCTGCTCTGAGATCAGTCGGATGAATGGCTCGGACATGAAAGGTCACCTGAAAAAACCGGGGGCTTGCATTTGGTGATTGAAAAACCGCGATCAGCCATCATGTGAAGAGCTATGTAGTCATCACAACATAGAGGACATTGAGCGTCAATGGAGATTGGGGGGCATTCCAAACCTGGCTTGCAAAAGTATCTGGCTAGCAGGTCAAAAAACACACTGGGATCTAATCGTCAAAAAAAAATGCGCTCGCACGGAATTTTTTACTTAACATCACGCAATTATCCATGATAGGTTATCCGTAAGAAGGCGAAGACTTGAAAAAAGTTTTCGCTGCCCAAGCACCAAGCTTCCGTCATTCAGGCATTCCTTCCGGAGATTCTCACCATGTGGCTAAAGTCGTCGTCGCACTATAAAGTACCGATTGCCTTGATCGTATTTTCTCTGGTTGCCATCGGTTTTCTCGGTTTTTCCCAAGCAGGCGACATCGGCGCCGAGACACTCATCAAGGCTGCTGGCATGCAAGCCCTGATACAATGGCCACTTGGCCTGCTGGCGATTTTCATTGCGGGCAAGTTTTTCGCATTCGACTTCGGAACCTTTGGAACCGTTTCACTTAAAGTCCTCTCAATTTCGCTTTTTGAAGAAGCGATCATCATGGGCTTGGGCCTTCTGGCGGGCATTCCTCCAGCCACTTGGATCTCATCCGCGATTTCGTTCGTCATTTTCCTGTTCCTGATCATGATCCTTTTCGAGACCACAGGGGCAGAGACCTGGATTGTTGCAGGCGTCACACTGGCCTTGTCCTTCGGAATCACCCACTACACCCATCCGGATGCCCCTCGCCAGATCAAAAAAACAGGCGGAGCACACCACGGTACATCACGCCAGGAGAAGGCCAGAGCCAAAGCCGCTGCATCAAAAGCTGGCACTGCAAAAGCCTCATAATAAAACTGTCTGGTTCACCTAGACAGAAGACTTCAAACCTGTATCCTTAATAAACAACCAATCTGCCCATGGATGGGCTCATTGAATTGTTTCGCCTTTCCATAATTCAGCCGTTGATGCGGATTTGAGGCGAAAACGATGACATTGGGAATGGAGTCCACGGTGTTTGATTCTAGCACATCCGCCTTGGTTGAATTTGATATTCCCGTCGCCCCGACTTATCCATCCGTTCACCATATCCCACATCGTGTTTACATCAACCCAACCGCCAATACGAATCCAGTTGCGCATCGTGTGATCCTTCCCAGGCAGAGCAAGTCGCAGAAGGAGTCATCTCCCTCGCTTTTAAGCCCTATGGCCAATTTATCGATCACCTTTGCCGGGGTGATCATGTTGATCGTTCAGCTCATTCAATCCGTCGATCCCGTGGGAATCGACTTGGTGGAAGTCCTTGATACCATCATCTGCCTGACCCTGCTCGCTGACTTTATTTACGATTTCATCTATTCAAACGATAAGAAAACCCTGCTTAAAAACCGCTGGTGGGAACCGCTTGCATCGATCCCGATCATTGATACCACCCAAAAAGCCATATTGGCTGTACGCTTGCTGCGGATTCTCCGCCTGCTCAGAATTTTCCGGCTCCATCGCGAGTTTCGGCAATTCTTCAGCACGGGTTACGACTATCTCCTAAAGAACAGAATTTTGGACCTTTCGAGCTTCGTGGGGCTCACCATCCTGACCGGTTCTATGGGTTTCTTCTATGCCGAACAGGGTGTGAACCCTGCGCTGCATACCTATAAAGACAGCGTCTGGTGGGCGATGGTGACCATCACCACCATTGGTTATGGCGATATCTATCCGATCACGACCGCTGGCCGGCTTGTTGCCATAGCCATGATGCTGGTCGGAATCGGTTGCCTGAGCCTTCTCACCGCATTGATTGCAAGCAACCTGCTCCGCGAAAACAAATGCAAGAATTGTGGCAGCGAGATTTAAACAGAAACTTGGGGGCGAGACTCAATCCCCACCCCACTCCTAAAAATCATTCTGACAATCAATCGACACTTTCAAGCTGAAAAACGACTTTGACCTTCACACTCAGGGTCGATTCGCCACCTGCCACAGGCGCCGGGCCGGAATCGGCCATGGCTCGCATGGCACCACCAAAGACAGGCTGGGGATAGTGCCCCTCAGCACCTTGCTCTTCGATATGCAACACTTGACCCGGCTTTACTTTATCACCACTGCAATAAAGCATGGCCTTGCGTCTGGCATTGGCGATGGCTTCACCTCGAACCTTGTCCAGAAGTTCATCCGACTTATCCACTTCGAATGAGATCCCATAAACCTGATTCGCTCCATTTTGAATCAGCAGGTCCAGCATTGCACCCAGCTTGTCAATCTTGCGCACTTTGACTTGCACTGTGTTGGAGACCTGATATCCGACCACTCGTGGTGTAAATTCGCCACGCACACCTGGCTGGTTCTGTGAATACTGAGGCTGAACCGAAAGATTGGATGTCCTGAGATCTTTCTCATCAACACCTTGGGCCTTGATCACTCCAAAAAGTGTATTCATGGCAGAACTGTTGTCTGCCAAAGCCTGTACCGCTGTGGTGGAACTGGAAATCACCCCCACATTGATATTGGCGATGTCGGGCTTGACCTTGAACTGGCCTGATCCTGTCACTGCAATTGTTCGTTTTTCCATCGCTGACCCGCCTTTGGGATCTTGAGAATAAGCGGATTGACTCGTAGAAAGGCTCAGGCCAATCAACATGGCAAGTTTCATTTTGCTTAGACTGATCATGAACAGACCTTCCTGAAAATGAGGAAATCGATTGTGCCCCAAGGCTGTCCAATCTTGGAGCAACCCTTTTTTTGGACGTCTCGCACCACCAAACCGTTCATCATTTTACTACGAACAGACTTAAAATGTGCGAATACAACGATCTTTTTTCTGATTTCCTTGACACCTGGCTCAAGATTCAAGCACTTCTTTCGCCCTGTGCCGCTATTTCTCAGTGGCCAGAGGCCAGCCTTGTGCGGAGCTTGTCGACGGCCACAGCGGTCACAATAATCAAGCCGATGAGAATATCTTGAGAAGCGTTAGGAATTCCGGCATGCACACAGCCACTTTTCAAAACTCGCATCACCAGAGCCCCCACCAGTGTTCCAAGAATCGCCCCCTCACCACCCGCCAGTGAGCCACCACCAATGACCACTGCGGCAATCACTTCGAGCTCGAGCCCGGATGCCACCACCGGATCCCCCGTCCCATTCATTTCAGCAAATTGCATGACCCCAGCCATGCCTGTGAGCAAACCACAGAGAGTGTAAACCGAGATTTTAATCATTCCGACACGAAGCCCGCAAAGTCGGGCGGTGGCTTCATTGGAACCGATTGCAACCACATACCGGCCCCAGATCGTTTTTCTCAATAAAATCCAGACAATCAAGGAAACCATCAAAAGCAGCCATACCGATGGCGGAACAACCATCAGAATTTTGTTCAAGGGTACAGGCAGACTCAATGCAAACTTTTGCAAACCAGGCCCGGACTCAATCGACATCAATTCAGGCAACCACGATGGCTTGAGCTCTGTAGGGAAATACACAGCCGTATTTTTTGCGGCCAATTTTGCCCCTCCACGAAATATCTGCAATGCACCAAGTGTCACAATAAATGGCAACAAGCCAAGCCTGTCAATCGTCAGGCCATTTAAAAACCCGCACGCCGTACCGATCGCCAGCCCCGCAAAAACACATGCTGGCATGGCATATCCACCATCTCGCCCCATCAGTGCCGTAACGACTGTCACCAAGGCCACCTGCGACCCTACCGAGAGATCAATCCCACCTGATATCACGACAAGTGTCATGCCCAAAGCCGACAACCCAACGATCACCGATTGAACAGCGATGGTGCGCAGGTTGAATTCCGTAAGAAATGTCCCTTCCGCGCGTGTCAGCCAGGCGAAAAGCAAGACGGTCAGAACCAGCCCTGCAAATGGCCCGCCCGATGAAAGCAGACTCAGGAGACTGGACGCCCATCGGCGGCGCAATGCGGCGGCAGGGGGCGTATCCGTGTCTGTTTTTGCAGGCAAATTCATGGTTGACCTTCCTCTACCGACGCGGATCCAGCCATTGTTGCAATACGCATGATCTGTTCCTGCGACCACTCTTCGACTGGCTTGGTCTCAGAGAGTTTCCCATTGTGCATCACGGCAAGATCGTCGCACAGGCCCAAAAGCTCTGGCAAATAGGAGCTGATCACAATCACCGCACGCCCTTCATCGGCTTTCTGGCGTATCATCCGGTAAATTTCGACCTTGGCACCGACATCAACTCCACGAGTCGGCTCGTCCAGAATCAAAACATCACCTTGTTGATCAAACAATCGTGCCAAAGCCACTTTCTGCTGATTCCCACCCGATAGCCTTCGAACCGTCTGCTGGGATGACTGGCATTTGATACCCAGTCTTTTGACCCAACCCTCTGCACGCTGACGTGATTTGGATTGGAAAATCAATCCGAATCGCGAACTTCTGGCATATGTAGGATAAAGCATATTCTCTTCCACCGTCCGGTTCAGGGCAAGCCCTTCGCCTGCTCGGTCCTCGCTCAATAAGCCAAGCCCTGATTTCATGCGATCGCGTGTCCTTGCCCGGTCAGATATCAACTTTCCTGAAAGTTTCAACTGACCCGACTTTTGTGGATCAAGCCCCATGATCACTCTGGCCAATTCAGTTCGCCCTGAACCAATCAGGCCTGCAATCCCAAAAATGCGTCCGCCTGAAACTTTAAAGGAAACATCCAGCGGCAGCATTCGACCCGATACAGAGTCAGACTCAAATACAATCCGGGCCAGTTCTGACGGATCTACGAGTTTTGATTCCAGGTTCCGATTTCGATCTGGATAAAGGTCTTCAACTGATCGGCCAACCATCGCTGAAATCAATGAATTGCGATCCCATTCCGTTTTTTTCGCCACTCGCACAAGCTGCCCATCACGCAGGACGGCGATCCTGTCGGCCACCCGGTCCACTTCCTCCAGTGCATGACTGATAAATACAATGGCCAGGCCACGTTTTTTAAGCCTCTCAATCGCCTGAAACAATCGCTCTGTGTCCGCCTGGCTGAGACTGCTTGTCGGCTCATCCAATAATAATACACGCGCATCTGATGCCAAGGCCCGTGCAATTTCCACAATCTGCTTCATTCCTGGGCTTAATTCGCCAACCAATGTATTTAATGGCAAATCTGAGCGATCCAATTGAGCAAGGAAATTTCTGGCTAATGCACGACACTTCCGGGCCGACCGCCATCCGAGCCTGTTCGGCTCGCGGCCCAGCATGATATTGGCCTCAACGGAAAGGTGCGACGCCAGGCACAATTCCTGATGAACAATCGCTACCCCCTGACGCAAAGCCTCACGCGGGCCATTGGGCCTGAAAGGCTCGCCGCAGAATTGCAATCGGCCTTGATCTGGACGAATCTGGCCACTGATGATTTTCAGGAGCGTGCTCTTGCCCGCTCCATTTTCGCCGACAATCGCAAGGCACTCACCGCCTTTGATCTCCAGATCAAAGCCACTCAGTGCCGCTGTCGCTCCATAATGCTTTGTGATATCCGTCAGTGTCAACTGCAATTCCACGGATTGCATTTCGCTGGTCATGGCTTGCGGGCGGTCAGGCCCATGCTGTCGAGCACTCGCAGCATTCCCAAAGTACTTGATTCATTGGGTGTGAAAACTCCGTCGATCTGGCCTCGATAACGTGCAATCAGATTTTGTGAGGCCTGTTGTGCGGAATCGGCTGTGGCGCCGGCATATTGATCGTTCGAGAGATAGCTAATGCCAGAGAACTCCTTGGCAATTGTATCGGTAAAACCTTTCTCGCGTTCGTCCGTGCTGGCTGACCCCACATTATATCTCAATAAAATGATTCGCCCCTTGCCGCCCAGCAATTCGCCAAGCCGCCTGGCTGCAATCACACCTCCATTATAATTATTTGTGGCCACATAGGACGCTATTTTTTTGGACTCCAGACCCGAATCAAATACAATCACGGGAATCCCCTTGGCAATCGCCTGCTCAACCGGCTCAACCAAAGCCCGGGCGTCGAGAGGCGCCAGAATCATGGCGTCCACTTTGCTAGCGACTGCATTTTGTACGAGCTTGATCTGATCCGCACGGTCGTCCTCCTTGGTCGGTCCCTGCCAGATAATTTCCATGTTGCCCAACTCCTGGGCCGCTTTCGAAGCGCCTGCATGGACCGACTTCCAATGCTCGTGAGTGGTTCCCTTGGGTATCACCATGACCCGAAACATCTTCGATTTGTCGATGCCAGCCTTGCTGTCCACCGTGTGCTCAAGCTTGGGCGGAAGCACCAGGTTTTTGAGCTCTGGATTGTCAATATTCTCTGGAGTTATCAGGTGCTCGCCAGTACCAACAACCCCCTCGACTTTGTTTTTTCGAAGAACTTCGCTGATCGCCTTCACCGACTTATATCCCATCTGAAATGGGTCCTGAAGAACCAACCCCTGGATTCTACCGGCCCTCATGGCTTCCACAAGCGGTGGACTCGCGTCGAAACCCACAAAAACCACAGGCTTCGCAACACCGCCAGTGGATCCTGCTGTTGAGGAATTACCGGCAGGTGCCACAGAATCTGGCGATTTTGGTCCACCGCCACAGCCTGCAACCAAAGCCAGGCTGAAAATGCCAAGAAAATGGGCAGCGTACCATCCGAAGGATTGCTGGGAACGCATGGGCGTCAACCTGTATTGATTGGGAAAGTGGCGGTCTGGGTATCTGGGCCTTTGGATTAGCCCTTTATTGAGATAGGAATATCAGAACCGAACCGGCGGTCCATGTCAAGAAAGAATGGCTCTGGAAATTGTTGTTTTTGTATTTTTGGCATCGACTCAGATCTCACATTACGTCTGTATAATAGGTAATGAAACATCCTGGAATAAACCGCTTCTCGCCGATTTCACGATCGCATGACACGCCTTATAAAACAAATATTTTCAAGCTGTCGCTGGCGATTTAAATACGAAGTAACGGGCCATGCTGAAGCTGATTCCGGTAGCCAGAACAATTCCAACAAAAGCTGCGGCCAACTTGTGATCATTAAAAAAGACCATTTGTGTCGGGAGCCAGAGCCGAATCACCAGGCTCACGCCGATCGCCAAAGCATTGCCAGTGGCATAGGTTAGATATTGACGCAGAATGGAAGAATTGCGGCGGGCATCATTAAATGTGAATCGCCGATTGATCAAAAAGTTCCACGACATGGCCAACCACACAGCCATAAAACCAGCGAGTGCCAGATCGCCCGACCCGCCAATCAAAGGCACTTTGACTTCGCTCACCACACTGCCTAAAAACAGAGCCTGAAACAGGGCATAAAGTGTCAGGTCGACAATCATTCCTGAGAAACCAACAGCACAGAACTGAAACAGGCGCGAGGCATTCCCATATTTGTGGTCAATCGATGACTTTAGAAAACTCAATTCCGGATGGCCAATCCGCATCCCTTTGATTCGTCGCAGACGGACGGGCGATTGAATCGCTGAAAGAGCGCATCGATCTCGTGGAATTCTTAATTGCATCTCAAGTGAAAACCAGCGACCTGCTGGCCTGAGACTCGCAGGGCGATCTGCAATTGCAGAATGGCATGCAATTAAGGCGGCCGCATTGACGGATTGACACCCTGTCAATCGGCCAACAAATTTTGCGGCCACGTTCCCAATCATATCGCGCGGCGTTCCAGCAGATACAACAATATCCGCATCTCTATCGACAAGTAGACTTAAAGCGCTTTGAAACCAATCCAGATGCAACTCAAAATCGGAATCGACCAGGATCAGAAATTCCGATTGCAATTCGGGCAAGAAACTCTCGATGACAAACGACCGATCGGAAGGCTTGACTGAGACAACCCGAAATTCCACGTCCCAACCCAATGCCCTGAGTCTCTCCACCAAAGCCTGACACGGGCTTTCTGGGTCAACATCCGTCTGACTGAAGCAAAGCAGACTGATCCGACCAATTGAGGTCGGTTTTGCGTTCTCAGATTCGCCCAAGTTAAGATTCTGGAGATGGATTGGATTCTGCATTATTCTCTGAATACATCAAGACTTACGAAATATGGCCGAAACTCATCTTCCGCTCGGGGACGGCTCCGAGCAAAGTCCGGGCGATGAGATCAGGTCTAAGTGGCAGATTCGATCCAGCCACCACCCAGCACCATATTGCCTTCGTAAAGGGTCAGTACCTGGCCTGGTGTAACCGCAGTCTGAGGCTCGGAGAAAGTGACCCAAACCTTTGCTGGGTCTGCTGGATCGCAATTTGCAATCGCGGCAACGGCTTGATGCCTGGCCCGAATTTGTGCATGGCAGGGAATCGGGCCCGATGGCGGATCCACGTGCCAGCCGAATCGCTCAGCCATAAGGCCAGATTTAAAGAGTTGCGCATGATCGCCCACTACGACTACATTGGTTTCGGGCTCGATATCAAGCACAAACAAAGGGTTTTTCGCCTGGATCCCGATTCCCCGCCGCTGGCCGATGGTGAAGCCTTCAAAACCATTGTGAACTCCGACTTTTTTGCCTGAACTGTCTATAAAAAGGCCCGCTGTTTCGCGGTCGGGCAACTGCTCGCGAACGAATCGGACATAGTCATTGTCGGGGATGAAGCAGATCTCCTGGCTGTCGGGCTTGCTATGAACCGGCAAATCCAAGTCTTTGGCCATCGTTCGAATCTCAGATTTCGGATACTCGCCTACCGGGAACAGAATCTTGTCGAGCACGGCTTTCTTCAAGCCTGAAAGGACATAGGACTGGTCCTTCGTGCCGTCCATGCCACGGCCAATTCGTGGCCGACCCTGAGTGTCTCGAAGGATCCGTGCATAGTGGCCGGTCGCAACATGATCCGCACCAATCTTCTGGCCATACGCCCAAAGCTTGCCAAACTTGAGCCATATGTTGCACATCACACAGGGATTAGGTGTTCGGCCCTGGAAGTATTCGTCGACGAAATAATCGACAATACGACCAAAATCCGCCTCGAAATCAAGCACATAGAACGGGATCTCAAGCCGATCCGCAACCCTTTGTGCATCTAAGGCATCGGTAATGCTGCAACACGTCTTCGTACGACGTTCATAATCTTCTGAATGCGAACCAGTGCGCATGAACAAACCAATCACATCGAAGCCCTGATCCTTGAGAATCCACGCAGCAACGGAACTGTCAACGCCACCGCTCATGGCAAGAACAACTCGTTGGTTTTTCTTAGATTCCTGTGGGATATCAGTCATAGCAGCGGCTTCATTTCAGAGTACTTAGGCAAACTGCACATTCTTGAATCAGGTTTGATCGGCCTGCTAACACATCTATAGATCATAACACGATCATGGCCGATTGCGAATTGCCAAGATCAGGAATTTCGCAACTCGACAGGCCTGGAACCAAATCCAAAATCGGCCTGACCAGCTCACAACTGTTCTGGAAGAAGACTTTCATGATCGTCGTCTCAAAAAAGATTAGCTTCGGCGAACTGGCACATTCAAAATGGATGAATTTGACGAAGATTTCCAAGGTTTCCCAAAAAACCGCTTTGCGAAAGCCGGTTTCGAAGAACTTCGTTTAAGAGGTGAAAACAGGGGCCGCCTAAAAAGTCACCTAATTCTATTTGCATCAAGGATTTTGAACCATCAGACGAAGCTGACGAAGCGTTTACTAAGCAGGTCAAGCCACAGCGGAATTGGGCCAGATTGTTAGTCAAAAATGGAAGAATCGGAGTGTATTTTTCGTCTACTGCCTTGAATTCGATTGGCCATTACACTATTTTAAGACTCAGTCTGGTTGACCGGAGTAACTTTGCCTTCGCCATATGAGGGTAGTTCGCCATCTGGCGCGGTCTAATACATCCAGCAAACCTATCGATTTCAGGAGTTTTATCGATGAAGAAAACAATTCTGAGCGGCCTCTTTCTGATGGTTTCCCTGATGATCTTGGGCTGTGGTGGCGAAAAAGCTGAAACCAAGCCAGCGGCTGCAGCTCCTGCTGCTCCAGCCGGCACACCTAAAATTGAAGCCAAGAAGTGAGAATCGGCTTAACCTGATTCTTTCGGGTTTCAGCCAGTTTCTAAGCTAAAAATAAGATAGGGAAGATTTCTTCCGCAAGAAGAATTCTTCCCTATTTTACGTATCCAATGGGAGCGAGATCCAAAGATTATTTTTTTTCGGGCTTGCCATTTTTCTTTTGTTCATCAGATGATAGTGTTTCTGTAATCTGACACGCCCTCGTCAACAACCAATTGACCAAAACTTTTCCGATTTTGCACAAATCACATGATCCTATCTCAAAGATCGCTGGTTTTGATTGGAATTTTGACATTTGTCCTGCCATCCGCTCATGCGCAGCATCAAAGATTGGGCATGGAGGGTTCGAATCCTGTCCAGCGGGGTCAAACGCTTTTTGATTGGGTTTGGGAACCGACCACTCTGCCACGAACCGAGGGGAAATCCGACGGACTTGGCCCGATGTTTAATGCCAGAAGCTGCGCGGAATGCCACCACCAGGGAGGCACAGGCGGTGCGGGCAGCAAAATCCACAACATTGAAATCCTGACTGTCAGACTGAAAGCTCTCGACCTGAAGAACACAACAATTCCTGGTGAGAGCAATTCAAAAAAGATCACAACCAGCAATCAGGCTAAAAATGGTTCGCCGCTAAACCAATCGCTCGATCCAGAGACGATTGCAAAGCTGCATGCGGGATTGAGTAATTCTGCAAGTGTCTTGCTTCACAAGGGCTCGTTGAATTCTGGATATTATGACTATCAGAAATTTCTCAAAGAATCGAATCACGATTTTTCTATTGAGATTGCTGAACGAAACACCCCAAGCCTTTTTGGTCTTGGACTGGTGGATAAAATTGAAGATTCGATTTTAATTGAGCAGGAAAAACGCCAGCAAACACTTGGATTAAGTGGACGACTTGCCCGAACACCCGACAACCGCATAGGCAAATTTGGCTGGAAAGCCCAGAAAGCAACCTTAAGGGAATTTATCGAAGAGGCAGCGGCTGTTGAACTTGGACTTGAAACTCCCAAAATGCATCAGGCCTCAGATCCCCGCAGAGCCTTGCAGAATGCCACAGCGACCGACTTGAGCAATGAGCAGATTGACTCCATCACCGCCTTTGTTTCAAACCTTCCGAGGCCTCCGCAGGCAGACGCCCGAAATACCGGTCTTAATGGCGGCCAAATATTTTATGCCATTGGCTGCGGGGGCTGCCATGTTGCCAATCTTGGTCATGTCAAGGAAATTTATACAGACCTTCTATTGCATAAGATGAAGCACGATTTGCATGATCCTGAAAATTATCAGATTTTTGGTCATTCCAAGCCCTTGGAAAATGCAAAAAACCATGCCGGAGCTCTACCTGGAGAGTGGCGCACTCCGGCATTGTGGGGCGTCGGCATAACGGCTCCTTATATGCACGATGGCCGGGCGCTCAGCCTGGAGGAAGCCATCGATGAACATGGAGGAGAGGCCGAGAAATCCGCCCGT
Source organism: Candidatus Kuenenia stuttgartensis (assembly GCA_945865635.1). GTDB lineage: Bacteria > Planctomycetota > Planctomycetia > Isosphaerales > Isosphaeraceae > QWQI01. The sequence goes on from CAMBEP010000002.1 coordinate 119,954, forward strand.
AATTTTCAGACGCTTGAAGTCGATCAGAAAATGCAACTGATGCAGTTTTTAAAATCGCTTTAAGGCTTGGGCACTTGAAGGCCTGGCGGGTTATTGCCGTTGGGTAAAGGTCGTGGGATCTTGCCTCGCATAATGCCGTTGAAAAGCATGTCGAGTCCTGTATCAACAGCCCGATTTTTCAAATTCTCACCAAGCTGCTTCATGGTTGCTTCAAAAGCGGTCTTGTCGACTTCCGGATTATCAATCGTTCCACGGATTGGTATTTTGAAGAGCTCTTCGCCCAGGAAGGAACGGAAGAGCGGCACATTTTGCAGAAGTGTTGGTGTGACAGGCACTTCAACGATCAGATCAAGCTCTTTTTTGAATGTCACGGAACCTGAAAAATCCAGGCGGGTCAATTGGCCAATCGGTATGCTCAGGCCATGCTGAATGACACGGTCGCCCTGAATTTCAAATTCGATGGGTTGATCCAGAGAGAATGACGGTGGAGGGGGCAGGCCGACACTTTGAGTCAGACTCAACAACCAGGGCCCCGGTCCGAATTTTAAATCCTCAAACGACATGTCACCTTTAAGCGACATTGGAATGGATTGATCCATGATTGGGATGACACCGTCATGGATTTTAGCGGAGATAAATCCGTTGACCTTGGTAGCCGAAGCCAGAGCAGGGGCGGGATAGACCATATAATTCTGGGATGTGATTTGATCCAGCGACATCCGTGTCAATGTCGTTTTCGATCCAAGTTTCAAGCGAGCGGGCTTGGCATCGGGTGTCATCTCAACGATTGGCTCCAAATGCAATTGTCCATCATTGATTGTGGTATCGATAGGGGCAATGGCAAGCAATCCATTTGCCCACTTCATATCAAGCCTCATTGCGCCCAATTGAATTCCGCCGGATTTGAAACGCTTGATTTCGGTGTTTAAATTAGCCTGAATCGCTTTTAGTTCGGTTTTATCAATGGGCCCACTGGCTGAAAAAACGATCGGAGTCATTTCCAATTCCATTGGCTCTGATCCCGACTTCGAGAGAAGCTCCTGAATCTTGCTGGAATTTACACTGACCGCACCTTTGAAATCGATTGCAGCCTTCTCGCCACTGAGATCTGTAGCCTTGCCCTGAATTGCCAGATCGATGCCAGGCAAATAGAGTTTTGTATCTTTTAAGGATATATCCACTTTCGGATTGATGGAAGCACGGATATCGGATTGCATTTGGAAACGGTCTAGAACCGTCATATAATCTGGCAGATTTGCTGCATCTGACCATTGAATATCGGCTCGAATTTCTGGCTTGATATGATATTCGGCAGGACCTTCCGTGACCGACACCCGCCCGGTGGCCCATGCCGTGGCGCCCAGTCCAAGACCATTTCCTGCAATTGGCCAGCGGTCAAATTCTGCTAGAATGGCAACGCTCTTATCAGTCCATCTCTGAATTTTTCCATTTAATGAGAGTGAAAATTTTGCCTTTCTGGCGCCGGCTGCATTGGCATTTAGAGAGAAGCTTAATGGGGCTGGGGATTCTGGCATGTCAATCAGGACATCGGCATCATTTGAAACAAATGGCTCATGGAGCTCGGGGGTCATGACCTTTAATGTCGATTTCCTGATTTCGATTGCAAAGTCACGCTCGGCGTGCGGCTTGATCAGACTTCCCAAAGCCCGGACCAGGTTGATTGTTCCGTCAGGTTCGCGTTTAATATCGATCACGGCTTCTTCGAAAGACAAAGTTCCCATGTCATTGGGGTCTTGAAGGATTTGCCAGAGGGTTCGACTGAGTGTGACTTTTTTCGAGTCGATTACAAGAGTTCCATCCTGATCTCGGATTTGAAAGCCAGAAATTATGACCGGCTGATCCCATGCAAACGAAAAATGGTCAACCGAGAGCGATCCCGGGGCGATCATGGGCTTGACGACCCCAAGCATCCAGGGTCTGGCCAAGTCTGAGGAGAGGATCTTGGGCAGGCAGATGAGAGACGCGCCGGCCATGGCCAAAAGGAGTCCGAAAGATGTGACGAGCCAGAGCAGAAATCGACGTTTTCCAGATTTTGTGCCGGATGAGATTTTCATGGTGAATCGCTTTTTGTTTCGTTTAAGGCCAGTTTGAGCCATTGGATAGGATCAATCCGGCCTGGATCAGGATTGTCAAAATCGTTAAGACCGATTGAACTCCACTAGGACAATCCATCCTGAAAGCTTACCATAATCGTATCCAATTCGCATGGCCGCCATTGCTCGGACGCAGACATTCCGTGCTTGAACGAGGGTGGCTGCAACCATTTGGAAGGCAGCTAATCATAGTGGATGGCCAACGGACTGAACCAGTCACTCGCCGCAATTTATGTCTCATGATGTCGACGCTTTATGCATCACAAGGCTGCTGGTGGCCAGCACTTTCGATGCACTTGAGAAGCTTGGGGATCGACCCCCGAAGTGCAGGCTGGATTTTTTCATCGCTGGCCCTTGCGTCGTTTTTCGCACCTATGGTACATGGCCGTCTGGCGGACCGGAAGATTGCGGCGGAGAAGATTTTGGCCGCATGCTATTTTCTGGGTGCTCTGCTGCTGTTGGGGGTCACCCAATACCATGGCACAAACGCGGTTGGTCTTTTCGTTTTTTTCATGGCTTACTGGCTGCTGGTTGCGCCATGCTTTGGCCTGATCAATGCGATCAGTATGCGACATTTGGCCCAGCCACGCGAGGAATTCAGCGGGGTAAGACTTTGGGGCACGATTGGCTGGATGTGCGGCAGCTATGCTGTGGCCGCCGTTTTGTTGATGACTGGCCCAACGACATCTGAAAGTGGAATGCCGGCGATTTTTTACGTTGGTGCTGTTTTGGCAGTTTTGACGGGCCTTCAGGCATTGCGTCTGACCCCATCGCCGCCGATGGAAAGCTCCGGGGCTGGCTTCATCCATGCGCTTCGATCAGATCTCTTGAAACAAAAAGATTTTGTGGTTTATTTATCGATTGGTTTTGGGGTCTGCTTGACAACCCCGTTTGTGTTTCAGTTGATTCCTGCGCTGCTCGAACACAATGGTTTGTCGAGGCCACAGGTGTTGGCTGCCATGACACTTGGTCAGATCCCTGAAGTCTTTGCTTTATGGACACTTCCATGGATCATCCGGCGGATGGGTTTTCGTGGAGCCTTGTTTCTTGGTCTTTTAAGCTGGGTGATTCGCTATGGAGTGATTGCATTGGGTCTGCCCTTGATCTGGATGATTTTGAGCATGCCGATGCAGGGCTTGGCGATAGGTTTTTTCACTGTGGGTGGACAAGTTTTTGTGGATGAAAAGGCACCTCGTGAAAGCCGGGCCTCGATCCAGGCTCTTCAGGTCATGATCACATCGGGGCTGGGTAGTTTTCTGGGCAGCCTGCTTGCAGGCGAGTGCCAGATGATTTGGTCGAATCGACCAGAAATCGTGTTTCTGGTTCCTTGTCTCATTGACGTTGCTTTATGTTTTGTGCTATTAATATTATTCCACCCGACAATAGGCCAGAGTACTATCAAAGAGACATAATCGTCTAATCCTCTAAAGAATCCAGATTGTGGTTCGTCAAATTCCCAACTCATTCGATGGTAAGCCCAAAGTGACGATGGAGAAATCGCGTGGATGACTATTTACGCATCATGACCGTCACGGATCGGGAAATCCCGTTAATCGACCTTCAAAAAGCGGCCAGGCATGGCGCAATCTGGTCGATCGATCTCCCATCCAACGATGGAAATTATCTGGTGGTTGGTCCAGTGGTCAACCAGACCGAGGAAATCTGGGCCACCATTGAGCGCAATCTCGTGGGGCCAGGTACATTAGGCGCGGAAGAAGTTGCCGAATTCATGGACACTTTGGACCAAGGTGGCCCACCGTCGGCAGGACGCTGGCTGACCGATTATCTGGAAAGTGTCCGAGCCATTTATGCAATCCGGATTTATCCAGATGCGATGAAAGACGACCCAAAGGCTTTTGAAACCGTTTATGAACTTCGTACGGCTTTACATAGGATCATTGGTGGTATCGGCCGCTGGGGCGACTTGGGATATACCAACGATCAAGACAGGCTGATCTGGTGTCGACTCGACCGAAACGTGAGTGGCATGACCGCTGCTTCCATGCTTGACGAGTTTTCTGGAAGATGGATTGAAATTGAAGTCAATCTTGATGACCCAACGGAATTCCAAGCCTTTCAGAATGGAGAAATCCTCAGCATTATGAAGGACCGTGTGAAAGCGTAGTCAAAAAAAGCGGATTATTTAAGAATGCAATTAAGTTAATCACACATCCCTACAATACAACGATTTATAGTCAGGGCGGTTACAAATGACACATTTTGCATTTAAAAGATGCCGGAGTCGCGTTTCGAACAAAATATGTGGTTTATGATCGCGAAGAGTATAAGGTTTTTTCCTATGCGAACATTTTCCACAATGTAACGATTGATCTGTAGAATTTACTTCAGCCTATTAGATTTTGGACATCTGATTTTCCAACATAAGATTCAATCAGGCCTGATAACGGTCGAGGAATTCGCAGAACGACTGCTGCGACGGGCTTTTTCTTCACGCCTGATCAGACCAGTTCGTGAATTGGCTTGCGATTGTCGATCAGGTTGTGAGGGCGATTGCTACGATCGTGCAGCATGGTGGTGGCGGCATCGATACCAAGATTATGGTAAAGGGTTGCGAAAACATCGCGATAGTGAATGGGGCGTTCCACGGCATATTCACCCATCGGGTTTGTAGAGCCCAAGACTTGCCCCGCCCGAATCCCACCGCCGGCCATCAGTGCACCGCCAACGCGTGGCCAGTGATCGCGTCCGGCATTGCCATTGATTCGTGGAGAACGACCAAACTCACCCCAAACGACGATCGAGACATCGTCAAGCCGGCCAGTCGAGGCCAGGTCGTTGACGAGGGCGGTAATCCCCATATCGAGCATGGGCAGGGTGATACGGGCTTTTTTGAAGTTACCTGTGTGCCAGTCCCAGTTGTGCCCGCCGAGGCTTTCTCGCTCCAGAGGCCATTGGCTGAAGGCCAGGGTGACGCAACGAACACCGGCGTCGACCAGACGGCGTGCGATCAGAAACGATTCCAGGTGTTTGCCGCCTCCGTTGACAGCCTCGGTCGCTCCGGGAATGCCATATCTGGCACGAACTTTGGGATCTTCACGCGAGACATCCATGGCTTGCGAGACCCGGCTCGACGTGAGCATGTCGAAGGCCTGGCTGGTATAGCCATCGAGCGCCATTTCGTCGCGTGAGAGGTCAATCCCAGCTCTGAATTGGTCGATGCTTTTGAGGAGCGATCGGCGATCGTTCATTCGATCCAGTGTAATGCCGCGTAGAACGGTGTCGGACTGACTGGATTTCAAGGGCTCATAGCCTGCAAAAGCGGCCCCCAGATAGCCAGACTGACTGAGCGACGCACGAGTGGTGGATTCGGCCTTAGTCGGGGCCAGGCTCAGGAATGGTGGAACGGACGGATCAATCGGCCCCAGAAGCTTGGTGACGACGGCCCCGATCGACGGCCAACCGCCTTCCGGATATCCGGGAATATCACGAGAATCGCCTTGCCGGGGATGTGTCTCCCAGCCGGTCAGGCACTGGTGCAGATTGTGATCTTCGAGGCCACCAATCAGGGAACGAATCGGAACAAACTTATCCATATTGGCTGCCAGACGCGGCATCAGTTCGCAGATTTCGATGCCCGGCACCCGCGTAGCAATTGGCTTGAACTCGCCGCGAATTTCGGCAGGTGCCTTCGGCTTGAGGTCAAACATGTCCAGGTGCGGGGGTCCGCCAGGAAGCAGGATCATGATGACTGCTTTTTTGGATGATCGAAGATTGCTTGCAGATTCCGCACGGAGAATCGATGGCAATGAGAGCCCCCCGAGCCCAAGCCCACCGATTTTCAGGAAACTCCGACGCGATGCCCCATCGCAATAAACTCCGCCAGGGCCTGCAATTGTCAGCATGACTCACCATGTTTCTAGCCGCACAATGCGATCTGTCTACCCTGAAAGTATCGGAGCAAGTCCACCATACTGATTGGATTTCCAGCAACCGATATCCTTAGGAGGAGAGGTACTAATAGCATACCAGAGATTTCTGGTTTATAAAATGTTAAATTTTTCAGGAATGGCTTTTAAAACTTCAGACCTTACGAAAAGATAGACTCTCGAAGTACAAGCCCCCAGGCCGATTTCTCAAGCGTCGATAGTGTGAAGCCCGAGACTGGCCCCATGAAAGTTACCCCCTGCCGGACTCGAACCGACGTCTCCAGGATGAGATCCTGGTGTCCTGGGCCGCTAGACCAAGGGGGCGTACCTTGATTTATATCACCCGATTGCGAAACATCAAGCACAATTACCCCAATCCCTCAAGCCTTTGATCCTCTAGTTAACACAACTGGCTCGGGGAACCCAAAAGAATCTCAACCAGGGATATTTTGCGCTGAATGTGGTAGATTCCTAGCATTGGTCGATTTTGGATCGTACTTGTGGTCAAACCCACTCGCAGCACTTTTGACCACTTCCGGCTTTTGAAACGAGCGTCCATGTCTGGCGAATCCACGACTTCAAGCACGTCCTCCGAACCTGCACCATCTCTGTCGGGGCTTCGTGTCGCCGCCCTGGAAAGCCGAATGTCGGACCAAACTGCGATTTTAATCGAACGGGCGGGTGGTATCGCAGTTCGGGCCCCATCCATGCGGGAATTGCCGATCGAGAACAACCACCAGGCCTTGGATTTTGCAGGCAGGCTTCTGGCAGGCCATCTGGATCTCGTCATCTTTCTGACAGGCGTTGGCGCGAAGCATCTTGCCGAAGCCATCGAAACCAGATTTCCAGCCGAATCCTGGCGATCCGCGCTCTCAAGAACAATTATTGTGGCTCGCGGGCCAAAGCCTTTGACTGTACTACGAGGCTGGGGCTTGAAAGTGGATGTGCAAGTGCCCGAGCCCAACACCTGGCGCGACATTCTGGAATCGCTCGATCAAAAGCAGCCAGTCGCCGGGATGCGGATTGCGATCCAGGAATATGGCCAGACCAATCCTGATCTGATCGAAGGATTAAACCAGCGCGGCGCGGCGTCAATCGATCTGGTCCCGGTTTACCGATGGGCGTTGCCGGAGGATCTGGGGCCTCTCAAGGCCGCAATCGATGGCATGATAGACGGCCGGATCGGTGCACTGGCTGTCACCAGCGCGCAGCAAGTTCGCCATATGTTGCAGGTGGCAGAGATGGCTGGTTTGGCGGGCAATTTGACCGAAGCGATCAACCGGCATGTGATTGTGGCGTCGATTGGTCCGGTCGCAACCGAGACACTGATCGAGATGGGGATCAGGCCCGACGTCGAACCTGAGCACCCCAAACTGGGTCCGTTGATACAGGCACTCGCCAAAAGCTGGAAGACATTCGCCAAAATGCAAGGCCAGAGTGCTTTTGGCCCCTGGCCAGATGCCGATGGCCAAAGCTGATAGACAGATTCATCCATGTCCATAATAAATAGAAATCAAGGCCCACTGACGTGTCTCAAATGCCATTGCCTGCCAATACTTTCGTCTCAGCCTGTCGTCGCCAGAACACCTCGCACACACCTGTCTGGCTGATGCGTCAGGCGGGAAGGTATCAGCCGGAATATCGCGAATTACGCGCTAAAGTCGGGTTTCTGGAGCTCTGCCACAGGCCTGAACTGGCTGCAAAAGTGACGATTGACGCCGCAAACTGGCTTGACACTGATGCCGCCATTCTCTTTGCCGATATCCTCCTGATTCTTGAGCCCATGGGTTTTGATCTCGAATTTGTCAAAGGCGATGGGCCTGCCATCCACAACCCTGTCAGGGCGGCAGTAGATGTGGAACGTGTGCTGGATGTCGAAACTCCCGAATCGCTGGGTTATGTCTATGAGGCGGTCAAACTGATCCGCCGCGACTTGCCTAAACATCGCGATCTCATTGGTTTTGCAGGCGCGCCCTTTACACTGGCGTGCTATGCGATTGAAGGTGGGGGAAGCCGGCATTATGACAAGGCAAAAACCTTTATGTATCAGAACCCTCAAAGCTTTTATCAATTAATGCAAAAGCTGACTGAAGCTACGATTGGATATCTCAACGCCCAAATTGCAGCAGGCGCTGATGTGGTGCAACTTTTCGACAGTTGGGTCGGGAATTTGTCGCTCCGCGACTATGTCGCTCACGTCCAGCCCCACATGAAGCGCCTTTTTGAAGGGCTTACCAAAGGCGTTCCCTCGATCCATTTTGGTACCGACACCGGCCACTTGCTGGAAGCTCAGCGCGATGCCGGTGGAGATGTCATCGGGCTTGACTGGCGTGCAAACCTTGACGAATCCTGGGCCAGATTAGGATCGGGTGTGGCTGTCCAAGGCAATCTCGACCCAATTCTACTGCTGGGCCCGTGGTCAGAAATTGAGCGCCAGACCCGCTTGATACTCGATCAGGCTGCAAATCGACCCGGTCACATTTTTAATTTGGGGCATGGTATTTTACCATCAACTCCGCCAGACAACGTCAGGCGACTGGTCGACTTTGTTCATGAATATTCAAAACGATAATGCAATCCTCTGGGAACATCACATCGGTCCAGTACCCTTGAATTGGATTAAGATTCATGAGAAGCCCTGATATCTTATGTGTCACATTAAACCCGTGTCTCGACAAAACCCTGATTACACCTGCCTGGAAACCGGGTGATAACGTGCGTGGAAGTGCGCTGCGGGAGGTTGTCGGCGGCAAAGGCAATAATGTTGCACGCGCCTTGAATGGGCTTGGTCAACTGGCCAGGCCAGCCACATTTTTGGGCGGAGCTACAGGCACTCGCTGCGAATATTTATTGCATCATGATGATCGTATGTCGCCAATAATCATTGAATCTGATGCCGAAACCCGAACGATTCTGACCGTCAGAACCGGTAATTCTGCAGAACAGTCTGCATTTTTCGACCCTGATCCTGCCATTTCGGAAGCGGAAGCTGCCTTATTGATTCAGGCGATCCGACACGAGATGCAATTCGGCCTGGTATCGGCTTTGACATTATCAGGCTCCAGCCCTTCGCCGGGAACCCACCGTGTGTATGGAGAGCTAATCAATCAGGCGAGGGAATTTGGTGTGATGGTTCTGCTCGACACCTATGGAATGGCCCTGAAAAGCCTTGGTTCGGCGGTGCCGGATGTAATCCAGCTCAATCGCAAAGAAGTGGCCGGGATGATTGGCGTGGGACTTGACGACCTCTCGGAAATTCAGGCGTTTGATTGGCTTGGCCAGTGGATCGGCCTTGGTGCGAGCCTGGCGGTGCTGACACAGGGGCCTGATGCTGTTTTGGCTGTTTCCAGACAAGGGAAATGGCGTGCCCTTCCGCCTCAGATTCAACCGGTGAACCCGATCGGTAGTGGCGACTGTTTTCTGGCTGGTTTGACGATGTCCAAATTGCTTCACGAATCGGACGAAGCCAATCTTCGATTCGCTGTCGCATGTGCTGTTGCAAACTCCAGAGTCTGGGATGCCGGTGCCATCACAATCGATCAGGTGGCGACTTGGGCACCTCAGATTTCCGTGGAAAGAGTTTGAAATCCGGCTCCTTTCTGGAAAAAATTTCAAAATATCGCCAGCGATGGTCCTATTTTAACGATTATAACTGAAATCCACTTTATTCCTGTATTTGTGAATATCCATGATCGCGATGAGTTGGTCAACCGTGTTGATTTTCGCCGATAAAAGCAAGGATATTGGCGAGCTTCGGAGTAAGCTTGCAGAGCTGATTGTGAGGATTGTGTCCATGTGGACTTTTCGGACTCGAACTTGGTTTGCATCCACCGCGATGGCCTTGGCCAGTTTGACGGGTCCATATCTTTATGCCCAGAATCCGCCTGCAAGTGGATCAGTGGGGCTCCCTCCGGTGATCGAAAGCCTTGGGGCCGATGACCCGCCCGATTTGCCGACTAGCTCGACCGATCCCGACTCGGTGACAGCCGCCGTAGAGTCAAACCCGTCAGCTCCCTTAGCCTCTCCCGTCAGGGCTGGCTCAGGAAGTGTTCTGGATTCTCTCGACAATCTTCCACCAGTCGGCGTTGCTCCGCCTCGACAGCGGGCTTCAAGCCAGCCATTGACCACAGGCGAACCACTTCGTCCTGGTAGCGGTCCGCAACCTGACCCAATCTCGCCTTCAAGAGTGGTTCGGTTTGGCGATGTGAAATCGGAGTCGTCGGTTCAGGATCAATTCCGTGATCGTCGCTCGGCCGATCGCAATGCGAAGCCCGGCACCGACACAAACAGCCCGAGCTTTCGGCCTGAAGAACCATCGGCCAATCGCCCTAAAACCTTCCTTGAAAAACTCATGCCGTGGCGTCGACCAGCCCTGGAACCGCCATTGATTCGCGACAAAGCGTCTGCCACCGACGAATTGGACACCCACGACACGCCATCGACAAGCGGTAAACCTAGAAATCGTGCCGAACTTGCGGACCAGGTGGACACGGAAATCCAGAGACGGGTCGAACGTGTGGCCCGCCAGGAAGCAGGCAGCCGGACCAACGAATTGAATGTGGAAGTTGTCAATCGGGAGGTCTATATCCGAGCACGCCCCATGTGGTTCTGGCAGAGGCGTCAGTTGAGCGAGGACCTTCAAAAACTCCCGGGAATCGACTCCAAGAGACTTCATGTGACCGTTTATTGATGCACGAATTGGTTCATTCGCGAATGGAACAGGCCAGCATCTTGTTTTTTACTTCCCGCATTTTCAGCGGCTTGCGAAGAATTTCATATCTTTGACGGATATCGTCTGAGACAGAATCTTCCAGTTTTAATTGTTTAGGGCCAAGCAAAAGCAAGCCTCTGGGCGACTTGCGACCGATCGACGAAACCCGGTCGATTTCGAAGAAAACTTCAAGTGATTCCCGTCCCTGACCATCAGCATCATAAACTATGAATTCAGGCGACCGCTCGCGTGCCATTTCCAGGGCGGTCTCGGAAGTTTTCACCATTCGGGCCCGCCAGCCAAGCTTATCGAATGTCTTTCGAAATTCTACCTGAATTTCTTCCTGAGCTTCCACACACAAGACAAGCGATTGCGCTTGGTCCGCCAATGCTGCTCCAAGCGATTCCTGTTTCGCTGATTCTTGATCAACCAGAGGCACTTCCACTGAGGAAGGCCCTCCGCCCGCAAGCCATTTGTGAAGCTCTGAGGTATCATACAAATCACTTGAATCATTCTGTCCGCTTGAATCTACCTCTCTGGCAGGTAGGATTTTTTCCACTTTTTCCATGATTCACAACCTTTTTTGAGTCAGTTTGAGGCATCGTCCATACGAATATCGATCGGCCTCAAACCATGGTTTGTTGACACCTTAATGAAATACGCTGGAAAGTGTTGATTGGGACTCTCGCCGCCTGTTTTTTCGATCCCGCAGGTGCGACACTCCAAGTCCTGCCAGAATCGCAAGCGCTGGAACGATAGGGGCTCGCATCCGAATATCCGTCCAATACACAAAGTGTACAGCACAAAGGCCTGCAACCGAACTGACTATCGCTAGATTTGGCCATTCGAATATTTTTTGTTGAAAACATGCGATCGTAACAATCGCCCAAAATGGGATGGTCCAGAAGGCCGAAACCATCCGCACTTTCCAACCATAGACTGAGGCCGATGGTGCAACGGCCCAAAATCGCGACTGGCGGTCCAGGCAAGCCTTAAGGAATGAGATCGGCTCTGACCTGATGAAGGCCCAGGTCTTCGATTTCAGGTATCGATCGGCCTCCGGTTCGGTCATGCCCAAGGTGGGTGTCCCGATGGAATCCATCCAAGCCTGCTGGCGAGGCCCGCTCCAAACCGCATTGCCGGGGCCAAACAAGACCTCCTCGTAATACACTGGATTATTCGCCAGAGCAAATGTGTAACCGCCATGTGTCGTCGTCCAGACTGGCTCGCCAAAAACCATCCAGTTTCTTGCAGCCCAAGGGCTGAGCAAAGCCAGGGTCCCAACACTCATCTTCATGCAGTCGATCATATTACGCTTTAGAGAAGAACGATCCGACGAAACCACTCTGGCCAGCATGACGAGCGTGGAGCAGGCCAAAAGGCTAGGCCTGCACAGCGCTGCCAAGCCAAAGACCAAACCCGCGACTGAGAACTGGCCCCGAACCGACCAGTACAAACCATATGCAACCATAAATGCAGCAAGTGTTTCCGTCATAGGCAGCGACGCCTGACCAACTAAAACTGGATCCAAAGCCGCCAGAACCCCCGCTATCATGATGGATAAAGAGTCGGAATCAGGCCGCTTTTCTGGCCTAGCCAGCAAGATGCGTGTTATGGCCATGACCAACCAGACCGTGGCGGCTCCGATCGCCGACTGGACGATCAGCAATGCCACTTTGAATGCCATTCCCGCCCCAAACCACCCAACCAACGGGGCCAGCAATATCGGGTAAAGTGGAGGTCTGTAAGCGGTTGCAACACCGTTGTAAACAAACCCCTCACCTAGCCATAAAGAGCGGGCGAATGGGAGGTATTGATCCGGATCGCTGATATCCTGTTGAATCCTGGCAAGCCCAAGGCCGATTCTTGCCAGAAAACCGATTGCGGAAATCACCAGAAAGAACCAGAGAAATCGCTTGTTAATGGTTTTCGCAGATGATGTTGTGTTCATATTTTTGATCGTTTACATCGACTTTGCCAGGATGTGTGACTTAAAAATGGACGGAAACCTGCGATGGATTCGACTTTGAACGAGCCGAGTCGATCATCTCAAAATATTGGGCCAAATGTGCAGATTCGGACCAATCCACCGATCTCAAATGATAGCCTCGATCCGCCAACTGTTGGCGATGCTGAGGGTTGTTGACGATCGAAAGGATCGATTGACGAAGTTCTTCCGAAGTGTCGTAACCCAGGCCCCCTCCTGAGATTTCACCAGTTTCGGCAATCGCCCCACCGCCTCGGTGCACGATGACTGGAGTCTTCACAGCAAACGCTTCAAGGACAACGTAGCCAAAGGTTTCAGGAAACAAGGATGGCACAACCACGGCCTTTGCATGATGAAACAGTTGAATCAACTCCCGACGGCCACACAAGCCGACAAACTGAACATTCGACAAGCCCGCCGCCATCTGCCGCAATTCCTGCTCATAAGGACCAGTTCCTGCTATTTTTAGGTCCATTTCAGGCAGCTTGGCCATGAGTGGAATCAGAGTCTGAAAGCCTTTCATCCGGACCAAGCGACCGGCAGAAGCGATATAAGGCCTGCCCATGTTGATGGTTGGCTCATTTTCAGCACCCTCGGACCAATCTTCAGGCAGGAAGTAGGGCAAGTGCCTCGCTGAAACCTTTAGCCCAAGTGGTTTGTGTCGATTGAGTGTATCAAGTGAAGGAAAGATCAAGTAGTCCAGGTTCTGGATTTTTCGGTCGATCAATCCTGTGTATCTCCAATATTGTGGCGGGCGGCCACTGCTTAAGCAACATCGTATACAAGTCTTTTTATCACAAGTTTTTTCATTGTTTTTCCAGAGCAGATGCATTGGGCATTGGAGCCAGTGCTCGTGTGCGGTCATCAGCCGAACGGAGCTGGAACCGTAATCCAGAATGCCTGGCCCGCCCACGAGTGAAATGTTATGAAAATGAACGACATCAGGATTGATATCGGCGAGCAGTCGGCGGATTTTGCAAAGCTTCAACCAAGGTCGGCCCGAGGCTTGGGTTGCAATTGGCGAGAGGATTCCAAACCGACTCTCAAGTGGATGCAGTGTAACGCCTTGAGTCGGCTCATAAAGCCTCTCTGGGTGATCGCCACGAACGGCCTCGAAAGCATCGCGGCAGTAGATAATATGCACGTCGTGCCCCCGACGAGCCAGAGCTCGGGCAAGCCGGTCGACATAAGCGGCATCGCCACCAAAACTATGAGCCCCAAAAAAAGTCGAAACCATGCAGAATTTCATCGTATCGAATCCGGTCTGGTTCGATTTTCAAGCAATCTGCTTGGTACAGGCCCGAGGCCAATCGGATTCACGGGAACAGGTTTAGAGCCATCGATGGTCTTGTGCAGGTCAGCCTGTGCGGGTCTTCGGTCTAAGAATCCAATAATTGCGATCAGAACCAGGAAGCAGGCCAGACCAATCAATGCCGGTTTCTGACTCTTTTTTGAAGAATTTCGAGAGCCATCAAGACTCTGATTCCCTTTGGGCAGTTCCGGCGAGTGGACCAAATGGCCTGTCCATAAAGCCATGATCATGGATACACATACCATGGCACAACTTGTACCAATCAAGCCTTTCCAGAAATGCATGAAAATCACCATCGGCAAGGCCACAATCACGCACTTGACCAAGACGCGCAAGCCCTCACGCTCCCGGTGCGAGGCCACTAAAGTTGTTATATGAATAGAGCTTACAGCAAGAAGGGGGACTCGCCAGATACCGATCGCCAAAAGCGGCCATGCTTCGTCAAATTCCATCGTAAACAGGGTGTCGATCACGTATCGACTCACAAGGCTGACCAGCATCGTGCAGGGCACAATCACACAAAGGGCCAGCCTGACAATTCGAAGAATGCTTGCCGACCGGTTTTCATTATCCGGAGACGATGATCGAACCAGATACGGCAAAAGGACTTGTTGAAATATCAGGCCAAATGTCACAGCCGCTGTGACCAATCGGTGGGGGGCCCCATAAAGGCCAACCATGCTCCAGGTGTCCGTCACGCCGACAATCACCACATCCAGTGATGAAAGAATGACCTGTGCAAGCTGAATTCCCAGAACGCTTTTGCCTTGGGATAAAACGGCAGCGCCAAATCTCCGCCCATGTCGCCAGCGCGGCCTGGGGATGCCGAACTCCAGAGAATATCGAGCCCAGACAATCATGATTCCAAGAAATTCCGCACCTGCCAACAGCCAGGGAACCCATTCCAATCGCGATCGATCCTGAACCCAAAACCAGACTCCACAAGCATATAAACAACTTCGAACCACAAGCGACAACGCCACGATTCCAGGCTTTTCGCGGCCCCTGAAAACATTGTCGAGCCCCAAGGCGGTGGTCATAAGCAGTGCCCCATAGGAACAAAGCATGACCCGATCGTGCCATTGACGGAAAATGACAAGAGAGAGGATCGCAAGAAACAACCATAAGACTATCGCTAAAAACAGTTTAAGGGAAAGAAACGCATTCACAAGCCGTGGTTTTGGACGCGGCCTTTTAGCCACTTCGCGGCAGAAAACCAGCTCCACTCCGTCTCTGAGTACAAATATCAGCCAGAAAACAATGTTGAATGAGAATTCAATCCGGCCATAACCGTCACGCCCAACCCGGCGAGCAAGCTCTACCACTACGACCAATGAAATCAGTCGACAGATCACTTCTGCCAAACTTAAAATTGCGAATTGCGAAACCAGCCGCTTCAAATTGCGATGGCCACTATCCGCAACAGCTTTTGCAGCAGTGTATTGCGAACCCTTTGTGATATCGGTTGCAGCAGCGTCAACTGGCACCCGAAACCCTCCTTGCACGGGTCATCTGAGCCAGCCCTGAATCCATTCTGATCGATTACAGGCAAGGCCCATCTCATTTTTGAAGAATGCATTTTGGATAGATCCAGCAGATTTGTCCAGCCCTGACTTACCAATTTCGCAGGTCTGTCAAGTCAGTTCTGCTCTGGAATTGCATCTCGATTTCAGGCATTGTTCCGAGTCGCAAACCGACTTTCAATCAAGATGCTTTGGGTGGTGGCGAAATGCCCATCTCTTTCATAAGCATTTTCAGGTCATCCCAAGTCTCCTTCTTGGCGGGCGGGTTGTACAGAAGATAGGCTGGGTGGTAAGTGACCATGGTGGGTATCTCCCGATAACGGAACCATCGCTGGCGTAGGGATTTCATGGGCAGAGAGGTCTGGAGCAGGGCCGTCACGGCCACCTTGCCCAAGAGGCAGATAAACTCTGGCCTGACAATCTCAATCTGGCGATCCAGATACCCGACACAATTGGCCATTTCGGTATTGCTGGGTGTCCTGTTTTCTGGCGGGCGACACTTAAGCACATTTGCAATATAGACTTCCGACCGCGATAGACCCATGCCTTTTGTAATGATGTCGGTCACCAACTGGCCAGCCCGGCCCACGAATGGCTCACCCAGTCGGTCCTCATCTGCGCCGGGTGCCTCGCCCACAAACATCAGCCGGGCGGTCGGTGACCCGGATTGAAAAACGGTTTGGGTTCGTGTCGAGGCCAACTCTGGGCAACGCTCGCAGCATGCCACTTCCGCAGCCAGAGAAGTGAGGACCTGAAGGCGTTCATTGATTGGTATCACATGCATCTCAAAAGGTTTACGGTAAAGTGCGAATGTAGAAGGAACTGGTGGCTGGGCGGCGCTGGGCGGACGCTTGGCAGGCGCAGTGGAAGGACGAGAAACGGGTTCGGCTGGCTTCTGGACGACCTCAATCCGAGGAGCCTCAGGCGGCCGTAATACAGCGGCAACGACCGGGCTGAGATCGATCAAATTTTCGGATTGGGAAGGTTGGGTACGGATCGGCTTGATTAATGCCGGTGGCTCCCAGGATCCAATGGGAATATCCAACAACCCGGCCCGGCGTAGAGATTCCAAGTGGGATTTCAGTTGTCGCCAGAGGTCGATCGAATCGGTTGCCATGTTTAAGTCGATCCTGCAATCGTTTTTAACAATAAAATGGATTCTGATCAGGGTTTTGGGACACGTTTCTGAGGCGCTCCATTCAGCCGAAACGACTCGGCTTGCCACTTCTTCCAGCTCTGTACATCATACCCGAAATCCTCGCCGGTGAGTTGCACCAGTGACGCCAAAACGGCTGGATTTGGGAACGCCTCTCGGCCCGATCTCAAGACAGGCGTGAGTTGTACGGAATTGGGTGCACCACCTCCACCCATCGACAAACTGTTCCCAACAGGAATGATATTCTGCCCATATGCAACCACCCCAGGCCCCACAACTGGAACCGGCACAGAGACATAACCATCAACACTGCCAACAGATAGGCCGCCACCACCACCATTGCCGGCCGAGACCCGTTCGGGCACCCATTCAACACGCCTGGAGAGCCTAATGGGTGCCAGTTGATCAATCAGATCCGGGATCCAGTCACGTAACCCGAGATCGGCAGACGACATGGCTCCGAGCCCGGCCCTGACGGGATTCTTGGACGTGACGGCCACTTTGATATGACGGATGAAACGGTCGTAACCAGCTTTATCCTGACGAGTTTCGATCTGCTTGATGAGTCCGCGGCGAACCTCGGGTTCAGGCTCGATCAAGAGGCGCTCGGCAAGGGCAACCCAAGCCAAATCATCGTCCAGATTCGCCAGAGCCCGATCCAGCAAAAGACGAATCGGCGCCGATTCCTTGCCCATGACTTCAAGCATGGGGCCGAGGGCCGAGGGGTCGTTGGTCTGCAGAATCATGGCTTCGATTTTGTCAACTTCTGCGGCATTTGCCGTTTTCAACTTCTTGACAGCGTTCTGATAACGTCGAATCCAGGTCTCGCGAATCTTTTGTTTCTCGGCTTTGGAAAGCGGCTTCTGAGCCTTGTCCGACTCACTTGCTCCGACCTTGAGCTTCTTTTCCTGATTCTGACTCGCCTCAGGCTTTCCAGACGCTTGATCCTGAGCTATCGAAGCTCGGCCTGTCAAATTCCCAATCAGCAGAACCAGACAAAATAAAGCCTTCCCCCGGACAATCTGACGGTTCCAGAGGATCATGGCCAGACTCCCATCTTGAATTGATTTGACTTGGAACAGCTTTTAATGGCAAACAGGCCGTATGCATTTTCCTATGGTTTATTAATCCGCAAAAGGGACTCCAAGTCAAACACTTTCAGCAAAATTCAAGAAAATCCTATTCCTAATAACGTGCGGAATCCCGATCTCTCGCGGAATCGAGAAAAACAGGGACCAACCAATTGACTGGGTCTTAAAATCTTCGTACCAATGCAGTGATGCGAATTTTATGGATCACTCGTCCACCATTTCCGGAATCAAGCCCGCCATGAATCTCCACAGAGCTCTAGTCGCCAGTTTAATCGCTTTGGTCACCTCGTCGGCAACCTGGGCCGACGAACCCGCAGCCCGCAAGATCACATCGCCGATCGGGAACGGATCGCAAGGCTTTTCAGGCGACGGGGGGCCGGCGAAATCGGCCATGCTTGACCAGCCTTTTGATGTCACGTTTGATGCACAAGGTCGAATCCTGTTTTCCGACACGTTCAACCATCGAATTCGCCGCTTTGACCCGAAATCGGGACGGATTCAGACCGTGGCAGGCTCTGGCAAGAAAGGGTTTTCGGGCGATGGAGGGGCATCTCTGGGTGCGTCCATGAACGAGCCTTATGGAGTGAAGATCGATCAGAACGAGAATCTGTATATTGTTGACAGGCTTAACTTTCGAGTACGTCGTACGAATCTGAAAACAGGCCTGATGGAAACTGTGGCCGGCAATGGAGAGCCGAAATACAGTGGCGATGGCGGCCCCGCAACCAAGGCTGGGCTGATGGAGCCAAACGGGATTGCACTTGGGTCGGGGCCCAATGGGGCGGATACAAGGCTTTACATCGCAGATGTTCGAGGCCACCGGATTCGGGTGGTCGACTTAAAAACCGGCTTGATGGAAACCTTTGCAGGCACAGGCAAAGCCAAGCACGACGGCGATGGTGGGCCAGCCTCTGCCGCGAGCATCTTTGGTGCCAGGGCCGTGGCCGTTGGGCCCAATGGCGATGTCTTCATTCTTGAGCGGGAAGGGCATAGCCTGCGGGTCGTGGATTCGAAATCAGGAGTGATTCGTACCATTGCCGGCACTGGCATGAAAGGCGACAGCGGCGATGGCGGACCAGCGATCAAGGCCAGATTTAATGGCCCAAAGGAGCTTTGCGTATCGCCCGACGGGTCGGCGGTCTATGTTGTGGATACAGAGAATCATAAAATTCGTCGGGTAGACCTCAAGAATGGCCTGATCACAACCGTTGCAGGCAATGGCCAGCGCGGCCCATCCGGAGATAATGGGCCTGCAACAGAGGCCCAAATGGACCGTCCCCATGGGGTCTCAGTCGACACTCAAAACATTATTTGGATTGGTGATACAAACAATCACAGAATTCGTCGGGTGAGCGGTTCGGGGGACTGATGCAAAGCCAAAACAGGGATTGTGGCTTCCAAAAAACATGGCAAATCAAATCCTTATTAGTGTACGATACTGTTCGTAGCCGACATGACAAATTCGCAAGCTCTCTGTGATGTCACAAGCAGGTAAGAGAATCTCGCAGGATCTTTTTCAAAAACTGGCCCACTACACGCATGCCACCAAAATCTGAACAACCCGTAAATCAGTTTCAAAAAGCCGTCGAAGTCCTTCAAAAAGGCCGCGAAGTCTTGATTCGGGATTTAGCCGACGAGATTATCGACAGGGCTGAGGATTTTACCGAAGGTGGCTTTCTGTTCCAGGAATTTCTCGAAAACCAGGGCACAAAGCTCCATTTTCTATACTTGATGGTCAGCCAGCTCGAACAATCGTCGGAAGCGTTTCAGGAGAAACAGCGCAAGGCTTTACAGAGCAAGCCCCAAGGCCAGGGTGGCAAGCGTGGAAAGACTGCCGACCCTGAGTCTGAGTCGCTCTCCCTTTCAGAGGAAGAGTTTCAACTCGACCAGGAACTTCTGGATTTTGAAGATTCAGAACCTGCCCCTCGCAGTAAGCCTAGACGCAAGAAACGCCGTAAGATTCGGACAGAATTGTCAATGCCATCGCCTTTGGACGACGAGTGATCATTTCTGTCCCGTTGGCTGACAGGAATCAGAACCAGCCTGACCACTGTGGCCGGTGCGAGCCTTCATGAAGACCTCGTGTGACTTCATTATCATGCCAGTCCCACAAGCGTTTATGATCTTTATCCGCGTTTGTCGGAGAGGAGTGCCAGCTTGTTGGATAGCTCCAGACCGCAACCGACTGAAGCCCCGCTGACCAAACCAGAGCAACCAGAAACAGGCATCGCAACCCTGATCTTGCTCTAAAGTTAAGTGATTCCGCCCACTGCCATGCTGCGGCAGCAAGCATTGC
Source organism: Candidatus Kuenenia stuttgartensis (assembly GCA_945865635.1). Taxonomy (GTDB): domain Bacteria; phylum Planctomycetota; class Planctomycetia; order Isosphaerales; family Isosphaeraceae; genus QWQI01. The sequence continues at coordinate 140,031 of CAMBEP010000002.1, forward strand.
CAGAATGGGAGTGGTGTCGATCCAGAATCTCGGCCCAAAACAATGGCCACCCCACCAGCAGCTATATTTTGAGAGCATGATGAGTGTGGGCAGAAGGCAAAGGGTGAGCATTCTGAGCATTAGCAGGTGGTCCGTTTGGCGATGCTTCCAGATCGACCATAAGCCGAATCCACTCAACAGAACCCATGGGCAATAGATCAGCAGTCCGTGACTTGGGCTAAACAATGAGCCGGCAATGCCGGTGGTCAAAGGCGTAGACCAACTCCCCTTGACGCCGTGGGCCCAGCCGTGCATTTTCTCGATTTCACTATAGCCACCAGTCATGTGGTCAAAGAAATAGAGGTTCCAGCCCGACCACATGAGAGCAACCACACTGGCTGTGATTGCAAACCACCGGTGGGTCGATGAATCCTGGTGCAACACATAAAGCCATACGGCAATGGCAATTGGCAGATCAACCGGTCTGCATGCCACGATCATCGCCGTGAAGCTGCCAGCCAAGGCGGCCCTGGTGCGCGAGCGTTTGTTGGATTCTAGAATCAGGATAGAGGCCATCAGGCAGAAAACTGCCGGCCCATGCTGCCAGGCCGCTTGCGATGCCACCGACCAGAGATCGCTGCCGAATGCGGCCGAAACGGTTGCAAGAGATGCTGCACTTGTGCCAAATTTTGGCCTCAACCATCTCCAAATCATTGCTCCGCCAATCGCAGCAAGGGTGGCTGATGCCAATTTTGCCATGCGTCGGGCCGTCAACTGGAAGGATTCCGGAGTCTGATCCCAGCCTGGCTGAAGTCTATCCCAAATCAGGACGTGTGGGATCACAACAGGCGCGAGGATCAGGCCTGGTCCGATCGGATAACGGGAGACAATATGGCCACGGCTAAGCTCGCAATATCCTGGTAATTGACCAGTAGGGGATTCCAGAAAAGGCCGAAATCGGTCGAGCCATGGGCCATCACCACGCGCCAGAGCAATTGGCAGATATGTGGCAGGCACGCAGTCGCCTGACCCGATATGGCGACCATTGGCAAGATAAAAGACCAGGCAAACGACAAAGACAAGTAGTGTACTGATCCAGTGTTCGCGTAAAACTGGAAAGTTTCGGGCGGCCTGTTCGTCGGCTGTAATGGGGAGCCCATTTTTTATGGAGAGTGTCAGGTCCTGAGTCATGAGCCCGCCCTATTGGTCGCCCGCCTGAATTCGTTCCTCTGAATCAACATAAACCAAAAGGCCCCAGTCGCCTAGAGCGATTGGGGCCTTGATCTCAGGTCTTGGCCAATGGGCCACGACTCAATAATAGAGCTGGGCACGCAGCCAGAGCATGTCGGATGAGCTCATCCAATACGACGGAGGGGCCGAAGCATTCACGCCCGGGGCAGCCTGGATCGGCTGGCCAAACATGGCTCTTTGCCAGCCCAAGTAAAACTTGATGTTGTTATTCCAGTACCAGTTCACACCCATGTCCACGACATTGGTATTATTGCTCCAGCGTTGATCCGAAGCAAAGTTGAAGACGGACTTGTCAACATTCATGTCCGCCCATCGAAAGGCCAATTCCACAGCCCCAATACCGGATCCGCTTTTCGGGTTGAAATTATTGAGCGGCTGAACCATGCCCCGACTCGTCACTTGTTCGCCCGTCAGGAAGTAGCCTGCCTGCATGTACCAGCCACCGTTGGGCACATGCGTGCCCTTCATCAGACTGGCCGTCTTGGCATAAGTTTCGTAGCCAGCAAACCACTCGCCAATGACGGACGCCGATTTGTAATACCATGCGGAGTGCATAGACCAAAGCTTCTCGGAACCAAAGTTCTGGACCCCGTTGTTAAACTGCATCCAGAGCGGCGAAACGGTCGGGTCGCCAGGGTATGGCACGTTGGTTCGAAACACTTCAGGACGGGCAGTCCCGTTATAGACGTTACAGCTGGTCGAACCACCCACGTTCCAATATTTCAGGAGATCAACGCCCGATTTTTCAAACGGACGGCTATTGAAATAAGCGATCACATCCTTGGCATTGTTGGTGTCGAGCTGTCCACTACGAACACCATTGAAAACGCCGACAGCATAATCCGTCGTCTTGTTTAAAACTTGCCCCCAGAGCATGGCACCGAGGTCGCGGTTGGGGCCATAATTGTTAAAGAAAATCGATCGTTCCGGGTTGATCAGACCATTGACTGGCTCAGCGTAAAACTCATAGGAATAGGGAGTTTTGAACCGACCAAGCTTCAACTGGATGCGATCATCGTAGTGAATATTGATAAAGGCGTCGAGCAAGCTGAGGTTCGTAAAACCCCAGTTGGTCGCCACAAAATATTCAATCGGCTTGGTCAATCGGCCGTTAAAAATCAACCACTGACGAGGAAATCCAAACCCGCTTCTGGTCGGGTTCATGTTCATGTCATTATATTGACGCAATTCAAATTGTGTCAGGTTGTGAAACTGAAGCTGATATTCGTCATCATCGCTTGAGATCACAAATCCTGGACCAACCCCGGCATAACCCTTTAAAAGCTTGGGTGTCAATGGCATGTCCGGCTTTTTCGCTGCACCAGCCGCGGCGGCAGCAAGCGATGGAGCCGTTTGAATCCCCTGGGGGCTTTCCACAACATCAAAACCAGGCGCTGGATCGCCTTGAATATTCAGGTCTGCAGGAAGCGACGGATTGGGCGACGAAGGGGCATTACCGCCCCTGAATGCCGGAGAGACCAGGGCTTCCTCACCTGGCGGCGGATCAATCGCTCCGGCTGTACCTGGGACCTGCGTACCAACCGAGCTCACAGAGGCTGACGCCCTGGAAGTCACCATCGATTCAATGGACTTCAATCGCTGCTCAAGCGAAACTTCGCGAGCCGTTCGCTGTGCTGCGGCCTGCTCCAGCTCTTTGATGCGTGTCTCTAATTCGAGCTCACGCAAGGTCGGTTTTACCACACTGGAATTGACTTTACCATTAACCACGGCTGAGGCCAGCTTGGCAATGGGTTCCTCTGAGCCTGGCTTTGTGACTATTGCGGCAGTTGTTGGCACCGATGGATTCAGGGGCTTGCCAATCGGCGGTAAGACCTGCGCTGCGGCCATGCTGCCATAACCCACACCAAGGCAGGTTAGGATGGTCCTGACTTTGAACAACCCATGAGAAGAATTCGGGGCGCTGCGTCGATTTTTTCGTATTGGAATCAGAGACATTGACAAAGCCCTGCAAAGAGGTCCAACATATGCGATCACACTCTCACACCATATTTGAGAGAAGTTCGCATATTTGAACTATTCGAATTATCGTCATGAGCAGAAGGCAGAATGAGGGTTTATGAGGGTTATAACGATCAACCTGCCACAAATCCGTAAAAATACTCCCAAATTGCTTTCAATACCAGGACTTAGGAATTCGGTAAAATCGCTATTATGAAACGTGCAATTGTGGTTGGTGCCAGTTCCGGGATCGGTCGGGCGACAGCCCTGAAGCTGGCCAGCGCCGGCTGGGATATCATCACCCATGGATTTCATAAAGCTCAGGCAACACAAGATTTGGCGGCACAGATAAGGGCACAGGGCCGCAAGAGCCACGCCCTGATCGCCGACCTTTCGCAGCCTGATTCTGTCGTGAAACTGGTGAGCGACGCTTGGGGAATCTGGGATGGCCTGGACGCCTGGCTTCACCTGGCCGGTGCCGACATCCTGACCGGCAACGCCCGCAACGCCAGTTTCGATCAAAAGTTACAAATACTTTGGTCAGTTGATGTTCAATCCACCATCACAGCATGCCGGGATGTTGGCCAGAGGATGGTCGGCCAAGGGCATGGCTCGATCATCACTGTGGGTTGGGATCAGGCGGAAACCGGTATGGAAGGCGATTCTGGCGAGCTTTTCGGGGCCACCAAAGCGGCCGTCATGGCATTTTCGAGAAGTTTGGCGCTGAGCCTTGCGCCTCATGTGAGGGTAAATAATGTTGCCCCCGGATGGATCAAAACCGCTTGGGGCGATACGGCCCCAACTCTCTGGCAGGAACGTGTGATTCGCGAAACACCACTGGGCTGCTGGGGCCTGCCCGAAGATATCGCTGGAGCCTGCCAATTTCTTGTTTCTGAGGATGCCCGATTCCTGACTGGCCAGACTCTTCGGGTCAATGGCGGGGCCATCCGCTGAATCGCAAGTTTTTTCTCAAAAAAACGGCTTTTCTGGATCCCATGCGTATAGTTTCATGCAGGTGGATGCATTGCGATTGGGATTCAAGAACGCTTGGGGGCGATTGAGACGCATTGAACACGATCAGGCGAATTAGAGGCTGGCTGGCCCCTTACAAACGATGGGTTGTGCTTGCAAGTTTTTTCACCACTTTGGGCGTTCTGGTAAATATGCAAGGCCCTTTGATCGTCCAGGGCCTTGTGGACGATGTTGTCGCACCACAACGCTGGGACAGGCTTCCCTTGTTCGCCTCTGCCTTTGCCGCAGTGCTCATGGCTCAGGCCCTGATTGGCTTTGCCAACACACTGGTGGTGGGTCATGTCGGCCAGAGGCTCATTCGCGAAATGCGTCACCAGCTTTATGAACGCCTTCAGGAACTAAGCCTCAGCTTTTATGACAAAACCCACACAGGAGCCATTATTTCGCGCATGATGGATGATATTGGTGCCATCCAGACATTCATCACAGGCCAGACTTTCACCATACTTACAGACCTTGGCACCACTCTGGCGATTTCCCTTCTGCTGGTGTCGCGCAATTGGCGGCTTGCTCTGATGGTCCTGTTGTTTGTTCCTCTCTATGGCTTAAACTTTCGTTTCTTCATGAAGCAGATCAGGGCCACAAATCAAGTGATCCGCGAGAAGATGGACATCCTTTTTGGACACCTCAAAGAAAAACTCGACGGTGTGATGGTCGTCAAGGCCCATGCTCGTGAAGCCGCTGAAGTCAGCGGTTTCGTATTGGAACTAGAGGACGCACACGGGCCGCGTGTCCAGGAAGTCAGGCTGCGCACAGCTTTCAGCAATCTCTCAGCCGCCATCAGTGGGCTGGGAACAGCCTCGATCTTTGGGGCCGGCGCGTTTGAGGTGATTCAGGGCCGAATGACTCCCGGCGAAGTGATCTCAACTGCGGCCTTGGCCGCCATGCTCTTTGGCCCGATCGCGCGTCTGGCAGATCTTGCCTATGTCTTCGAGCAAGCCAGTGCATCGGTCGACCGGCTTGGCGAAATTCTCGACCTGAAACCCGATGTGGCCGAGCCAGAAAACCCTATCCAAATCGATGACATCCAAGGCCAGGTGGAATTTGATCAAGTCGGCTTCTCTTACCAAATTGGTCCAAAGGTCCTGAGCCAATTCAGCCTGAACATTGCAGCAGGCCAGAAATTGGCACTGGTCGGCCCGACCGGCTGCGGCAAGACAACCATTATCAGCTTGCTGATGCGATTCTATGACGCCACCGAGGGACAAATCCGGCTCGATGGCTTTCCGATCAAAGAGCTTTCAAGCGCATTCCTTCGACAACGCATCGGGATTGTTCCTCAGGAGCCAGTGGTTTTTCGCGGCACGATCTCCGACAACATTCGATACGGCCGCCCGCAAGCCACTCAGGAAGAAGTCGAGGCCGCAGCCCATGCCGCCTTGGTCCACGATTTCACGATGGAACTTAACGATGGCTATGAAACGATTGTGGGCGAGGGCGGCCACAAGCTTAGCCAGGGCCAGCGTCAAAGGCTGGCCATTGCCCGGGCCATTTGCATGAATCCCAGGCTCGTCATTCTGGACGAAGCCACCAGCTCGCTCGACACTCAAAGCGAAGCACTCATCCAGAAAGCTCTCCGTAATCTGCTCAGCGGCCGCACCTCAATCATCATCGCACACAGACTTTCCACCGTGGTCGATTGCGATCAGATTGTGGTTCTGGAACAAGGCCAGATCCTTCAGCAAGGCTCACACAGGGAATTGATCACCGACCAGGCCGGCAAATATTACCAGCTTTGCCAGAAACAGTTTGGATTGAAAGTGAAACCCATTTCGGCCGATTTCACCACGGCTCACCCCGCCCATGATCGCAACGATTATCCTTCCCCAGTCTCTCTCCAAGATTTGAAGACTCCTTCACGGAGGCTTTCATGACCAAATTCAAGCCCGTGAAACATGCTTCCACCGAGGCTCCACAGAAACCTGTCAGCCTGAGAATTCCTCTGGCCCGCCTCAATCAGCAGTTTCTCGGGCCCTACAGGCTAAGCTTTCTGATCTGCCTGACGGGGCTCCTGATCCAATCACTTTTGATCCTGCCTGTGCCCCTGCTTCAGGGCCGAATCCTCGACTTGCTTTTGCCATTTGCCGAAGCCGCTGAGCAAGGCCGCCCTCCGATCGACGTCAGCTCGCAACTGATCCAAAGCATTGCGACTGGCCTGGCTTTGATCGTGGCTTGCCAATTGCTCCGGACCAGCCTTTCCTGGGCCGTTTCCAACACCATGGGCCGAATCAGTCAGGAAGTCGTGGTTCAACTCCGGTCAGCGCTGCATCAAAAACTGATGCGTTTGCCCATGGCCTATTTCGACGCCCAACAGACCGGCCGGCTCATGGCCCGAGTCACCAGCGATGTCGGCTCCATACTCTCGTTTGTCAATAGTGGCCTGCTCCAGCTTGTCAACGACCTTATCCTGGCCCTTGGCATTGCGGCCCTTTTGTTTTGGCTCCAGTGGCGTCTGGCCCTGATCGCCATGGTGGTCATGCCTCTATATCTTCTGAATCAGATGGTTTTTTCCGGTAAAATACGGCAACTCTCGCTCTCAATCCGTAGCCAGGTCTCCTCCATTTACGCTTTATTGAGCGAGCGGGTCTCAGCCGTCAGGGTCGTTCGAGGCTGTGCCCAAGAGGCCGAAGAACTCGCCCAACTCGACAAACGAATTGATCATCACCGCGAACTAAGCTGGAAAAATACCCGAACAAGCGCACTTCTAAGCCTTTTGGCCACCCTGATCACCGGGCTCGGAACCCTGGGAGTCCTCATCGGCGGCATCCTTCTTATCGGCCAAAACCGACTGACCATGGGTGAACTTCTGGCCTTCTATAGCCTTATCGGCCAGCTCTATGGACCGATTGTAAGGCTGACCCAGTTTCAGGCGACAGCTCAGTCCACCTCGGTCTCCATCGAACGCCTCTGCGAAGTTCTGGACGAGCCAGAAACGCTCTCAGACAGCCCCGATGCCAAGCCGCTCATCACCCCCCAAGGTGCCATCTCTCTTGAAAACGTCCACTTTCGATACCAGCCTGACGGCCCAGAAGTCATCACCAGCCTGACTCTGAACATCAAACCCGGCACCATGCTTGGAATTATCGGCCCTTCAGGTGCCGGCAAAACCACACTTCTGGCCCTGATCGCCAGACTTTATGATATCGTCCCGCCCACCAGCCAGGGCGAAGTCAGGTTCGACGGCCATAATATCCGCCACTGGCTCCTGGCAGATCTCCGCAAGCACATCGCTCTGGTGCCACAGCAGGCCCTTCTCTTTGAAGGCACCATTCTCACCAACCTGACCTATGCATGCCCCGATGCTTCAGAACCTGAGATCAAGGCCGCTCTTGAGATCACCGACTTACAGACAACCATCAACCACTTGCCAAATGGACTTCAAACCTCTGTCAGCGAACGCGGCATGACCCTCTCGGGCGGCCAGCGCCAGCGCCTGGCTCTCGCTCGTTCCATCATCGCCAAGCCTGCTGTACTCCTACTCGACGACTGCACCAGCGCACTCGATGCCGAAACCGAATCCAGAATCCAGGAATCCCTGGCACACAACCTGCCTGGCCGAACTTCCGTGGTCGTCAGTCAGAAGTGCTCGTCTGTCAGGCAGGCCGACCTGATCATTGTGCTCGACAAGGGCAAGATCATCGAACAAGGCACCCATACGGAATTGGTCGGGCTGGGCGGCTGGTACTCAGCCACTTTCAAGGCTCAGACAACCGCCTTGATCGACAAGATTTACGACGAAGCCGCATAAGAACCTGACAAAATACAGCCGCCTCACACCGCGATTCCGACAACCCCTCTCAACGTTCCTTCTTTAACCAATCTCGCTCATTTTTTGAATGATGGCCACCGATTCCTTTCGAAAACAGGTATGATGATGCTCAATTCAAGCGTCACTCATTTCAAGCCGGGTCAGATCCAAATTGGTCAAACCAACCTTACTTTTCCTGACCGGACGTCTCGCAGAATCAGCCCTCCGCCGGCAGGTCGAGGAACTTGCTGAAACCGCAAGCTTTATACCTTTGATCGAAGTCATGCCGATTTCTGTCGCGGCACTGATGCCAGCCGACTGGATCGGCAGACGATTGAAAACCCTTCCCCAAGGCATCCACAAAGTCATCATTCCAGGCCATGTCAGAGGCGACATTGATGCCCTCTCACTCCAGTGGAACGTGCCTGTGGAGCGTGGTCCGGTCGACTTTCGCGACCTCCCGCAACACTTCGGCCTGGTTCGCCAGCGACCAACCCATTACGGCCAGCACAATATTGAAATTCTGGCGGAAATCAATCATGCACCAAGGCTTTCATTAGCACAGATACTGGATCAGGCCAACCGGTATCGAGCCTCGGGAGCGGATCGGATCGACCTTGGTTGTGATCCCGGTGGCCCATGGCCCGGTGTGGCCGACGCCGTGCAGGCTCTCTGTTCCGAAGGACACAAAGTCTCGATCGATTCGTTCCACCCCGATGAAGTGGCCTCTGCCGTAAAGGCTGGCGCCGATCTGGTCCTGAGTGTCAACTCCACAAACCGCCATTTTGCCCTGAATTGGGGCGTGCAGGTCGTGGCCATTCCCGATGTTCCAGAGGACCTGGAAAGCCTCATCCAAACCCGACAGTTTCTGCTCGACCACAAAATCCCGTTTCGGCTCGACCCGATCCTCGAACCAATCGGACACGGCCTGATGGCGAGTCTGGAACGATACGCCCATGTGCGGCGACTCTTCCCTGACGACCCTGTCATGATGGGAATCGGGAATGTCTCAGAACTGACCGACGTCGATTCTGCCGGTATCAACACAATGCTGATTGGCATTTGTGCCGAACTTGGAGTGCAAAGCATTCTAACTACGGAAGTGATCGGATGGGCCCGATCCAGCGTCAAAGAAATCGACCTGGCCCGACGACTCATGCACTATTCCATCAATCAGAAGCAAGTTCCAAAATACATGGAGCCTCAATTGGTCATGCTGCGCGACCCTCGCACACACGAGCATGGCCCTGAGGGCCTGGCACAACTGCAATCAACCATTCGCGACCCAAACTGGCGACTCTTTGCCGAAAATCACCAGTTGATTGCATTAAATCATGAAAACAGCCTCTCTGAAACCGACCCATTTGAATTATTTGCCAAAATGAACGTGAAAGAGCCATCCCATGCATTTTATCTTGGATATGAACTGGCCAAGGCCAAAACAGCAATCACGCTTGGCAAATGGTATCGTCAGGATCAGGCCCTGAATTGGGGATTTTTGACTGAGCCTGAAAAATCCCATTGGGATGGTAAAACGAGCACGAAATCAAACAACGATAAGGATCAACCAGAATGATCGTGGAAGGTGTCCTGACAACCCTTAATGAGAACGGCCATTCGAATATCGCCGCAATGGGAGCCACGATAGACCGATCAACCATCGGACCTGATGGTCTCTGGACATTTTTTCAGCTCCGACCGTTTGAAGGCTCCAGAACTTTTCATAATCTCTCAGCCCGGCCCTTCGGCGTATTTCATTTGCTCGATAATGCCGAATTATTAGCCAGAGCAGCTCTTTCAGAAGCTGAAAATGCCTGTCTTGAACCTGCTGAATTCATTGATGGGCATATCATGTCCGATTCCGTTCGCGCCTACGAATTCCAATTGCATCAGGCAGACTGGACACTTCCTAGAGCCACTTTAAAAGCCAAAGTGGTTAAAACCCACAAACTTCGTGAATGGACTGGCTGGAACCGGGCCCAGCATGCCGTTCTGGAATTGACCATCATGGCAACTCGTGTGGCATGGATTCCGCGCGAGCAATTCCTATTGCAAATCGAATCTCTCCAGCCACTGATAGAAAAGACGGCTGGCGAAACCGAACAGGCTGGCTGGAATTATGTCTTGGAATATCTTGAGAAATATTGGTCGCAAGCTGTTTCCGGTGGTCATTCTGTAAAATGAAATCCGCGACAATCTCCACATCTGGCCGTCTTCACTTTGGCTTGTTTGGCTGGGGCCCTCAGGCCTTCCGTCAATTTGGCGGCTTTGGACTGATGATTCAAAAACCTGGTTATATCATTCAAGCAAAATACGCTAAAACAGATTTTCTCGAAGCTGGCATGGAAGATCAGCAGGCAATTAATAAAATGCTACCAGATATCCGCGAGTATTTCAAACAGAAAGGTTTTATGCTTCCACCCTTATCAATCAAGGTTCACCATTGCATACCAGCCCATCATGGCCTTGGCAGCGGCACACAAAGAGCTTTGGCAATCGGAAAGTTGATGGCCGCAATGGCAGGCTGGAACCATCCGACAATACATGAAATTGCCATGGCCACAAATCGGTTCCCGAGATCGGGTGTGGGGGCTTACGGCTTTGAAAAAGGCGGTTTGATTGTGGATGGAGGCCACGAAACTGGACTTGGAAGGCATCAGAAAATCGCTCCACTGATCAGCCAAATGCAATGGCCAGAGCAATGGAGGGTGATCTTATTCATTCCGCAAGAAACTCAAGGCCACTTTGGAACCAAGGAGATGGAAGCTTTCGTGAAACTGCCGTCGCCTGAAGTCAATGAAATGAATTCTGTTGCACGATCCATTCTCACCCAGTTTTTGCCAGCCCTTGCCGAAACAGATTTCCATAGAGCCATGGCCGCCCTCGAGACTATCCAGCGACAGGTTGGAGAGTGGTTTGCACCGGCTCAGAGCGGATCAGTATACGGATCGCCACTGCGCGACAATCTCATTCAGGAATTGAAAAGTCATGGCCTGAGAGGGGTCGGACAAAGCTCTTGGGGACCAACTCTGTTCGGATTCAGCCAGGCATCGGATCAGGAGATCCAAAACCTATCCAAGGCGATCACAAACCAATTCCCTCAGATACAATTGCAATGCATCGTGACAGAGGCCTCCAGTCATGGGCATCGACTCGAAACTATGGCTTGAAACTTTGAATTCATCACCCGCCCAGAAATTTACGCCATTCGTCACACACTGCAATTATCAGGCAGGCATGAATCTTATCGACGTCGCCAGTCGTATAATGCAATGGCGGTCGCAACCGATGCATTGAGCGATTCGACATGTTCTGCAATTGGGATCCCGATTTTTACAACGTTTCGCAAATCTTTCGGTAACCCAGGTCCTTCCACTCCGGGAAGAAGTGCAAACGATTCCGGCCAGTTCTGATCCTGTATTTCTACACCATCTGCCCCCAATGCAATCAGGGGAATTTTCATATCAGGCAGGTCGCGAATGGAAGGACCAGAAAACAGGTTTAATTCGAGGATCGGTGGACCGCCAGCTCTCAGACTCTTGGGATGAAACGGGTGTGCAGACTCCTGCAACAACACGACCCGATCCACATGAAAGGCAGCTGCCGAACGAAGTACAGCCCCGACATTTTCTGGGTCTTGAAATGGGACAAGTAGTGTACAACCCGGCAAATCGTCCGATTGCATGTCAATCTGTTGCAATTTGGGCACTCGCACCCGCAGGATCGGCGACTTTGTACCAAACTGATCCAACTCTTCCCATAAAGGCTTCACAAATCGCAACCAAGTCACGGAAGCATCGCACTCGACAGGCGGAGGCGGGCCGTCTCGATCCGTAATCCAAGCCTCAATTCGCTCCGGGAAGTTTCGGAGCACCTCTTCTACCATCTTTCGACCACTGATTAAAGCCATGGACTGCTTACGAATTCCGCGGCCCTGCTGAATTTCCATACATGTCTGATAATTCGGATTTGTTGCACTTGCGATCTCACGAATCGGCCTTGAAATCCGGTTCTCTGATGACTCAAACGGATCCTCCAGACCATCTTCATTTTTATGGATTACAGCCATACGTTCATAAACCAACAGACGACGGTGATTTGTTGATTCAGGCAGCGTGTAGCGATGATCTTCGATCAGTTGAAATTCATCACCAAACTGTTCTCTGGCTGCCTGAATCTCTGTGTCGCAATCCGGACCTTTCATTAAAATCAGTCGACCGCCAATTTCCAGGCAGTTCCGTACCCGATGCAAGGTTTCAGAGACTTCAGCAACAGCCCTAGTGATAACACCGCCCATTTTCTGGACAAATTTCGGCGTGATCTTGCCGCTGAATATTTCAATTTCCTTGAGACCAAGCTCTTGAACGACATCTTCCAGAAATGCACATCGAGCCGCACGAGTGTCCGCCAAAATCATTGGCAATTCAGGATTCGCAATTTTAATGATAATTCCAGGCAGGCCTGGCCCAGTGCCCATGTCGAGCAATGGGCCGGGGAGATTTGTCAGTTTTCCGGGCAAAAGGCAATCGACATAATGCTTCAGAACCATCGCCTCAAAATTATGAATGCGTGTCATGTTCAACTCTTCGTTGGCCTGACGCAACAAAGTATGGTATCGCCAGATTAAATCAATCGAGCGTTCCTCCATTGGGAACCCCCATCGGGCAAGAAGCTGTCTCAATCGTTGCGGGCTAGGTCGTTGAAATGACATTCCAGGGTTTCATCTTCTATCGAGGACGTGTTTCAGGTGAAAGACCGCTTTTTTCTTGAATTCAGCTCGAAGCGCTCCGGTAACTTCGCAAGGCTTTCAAAAAGAACCAGCGACTCAGAGACAATGAGACCACAGTGGCCACCAGAATAAATGCAATCATTTCTGGCTGCATGGCTTTCATCATGACACGAGAGGGCACATTGACAACAAGCAGGATCGGAAGAATATAAGTAAATACGATATCAAGACTTTGTGCCCAGCCCCTCTGGTAAATTTCTCGCGGGTACCTTGCAAGACTTGAAAACAGCCACCACATTTCCATCAGACTTTGATTCCTGACAAGCCAGACAGAACATGATGTCAGTACAAGCATAAATGAATATGCAATAGCAACTCCACAAGTAAATGTGATCCCAAACATGGCAACCCTCAATGCATCAAACTCCCAACCCTTGTTCCATAGAGAAACCCCCATGATGCAAAAACCCATGATGATATTGGGCGAAACTGACCAGTCTACCCGTCGACAGGTAATGAGAAATTGTTCGTCAATTGGCTTGAGCAGCAGGAAGTCCAGGTCACCGGTTCGAACCAGGTTTGAGAATTCATTGCAATTTTCAAGGAACAAGGTTTCAATCACACCATTAAGTGCGAAAAAACAACCGACAAAGAACATGTAATCCTGCTTCGACCAGCTTGCAACCACACTGGTACGGGCAAACACCGTTTCATAGAAAGCCAGAAGGATGGCCAACCAGAGCACTTCGACAATGACCTTGACGAGAAAATTGCCACGAAATGACAATTCTCGAATCAGGGTAAACGTACCAAGACGTGCCAGAAGCCGAAAATATCGGGTCTTGTTTTGGACAGGATTTGCAGAGTTAATGTCGATAGGTACCGAATGATCTTGCATGATGTATTTCAACCTCCGTATGCGCCATAATGCCGAAGGCCACGCCGATAGAGAAATCGGGCAAGCCATGCAAAGAAAATCGCCCAGAACGCTTCAAGACCAAGCCCCCAAAGCAATTCACTGCCTTGCACCTTGCCAAGGAACACAACGGCTGGAAAATAGGCCATATATTGAAACGGCATGACTTTCAGCAAACCAGCCCAGAATGGAGGGAGCAGGTCCAGTGGCAGCATCTGTCCTGAAATGAAATAATTCAGGGTGATGACAATATAGAGAATACTGGTCACTTCAAGAAACCAGAAGCCCACCATGCCCACTGCCGCCTCAAAATAAAAGCCGATCAAAAAGCTTAAAAGCAGGCTTAGGACATAGGCCAGACAAATCGGAGCCGAGGGCAGGCCATCGAAATAATGCCGGCAGATATAAAAAATGATTCCATAGGGCAGGGCTGCCATAAGGATATACGTAATTTTATGGGCAGTGCGATAACTGATGAGGTACCCCAAGAGATCGAGCGGCTGGATCAGGTATTTCTTGAGAGTTCCTTCTCGAATTTCGCGAGAGATGCCTGCCGCCAGCCCCGGCATGCTTGAAAACATGCGACTGATATGCACCAGCAAGAGATATGCAATCATTTCTCTGTATTTGAAACCGGCAAGCACTTCCTGGCCAGATCCCTTATAAATAGCCTGCCACAATAGAATTGTGGTAACCATGGGGAGCATTCGGAGGAATGTGCCCAGGAGAAAGTCTGCCCGATATGTCATTCGTTCTGCGATGGAAACCCGCAAGACACGATAATATTTCTGCCAGGTTCCTTTGCGGGTTGGCGATTGCAACTCGTAGGAATCGTCTGGTTCTGGATCGATTGCAACACTCATGTGCTTGGCCCACCCTCTTCAAAGACGCGGGCAATGAGTTGCTCCAGCGGTGGATCCTGCACACTCACATCGGCAATGGTATGTCGGGCCAGGATATTTGAAAGCACTTCAGCCACTTTGGGGCGTTCCACCCGGAGTTCGACCGTCGGCCCTTCGATGGTGCCCACTTGGCCATACTGGGAAAGGTCGGGGGGTGGCTGGTCGGCCTGAAACTCGATTTTCAGGAGTTTCTCCTGGCCAAATTTGTCTCGTATTCCAGAGAGTTCGCCGTCGTATATCAATTTACCGTGGGCAATGACAATCACCCGGCGACAAAGCGCCTCTACATCTCGCATATAGTGACTTGTCAATAAAACAGTCACTTTATTTCGCTCGTGATATTCGCGCAGGCATTTTTGAATTGTAACCTGTGCGACAACATCCAGGCCAATGGTTGGTTCGTCAAGCAATAAAAGTCGCGGGCGATGCAACAGGGCGGCGATGAGTTCCATTTTCATGCGTTCGCCGAGCGAAAGCTCACGAACGGCTTGCCGGGTCAGGTCTTTGACTCCCAATAATTCCGTAAGCTGGCCAAGTGTCTGGCGAAATTGCTGATTCGGAATATTATAAATCTCACGGTGAAGCTCAAAACTGTCGGAAGCTGGCAAATCCCACCAGAGCTGATTTTTCTGGCCCATCACAAGCGAAAACTGCCGGCGAAACTGGTCTTGGCGTTCCCAAGGCGTATAACCAAGAACTTTGGCGGTGCCTACACTCGGAAAGATCAGGCCTGAGAGCATTTTCAAAGTGGTGGTTTTGCCTGCCCCATTCGGGCCGAGGAAGGCGACGAATTCGCCTGGCTCAATCGAAAACGAGATATCTTTTACGGCTTCCACCGTATTGTATTCTCGCTTGAAAAGGCTTTGTAGAGCGCCTTTAAAGCCTTCTTTCTTCCGAAATACGCTGTAATTCTTCGAGATGTGATCGACTTCAATGATAGGGGGCATTTTTACTGACAAAGCCTCGGAGTCATGGTTCGACCGTGCCTGAGATCGGGCTGAGCCCGACCTGGAAAATCTTTTCTCGACTTATCATCAGCCATGGAAGCTATTTTTTCAAGTAAAACATGACCAATCCCATTGGCGGTTTGCTAGGAAAAGCTTGTTCAGGAGTGATCAAAAAGCTTTGAGAACGCATGAATTTCATTGATCCCAATGCGCCCTTGATGAATGGCCGTTGCCATCAGCAAGCCTTCCAGGGGCAGTTTTGCGATCTGAATCAGATCACTGAAACCACTCACCCCGCCGCCGAGCCAGACGAGCGCCTCGGGAAACTTCTCAAGAATTTCGAAACCTGTCAAGGCTCCCGCCGCGCCTAGCCCTGACCCCACTCGTGCCAGATCAAGCATCAAAAATCGTGTCAAACCCTGTTCCAGCGCAATCGCAATCACATCAGTAATTGTTGTATCCACAGGCCATTGATGGTTTTCTGGGAATAAAACACGACCATCGCGCTGATCCAGACTTAGTAGAAACCGGCCTTTGGGGACGTCCGAATCGTGTATGATCTGTTTGAGTTGATCCGGTGAGCGGATCGATTCCAGGCCGAGGATGATTGTATCCACCCCTGTTTTCAGGAGATGGCTGGCTTGGCTGGCCGATTGAGTGCCTGCATCAACCCAGAGGCGGATGTCCAAATCGATAATCTGGGAATAAAGCAACCAGTCAGGCTGATTTTTCTGGATGGCATCGAGGTCGGCAAGGTAGACGGTTTTTAGTCCAAGATTGTTACGATAAGCTTTGGCCAGTTCCAGAGGCTCGGCTGCGTGACTCGTCAAAACCGAAACCAGTGGACGATATTCGCTACGCTGACCGCCACGGGCATGAACGGCCTTGCCTCCAAGAATGTCGATCACGGGAATGATTTTCATTGGGCGTATTTCCCTTGAGGTTTAAGACTTAAGGGCAGGAAAAATGGAAAGGCGATTCATTCTGATATGAAACGTGTCTTGATCTATGAACATGTGACGGGCGGAGGCATGGCAGGCGAAGAGCTTCAGGAAAGCTGGCTGCAGGAAGGATCTGCGATGCGGCTTGCAGCGATTCGGGCGTTCCAGCAAGCTGGCTGCATAGTCTCTACGTTTCAGGATAGCCGAATTTCGCTTGAGATCGACATAGAATGTTTTGAGATTTCCCGGCCAGCCCAACTGGCTCCTGCACTATTGTCAGCCATGGCGCAGACTGACCATGGTGTTTTGATCGCACCCGAGACGGATGGGATTCTGGCGAGTCTCGCGGAATGGGCCCAACCCCAACAAGGCTGGAATCTTGGGTGCACAGCCGAGGCTGTGCGACTGTGCAGCGACAAGCTGCAATGTGCAAATTTTTTTGAAGCCAACCAGATTTTGCATCCATCCACATGGCAGGCCGACCAGCCTTCATCAAATTGGCGATCGACAGATGGCTGGATCGTTTTCAAACCAAGAGATGGAGCTGGCAGTCTTGACACCTTTAAGGCTCCCAGCCATTTTGACTTAAACCAAGTAACCCACCGCGGTCCTGGCCAGATGCTGGTTCAGTCATTTTCGCCTGGAGAATCGCTTAGTCTTTCCGTTTTGTGCGATGGCTGGGGCAAAATTGTTCCCATAGGTGTCTGCCGCCACAATTTCAAACCGATTTCTGACTCTCAAGGGTTCTGGGATCTTTCCCATTACGACCCTGAATTCGAACCTGACTTCCCGATCGATCGGCTTCAAAACTGCATGAAAGCCCTACAACTCATTCCCGGCCTGAGAGGCTGGGTGGGTGTCGACTTTATTTGGGATCCGCAACTCAAGACCGACACGGTGGTTGAAATCAACCCGCGACTGACATCTTCGTTTTGCTGGATCCAAACGGCTCGCGACATCTCCAAAATTGCGGACCAATGGCTTTCCATTCTCGAACAGAGCCACCTATAATGGACAACAGAGTCCATTTTTGAGATCACTGTATGGTATTTGCTGCAAATTGAGATAAAATGAGCATGACATATCTGAGCCTGGACATTGGTGGAGCAAATTTGAAGGCCTCAGACTCGACTGGTCGAGCGGAGTCTGTTGGGTTTGCGATTTATCGTGAACCGGATCGACTGGCCGATGAAATCCGTTCGCTGGCGGGACGCATGGTTACCCCTCAGTGTGTGCTGGTGACCATGACAGCCGAGCTCTGCGACTGTTTTGAAACTCGCAGGCAAGGGGTGCTCAAAATTATTTCAGACCTTGAAACCATCTATAACCCCGGAATTCTGAGGATTTGGGGCGTCGATGGTCTGTTCCATTCTACACTTACGATAAAAAACAGGCCTGCATTGGCCGAAGCATCGAACTGGAAGGCTCTTGGCGACTGCCTGGCGGCCGATTATTTTCAAAATCAAACAGGTTTGGTGATCGATATCGGATCAACCACGACCGACATTCTGGCGGTTGCCCATGGCAAGTTATTAAGCGTTTCCACCACGGATATCGATCGCCTTCAATCTTGCGAGCTGGTTTATCTGGGCGTTTCCCGTACTCCTTTATGTGCTGTAGCAGACTCTGTCAAGTTCCGAACAACGAACACACCACTCATGCGTGAACTCTTTGCAACCACAGGTGATGTCTACTGGACTCTGGGCGAGTTACCGGAATCGCACGAAGACCTTTCTACGGCCAACGGCCGACCGGCCACCCGGGTTGAGGCCAGGCACCGGCTGGCCCGGATGATTGGTCTTGATTACGAGCGATTTACGGAAAAGGATGCTTCGTCAATGGCGACCCAAATTGACAGCAAGATTTACAAAACGCTTGAAAAGTCGATCCGAAAAGTGGCCGAAGCCCTGCCGGATGGAGTCGTGAACCAGTTGATGGTTTCAGGGTCAGGATCGTTTCTTGCAGAGCGGATTGGCTCCAAGATTTTCCCCAGGGCCTCGATGTTCAATCTGGAGACGATCTGGGGCCGCGACCAAGCAGATGCAGCCTGTGCTGTGGCTCTAATAAAACTGGCAGATGCAGGGCTGAAACGATGACTTCAGGCGACGAAGACTGGATTGTGCCGGAACTTGGCTCGATCTTGGTAGTTAAGCTTGGTGGCAGCCTCTTGTTATGGGAAGGAATGCCGGACCGGCTCAGACGTTTTCTGGAATGGGCCGGCGATCAGGGTGCGAAAGTGATCGTGATCACAGGAGGGAGCGATCCAGCCAATTTTATCCGTGAGCTGGACAAGTGCCACCAGATGCCCAACCGGAGTTCGCATGACATGGCGGTTCGTGCAATGGATCTCACGAGCCATTGCCTGGCGGCACTGATGGGTCCCGACCTGGAAGTCGTCGACCATTTTTCGGTGATGAAATCGGTTTGGGAAACTGGCCGCACACCAGTGCTTGCGCCGTTCCGTTTTTTAACGGAAGTCGATGCATTGCAAGCCAATGCACTACCAGCCAACTGGCGCGTCACGAGCGATTCGATTGCAGCCAGAGTGGCTGAGGTGGTCAAGGCCACAGACTTGGTCCTGTTAAAAAGTCGCGATGTTCCGCCCGGGACTTCGATTCGGGAAGCAGTTCGACTCGGGCTTGTGGACCCGATGATGCCTGAAATGGCCACGAAGATTCCGAGAGTCATTACAGTGAATTTTCGCAAGCAGTCGTCGATGGCTCAGGAGCTTATCAATTTATGATGGCCAATGAGAAACAAAGAGTATACGGCCTCGGAAGGCCTTTCAGGCGGGCCCTTGCCGAGTCGGTTTTGAGCAAATTCACGCCCCGGCAAATCGGGTGGGTGGTCCGACAAAATTGGCCGAACCAAAACTATGGGCTTTCATGCTAAAGCTTGATGCATTAAGATCAACCCAAGTTCGACATATCAACCACACTGGTCTGGGACAAGATTCCATACGCTCATGAAAGTCACCCTGGAGGTGGTCGAAGGCCCGCATGCCGGGATGCGATTTGACTTTGACAAACATGACAACTTTATTGTAGGACGTTCCTCGCAGGCCCACTTTCATTTGCCTCAGCGTGATAAAACTTTTTCAAGATATCACTTTATGGTGGAATTCAACCCACCGTTGTGTCGGGTGATCGACATGGCCAGCCGAAACGGGACCTTTCTCAATGGCAAGCCGGTGAGCGTTTCCAAGCTTGAGAATGGCGATGAGATTCGCGGTGGCGAGACAGTTTTTCGGATTCGGATCGAGACGGATGGCTCGGATGAAATTGGCCAGGTTTCGGGACGATGGGAACGGATCCCACCGGCTCAGAGCGTCGGCCCGGGGGGCGAGTTGGCCAGCAGTACGAATCGGGATCCGCACGATCGTCCGTCGGGTGTCAATCCTTCTGGCGAATCTGCAATCCACCAGATTGGTGGTTATGAGGTGCTCTCTGAGCTTGGCAGAGGTGGGATGGGGATTGTTTATAAAGCCCGACACAAAGGCACAGGCCGAATTGATGCCGTAAAGATCATTACACCGGCCGTCTCGGGTTCTGAGACGGTTGTCGGCCGATTTTTGAGGGAAGTTGCGATCCTGCGTCGGCTGAAGCATCCAAACATTGTAGAATTCAGGGAGTTTGGACACGATCAGGGCCGTCTCTATCTGGCCATGGAATATGTCTCCGGAACCAATGTCTCAAGCCTTAGGAAGCGGGCTGGCGGCCGTTTACCGGAACATCTGGCAGTTGAAATTGCCTGCCAGACACTGGATGCGATGGCTTATGCCCATGATCATGGCTTCATTCATCGTGATATCAAGCCACGGAACCTGC
This sequence comes from Candidatus Kuenenia stuttgartensis, assembly GCA_945865635.1. Lineage (GTDB taxonomy): Bacteria > Planctomycetota > Planctomycetia > Isosphaerales > Isosphaeraceae > QWQI01. The sequence continues at coordinate 160,262 of CAMBEP010000002.1, forward strand.
TTGTCACGCGCCGCGAGGATAAAATTTGTGTCAAAGTGGCAGATTTCGGGCTCGCCCGCATGTATCAGGATTCTCCTTTGAGTGGGCTCTCATTCACTGGCGAAATTGCCGGCACATCCGGCTACATTCCGCCTGAGCAGGTCACCAATTTCCGCTCAGCCGACCCCGCTGCCGATCAATATGCCATGGGGGCCACCCTTTATCATTTGATCAGTGGGAGCAAAATCTACGACTTTCCGCCCAATCTTGCCCGTCAGTTGCTCATGATTCTTCAGGAAGAGCCTGTCCCCATACGTAATCGCCATTACGCCGTTCCTGAAGCCCTATCGGCGGCGATCCATAAAGCACTGGCCCGCGAGCCCGCCGATCGGTATTCTGATGTAGCCGCCATGAAAGCCGCTTTGTCACCATTTCGGAACCCTCCCGAAACCTCGGGATTGGCTCGACCCTGAAACAATCGTACCAATCGCCATTGAGCCATGACTTTTACAGATCAAACTCACACCTCTGAAATCGCTCCTCGCTTGTGTCTTGGCTGTGCTTGCTTTTGCCACGATCTCACCTATACAGCCGAAGGCCAGATTCTCGACTCAAAGGGCTGTAAGCTGGCTCATCAATGGCAACGGAGCCAAGCCTCGACACCGGTTGGCTCCGAACCGGAGATGGATGAAGCCGTCCGGCGAATCTCCCTGGCAAGGCAATTAAAATTTCAAATCGCATTCACTGGCTTGCAGCAGCTTTCACTTGAATCACAAAAGCTGGCACTTTCATTGGCAGAACGGCTTGGCGCCTGGGTCTTTTCGGGGGATGGCCAAACAAGGGTCGACCCCTGGGCCATGGCGTTTGCCCAAAATGGGGGCTGGTTTGCAAGCTGGACGGAAATCCATCAACGTTCTGATGGGCTGATTCAGTGGTTCGCACCACTTTGGAAGACTCATCCGCGATGGCTCGAACGCTTTGGCCCCAGAGCCGGAAAGTCGTCCGTCATGTGCATTGATCAACCGGATGATGACACCTCAGGCTCTGGACTATCAAATCATCAGTTGATATCACTCGATCCCGGCCATGCAGCCTGGTTTCTGGCGGATCTTGGAATGGCCCTGAATCGCGGAACGACGGATGGTATGGACCACCGGATTCGCCAATTGGTCGAGATCTTTCAGAAAAGCAAGTGGCTGACCTGGCTAAGATCCGAAGATCCGCAGGGCTTGTTGGACCCGGTCGGTATCGCCGAATCCATCACAACACTGATCAAACAGGCCAACACTGGCAGACGTCGAATGGTCATGGCCGAAGTGCCTCAGGGCGGCCTTAATCCGGCTGGTTTGAAAGCGGTTCTGTCGTGGCGGACCGGTTTGGCTGCACCGATGTGGTTCTCGCCCGAAGGGCCCGTTTATCGGCCTGGCGAATTCTCAGCCGACGACGCCAATTTGGTGGTCAGTTTCGGTGATCGCCCCACACTCAAAACAGGCCAGTCCTTTATCTGGTTCAATACGGGCCATTCTGACCAAATTCCAATAAACGTCCCAAGCCTGACTCAAATTTCTCTGGCCAGATTGGGAAGCGGGCAAGGCGGAACGATTGTGCGAGCCGATGGAGTCACCCTACATGTCGCACCGATGCTGACCGATGGGAGCCAGAAGACTGCGGAAGAATTGCTATCCAGGATTCTCAATTCCTTGGAACTCGAAGCCGCCCAATCGAAAATTCCGCCTGAAATCAGGGGGGCCAAGTCATGAGCAGCCTCTTAAAAATCGCTGGTGGACGGGTCATTGACCCCTTGAATGGTGTGGATCGAGAGCCATTTGATCTTTGGATCAAGGGGGGCCGGGTGATCGAAGCCCCGACCGATCCTGATCTGAGGCCTGACCGTACGATTGATGCCCGCGGTTTTGTCGTCATGCCCGGTGGAGTAGATATTCACTGCCATGTGGCCGGTGCCAAGGTCGACGCCTCGCGGCTGCTCAGGCCTGAAGAACGCCGGCTGGAATCAGGCAGGGCACGGGCAGCGCAGCATGATTTTCAAGGCGGCACGCATGGCAGTTGCCCATCGGCCTCAATCACCGGCCAGCTTTATGCCGGAATGGGCTATACCAGTGTGAACGATGCCGCCATTGCGCCGGCCGGAGCCTTTTTAGCACATGAAGAACTGGCGGAAACCCCGCTGGTCGACCGCAGTCTGCTCACACTGGCCGGCAATCACCGATATCTGCTGGAAGCCTTGGCAAGCGGTGAACATGGTCTTATTGAGCCATTTGTACGATGGCTGGTGCGCCGAACCGGCAGTATGGGAATCAAGGTGGTCAACCCCGGCGGAATCGAGTCTTGGAAGCAAGGCAGGGGCCGAATCACCCATCTGGACGACCCCGTACCCGAATTCGGCGTATCGCCAAGACTTATCCTGGAATCGCTCTGCAAAGCCGCTCAAGCGATCGGCCTGCCACACGCCATGCACCTGCACAGCCTGAATCTCGGCCTGCCCGGTAATTCGGCCTCAACTCTGGAAACCCTCAAGGCTCTATCCGGCTTGCATGTTCATCTGGCGCACGTCCAGTTCCATAGTTATGGCGGCGACCCGAACGATCCCGGTTCGCTCAAGGCTGATGTCACACAACTGGTGGATTACCTCAATTCAAATCCGAATGTCTCAGTCGATGTCGGTCAGGTCCTGTTCGGGCCGACCACGATCATGACCGCCGATGGAGCCACAGCTCAATATCTGGCAGGGCTGACCGGGAAAAAGCTTCTGGCCGACCACGTCGAGCTTGAAACCGGCTGCGGCGTGATGCCGATCGAGTATAAGGACAAGAATTTGGTCCATGCCGTGCAGTGGGCCACCGGGCTCGAATGGTTTCTTCGTGTGGATAACCCCTGGCAAGTGGCTCTAAGTACGGATCATCCTAACGGAGCCGCCTTCACAGCCTATCCGGAATTGATGGCCCTGCTGGCCGATTCCAATTATCGCAACGAATGCCTGGCTCTGCTTCCTGAGGCCGTCAGGGAACGCTCCTGCCTGCGTGAGCTTACAAGAAACTATTCCCTCAGTGAGCTGGCCATTATCACCCGTGCCGCCCCCGCCCAAATGCTGGGCCTGAGCCACAAGGGACACCTGGGCGTGGGTGCCGATGGCGATGTGACGATTTATCAGCCCTCAAACGACTTCCGGAAGATGTTTGCGATGCCTCGGTGGGTCGTGAAATCGGGTCTTGTGATCGTAGACGACACAGAGATTCGCAACCTGGCCGTCGGTGTCACACACCGCTGCAATGTTCAGGAACTCGAAAAAGAAGCCCTTGAACCGATCCGTCGCTGGTGGGACGAAAATGCCACTACCGACTGGAGATCTGCCGATATTGGTTCCCCTATGCGAGATCGTCTCAAGCCTGTGAATCTGCGCGGACAGGGAGGCGAAAAATGAACGAAGCCTCCCCTAAGCCCGTCCTCAGGATCGGACATGTCGAGATCGACGACACCTTCGCCGAAGCCTTTCCCATGACAGCCACCCGTCTGATCATCACAGCCATCTCGGAAAAATGGGCTCTCACCGCGGCCACAGTGCTCACAGGCTATGCAACCAGCGTGATCGCCTGCGATGCAGAGGCTGGCATCGAACGCATTCTGTCACCCGACCAGACACCCGACGGCCGGCCAGGCATTTGCGTGCTCCTATTCGCATTCAACCGCGAAGCCCTTGAGAAGGCGGTTGTCAAGCGGGTTGGCCAGTGCATCATGACATGCCCCACCACAGCCTGTTACAATGGCTTGGCCGATCGCTCAAAACCGATCCGGGTGGGTGGCAGGCTGCGCCGGTTCGGTGATGGTTTTCAAATCTCGAAAGTCATTGGCAATCAAAGGTTCTGGCGCATACCGGTTATGGATGGCGAATTTGTTTGCGAAGATGAATTTGGAACCACAAAAGCGGTCGGCGGTGGAAACATTCTGATTCTCGGCAATTCACAGTGGAAAACCCTTGAAGCCGCCGAGATGGGTGTGGTTGCGGCCTCTAAGTTTCCAGGTGTGATTACACCTTTCCCCGGGGGAGTGGTTCGGTCCGGCTCCAAAGTCGGATCAAAATACAAAGGCCAGATTGCAAGCACGAATCATGCCTATGCGCCCACATTGAAAGGGATCGTCAAAACCGCACTGCCACCAATGGCCCATTGTTGTTATGAAATCGTGATTGATGGGCTTGATCTGGAGACCGTCACCGCCTCTACAAAAGCCGCACTTTATGCCGCCGCTGGCGCCGACGGAGTGGTTGCGGTTTCAGCCGGCAATTACGGTGGGAAATTGGGCCCTTACCACATCCATTTGAAGGACCTGCTCGATCCGGAAGGGAGTTCCTGAAAAATGTCATGGCGAATGACCACCCTGAATCACGCAATTGCACCTGGCCAGGTCGAAGCCCGAGGCCTGATTCAGTCACTCTCTAAGGCCCAATCTGCTTTGGATGCTGCCAAAATACAAATCTGGGCCGGGCTCATAAAATTGCAACTGGGCGACCTTGCAATAGTTTCTGAGACCGATGGCCCATCAGATCATATTGAGCTGGAAGGCGATTTCTCTCGCTGGAATGGCCTCGGTTTTGGCATGGAGCATGGCAATTTGATTGTCCATGGCGACACTGGCGCCCGAACTGGCGGCGAACTTTCTGGTGGATGCATAGAAATTCATGGCCATTGCGGCCCGTGGGCGGGTGTATCTGCCAGAGGCGGCCGCATGAAAATTCATGAAAACACAGGCGACTGGCTCGGGGCAAACTGGCCTGGCGAACCCAAAGGCATGACAGGCGGAGAAATCATTGTTAAAGGCCAAGCGGGCCAACATGCCGGCTCGCGCATGCGGCGGGGTGTCATTGCAATTGGCGGCAATGCAGGCGCAGGCTTGGCATTGTCCATGATTGCAGGCTCCATACTTGTGGCTGGCAGCACTGAGGGGGCTGTCGGGTCGGGAATGAAACGCGGCACGATCCTTTTAAAAGCTTCAGGAAAGCTGGATCAAAACTTATCCTCTGGATTCAAATCATCAGGCGAATTTCGGCCCCTGACCTTAAACATGCAGCTCAGGTATCTTCAAGCCATCGGCTGGCATAAGTCCGACGAATTATTGAATTTAAACCAGTGCGAACGATTCTCAGGCGACCTTCTTGCTCTGGGCCTTGGAGAGGTTCTGGTCCTGCACTGACCGGACCACCAGCCTTGATTTCTGAACCGAAATGCCTTCGCAAAATCGATTCATGAAATCACATTTTTGCACTTTGAATCATTTCGATGAGTCTTCGATAGTCATGAATGCCTGCCCTTTTTTGATCGCATTCAGCGACATTTTCTGATAAATTACAGTCCTTGAGAATATCGACAGTCCTATTGGAATCAGGCCCTATCACCATGTCCAATGCCGCCCGACTCACAAGCCCGTTAATTGCTCCTGAGTGCCTAAACGATCGTGCCGCACGCCTGGTGGACCAACTCGCCCGAAATGCGGCCGTTTCACGTGTGCTGATAGAAACTCTGCCGGGTGGCGGCACTTGGATTGACTGCGGCATCCAAACACCTGGAGGTCTTGCAGCAGGTCTGGCCATGGCCCGAATCTGCATGGCTGACCTGGCCGAAATCTCGATCGCTTCCAGCCACATTCCAGGCCTTGATCGCCCAGCCGTTCAGGTCACCACCGATCACCCTGTGCTTGCCTGTATGGCCAGCCAATATGCGGGCTGGGCACTAAGCGAAGGCAAGTTTTTTGCGATGGGCAGTGGCCCCATGCGTGCCTCTGCTGGCAAGGAAGAACTCTTGAAATGCCTTGGATATTCGGAGAAACCAGCCAGGGTGGTGGGCGTTCTGGAGTGCCGAAAATTGCCGCCGGAAGGGGTTGTTCAAAAAATCGCCTCGGATTGTGAAATTGCACCCGAAGCCCTGACACTGGTCGCCGCACCGACTGCAAGCCTGGCGGGCGGCCTGCAAGTGGTGGCCCGAAGCGTGGAAACGGCCATCCACAAGCTGGTGGAACTGGGATTTGACCTTTCGCGTCTTGTGTGCGCGCAAGGCTGGTCACCGATCCCTCCCGTGGCCAAGGACGACATGGCTGCCATCGGCCGCACCAATGACTCCATCCTTTACGGAGCCACAGTCGTTTTACAGGTCACAGGCGATGATGAATCGCTTCTCGAAATCGGTCCAAAAATTCCATCCTGTGCGTCTCACGATTTCGGCGAGCCATTTGGAGCCATTTTCAAGCGATACAACTACGATTTCTACAAGGTCGACCCAAGCCTTTTTGCGCCATCACGAATGATTCTCGAAAATCTGTCAACCGGCCGATCCCATGAATTTGGCCAAAACCGGCCTGACCTTCTTAAGATCTCGTTTGGCCTGACCTGATAAAACCATTCCCATGCAAGCTCGCCCAACTTCACAAAAACCAAAATTCACGGTTCTGGCGTCGGGCCTGGGCTGGCATGTGGAAGATCTGCAACGGGCAGCGATCAAGGTCGGAGTCGAGTTAGAGCCAGTCCTTTTTCAGAATCTTTCAATCGAGTTAAAACCATCCAGCGGAACATTGCAACCATTCTCCAAAACCACTTCGGAACTGATTCGGGCCGGTGCGCATCTACTGAATGAACAGGACGCAATTCTGGTGCGCATGATGCCTCCGTCAGGCCTGGAGCGTGTGGTGTTTCGAATGGATGTTCTTCATCGGCTTCAGGAGTCGGGCGTTCCGATCATCAATCCGCCCCGGACGATTGAAATGGCGGTTGACAAAGCCCTATCGCTGGCACGAATTGGCGGTGCAGGGATTGCAGTGCCCGAAACATGGATCGGCGAGTCGCCGGACGATGCGCTGATTGCATTTGATCGGCTCGGTGGAGACGTTGTATGCAAGCCGATTTTTGGCTCTGAGGGGCGTGGCCTGATCCGCTTGCAGAATCGTGAAATGGCATGGCGTGTTGTGCATGGATTAAATCAGACGGGTTCGGTGATTTATCTCCAGAAGTTTATTGATAACGATGGCTTTGATTTGCGGATTATGATATTAAATGGCGATGTACTGGCAGCCATGCGTCGCACTGCACCGGCCAACGACTTTCGGACCAACGTGGCACAGGGCGCGAAGGCTGAGATCCTGACCAATGTGCCACATGAGGTCTCTGAAATTGCAATACAGGTTTCAAGGATCACGAGCGGCTTGATTTTGGGTGTCGACTTAATGCAATCCAGAGTCGATGCCCGGTGGCATGTACTTGAAGTGAATGCCGTGCCAGGCTGGCGGGCCCTGAGTGCGGTTTCCGGAGTGGACATTGCCGCCGAGTGGCTTTGGGCCGTGCATAGAGGCCTGAAATGAAACCTGACCTGACCATTGGCCGACTTGCGGAATTGGCCTGCTCGATGGAAGTGCTGGCCCCCAAGCCGGGGAACGTATATCCCGGGGCCGAGTGGAATTTCACAAATACAACGGTTGCAGATTTTCTTAAATCGGCCAAAGCCATTTCCTTTGTATTTGATCGGGCCAAGGGCTTGACTGTGGGCGAACTTGTGCTGAATTCGGTTCGAGCCACGCAGTTGCAGGTGACCACAAATACAAATCTGGGGCAGGTCCTGCTGCTGGCACC
>CAMBEP010000003.1 GCA_945865635.1 Candidatus Kuenenia stuttgartensis
GTATAGTTCTGGGCACCGCCGGCATACGATGGGTTGTTGGGATAGAACATGGCGTTGGTTGGTTCGGAATAACCATTCACGTTTGGCATCAGCCAGATACCGTTAAGTGAATTGCCAACGAGACTTGTGCGACGGATCAACGGACCGCGGGCATTGGAGTCCTCGCGGAAGCTATCCATATCTGCACCAATGGCCGCCTGCGATGAACCCGTGGACCCGCTATTCGAAATCTGTACATTCGTGACCGATGGACGGGAATTGAACAGAGTCAGCGGATTGAAGCGATTGCCAATCGTTTGTGGAACTGCACCACCGGCATACCGAATATTGGCGTAGTTGAAAGCACTCATGACATCGTCAGCACCTGAAAGGCCAAGCGTGCCATCAATCGGAAACTGAACAGGATTCGCAGAACGACCACCATTGACATCGTCAAAGTTCCGCAGGATCACTCCACCCCAGTCACCTTGAAACGGCGTCGTGTCAATCCCGTCGCCGTTGGCATCGCCACCAACAGTGTCATCCGCATAGGAGGTGAAAATGACTTGTTCGCCGATCTGGCCGCCACCACGTGTCTGGATGGCAGATCCCTGTGTCTGAACATAAAGATTTGTGTTCAGGAACTTGACGGCTGATCCCGCATCAAAAACCAATGTCGTCATGGCAGGAACACTGCCCGACCCTTCCGTGGTTGTGCCCTGGGGAGTTTGAATGACAAACGTCTTTTGCTCAACCTTGCCTGTGGCCGGGTTGTACTGCGACGAAGAAGCCAGAGCAATAATCGCCACGGGTGTGTTTGGCGTGGCTTGCTCATACTGGCCGGTTACAGGATTCAAAACCAAAGCTCCCGACTTCACTTCAGCCGCAAAGAATGCGGAAGGATCAAAGTGGCCGTTGCCATTGCGATCGTAAGTCGGATTGAAGTTGATCCCATAATTCAAAGCACTATTTAAATCGCCACCATTGACACCTGTTGGGTTGGCTTCTGCAAGAAGTGTCGGATAAGGCTTGAGGTAAGTCCCGTTTGGATTGTCAGTTGGGATGAACGGATCGTCGTTGAAATCAGCGCGGGTGAAGAGGATATTGCCATTCTCAAAAACCGTAAAGCCTGTAACGAAGGCGGATCCTGCCGTGCCGTCACCGGAAAGGCCCTTACGGTATTGGCCGGTGGGCATCAGTGTTTCATAGGTGTCCAGAGCATTGACGTACTTGCCATCAACAATGTTATTTGTTGTGCCAGAAGTCGTTCCAACAGGATTGCCCAGAAACTCGCCATCGAGTTGAAGCCCGAAGACATCCTTGATCGCTGTCGACCCATTGTTCGGCATGATAATTCGATAATTGTCTGCTTGCAATTGAGATCCGGCAGGAATCTGAATCACCAGCCGATTGCGATATCCAGGTGAACCAATCGCACAGCCTGGAACGGAATCCACCAAGCTGATCGAAAGGCCCGTCACCCGTGTGTATCCGCCACCTGTGTTTCCGGCAGTTCCAAAGTATTTGAAGTCCCCGTCAGGACTTGTCAGGTTCGAATTTGCGGAACGAAAAATCTGGAGAACATCGTTATTGATCGAAGCTGGGTCAAGCGAATTCGAGAAATCAATCTGGATTGTGTCCGGAGGTGCATCGGCAGCCTGAGGTATCGTAGGATTGACATTCGGAATTTCAAAGAGCGAACGAGGGCCGCCTGTTGGTGTAAATTCTGCGACGTTCGAGATCGGGTTGATCGCCGTATTGCCCATCTTGAAGTCTGTGATGTAAACAGGCACAGGATTGACATTCAGAGTCGTCGAGAACGGAACCAGAGAGTTCCCGGCCGAGTCTGTGATCGATGTGGTCGTCTGGAATACGTAAGTTGCCTTGGGTATCCCCGCAACAAAGTTCACTGAGACTTTACCAGTGTACGGATCGGATGTCGTCACCCGATTCGACGTGTTCACATAAGTCACTTCCTTGATATACGCTGAGGCGTCAAGGTCGTCAGAAGTGCCAAAGATTCCATCAGCACCAACATTCGTCAGCTTGTAATTCGAGATATTCGTGGCCGTCTTCGCCATCAGGGCAGGGACGTCGAACAATGTTGGAACTGCAAATGGACTTGCAGGATCGGAAGGCAGAACAGGGTCAACAATCTCAAGTGAGATATTGGTCAGGGCCGAGACGAACGAGTTGTTCACAACATTCGAGCTCTTGACCACTGGGTGGGTCAAATCAATTCGGAAGGATTGATCCATCTTGCTCGACAAACCTGGCAGAACCAAATCTGAAGACTGACCAACCACCAGCGTTCTCAGCTTGTAATAGCCATTGTCAAGCGCACTTTGGCTGGCTGGATAAGTCAAGGTGAAATTGCCAGTAGCATTTGTCGTGGTAATGATCTGGGGAGTGCCCGACCAGCCACGTCCGCCCGCACCAAGGTCCAGATCAAATGTGCCATTGGGCACATTATATTGGGCCACAACGGTCACACCCGAAACGGCGGCCGGAAAGTCAGACTGAATCTGGCCTACGAATGTCGGACGGGATGCAGACGTATTCTGGTCAAAAGTGGTGCCCGTGTCACTGGCTGCACTCAATGTTGTGTAAATGATCTTAGGGGCTTTGACTTCGCGATAGCCCAGACCATAAACAAAATCGCCACCTTCTGTGCCGTTGCCCGATGGGAATGTGCCGTTGTATTCGCCATCCAGAGCGTTGCCAGCGACGTCGCGAATCGTGTCCTTCAAGACCAGGGTATAGGTGTCGCTTGGCAGCAGATTCTGTGGCAGATTTGTCAAATCCAGAGTCAACTTGCCAGAAATCGGGTCGTATGAGACTGCAATGCGTGGATCACCCACAGCAGTAACAAGTGTATTTCGAGCATTCAATGTGCCATTGGCACGATAAAGCTGAACAGAGCTCAGGTTGATGGTGTTGGCACGCATCTGCTCGCTGAAGGTCGCATAAACCTTGCGGCTCTCAATCGAGACCCCTGTGACTTGTGGCCCGGAGAGATCGTTGTAATTGAAGTTCCCGGAATAAGCTGCAATGAATCTGCCTGTCAACGACTTAATGGAGTCCGCAGCAATCGAATAGGCAAAAGTGCCATTGATCCGAATTGTCGGAGCCGCATTGAATGTCAGCGGGAATGCCACTTTGGTGGGGTCGTTGTTGTAAATGGTCGGTGTGCCCACTGTAACGGTCACACCTGTAGGCAGGTTGCTGAAGATCAAGTCGGATGGAGTAACCGTGGTCATATCAACAGCGGCCGAGAATGAAACCACCAACTGTGGAAGTGCTGTCGTGACAGTCGCCCCATTTGCAGGTGTGGTTGTTATGACCTGAAACTGTTGAAGCTTGGCCACAGCAGCAGCGGCGTTTACGCGACCATAACCGTATTCCTGATTCCAGCCGTTATAGGTTCCATAGGGACCAGACGCAGTCGTGCTGTAAGCAACCGAACCGACTTGGTCGGTGGTCGAGAAGATCGCGTCAAATATTTGGGAGAGTGTTACCGTGGGATTGGCGGCAACGCACAAAGCACCTACACCGGCGGCCATTGGCGAAGCGGCCGAAGTACCATTGAAGCTTGTGTAGTCCACAGAGACTTGCGAAGTGGGCCACTGCGGCGGGAAGCCGCCGCTGTCAGGGGGGTTGAAGCCCTGATTGCCTGTGACGTCCGTCGTCAGATCGTAAGCGTTCGGCGTGTTGGAAGCCGGGTTTTCAAAACCGATGCCCGTCGGAGCCATCACGGCCTGTCGAGGACCATACTGGCTGTAGCTCACGCGTTGATCGTTATAGTCCGTACCACCCACGGCGATCACGCCCGGATAGTCCGAAGGATAGTGGAGCTGACCGGGCTGATAACCCGGATTGGTTGCACCGTTGCCTGATGAAGCAAAGCAGACCGAGCCAAGACCGTTTCGGCCATTGGTGGATGCGGCCAACCAGGCATCCTGTTCAGCCTGAAGGGGGCCACCACCGTGACCGTAGCTGGCATTGATAACATCTGCACCACGCCAGACACGCTGCCCGTTGGCACCCAGCCCGGCCGCATAGTAAACGCCTTCAATAAATGCGGTTGACGAGGATGCTTCGCCGTTAAAAGGCAGTCGTACAGGGAGGATCTTGGCTGTGTAAGCCACCCCGGCGATGCCAATGCCATTGTTGCCTACAGCAGCAGAGAGACCAGCCACCGCAGTGCCATGCGCATCGGCGGCTGAGTACATCACTGGGTTGGGGTTATTGTCTCCATCCGCAAAATCCCAACCGTTCGTATCATCGATAAAACCATTGTTGTCGTTGTCGATACCGTCGTTTGGAATTTCGTTTGTGTTGTTGAAGATGTTGGCAGCCAAGTCCGGGTGGTCGGTCTGCACCCCGGAGTCCAACACGGCAACGACTACGTTGTTACCGGTGACATTGCGATTCCAGGCCCCCTGAACTTTGACGTCCGCACCCGGTGTACCGCCGGTTTGACCAGTATTGATGTTCTGCCATTGCAAATTCAACAGGGGATCATTGGGCAATGCGTTGAGCGAGCGAACCACCCAGGCGTTCGGCTCAGAGAATCGCACCGAGGCGTTTCCGGCAATCGAAGCCGCATATTGGAGCGTCTCCATGCCAACGTTCGTCTTGAGCATCACCTGGTAGTTTGAAGAGGCACCAGTGATCAGCTTCCAGGAAGCCACTTGATCCATGCCACCGAAGACCTTGGCTGGATCAGCCCCATCTTTAAGCCCTACAAACAGGTCATTCAGCACGATCATGGAGGAATTGGTGCCACTATAGGCAAAAGCTGGCCCTGCACCTTGAACGCCTGTCATCTGGCGGATCTGGTCGGCAATGCTAACCAGATTTCTGACCTGATCGGCATTGCTCATGCCAACAATCGCCTGCCGTTTGTAAGCAGCGCCATTGGTTCCGAGGTCAAAATCTTTCGTGAATCCAGAAAGCGGGCCACCGGGCATCGAAAGCCGCATCGATGCGGTGTCTTTCTGACCAGGAGCAAACTGGATCACCAGTTCTGTACCACTCCTCAGCAGAGACTGCTTCTGATTCTGATACAGGTAATAATCGCCGAAATCGGCGGTGACAACGCCCGATCCATCAAGCATCCGGCGCTCTTCCAGATTTTCAATCTGGGAATCCATGAACAAGCGACGCTTGCCACGGTTGCTGCCGTTGTTACGATCGCGATTCGAATTGCCGTTGCTGTTGCCGTTGAATGCGCCCATCGTTGAACTCTCCGGGATCTGTTGAAGGCCTTGATCACAAAACCGGCTCACATTCCTCACCGCACTGAGGCAAAGCCGTTTTTAAAATTCGCTGTGATCAATCCCCTCATTGGTTCGTCTGTCTTGTCCAAACTGCACACTTGAGACACATCACACCAGGACCGCCTGTCCCTACGTTTTTTTGTCCACTGAAGGATTTGACCTGATTCTCGGCCAAGTCCAACGTATTCTTAGAGTTCGCTTCTCATACTCCGCATCCTCATGCCCCCCGTCAACCTTTTACATGCCGTCTAACGAAACACGTCATCACTTCGAGAGAATGCATGCATGCACTCATGCATTATGACCCCTCAGGACTAGGTTCGTCAAGAACACCTGGGTAAAATTCGCGGGAGAAGTTGGTCGAAGCGGTCGATCAACATATCCTGAGCCTCCAAGCGGCTCGCAATCGACAATATCAATACGAGTTTGACCCACACTGTCATAAAGTCAAACGAACAGGCAATTTCTGCGAGCAAAACAGTTCGGGAATTCTGAGAAGTATCCATAATCTAGGAAATCTATATGAATCAGATAGATCGCGATGGCCTTTCAACCCCTATAAACACGACAACCCTTTGGGCCGCCGTGCCTGTACCTGTCCAAAAAAATTTCCAGATCGATTCGGAAAATCTTCACAAATACGCTCATTGGCTGTTCCAACGACCAATCGGTGGGGTCGTTTTGAATGCGCATACCGGACGGGGGCTGCATTGGGCTGATGACCAGCGAGGACTGATTCTTGAGGTCTGGAACCAGCATCGCCCAGTCGGCAAATCGATTATCGCTGCCGTCGGAGCCCCCAAGAACGCTGCCGACTTCGCATCCGCTTGCTCGGTGGCACGCGATATGGCTCAGCAAGCCCAAGATTTTGGCGCTGATGGTCTCATGATTCACCCACCCGTCTTTCTTAAAGGCGACGAACAAATCTGGCAGAAATGCTTTGCCTATCACCGTGAAGTGATCGAGTCCGTCCAAATCCCAAGTCTCCTCTTCTACCTATATGAAGAGGCCGGTGGCCTCTCCTATCCAAACGATCTAATTGATGACCTGCTCACATTGCCACAAGTGCTTGGAATTAAAGTGGCTACACTTGATTCTGTCATGACCTTTCAGGAAATCGCCGGTCTCATGCGACTGCACCCTCAGAAAAAACTGATCACTGGTGAAGATCGATTCCTCGGGTACAGCTTCATGGCAGGGGCCAAGGCGGCACTCATCGGAATGGCCGCCGCTTTTGTCGAACCCCAAGCCGATATGATCACCACTTATCAATCTGGCGATTACGAAAGATTCCACAAGTTAAGCGCAATTATAGATGCGTTTTCCCAAACCACTTTCCGCAAACCGATGGAAGGCTACATTGCTCGCATGCTGGCTTGCCTGGTTCATGAAGGGGCGATTGATGCAATCGCCGCACACGATCCCTTCGGCCCCGGCTTGGAAGCTGGCGAATTTGAACGCATCGGGACGATCCTCAATGTTCTCAAACGACGGTATGAAGCGATTTTGAATGCTTGATTTGGAAGCCTTCAAATATAGGTGGTCGACTTAGACCTTGGCCACTTCATCCCGAGGCTTGATCAACAAAACCAATATCACCGAAAAAATTGCTGTACATGCGAAAATCCCAAAAATCATTCCGATCGGCACATGCTGGTCGCGCAACCTGCCGAAACCCCAGTCCGCCAGACCACCACAACTGATACTGACCAGATTCATGAAGCCGTATCCGGTTGCTCTCAATTCTGGCCTGACAATCTGGCACAGGATGGGCATGTTGTTGCAGTCAAAAAAGCCCCAGCCAAGACCAAAAAGGATGAGGAATAGAACCGCCACAGTTAGGCTCTCTGCATTGCCTACCCCAAAAACCGCTGGGACAATCAGGCACATGCCGAAGGCGCTGGCATGAATCCGGCCTCGTTTGGTCCGCTTCATCCAGCGGTCGGCCAGGTATCCGCCGATAATTGCACCGATCACTGCGGCCACCTGCCAGTAAAGAGTCGCTGAAACACCAGCCTTACCCTGGCTGATATTGTATCGCTCCTGAAGAATCGCCGGCATCCAGTCCCGCACAACCCAACCTGCCAGTGCTGGCAACGTGAAATAAAGCACCAACAAGATATAGGATAGGTTGCTGAAAAGCTCTGAAAGGGCCCGACCGGGTGAGAGTTTTTTCGGCTTCACGGATTCTGTGTTTGTAAGAGTTGATCGAGGCGCATCGCGCAGAATGAGGGCGAGGGGTATGGCATAGAACATTCCCAGAATGCCGCAGGCATCGAATGCAACTCGCCATCCCAAAACCGCTGATCCGGCTACATATCCACCAAAACCACCAGCAATCTGCCCAAAATACATGCCCATCTGATGCAGACCAATTGCGCGTGATCTTGTATCGCCAAAGTGATAATCCGAGATCAGAGCCAATGCAGCGGGCACATAAAAGGCCTCACTGAAACCCATGAGCGATCGGGCAAGCAGAAGTTCGCGATAGGTTTCGACATGGCCTGTCCAGAAAGTCACGGCCGACCACACAAACAGGCTGCAGCAAATTGTCAGCCTTCGGCTGTATCGATCGGCCATAAAGCCTGCAAATGGGCTCAGGAATGCATAAACCCACTTGAACTGACCCAGCATGTAGCCCCAATTCTGGTTTGTGCCGATCGAGGGTATATCGCTCATGATCGACGACTTCATCGAAGCCAACATTTGCCGGTCAAGGTAATTCAGCAAGGCCACAGGAATGAGCAACATGACGACGAGCCAAGCCGTCGATATGGTTTTTGAGGGGCTATTGGGGAGTGACATCGGCAGGGATTGTCCAGAAATTCTTGAGGGCACTTGCGCTTGAATTTGGATCGAACTGAATCTGGCAGGAAGCTGAGTGGCCGATCTTCGTCCCTCAAAAAAAGATTGTAAAGATTTTCCTTAAAGAGCAACAAGCCCATGGCATAAATTTTGCAGTGGGTTGCTACCCATTCGTTATGATCGAATGGCTCCAATTCGCATGCAAGGCCTTGCAAGTAAAGCCGAGCTCAAGCCAATCGAGTCAATCAACCATCATGGATATAGACTTCCATCCATGGGGTTGATCGTGTTAGAATGGAGTCTCCAAACATGAAGAAATGGTTTGATCACGACCGATAGAGACAGCAAGTCGTCATAGACTAAAGTCTCATCAAGTGGATCGACCGCCACTTTATTCTGTAGAGTCGAAGCCCAAAAATGCGAAAACCTGCCAGCCCATTGCGCCTAATATCTTTGATTCGCATCTCGACGATCATCACGATCGGGCTGTCAGTGACATTCCTCTTGTTAGGAATGTCTCATTCAACGGACAAAACTAAAACCAGGTCAAAGCAAGTGCGAATCGACCTGGTAGCATTCCACCCCCAACAAATTGAAAATCCCGGCACTTCCATTTCTGAAAAATCCACTGAACGGGTCGGTCCACTGGCACCGCCGTCGGTCCAATTTATTGACGAACTTGGCCCGAAAACACCTGGTATGGAACCGCCTAGACTTCAGAAAATTTCGGCTCAGGCCAATGACACGATCGTCAAGAATCTTGTTGGCAATAAGGTATGTGCCGAATGTCATCCCGGTGAGCATGCACTTCATGCTGGATCAGGTCATGCGCGTACTCTAAAACCCGCCGGCAAAACAGCCGTGGCTCGAAAGCTGAACGGAAAAATCAATCGCGATACGGAAAATCCCGACATTCTCTGGCAATATCTCGTTGCTGGCAATCGTCTTGAAGCCCAGCAAATCAAGGACGGCAAACAGACCTGCTTTCCGCTTGATTATGCAGTAGGCTCAGGCGAACACGGCATTACCTTCATGGGTGTCAGCTACAATCCCAGAATCCAGCAATTCGTCGGTATGGAACATCGTCTTTCCTACTATACGAGCTCCGATCATATGGACATCACTCCAGGTCAGGGCGAACGCGATCGCGGCAGTAAGAACCCTGGTTTCGATGATCAAGGCCGAGTTCTTGACAAAACAAGCCTTACAAAGTGCTTGGAATGTCATGCGACAATTACTTCCGCTAAAAAAGTTGGCGATTTCGACCCATCCACAATGGTACCCAACGTCTCTTGTGAAAGATGCCATGGGCCTGGCAAGGATCACGTCGAAGCCGCCCGACGCGGCGATCCGGAATTCAAGCTCTTAATGCCTCTGGGCGTGGCAAGTGCCACACCTGCGAGCCAAATTCGTGAATGTGGGACGTGTCACCGTCGACTCGACCTTCTTCCACCAAATATGGTCCATGAAGACAACCACGAACTGGCTCGTTTCCAGCCTCTTGGTCTCCAGGTTTCTGCCTGTTTTAATGAAGGCAAAAGTGGCCTGAAATGCACCACGTGTCATGACCCGCACGGAAAAGTTTCCAATAAGCGGGACGGATACAATAATGCCTGCATCAATTGCCATACAGAAACCGGTCGCAGCAAATGTAAAGTTGAGCCCAAAGGCGACTGCATCAACTGCCACATGCCAAAACGCACGGTTTCAGAGGTCTTTAAGTTTACCGACCACTGGATCAGGTCGCCCAAGAAAACCGACTGATTCTGAATCGAACCCGTTTCGATTCTCGTTTTAATTGGGTATCTTCGCTGACTGCCCCTCAACCAACTCCTGCATTTGATCCACTTTGATCCCGGTCCACGATTCCGACTTCCCGGACGGCCAGCGTACCTCAACACTTTGTGCCAATTTCCATGGTCCTAAACCGATGCACAATCGGGAATCATGTGAACTGAGATAACTCGTGCCTCCCACCAATTGCCGAACCAGAGTACGCTGATCGCCCAAGCGTACTTTCACCACACTTCCAACGGGCGAAACCTCCTTGCCACCAACCCTTGCCGGCCTTAATCTCAGGTCAATAAAGTGGTTAACCCGCTCAGGATCCGTAACATTTTTCAGGAGGGCAGGGGGGCCATCCTTATGCGTCACTAAAATATCGCTTCGGCCATCGTTATTAAAATCGCCAAAAGCCGCGCCTCGGCCAACCCATTCTTTTTGAAAATAACGGCCCGCCATTAAGGAATTATCTTCAAAACGTCCTTTCCCAAGATTTTGGAAGAGCTGAGGAGGCATCTGATAAGGCATTCGCAAGGGCCTCACATCATTCACATGGCCGTTCGTAATAAATAGATCCAGCACACCATCGTTGTCAAAGTCTACAAAACCGGCACCAAATCCCAATCTCCCTCGTGTCGGAGACTTGAGCCTGGCTCTGCTTGTGGCCACTTCGAAGCGGCCTTTACCCAAGTTTCGATAAAAGGTCGCGCCTTCCTCATAAAAATTTGTCACCAGAATGTCCAACCGCCCATCCTCATCGGCATCGCCCACCGCCACACCCATGGCTGCCGTGGGTTCGCCCGACTCGTTGTAAGCCAACCCCCACGACAGCCCGACTTCCTCAAATTTCAAGTTGCCCAGATTATGGTAAAACCGGCACGGCGTTTTATCGTTGGCCACAAAAATATCAACCCGGCCATCTTCATCGAAATCGGCTATCGCCAGACCAAGGCCGTTGCCATCATTCGATGACAAACCAATCGATGGCCCGATATCTGTGAATGTGCCATCACCATTGTTTCGATAAAGACTGTCAGGCTCGGAATTGTGAGCCAGTGGTGGACAATATCCAAGCTGGCCGGGAAGGGCGTTGCATGTAACCGTTGGCCGACCAGCAGCATCTACGGTATCTGCAAGATAGCGAACCACATACAAATCAAGGTCGCCATCTTTGTCCAAGTCCGCAAACGCCGAACTCGTCGCCCATCCCTGATTCCTCAATCCGGCTTTTTCGCTCAATTCCTCGAATGTTCCATCGCCTTTGTTCCTGTATAAACCCGATGATTGGAATCCAGATACGTAAATATCCGCATGGCCATCACCGTCATAATCGCCAATGGCGACACCCTGACCATAACCGCGAAAAGCGACTCCAGCTTTTTCAGCGACATCCACAAACTTTCCATCACCCTGGTTTTGATAAAGCTGTGCAGCACGCGATTTATCAGAAACCTCGACCGGTAATTCCGAGCCCTGACATATAAAAACGTCAAGCAGCCCATCCTCATTAAAATCAATCAGCCCCACACCACCTCCCATCGTTTCCACCAAACGGAATTGGCCATGTGCTGCGGATTCGTGGCCGACTGTCAAGCCCGACTCCTTGCCTGTCTCTTCAAACACAATCGGATTTGGCTTAATCTCTCGAGGTTTTTTTTCCACCTCCTTCAATTCCATTTGCAAGGGATCATCGATCCTTTTCTCTGGATTGATCATCTCCGACTGCTTCCGTTCGGTTTTCGGGTCGTCGCCAGAGCCAGAACAACCCGCTGTGATCAGCCCAATCAAACCGATCAGGAGAAACATTCTCATCATTTTCACGGCTCCCAAAAAGTGGCTCATGGCTTCACCTGATCAACAATCGCTCGGGCTTCTGCATGTTTCCGATCCAACTTCAAGACTTCCATAGCCCAGGCAACCGATTCCTGATTCCGGCTCAAGCTTCGACACAATCTTGCCACATCCATCATTCCTGTTACATCAGGGTTTTTTGGATCCACAGCAGCGGCTTTTTCTGCCAATTGTCGAATCCTGTCGTGTTTCTCCAAGATTTGAGCGGACTCAAGACTCAGGCCCAGCGCCCGTTTGCATTCCGCCATCCGATAATAGATCTCAGGCAGTCGATCATTCCTTAAAGAAGCTTTCTCGTAAAACTGGCAAGCGTTTTGCCAATCACCCTCATTCCGGAAGTGGTCGCCACTGGCAACCCAGAAATTGGCTGATTCCCTCCAAGAGTCCGGAGCGCTCGAGATCAACTTTTGGGCCAGTTCCACATCGCCTGCTTCAACAAGACAAAACAATCGCTCAATCTGTGCTGCCAAATCGCCTTCGTGACGTTTCAACCAGTCATTCAAAATCCGTAAAGCTTTTTCAACTTCGCCTCGATTACGATAAAATCTTGCCAAGGCAGGCCTTGTATGAGGGTTGTCAGGCTCGGCCTCCATGGCCTTCTCAAGCACCATGCCTTCATCAATCGTTTTCGCGAGCGTGCCTGGCGGGATCACCACGACCGATTGTGCCAAAAGCCTCAGTGGTTCGACTGCCATCACACCTGATTTATACCAACCCCAAAGCTGGTTGATCTGGGCTGCCTCGCGCCGCTCAATTCCCATCAATCCAACCAAAGCCCGCCGCGCCTCGACCATTTGTTGATCAGCCCGAAGGGCATCCTCAAAAGCCAATTCAGAGGCCCCAACTCGATACAGTTCTCGCAATATCATGCCGCTCGAAAATTTTGCAGAGGCCGCTCTGGTAGAACCTTCCGGCACCTCTGACAGTAATTCAGCAGCCTTTGCCTGATCGCCAAGACGATTTGCCAAGTCCGCTCTCTGGAAAATCAATTCCACATCGCCAGGCTGATACCAAGCCAACTTCCCCGCCGCCTGGCTTGCAAGTCTTAAGTCTTTGTTTAATAGTGAATTGTGTAAAAGATTACGCAATCCGATAGGGCGAATCACAAGGATTGACTCGTAGATACAAAAGATTATCGCTGCCAATGCGCAGGTTGGGATCAAAAACGTTCCGCGTATCCTTTGACCTGCCATTTTTTGATCCACGATTGGCTGAGATTGAGTTCGTTCATCTTCCGGATCATCCGGTATCATACATAATGATTGACTTCGGAACAGAGCGTTAGTTTACACCCATCAGCAAAGTTTACAGCAGCCTTATTTTATCTAAAGAACTGATACCACACCTGCCGACCGTCACTATTAGTCTAACAAATAAAGACGCCTGGTAGAAAAGTGGACTTAAACACATATTTTCAGGTGTTTTAAGTCATTAGATAAAGTTTTCCACATGTGGATTGGTTACGATTAGAACGAATTTATGTGAATTTTATGAAAAGATTTTTGTTTTCCAGTTGATCAAACATCCGACTTATGTTCTATTGGAGATTGTCTCTCCTACCCAAAAGACCAAAACCTGTTTGCGTCCTTTCCTCGTTCCGCGTTTTCGTATTTGGAGTGTTTTTCTAACACTTCGAAGCGATTAGGAGTCTCGCCCATGATTCGTATGCAGAAACGGCGACCTGGCTTTACACTTATTGAGCTATTGGTCGTCATCGCGATTATCGCAGTACTCATCTCACTGCTCCTTCCGGCTGTGCAATCAGCTCGTGAAGCTGCCCGCCGTGCCCAGTGCGTCAACAATATGAAACAAATCGGGCTCGCGTTACACAATTACGAGAGCACAACATCGGCATTCCCTTGGACACAAGGTGCCTGCTCATCTCGCTTTCCGACCATTTACAATGGCAGAATGCCATGGGACAGTCCTGGTGGCAATGGTGATGAATGGGCCAACTTCGGTGCTTTGGCACTGATGCTCCCATACATGGAACAAGGCAATATTTACAACGCTTGCAACTTCAATTTCGGCATTGAATCTTATGCTGGGCCTTGGGGTTACAAAGATGCCGTACAAGGCACCGCTGTAGAGCGCGTCATCGCATCATTCCTGTGTCCATCCGACATGAAGGGTGCTGGTTTGAACAGCTATCGTGCATCCAACTCAACAAATTGGGATTGGTGGTCACGTGAAGCCGGCTCAGGCCCTCTAACCCGCCCTCAACCAGGTGGACAAAAGATCGGCACGATTGCTGGCATTGAAGACGGCACATCGAACACGATTGCCTTCTTTGAGCGTAGCCGTGGCGATGGCGACAATAGCCGCTATTCACCTGGCGATGTTTATGAAGGTGGTCCAGGTTCCCAATGGGGTTTCCCAACCTACATTGTCAGTAATCCTGCTGACACGGCCTTCCTCAACAAAACAGCGATTCCTGACTGTACAAACTACGCCAGAGCCAACCCAACCCGCACTTGGGACTGGGGCGGACGCTACTGGGCCGCTGGCGAATACACCAATTCGGTTGGTAACATCAACCTGACACCAAACGCCAAAACACCTGACTGCTCCGGCTGGGGTGGTGTGGGTACAGGCCTTGGCTTCTTCTCAGCCCGTTCACGTCACCCAGGTGGTGTCAACGTTCTTACCGCTGATGGTTCCGTCAAATTCATCAAAGATACTGTGAATCAACAGACATGGTTCGCACTGTCGACCCGTTCCGGCCGCGAAGTTATCAGCTCAGAAGCTTATTGATCTATTTGATCGATAAGATTGCAAAACGACCCGCGAATTCGCGGGTCGTTTTGTTTATTATTAGCTGTCACTTCAATGGGTCGATCATGTGAAATTGTTCTCACTCTAAGAATCCCGAATGGATCAACCTATGAGTCGCTCCAAGCGCCTCGCCTTCATTTTGATACCCTTTGCAGTCATCGCTGCCACTTGTTTTTTATATTTCATACGTCCACAAGAGCCTGAAGCAATCCGTCGAGTTCGGTCCGCTTATACTCAAAAACAATATGCCCAAGCCTTTAATCAAGCTGCCACATATCTAAAAAAAGACCCCGCCAGCAACGAAGCCAGCCTTTGGATGGCCCGCTCAGCCCGCCGATTAAAACGTGATCAGGTGGCAAACGACCTCTATTCCAAAATGTCGAACCTTGGCTCATCTGAAGATCTTTACCTTCAAGGCGACTTTTTCTTGCGGAACAACCGCTTGAGAGAAGCAGAGAAGTTTTTTCGTGAATCGAATCTCGCGGACCCTTCCCATATCGATACCTTAAAAGCTTTGACTGAAAACTTATACCGCACAAATCGTCCAGCCGAGGCTTTTTACTATGCCAGCAATTGGTCAAAAGCCGATCCGAAAAACGTCCATCCTGCAGTCTGGCTCGGACAAATTTATCAAGCCCTGAACGATGCCCCGGCTGCCTCACTCCAGTTTTCCAATGCCTTGAAGCTAAACCCCTTGTTAGAGGGGTCAGGCATGACACCCTCATCGGCTCGCAAGTTATTAGCTAGAAACTTGTTACGACAATCCAAAGCCAGTGAGGCTCAAAGTGTGCTGGCGGAATTAACCCCGAACACCCCGGATCGTGAAGTTCTTTGGCTCCAAAGCCGCTCTGAATTGCAACTTGGCCATCGCGAGCAGGCAATTGACAAACTCAACCAATCGAAACTTGCTGCTGCGGATGGCTCCGAAATCGGTCTTCTGGAAGAACCAGCCGCTTACACAGGTGCAAAGAGCTGCCGGGAATGCCACTTGGGAATTTTTGATGATCAACAGACGAGCCGCCATGCTCTAACATTCCACCTCGGCACAGAAACGCGGGATTTACCTTGGAACGGCCTTCATAAAGACGACCCGCATATCGAGAAAAACTCTTCTGAATTCGATCCTCATCAAAACCCGCCAAAATGGACTGTAACCAATCAGGGTGTGGAATATCAGACTTTGGTCAAGTACATTCTTGGCTCTGGCCGACATGCCGTCACGCCTGTCTTAACAGACCCGAACGGCGAACCTCGCGAAGCCAGATGGACTTATTATGCCTCCATTCATGGCTGGGATATCACGCCAGGGCAACCTCAGCAGCCCAAGAATAAAGCAGATCAACTCGGCATTTTGCAATCGCCAGACATGCTAAGGCTCTGCATTGGCTGCCATACAACAAATGCATTCTCAATACTGAATCAAAAAGGACCGGAATCACTCGACCGCGGAATCGGCTGCGAGCGATGTCATGGACCTGCCGGGAATCATATCGCAGCGATAAAACTCGGATTTCCTGATAAAGCCATTGGCCGGTTCCGCCGAAATTCCAGCGGTAGCAGGCCTCAGGCCATGCAGATGTGCGCGGAATGCCATGGGACACAGGGACGCGAAATTGCTCAGGAAACGAACGCCGCTACTGTCCGGTTTCAGTCCACAACTCTAACTTTTAGTGAGTGTTACAAGAAGTCGGAGGGAACAGGCGGATTTGACTGCCTAACATGCCACTCACCCCACGACAACGCCAAGATTGATCCTGCATTCTATGACATGAAATGCTTGAATTGCCATCAACCGACTGGAAAAGTGACGCCTGATTCGAGCCCGACCAAGACCTGCAAGGTGAGTCCAGCAAAGGATTGTGTCTCTTGTCACATGCCCAAGATCGATAGTATCCAGCCTCACGCCAAATTTACGGACCACTATATTCGGGCGACAGGACACCGTTAGAACTTTTTCTGAGCGGAGTAAGGGCACTCGCGTTGCAGTCATCCATCGTCGACGTGGTTCGAATTTGTGTCGGGGTTGTCACCTGCGACCTGCGGACCGTGACAACGAGCAAAGCCGGGCACGCATGACTCAATAACTGCGATGCCAAGAACTTCCTTGAAAAAAAGAGGAGTCGGAGTCCCGTGAGGGATGAACGGGAACCGCTATTCTGCTTTACGTCGCCGACACTTTTCGGAGCAATAGCGGACACGGTCCCAATCCCTGGCCCATTTCTTACGCCAGGTAAAGGGTCGACCGCAGGCAGCGCAGAGCTTGGACGGCAGGTCGGCCTTCGACGTGCCCTCTACCATCTCGGGCCTCCGGGTCTTGAGTGGAGCTGGGTCAGGAAATCATCGGCTATACGGCGGTGTTCCGCGACCTTCTGCCCGAGCTTGTCCCGTAGCTTCACTAGGATCGATGTCCGGTGGTTCGACGCAAAGACGTCGGCGTGAAGGTCGATGAAACGCCAGTAGAGGGCGTCCCATATCGGACACCACGGTCCCTTTGGGAAATCGCTCATCTTCCGCACATACCCGCTCCCGCTGATGTAGGGCTTGGTGGTCATCCCGCCGCCGTCGGCGAACTGGCTCATGCCGTACACGTTGGGCACCATCACCCAGTCGTAGGCGTCGATGAACAGTTCCATGAACCATCGGTATACGGCGTCTGGGTGGATGTCGCAAAGCAGCATGAAGTTGCCGAGGATCATGAGCCGCTCAATGTGATGGCAATACCCTGTGTCGAGGACCGACCGGACGACGTGATCCAGCGGGGCGATTCCCGTGCTACCGTCATAGAACGCCGCAGGCATGGGCAGGGTGTGTCCCCAGAAGTTCTGGGTCCGTTGTTTTCGCCCGCGAGTGAGGTACGCCAGCCGGACGAACTCCCGCCACCCAATCACCTGGCGGATGAACCCTTCGAGCGAATTCATCGGCACCAGGCCGTCGTATTGCAGCGCGGCCTCGACCACCTCTGCCGGCGATAGTAGGCCGGTGTTTAGGGCAGGGGTCAATACCGAGTGAAACAAGATGCGTTCACTTGTCGATATGGCATCTTCATATATACCGAAGTTGGCAAACCGTCGTTCCAGGAACTCCGCCAACCAAGCTCGGGCTTCGGCCGCCGTGGTCGGGTAGTGGAATTGCTCGTCGCGGCCGAGTGCGTCGGGGAAGCGGGTGCGGACATACAACCGGGCTTCCTGAACAAATTCGTTCTCGGGCGGCAATGACAGAGCTGGTGGTTGAACAGACGACGGCAGCTTCTTGCGGTTGTCGGCATCGAAACTCCACTTCCCATCGCGAGGTTTGCCTTCTGGTGTGAGGAGCATGCCAAGCCTCTTCCGCTGGCGCGTATAGAAGTCGGTGAAGAACAGACGCTCCTTCCCGACGGTGAAGGCTTCTATTTCTGAATCCGGGGTCAGGAAGTGTGGATCGGGTACGATTTGCAGCGCCACACCCGCAGCCGCGCACGCCTCCCGTAGCCGCGTCCCCAGCCAGTCGTCACATGGGTCAACGACGCGAATGGTTCGACAGTTCGCGTCCGTAACGAACCGCACGATATCGCCGGTATCCTTCAATTCCGATGCATCGATGTAGCGAGGGTTCGGATAACAATCATGGGCAAACCTCTTCATCGTTGCCCGGTGAAGTATCAGCTTCTGCTTGTGGAAGGCGTACTGCTGAAAGAACAGCGGATCTTCAACGAGGAACACAACGTCTACCCCGGCCGTGGCCGGATGCGGGTGGAATAATTGGTGAGGGTAGATCAGTGCGGCGGTCGGCATGGTTCTCGCTCTATTAACGCATCAGTTGAGCCAGATGAGTGAATGACGATCAACTGAAAAATGACATCTTAAGGATTGCACCAGCCACGATGCGCCTGCGGGGCAGTCTTAAGACCATCACGGCGTTCAATTGTGTTTGTTATATTCGCACGGCAAGCACCCGAAGACCTCGTGGGCGATCATTTCCGTCGCCTCTTGACAGTATTCGCACTTCAAGCCTTTCACAGCTTTGACCAACTCCCAGCCAGGGGCATGGCAGGCGGGCGGAATGTCGCCAGTGTTTGGGCTAGCGCCCGGACAAGCACCCCGATTTGCAACATCCTGGTCGGCTTCACTTGTGCGCGTCGGGCCAAAAACCTGCAAACCTGGCAACTGGATTTGAACTGCTTAACTTATTTATGATCCTTGAGTTGCGTCATCGACAAGCTTAACGCTTCGCCTTTTAACGCTCCGTTTGAACTGAGATTCCACAAGAAATCAAGCACTCCCAGTCACTTCAAGTTTTTAAGTCGAAGCCCCGGCAGATAGGACTTTTTAAGAAACTGACCTTATATCCGGATCCGTATTTTATTTCGGTCCATCCAGACCAGAATCAGCCAATGCACCATCATGACTGAAGCGCCAGCCACAACCGGTTCATAACTTGCACCAAAGGCCTGGAAAATATTCTGGCCAAGATGTGTTTTGAGATTGGATTGAATAAATCCGTTCCACCAGTGGATGACCACATAGACGTAAATACAGTTGGCACCGATGATTCGGATTGGCCAGAACAGGGGGGTCATCCCAGCGGCATCACAAGTGAAAACAAAAAAGCTAAGAAAGGCGAAGCAGATTCCGCCTGAGAATAAGATCCAGGATGGTGTCCAGATCTTCTTCACAACCGGACACATCCCCATTTCACCAATCCCATATCCCAAGGCAGCGAATGCGATGCCCATTACCACGAACTGCAAGCCGGTTTTCCAAGCCGGTATCGGTCGAGTCATCATCCCGCCTGCTATTAACCCCAGAATCATTGTTGCAAGCGTTGGAATAAAGCTTATGGTGGAATAACCACCGCCGTTGTAAGCGAATGGTTTTTCCCGAGGGAACAAGTTCATGAACCACGTATCAAAGGCCCAGGCTGGGTTGGAATTTTTATTCCAATGGGCTTGAAAGCCTGTCAAGAATGAAGAGGAATTCTTATCCAGCCCAACAGCAGAATAATCAAAATTTGTCGATGGTAAAGGATAAGCTGCAAATAGAGCCCAATAACTGATCAGAATGGCACTCAAAGCAATCCATTGAACTTTTCGGGTTTTAAGTCCCAGCAGAAAGAGAAAACAATAGCCAAGCCCAATTTGAGAAAGTGTATCCTCGAAGGTAAAGTTGGTCTGTTTTCGCCCGACGGAGCGCAGAAAGATTCCAAGTGTCACAAGTGCAAACGCACGCCATATGGCATGCAACGTCATTTTCTTTTTGCTTTGCCCGTTTTGACGACGCGACAACAGCGAGAACGGCAGCGAAACACCCACCAGAAAAGAAAAAGATGGCTGAATCATGTCGTGCAATGAACAGCCAATCCATTCGACATGGGTTTGATGGTAAGCCAAAGTTTTCCAGATTTTGCTTTCTGGAAAGTTTCGGGCCATGTGACTAAGATGTAAAGCCTCTGCCATCAAGAGAAACATCGCAAAGCCACGAAACGCATCGATTGATCCAAGCCGCGACTTCCCGAGATGTGCTGGCAAATCCAGTGAATCACCAGTTGGTGCCAAGAGGCTATCAGGGATGGTATCTTCGATCGGTACAGGCTCGTGCTCAAGGGACATTTTGGTTTTGAATCCTGGCTTGCTTAGGGTAAGAAGCTCTTGCATCTGATCATTGAATAGATGATTATATAAAGACGACCCGCCTGCAAGCCCTGGTATCACAAAAAAAGAGTTGGCCATGCGATCTCACAATCTTCCCATCTTATTTTTTCATTTTTTGATTATTTCTGGAATAACTTTACTAGGCAACTCAAATAACCATGCGGCCGATAGTCCGATTGATTTCGAAAAACAGGTGGCTCCAATTCTTTCGGCTCGATGTATAGGATGCCATCAGCCCGGTAAAGCAAAAGGGGGTTTGGATCTGACGACACTCAAAATGGCTCTTAAGGGTGGCGAATCAGGGCCTGCATTCGAACTGGGCTTAAACCAATCCAGTGAATTGCTTTCAAGAATTACTCCTGAGAATCCAAATTCGAAGCCTGACATGCCAAGGCAAGGCGAACCGCTGCTTGCAGAACAGATTCAAATATTGAACCGCTGGATTCGAGAGGGTGCAAAATGGCCAGAAAACTTGATATTAACTGAGAGATCCAAGTCAGATGCATCGACATGGTGGTCATTACAGAAACTGGCTAATACCAAAGTTCCAAAGCTTCCCGAAAGTTTCCCGATCAATTGGGAAATAAACGCGATCGACCATTTTATTGCTTTTAAATTGGCAACTGAAGGGCTCAAGCCATCTCCTCCTGCAGATCGAAGAATCTTGCTGAGGAGACTACACTATGACCTGACTGGGCTACCACCTACAACTGAAGAAGTTCAAGCATTTTTAAATGACAATCTGCCGGACGCCTATGAACGACGTGTCGATCGACTTCTGGCATCGCCACGATATGGAGAACACTGGGGCCGATACTGGTTGGATGTGGTTCGATTTGGCGAGTCGAATGGCTTTGAGCGAAATGTACTCATCGATAATTCCTGGCCATTTCGGGATTATGTAATTCGATCATTGAACGAAGATAAACCATTTCCCCAGATGATTCGCGAACATTTGGCAGGTGACGTACTTTTACCTGACAGACCTGAGGATATGTTGGGCGTTGCATTTCTAACAGTTGGTCCATTTGATGATGTCGGGAATCAGGATCCAGTCCAAGCGGCTCAGATTCGAGCCAATGCAATCGACGATACAATCGTCGCAACAAGTTCTGCATTCCTTGGGTTGACAATCGGTTGCGCCCGTTGCCATGACCATAAGTTTGATCCCATTCTGCAAAGCGATTATTACAGACTTCAATCGACTTTTGATGGGACGCGGCAAGGCGCCAGACCTCTTGCAACAACCGCACAATTAGAGATGCGTGGACGTCATTTAAAACCTCTTGAAGCACGACGAAACCTGATCAGCACCGGGTTGGCCAATTTGGAGAAAACGTTTCAGGAACGAGTGACTCAGGAATTGAAAAACCGGCCTGTCAAAATTACAAAACCGTTGGTTAGCCCACAAGGGATCGAGGAAAGATTCACTGAAAAAGCTGTGAAGCAGATTCGGTTAACCATATTAAATAGCGACCGCGACCCGAATTCCGCAAGCGGCACTCGGATTGAAGAATTGGAATTATGGACAAAAAGTCCTATTCCAAAAAACTTGGCTTTGGCTACGGCAGGCACTAAAATCACTGGGCCTTCAAGAAAACCTGGCGACTTCAGTGATGCATATGCACCTGAATTGATGATTGATGGAAAATTTGGTGCTGCCTGGGTTTCAGCGGCCACTCCGGCAGTTGTCGTATTGACATTATCAAAACCAGAGATTCTCGAAAAGCTTTTGGCTTCAAGCGATCGGGGTGGTGAGATTAAAGGCAAAACGCCATATAATGTTTTTCTTGGCGATTACACTTTAGAGATATCCACAGATGGCGTGGCGTGGGAGCTTTTGGCTGATTCCGCTCGTGAGCGGCCCGCACCTTCGGAGGCTCACGATCAGGCAAGGCGGAGACGTCTGGGGTATAATGCCATGGAAACCGCAGAGATGCAAAAGCTTCGCGGCGAATTGACGGAAGTGGAACAGAAAATCGCGTTGGTTCCGAATTTCACAAGTGTTTGGGCTGGCAATTTTGCCCAACCAGCGAAGCCGGCTTATTTGCAAATCGGCGGTGATCCGCAGCGCAGAGGGCCAGACATTTTTCCTGGATCACCTTCGTATTTAAAAAGTACAATGCCAGCATACCAATTAGATTCTAACGCGCCTGAGTCTGAACGCCGAAAAGCTTTGGCAGACTGGATTTCAAGTCCCCAGAATGTATTGACCTGGCGCGTGCTTGCGAACCGGATCTGGCATTTGCATTTTGGGACAGGAATTGTGGATACGCCTGGCGATTTTGGATATATGGGTGGCCGTCCATCACATCCAGAGCTATTGGACTGGCTGGCCAATCGTTTGATAGACCATGGAGGCCGATGGAAACCTTTGCACCGTGAGATTGTATTAAGCCAGACCTATCGGCAGTCATCAGTTGCCAATTCGGCAGGAGTGGCAAAGGATGTGCAGTCACGATTTCTATGGAGATACCCTCCACGACGTTTGCAAGGTGAGCAAATTCGTGATTCCATGCTTTATGCAGGTGGTGTGCTTAATGAAACTCGTGGTGGGCCCGGATTCCGGCTATATCAATATTTGCAAGACAATGTTGCCACATATGTATCTCTTGATAATCCAGGACCGGAAACCTGGCGTCGATCGATTTATCACCAGTCTGCACGTGCAGCAAAGGTCGATTATCTCTCTGACTTTGACTGTCCTGACAACGCTCAAAGCGCTCCATCAAGGCTGACAACGACAACACCATTGCAATCCATGACCCAATGGAACCACCAGTTCACGATGCGAATGGCTGAGAAACTGGCAGAACGAGTCCACTCGATTGCTGATCCCAAAGCTCGTGTAAGTGAGATCTTCAAGATCGTTTATCAACGACAGCCAACAGTGCAGGAAGTGGAAGAATCCGCCACATTAGCAGCCTCTGCAGGCTGGGTAAATCTAACAAGAGTCCTGATCAACAGCAACGAATTTCTTTATCTCGAATGAAATTCAAAGACAAACGGAACAAGGTCATGGAACTAAAAAATACAAAAATGCAGGATTGGTTGAGCCGTCGTGGCTTCATGGGCGATGTTGCGGCCGGTATTATCGGTGTTGCGCTAATGGATCTTGACCGTGCGGAGTCTGCTGAAAAACCGGAAAGTTGGCAGCCTGGCAAGCCTCAATTTGAACCAAAAGCGCGGCAGGTTCTGCACATTTTCTGCCCTGGTGCCGCAAGCCACATTGATTTGTGGGATTATAAGCCTGCTTTGGCCCAATATCATGGAACCCCATTGCCAGGAGCCGAAGCCTTTCTAAGTTTTCAGGGCAAGAACGGCAATCTGATGAAAAGTCCGTGGCCGTTTATTCGCAGTGGTCAAAGTGGTAAACCAATCTCTTCAATTCTGCCAAATGTTGCTAAACATGCAGATGATATTGCTTTTATTCATAGTATGACATCTAGGTCGAACACACACGGCCCTGGTTGTATTTTTATGAATACAGGTTTTGTGAGAGAAGGGTTTCCCTCCGCAGGTGCTTGGGTGGGATATGCTTTGGGTAGTTTAAATGATAATTTGCCACGTTTTGTGGCCATGCCCGACGTTCGGGGCGAACCACCAAACGGAAAAGCCAACTGGTCAAACGGCTTCTTGCCGGCAGCATATCAGGCTGTACCGATGACGGCCCAGCAGGCTATTCGGAATTTAAATCCTCCAAATGAAATTCGCGGTGAGTCTGAAAAAGCCGCTCGTTCTTATTTGGACAGGATCAACCGACGATACGCTGATCAGCATCCGGACAACACCGAGCTTTCTGCCAGAGTTTCAAGTTATGAACTGGCGGCACGCATGCAACTGGCTGCCCCTGAGGCCACAGGCATGGATGGCGAACCAGCTCACATCCGTCAGCTTTATGGAGTGGATGATGCCAACCCATTAAAATCCGCCTATGCCAAGAACTGCCTGATGGCGCGGCGATTTCTTGAACGTGGTGTGCGCTATGTCAGCCTATATTGTGCGTCTCGCGCATCGGGTGTGGATGGTCTGTTAAATTGGGATGCTCATAAAACGTTGAAAGCAGATTATGAGCGACATTGCCCAATTTTTGATCAGCCCACAGCTGCTCTCATCACCGATTTGAAACAGCGAGGCCTTTTAGAAAAAGATGTCTTGATAATTTGGACAACAGAGTTTGGCAGGATGCCAACACACCAGGAAGGCACATCTGGCCGCGACCATAACCCCGATGCTTTCACCACATGGATGATGGGCGCAGGAGTCAAAGGTGGAACAAGCTATGGCGCCACCGATGAATTTGGGAGAAAATCGGTCGAGAAGATCACCACCGCTCATGACTTTTATGCCACAGTCTTACATCTGTTAGGTTTGGATCATGAGCGTCTAACCTATTATCACAATGGCACGAATCGTCGTTTAACGGATGTACACGGACATGTGATCAGAGAAATACTGACCTGATCAATCTACTTAATAGTAAAGGTATTATGCATAAAATACCGCAAGCGAGGTATGTTTTTGGGGTGGCAATAGGCCATGCTCTAGGCATGGTGGTTGAATTTAAAAGCCTTGGTACATTTGATTTGGTCACAGGTTGTCGTTCAGGCGAACTTCATGGCCTTTCTCCAGCTCAAGGGACAGACGATACCAGCATGGCTATTTCATAGGCCAATTGTTTTATCAAGACGGGTTGAAATTTAAATGATCATGCAGTTCGATATCTCGATTGGTGGAAAAACGGACAATATTGCTCGACAGGTAAATGTATTAATATCGGAATATTCACTGCTGGATGTTTGGGAACTTATCAAATTGGACGTAGCGCTGCGACTTCCAGCCAGAGATACGAAAGATCAAGCGGAGATGCGTCAATGATGCGACTCGCTCCCGTACCTATTGCATATTCTCATTATTACCCGGATCGGATCGCGGATCTGACACTACTCCTGACAGAATCCAGTCGCCCAACTCATGGCAGTGACCAGTGTTTACCGGCTTGTGCTTGTTTTGGAATCATGTTGGCGGCTTTGTGGTTAAGGGCGAATCCATAGAAGCAATTTTCAATCCCAAATGGCCGGTCTGGCATAAGATGAATGAAATACCTTGTATCCATCCCCGCTTGCAGGAGTTGATTGGCGGCAGTTAATGGGCGAAAAAACTCCCTTTAATAAGTAGTTCTGATTATGTTGATGAATCTTTTGAAGCGGCAGTTTGGGCTTTTGTTCAGGCTTCTTCATTTGAAGAGGACACGAAAAGCTCTGTTTGTGCTCAGCTTGTTGGCGGTTTTTGGTGCAAATCCGGTATTCCTGACTCCCTGGAAACAGGTCTCGCCGATCAAGATCTCTTTGAACACGTTCTGGTAAAACTGGTGAACTTGTCATAAAAATCATTCTGAAACAGCCCATTTGTTGTCGCCAACAGAAAGAAACTTTTCCCAGAATTTGCTTCTTCAGAATTATGTTTTATAGTTGAAGGTGAAAGACTTTTGTGAACGGCCAAATCTCAAAGGCCGTAATGCAACCACGACATGCACCTGAGGAATTATCACATGATTCGTAAACGTTTACTTCTGGCATTAGTAGGCCTCTTACTGGGTCTATCTAACACATCCCAGTCAAATGCTCAAATCTTTGGAGGCCACAGAGCCTCGTCCACGATCCATTCTGGCGTGGGACACACCTTTGGTGGATACAACAGTGTCCCAGTCTATCAGTATCAGGAACCACTTGCTGGCGCCCAACCAGCCGCTGCTCCAGCCTTTAGCGGGTACCTGCAAGAGCCTGTTCTTTCGGCCCGGACTGTGAACTCAGCCGGAAATTGGCCAGCAGGCGTAAGCCAACCACCCGTTCCAATCAATTACTCCACGACCGGACCAAACCCCAGCGTTTTTACGGCTGGAACTCGTTCTGGTGGTATGACCCAAGTCAAGGTTCTCCGATATGGAATTCCTATAACCGCGGCAATTATTGATTGCCAGAGTAAATTTCTAAGAACTCAAGTCAACCGATTTCTTAATAGCGAAATCGGTTGATATTTTATTGTTATTTCAGGCTAGAATTTCTCGAATAACATGGCCATGAACATCCGTCAGGCGTCGATCAATTCCATTATTACGATAGGTCAGTTTTTTATGATCTATGCCAAGCAAATGAAGCAAAGTGGCATGGACATCGTAAATCATCGTGGGTTTATCACGATCGGCCGGTTTGTATCCGAAATCATCACTTGGGCCATATTTCAGGCCACCTTTAATTCCACCGCCTGCCATCCAAGTGGTGAAGCAATAAGGGTTGTGATCACGCCCCAAGCCACCTTGGCTGGAAGGCATGCGACCAAATTCTGTAGACCATAGCACAATGGTGTCATCCAGCAAACCTCGCTGTTTCAAGTCTTGAATCAGGGCTGAAGCTCCGTGGGCCATACCACGTGCGAGAGGGCCATGGTCTCGCTTGACATCTTCGTGGCTATCCCAATTTCGTCGCGGAAAGCCGTTGTCATTTCCAGACCAAATTTGTACAAACCGAACACCACGTTCAATCAGCCGCCGCGCCGTCAGGCACTTTCGCGAAAACACCTGTGTTTCTTCAAGTGCATTAATCTCCGAGGGATAAGTGCTTGGGATATGATCAAGGCCATAGAGTTTCAAGGTGTGCTGAGCCTCTTTGGATAAATCGAGAGCTTCAGGAGCAGCGAGTTGCATACGGGCCGCGAGTTCATAACCGCGGATTCGTGCATCCAATCGGCTGTCTTCTGGACGCTGGGAAGCATGAGTCCGATTTATATGGGCCATCAATCGCAAGGCATCAGCCTCGGAATCTGATGAAAAACGACCTCGATATCGCTCGTCGGCCTGGAGATTTGCAATCGGGTTTGGCTGGCCCGGATAGGTAACTGTACCGGAATATTGGCCTGGTAAAAATCCTGAATCCCAGTTTTTTGTGCCATTTGAAGCCAAGCCACGATGATCGGGCATAACGACGAACGTTGGCAGATTATCGTTCATGCTGCCCAAACCATAGCTGATCCAGGAACCGGCGGAGGGAAATCCTGGAAGCGAAAACCCCGTCGTTTGCAGCAAGGTGGCCTGACTGTGGATGCCCGTTTTGCCCACCATGTTATGGACAAACGTGATTTCGTCGGCCACCGGTGCAAAAGCCGAAACGGCTTCTGAAAGATACTGACCAGATTGGCCGTATTGGCCAAATTTCCAGACAGGAGCGAGCCACGGGCCAAGTCCATTTTGAAACGCCTCAACCGACTCTCCAAAGTTCGATTCTTGGCCATTTCGTCGCTGCAATTCCGGCTTATAATCAAAAAGATCCAAATGACTGGCCGCACCCGCCATAAAGAGTTCTATCACCCGACTGGCTTTGGGAGGGTGGTGCAAAACACCTTTCAATATACCGGGTGTACCGGTTGGATTTGATTCAACGCTAGCTGATCTGGTTTCACTCTCGGTTGCCATCATTGCCAAGGCAATTGCGCCCAGTCCGCCACCTGTATTTCGAAGCAAATCGCGTCGCGATATTCCATTGGAATTATCGTATAGCCTTGATTCAGAGCAGTGCCAGCGAGATTGATTTTTACTCATGCGATTAGACTCTTTATAAGAAGCGTTGTATTGCATTTAATCGACAAAGCTGAATTCGTTGAGATTCAAAAGCAGCCGGGCGAGTTTATCAAACCCGTGTTTCTCTGCATAAGAAGTCAGTAACTGAAGCTCGTCTGTCGAGGGCTGTCGGCTCAAGCATTGCTGAAATGCCCAACGCACCTTGGACGCAGTATCTTTGACAGAAATGGATTGAATTCGTCGCCCCAGGTGTTCGGAAAGCGCCAATACCAATCCATGATTCCACTGCGCCAAAGCGGCGGCGGCTGAGACAGATTCGTTGCGTTTATCGACACGAATCGAAGGGTCTGCGCAGTCCATTGCCGTAAGAAATGGCTGTGGCTGGCTTCGTACGATGAATCGATAAATCGAACGCCTGTGTGCAGCAGGGTCATCGGGGTTGGCTAAGTGATATTCATAATGCGGCGAATGTTCCGGTTGCTGAACCACAAAATCTTTGAATGATGGACCACCCATTTTGTAGTCTAACTGACCTGAAACGGCCAAGAGACTGTCACGCACAGCTTCGGCTTCCAGCTTTCGACGATTCTGACGCCACAAATGAATGTTATTGGAATCACGTTGTGCAAATTCTTCTGGGCCTGTACTTTGCTGGCGATAAGTTGCACTTGTGACGATTTGTCGGTGCAGGGCTTTTAAGCTTCCACCGGTGTCTCGAAAAGTGGTTGCAAGATAATCAAGCAGTTCTGGATGCGACGGGGTACCTCCCATGTGACCAAAATCACCAGGCGGATCAACGATCCCACGCCCGAAGTGATATTGCCAGACCCGGTTGACAATCGATCTCCAGAAAAGTGGATTATCGCGATGAGTCAGCCAGTCAGCCAAAGCTGCGCGACGCTTTGATTCATCATCAGTGTCCTCAAACTGGAATTCTGAAGGAGCAAATTTGAGAACTTTAATAGCACCTGGCCCAACTTTTTCCATTGGGTTTTTCACATCACCGCGTGGGAGTTTGAAGATCGAGCGGGGCATTCCACCATTTGACCCCGTGCCTGCAAATGCTCCGCTGCCATGATGGACAGTTCCAGCATAAACCATTTCCGATTTTGGTAAGGATTTGAGTTGGGACTCTATGAATTGTAATTCGTTTGCAACCTGATTTCGTTCCTCAATCACTTTGCTGGAAACAGATTGCCGAATCAACTCGGTTTTACTTTTCTCAAGTTCACTGAGCTTTAAAGTATTCGTTTCATAATCACTCAATAAAGCAGGTGCAATACCATCCGAGAGATTCTTGATCTGCCATCGAACTGGAGATTCAATAGAATCGAGTGCAGTGAGCTTGGCTTTTTTGGAGATATTTTGACCTTTATCATCGAGAACGGTTATTTCTGACAAGGAAAAGATAAAATCGTTCTGACGAGGGGCCAGTTTTGTTGCAGTCACGCGAATATGTCTAACGCCTTTTCCAGAAGGAGTTTCGATTACTTGTGGCTTAATTCCAGGGTTAATCAAGTCTTTCGAAGTAAAATCTGCAACTGCTATTTTGTTATCATCAATTCCTTTACCATCAGAAATCTCAACTCGATATCGTAACGGAAAACCAAACCCTGGTCCAATATTATTAAAATTGTCAGATGAAGGAGAAATTACAATCTTCTGAATTTTTTCTGGATTGTCAAAATCGAGCTGAACCCATTTTACTTCTTTCTGATCGCTGGCGATCTGGCTGTGATAGCCATACTGTGGATGATCTTTTTGGCTTACGGATTGCTTTGTCAAAGCGATTCGTTCTTCTATTTGAGCCAGCTTGGGGCCGCCTGCAACACGAATTACCTGCTCCAGAATTGGTAAACGCCGTTGCACGGCAAGCTTTTGATGTTGAAGGTGATTGTATCTGAGTTGCTGCTGGGGGCTATCATAATAAGGCTTATCGGCACGATCCACTGCTGCAAAAACCGCCTGGAGACGATAATAATCGGTTTGCAGCAACGGATCGAATTTATGGTCGTGGCACTGGGCGCATTGTATCGTGAGACTCATCAGTGAACCCACTGTCGTTCCCACCATATCGTCGCGATCAAGGTGACGTGCAATCTTGCCATCGATTTTTGATTCAGGCACTTCGGCATGACCAATGAAATCCCATGGTCCAGCCGCGAGTAAACCTAAAGCTTTCACAGCATCAGAGCTTTCAGGAAAAAGAACATCGCCTGCTATCTGTTCCTGGATAAATTTTGCATAAGGTTTATCCTGATTAAACGCCGAGATGACATAATCTCTATAAGGCCATGCATTTGGTCGTGGTTTATCCTTGTCGTAGCCATGAGTTTCACCATAATGAACAATGTCGAGCCAGTGGCGTGCCCACCGCTCGCCATAAGCCGGAGTCGCCAAAAGATGATCCACAAGTTTTTCGTAAGCTTTCGGATGCGTGTTACCTTGAAAGTTTTCGACATCTTCGGGCATTGGTGGAAGGCCTGTCAGGTCAAAATACAATCTACGAACAAGTGTACGGCGGTCTGCTTCGGGGGTTGGTTTAAATCCAAAACTTATATGATCTTTTGCAATAAAGTTGTCAATTGCATTTATCCGCCAGTTTTGATGGCTTTGTGGTAACTCCGGGATTTTCTGATTCTGGACGGGTTGAAGCGACCAGAGCGGCTTAATTTCCACACCTTCAGATTTATCTGCAAGTTTTATGGAGTCAGGCCAAACAGCTCCCGTTCGGATCCATTCACTCACTGACATAATAATCGTGGGATCAAGCGGCTTTGCTTTTTTTGGCATTTCTGGCTTATCGCCTAAAAGAACTTCGAGAATTCGACTTTCATCAGGTTTGCCAATCTCAAAAACCGGTCCATTTTCACTGCCTTTTAATAAACCAGATTTTGTGGCTAGTGAAAGGCCTCCACGCGACTTGGATTCGTTATGGCACGAAAGACAAGCCTTTTCAAAAGAAGGCGCGACAACATCTCGAAATAATTGCGACGACTGTTTTATATTGGAATCGTCGCCGGAAGCGATGCCCTGAAGAATGAATAAACACCCTATCATCGTAGAATTCAGTGCTGGCTTCATCATGGCTTTGAACAACTTGTCTTGTGTATCCAATGTTTGGAATAGAAGAACTAATTATAAAACAATCGATGATTTACCACAAGAAGTCTGTAAGAATCTATAGACCTGATCGACCAGTCTCTTTGGTCGGTCAGGCAATTGCTTATACTCTGACTATGATATAAACAACCAGATTCTTAAAGTCTTCAATTTTCCATGATTTCCGCAGTTTTCTTTTCTGCAGAATCGTTGACCTTGGATTCGAATTTTTTGGTCAACTCCTGAATATCTTCTTTACAAGCTTTGCAGTCATCTTCCGTCACAAGCTTGTCTGCCTGAAGTTTATCTGCATCTTTGTTTCCATCGCGACGGATATTGCGGATCGAAACGCGAGCTTCCTCAGCAAGATCCTTAACACGACCGGAAATCTTTTTACGCTGTTCTACTGATAGAGATGGCACGTTTAGTCGAATGACTTTGTTATCGGACATAGGTGTCAGGCCAAGCTCGCTGGCCTGAATAGCCTTTACGATATCGCCAATTGCGGCGATATCAAACGGTCGGATCAAAATCTGCTGAGGCTCTGGCGTGGAGAGGTTTGCAAGCTGTTTGAGTGGGGTAGGGGACCCATAATATTCAACACGGATCGACTCAACCAGCCCCGTACTGGCCCGGCCAGTTCTTATACCCCGAAATTGGTCGCCCAAAAGGGTGACTGACTTCTCCATGCGTTCTTCGGTCTCAAGCAGGATATCGTCGATTGTCATGGCTTCGGACTCTCCCGGAGTTGTTCTGAAAATTGGGGCGTAATAGATGATGATGTTGTGCTGAGCGATAATACTCGAAACACTTCATACCTGTTGATCAATCAGATTAACCTCTGATCCGACGATGATCAAGATTGGCGGTATGATGGTCGCTCTTGATTGGCCACCCATGTCCCAAGCGGTTCACCTTGAACAATGGCTCGTTCTATGTTGCCTTCTCGCTTAAAGTTAAAGACTAAGATCGGCATCGCATTTTCCATACACATGCCAATCGCTGTCATGTCCATCACTTTAAGATGATCTCGCACGACCTGCTCGTACGTAAGCGTTTCATATCGAACAGCATGTGGATTTTTTTCGGGATCTGCAGAATAAACACCATCCACACGTGTAGCCTTCATCAAAACTTCCGCATCTAGTTCCTTGGCACGCAAAGCAGCCGCTGTGTCTGTTGTAACAAACGGGCTTCCAGTTCCTGAAGCCAAGATGATAACCCGCCCTTTGTTAAGGTGATTCAACGCACGCCTCTGAATGAATGGTTCAGCCACTTCATCCATTCGAATTGTTGTCATCAACCGAACTTCCTGACCACAATGTTCAAGAGCATCGCGTAAGGCAAGCCCGTTAATCACCGTTGCAGTCATACCCATGTAATGTGCTGTAGATTCACGGATTATCGGGTTGCCTTTGGCAAATGCTGATCCGCGAAGAATGTTTCCGCCACCAACTACAATCGATAATTGAACACCCTTGCTGGCAACTTCAGCCACCTCTCGGGCGATCCGGCTGATCTCATCCTGATGAATCCCACCCTCACCGGAACGACCAAAGCTCTCGCCAGAAAGTTTCAGTAAAACGCGGCGAAATGCAGGTCGATTTTGTGTTGAATCAGCCATTAATATTGAATCTCCAGTGATCGGAATCTACACTTACGTGTCTCATGCATAATATAAGATAGCCTCGGCGACTTCCGAAAATAGTTACAAAAGTCGCCAAGAACGAGCTCATGACGATTCTTAATTATTCTTCAGTGCCGGCATCAGGTGATGCGGTTTCACCAAGAATAAATCGAATAGCCCGATTGACTTTGATTGGCTCTCCACCTGTGGCAGCGCTCACCTTGCGAATCACATCAGCCACTGTGCCTGCGGATGGATCTTTGGCAAAGGGTTGGTCGAGAAGGTTATTCTCTGCATACCATTTATTCAACTGACCTTCGGCCATTTTTTCTTGTACCTGCTGCGGCTTTTTCGCGTTGTCAGGATTGTTCTCATTCAACTTTTTGATGAGCTGCTTCTGCTCTTCCACCATCTCTGGGCTAATCTGATCCCTGCTCACTGCCAGAGGATTCGTTGCAACCACCTGAAGTGCAAGGTCTTTAACCAACTGCTTGACTTCATCACAGGCTGCCTGCTGTGCAGATCCGCAAGAAACTTCAACCATCGCACCACTCTTGGAATCGTGGTGGACGTAACTGTCGATGCGACCTGGTCCAGAAAGTTCAAATTTGATTGAGCGAGCAACCCCAATATTTTCGCCAGTCCGAGCATTCAGATTCACCAAAGCATCTTTGATGCTTAAAGCCGGGTTGATCAAGAATTTTTGAGTCAAAAGATCCAGGCCGTCTGAAGCCGTGGATATGAGATGTTTGATCAAATCTGCTGTCATTCCCCGGAAAGCATCGTTGCGAGCTACAAAATCCGTTTCGCAATTAAGCTCGATGATTGCCCCAACCGTATTGTCATCGTTGAAGCCCACTTCAACTCGACCAGCTTTGGCCGAACGTCCTGATCGCTTTTCAGCGTTCTTAAGACCTCGCTCTTTAGCAAGTTGTGTCGCCTTTTTCAGATCACCTTCCGCTTCTTGAAGCAGTTTCTTGCACTCCATCAAACCTAGGCCGGTGATCTGACGAAATTCGTTAACAACCTTTGCTGTGATATCTGCCATCTGAAAATTCTCCTGTGTTTTCTGATCTCAAGTCATGCCCCAAGCTGGTCTATGATTAAAGTCACGAAGTTTTGACCAGTCGGACAAGATTTTCCCTAAGACATTTTCACGCCTATTTTTTGACCAAAACCGCGACTGTATCGGCATCCTCTTCTGAAAAGATTGCCCACGTCTAAAGATCTCAGTCATCCTTGAATTGTCAACGACTAATCTCCGCACCAGTAAAATCACGTGGTGCGGAGACTTATTACCTGTAGCCTGTAGGAGGCTGAATTAACCTTCTGTCACTTCCGGAATAACCTCGGTTACGGGTGCCTCAGAAGTTGGAACATCTTGTACTGAAAGTACTTCAGTAGTCGACACGACTGGAGGTGTCCCAACTCGCCGTATACCACCACCGCCGCCTTGATTGCCACCACCACCTTGATTGCCACCACTGCGAGATGCGCCACCGCGATCTCCACCACGATCGCGACGATCACGACCACCACGGTCTCTACGATCACCGCTGTCATCTCGTGGTTCTGGAGGTGCAACATAAGCAGGAGCGATTGAACGACCTTCCAGAATTGCATCGGATAGGTATCGCACCACGAGCTCGATGGATCGCATACTATCGTCGTTGCCAGGAATAGGCAAATCGACATTGTCAGGATCACAATCCGTATCAAGCAGCGCAATCACTTTGATACCTAACTTTTTCGCTTCTTGAACTGCAATCTTCTCGCGGACTGGGTCGACCACAAGAAGTGCTTCGGGAAGTCGTTCCATCGTCCGGATACCTGAAAGGTTACGGTCGATTTTAGTACGTTCACGCGTCAATTGCGAAATCATCTTTTTGGAGTAACTGGCGGCTTGTTCGCCATCCAGAATTCGCTCCAATTCCTCAAGACGTTTCAGACGACTACGGATCGTCACGAAGTTCGTCAGTGTCCCACCCAGCCAGCGTTCAGTAACATAGGGCATCCCACAGCGTGTGGCTTGCTCCATAATTGTGTCCGTCGCCTGACGCTTTGTACCGACGAACAGGATCAGCCCGTTGTTCGACGCCACTCGATTGAAGAATTTCGAGCCACGCAGCAAGCCGCGAACTGTTTCTTTCAAGTCGATAATATGAATCAGGTTACGCTTGCCGTAAATGTACGGCTTCATCTTCGGATTCCAGCGGCGGGCGCGGCTGCCGAAGTGTACGCCAGCTTCGATCAAATCTTTGACCACTAAGGACACTGAGGTATTCCCTTCGCCATATCTTGTACTGTTCCCGAATGCGGCTCCCCATGTGGAGATTCACTGGGGCATTCGTGCTAAACCATTGTTGTGCAGAAGACTTAGTTACACCTGAAAATCGGTGCTCGCGAAATCATCCTACATTGAGTATCGTCAGCAGAATGATATATTTTACATGCCAAAAGTGTTCTCGGTCAACCCTGAACTGATTTTATTTTCAAGATTTCAGATTTCTAGAAGTCGTATTTGACATTCTCCAGTCGTTGTAAACTAATCTTTGCCAGTGAGTTCAAGATCTTTTAGGTCTCCTAAAACCAAGAGAACGGGCCGGACAGTCTTTTCTTATAAGACGTCCGACCCAGTCTTCTTAATCGGATCATTTTGAGTTGCTCTGCTAGTCGCATGGCCACTCAAATCTACACGATTCAGTTACTCTTCGGCTTTGAAATGCCTGGAGCACCCTTATAAAGTCCTTCTTGACCCTTCATGACTGATTTGGCTTTTTCAGCGGATTGCTCTGGTGTGATCGTTACACCTGGCTTCAGGTTGCCTTCGGTCGCTCCGCCGCCACATCCTGAAAAACTCAGGGTGGAAACAACGGACAACGCCAAGAGACCAAACATGCTCAACTTACGCATCGGAAAACTCCTGATGATTGGATTGGGTACCGATTTTGTGGAACTACTTACTTCTTTCGAAGTGGTTAGAGAGTGTAAAGTAAATAGAGACTCGTTCTGGGTCAAGACCCAGTTCGTACTCATCGCACATTTTTCATGGCCCTCAACACTCTAATACTCTCTATCTAATAGCGGATTCGCACCCAGTATGGTCTCAAAAAAACTAAACCCAACAACTTTGTCAACTCAAGGACCAAACCGACTCTGTCGCATCGGTCAACGGAAGATTATTAGCTTTTTACTATTCATCACCCTACTGTCGACCACTGCCTTAATCGTCCAATATCAGATTCAAGAACAACTCCTAACCAAGGCCCGAAGTTTGGTCAAATCAAAAAACTTCAGACAAGCCTCCAAGACGCTCGATCGATTATCCCTGATTTCTCCTAGAACTCATGATGAAGCCAACTATCTCAAAGGTCTATGCGAATACTCCATTGGAAAGTTCGATAGTGCTTTAGACACATGGTCAAGTCAAGTTCCAGGAACCTATTTTTATAGCGAAGCG
Source organism: Candidatus Kuenenia stuttgartensis (assembly GCA_945865635.1). Taxonomy (GTDB): domain Bacteria; phylum Planctomycetota; class Planctomycetia; order Isosphaerales; family Isosphaeraceae; genus QWQI01. The sequence goes on from CAMBEP010000003.1 coordinate 35,863, forward strand.
ACTCTGAAATCCGGTGAGTGGCTAGAAACGCAAGGACGCTTTACCGACGCAGAAGCAATTTATAAGAATGGACTGAAGGAAGGTTACCCACTCTCAATGGAGATTCGACATGCCCTTTTACAACTTTTTTGGATCGAAGCCAGGATCGATGAAGTCTCTCAGCTTATTCAACAGAATTGGAGAGAAAAGAAACGCAGCCTTTCGGCAGATGCATCAGAAACTATCGCAAATCTCAGAGCACATCTATCACTCGACCTTGAAGTATACCCAATAGATCATGTAAAACAGAAAATTGAAATGGCGAGTCTGAAATCTCCAAAGGACATTAGTGTAATAATAGCTAAAATTGAGATCGCTTTAAGAACAGGACAGATGGAAATAGCACATAACCTCATAAAGCAAAACTCAAGTGCGTATCAGCATTCTCAAAACTGGAAAGTTTTGGAATTAAAGTCAGCCATCATGGAGAATGATCTGGAAGAGATAATAAACCTAGAAAAAGACATAGATAGATCACTCATCAAACCAGAACATGTAATGAAACTCGCAGCATTAAAAGCGAATAGACAGAACAACCTAAACAAGCAAATAGAAATACTAGAAGTCTACCTAAAAACACATCCAACAGATATTATAGTAATGGAAGAACTAGCTCAGGCATTGATTGCGAATAGACAAAATGAGGATGCAGTTAAAATTAGAATGAGTCGAAGTGATATTGACATAACTCTCCAGAAATATACAAACCTAATTGGCTCAGACTTCAAATCAAATGCGAAGCAAATGGCGTCATTTGCCGAACGTCTCGGGAGATGGTTTGAAGCTATCGCATTCAACGAAATTCTAGCAATTGGTAATTCAAAGGAAGTCTCGCTGAGTCAGAAAATTTCAGAACTGGAACAGAAAATTATAGCTTCTAATCAAACAGAGAAACTCTGGCGATTATACGATAAAATCGTACTAGACAAAAAAACCAATATGCAGAAAGAAATAGAAACAGAAAATACGGATTCATATCCAAGGTTTAAAGATATTGCAAAAAATAATGGAGTCGATTTTATCTTCCAAAGTGGAAAGACTCAAAACCGTCAATTGCCTGAAACAATGGGCGGAGGGGTCGCAATAATTGATTATAACAATGATGGGTTTAATGATATTTTCGCGCTTCAAGGAGGATCATTTCCTTATAATCAAATCACGAATAATGATAAATCAGGAGACCGCCTCTTTCGTAATCAAGGCGATGGAAGCTTTGAAGATGTAACAGTCGAGGCTGGTCTACCAAATATTCGAGTAGGGTATGGTCATGGTGTAGCAGTGGGCGACATAGACAATGACGGTGACTCGGATATTTTTGTTACCCGTTTCGGATCATATGCCCTATTAGAAAATCAAGGAAATGGAACCTTTAAGGATAAAACTAAAAACTGGAACCTCGAAGGTGAAAGAGACTGGCCAACCTCAGCAGCTTTTGCAGATTTTGATAATGATGGAGATTTAGATCTTTATGTCTGTCATTATGTAGTTTGGGAAACAAAAAATCCAAGAATCTGTAACAACGACAATGGAAATACGGTTGCATATTGTGCACCTCATGTTTTGAAGTCTAGAGCAGATCATTTATTTAGAAACGATCAGGGAAAGTTTACAGATATCAGCGATGAATCAGGAATTACAGGGTTCGATCAAAATGGAAAAGGACTCGGTGTAGTTGCAGCCGATTTTGATGATGATGGATTAATAGATATCTTCGTGGCCAACGATGGAACACCTAACTTCCTTTTCAGGAATCATGGAGCAATGAGATTCAGGGATGAAGCCCTTTCTGCAGGAGTTTCAGCAAATTCAAATGGTGGCTATCAAGCAGGTATGGGTGTAGGATGTGGTGATTATAATCAAGACGGAAGACTTGATTTGGTAGTAACAAACTTTTATGGTGAGTCAACGAGTTATTTTGAGAATATGGGAGACTTTCTATTTAGAGAAAGAGGTGATGCAATAGGTTTAAAATTAACAACACGGTATAAGCTTGGATTTGGAATAGTAATAAGTGATTTTAATAATGATGGCAAATTGGATTTAGCAACAGCAAATGGCCATGTAAACGACTCACGTCCAATAATACCATATCAGATGACAAGTCAGGTATTACTTGGATCGATAGAAGGTCGTTTGAAAGATACAACGTCAAGAATTGGTTCTGATATGAATATAGCAAGGCTTGGAAGAGGATTGGCTATAGGCGATTTAAACAACGATGGACTCCAGGATATGGTACAAATCAACTTAGATTCTAATATCGCGATTTTCGTGAATAATACAAATAATAATGAATTTGAGGGGAAGAATAGTTTGAATAGCCTTGAGATTCATTTAGAGGGTGTCAAATCAAATCGTGATGGGGTTGGAACAAGAATTATAGCAAAAGCAAAAAACATGAAACATCATACATTTAAGCATGGAGGTGGAAGTTATCTCTCTGCTAGTTCTGGAGATTTACATCTAGGAGTTGGAAAACATGATATCATTGAATTACTGGAAGTTCGCTGGCCATCTGGTCAAGTAGATAAACATCAGAATATAATGTGCAATAGAAAGATTCAATTAAAAGAAGGAAGTTCTAGGGTCAAAGAAGTTCAACATAGCAATATTGAACAAGTTCTAAAAGGAATACATCAATGAAACCTTATTTAAAAGATATAAGAGTTAAGCTAATAATAATTACTATTGTAATTATTCTGTATATCTGCACACTTCAATACAGACAAAGAATTGCAATTTATAAAATAAAAACTAAAATGTATAACTCTGATTACGAATCCGCTATAATGTTAATAGATTCTGCACAGAAGGATATTATATCATACTATACAGATAGTTTTAATAGAGAGGAGTTGTATTACTTAAAAGGAATATGCTTTTCTGATCTAGGACGAAAGAAAGAGGCATTGCAAACACTTAACAAAGTCAAGTATGGCCAACACTTTTTGGCAAAGTCACTTTTAAAAGTTTCAGATATCGAATTAGAGCAAGGAAACTGGCGATTAGCTGAGGAGAATTTAATAGACCTAAAGAACCGCTCAACATTTTCTTCTTTGAGTTTAAACGATAAACGTGATACCCTTTTAAGACTTGATCGATATTATCGAATGCAATGTCGATTTAAAGACGCAGCTGAGGTTTTAAAAGAACTAATATCAATGAGCGATAATCCGGTTGCGTTGATTAAAGATTTGTGGATAACCGTTCGCGGTACTCCACCATATGAGACTATTGAGAAAGCTATCCAAACATGTGAGTTACTGAACCCGGATGATAGTAGATTATGGCTTGCAAAATCTATAGTGTTTACTCAACGTAGTCAATTTAAAGAGGCAGACAAGGCTTTGGACTTCTGCGAATTACCTATTAATCATCCTGATAAATCTGTGTATCTTGCTAGAATGAGATTGGCCAGGGCAACACATTCACCACATAAAGCGTTGGATGCTGCACAAAGAATTGGACCTCATGATTTTACTATTGTTGAGAAATATGAATGGGCAGAGTATTTTGCAGAATCGAGAAAGGATTTATTAGAACAGCAACGGGCGTTAGAATTTCTTTATGCAATTGATCCTTATAACACTATCGTGCTCTCGAAATATTCAGATTTTGCATATAAATCAGGAAAAACCATATTATCACTTCAACTACGAGAGAAGAAAGCAATTGTAGATAAAGCACTCGAAACTTATGGAAAGAATGTTCTTTCACTAGAGACTCCCAAAACCATCGAGTCTTTCTTTAAACTAGCTGAATCTGCAAGAAATTGCGGAATGCTATTTGAAGGTCGTCTCTTTTGTAATACGGTATTGAAAATGAATTCCAATCACATTCCTGCACTACAACTCTCTGATAGTTTGGTTAATGATTTAAAAGAATTAAATCTTTCTATCTCTCAATTGCCTAGCATTAACATAAACTGGTTAGGAAATGATTCCGTGATAAATACTACAAGTTTGTCGCTAGTCAATTTAGATTCATTACCTCCTCAGTACCCAGTTTTCCGTGATGATTCAAAAACCTCTAAATTAGTCTTTACATTTAATAATGGTGAGACAAGCATTCGTCAGATGCCTGTTGCGCTCAGTGGTGGAATTGCTCTTCTTGACTATGATAACGATGGCTGGCAAGATGTGTTTGTGATTCAAGGTGGTTTATTCCCATATGCCTCAAAGGAAGCATTGATTTCTTCTGGAGATCGATTATTTCGGAATCTTCATAATGGTGATTTTGAAGATGTAACTTCAAAATCAGGTTTACCGATTTCTAGTACTGGATATAGCCATGGTGTTGCAATTGGTGATATTAATAATGATGGATTTAGCGATATTTTTATTACACGTTTTGGTGCTTACCTTCTCTACATAAATTCAGGTAATGGAACTTTTAGGGATGCCTCTGTAGAATGGAAACTTGACGGATTTCGTGACTGGCCAACCTCTGCTGCATTTGCTGATCTAGACAACGACGGCGACCTTGATTTATATGTCTGTCATTATGTAGTTTGGGATGAACATAATCCAAGGCTTTGTCGAAACGGTCAGACTTTCTCGTATATGTCCTGCAATCCCACTACCTGTAAAGCTCGCTCCGATCATTTATTTCGAAACGATCAGGGCAAGTTTACCGATATCTCAGATTACTCAGGTGTTACACAATCTGATGTCAATGGTCGTGGTCTAGGAGTCATAGCTTCAGATCTTGATAAAGATGGTTTAATGGATTTATTTATCGCAAACGACAAATCTGCCAATTTTCTTTTTCATAATAAAGGTAATATGAAGTTTGAGGAAGTTGCACAAGTTACTGGAGTAGCAGGAAGTGCTGAAGGAAGCTATCAGGCTGGAATGGGTGTAGCCTGTGGTGACTACGACCACGATGGTGATATGGATTTGGCGGTCACAAATTATTATGGCGAATCAACTACACTTTATCAGAATCTTGGTGGACTAGTCTTCTCAGATCGAACTTCAGTATCTGGACTTGCTGCAGCTTCTCGACTACGACTTGGATTCGGAATCGCTTTTTCTGATTTTAATAATGATGGTCTACTCGACCTTTTTACAGCTAATGGCCACACTGATGATATGAAAGATCTCCCTTATAGAATGCCGGCCCAATTACTGTTAGGTCAAACAAATGGTCGTTGGTTTGATACATCCAATACTATAAGTGAGCCACTTTCTATTCCACACCTGGGTCGAGGCCTTGCAGTTGGAGATATGGATAACGATGGGTTTATGGATGGAATTCTTCTTCCTCAGAATGAGCCACTTGTCTATTTTCATAATATCACAAAGAATAAGAATCATTGGTTGACCGTAAAATTGATTGGTGTAAAGTCAAATCACGATGGAGTTGGATGTAAGGTAACTTTGAATACTAAGAAAGGAATTCAATTTTCAGAGCATTTTGGTGGTGGCAGTTATCAGTCGAGTAGTGATCAGAGAATACATTTTGGTTTTATGGAAGATGTTAAACCAGATTTACTTGAAATACGGTGGCCATCAGGTACACTGGACCGTATCAACAATCCTTCATATGATACGGTTCTCGAAATCATTGAAGGATCAGGCGAGGCCATTCCGACTCGTAGAGTAGTTCATCAATCATCAGAAACCTCAGAAGCACAATCCAATCACAGGGGCAAACCAAAATGATGACAATACTGTCATTTCCAAAACGAAACATGCGATTCCAAAACCAATTCATCAGTTGGTCGCTGTTTTTCTTACTGATCTTACCTGGCTGCGGTAGTTCGACAAATCCAACAAGATCCTTAAGTACTTCAGATTCTTTAAAGTCAACGTCTAAACAATCGGTCAGAATAGAATCCGACAAGATGTTAGAAAAGAAAGTCGCAATCATTCGTCTGAATAATCCTGATTATGGAGATGAAGCGCTTAATAAAGATATCGAGGATGGTATTAAACAGGGTAAAACACAGTATCACAAACACACATTGATCGATTACGATGCAAGAGGAAACATCGATAATGTTTTACCGATCATTAATAAAGCAATTGCAGAGGGTGCTGAAATTATTGTTACTTTACTTGATTCCACTACTGATATTGCGTTTCGAAGAAAGTCTATCCAACCAATTGTTTTTGCAATGGCTAATCAACCGCTTGCAATGGGTTTTGGGAAGTCAGATAAGGATCATGATCCAAATATTACTGGCGCCTATTTGCCACACCACTTAACCTTGACAGTGGAAATTGCGCGAGGTAGTCTGCCAAAGGCAAATAAGTTGGCAATTCTGTATGACCCAACAGATCCTTTAAGCTCGATACATAAAGATGCACTTTTAAGGTGCAATTGGGAAAGTGTTAAACCATTGATTGCACCTTACCTAAAAGGACAGGATTGGTCGAAGCTAATGACAGAATTAAAGACAAAAGATGCAGCAGCAATATTGCTGACGAATGGTCTGGGTCCACAATCAACTGTAGTCATTTCAGAGGCGGAGAAGGTCAAATTGCCCGTCTTCGGAACACTAAGTAGGCAAGCTGTACAAGGAGCTATTTTCACCAGAGAACCTTCTTTAAGATGGAGTGGTTTTGAAGTTGGTCGACGTGTGGCACGTATCATCAATGGTGATCTTCCTGTGAATATTCCATTTGTTGAAGGTGATCATTATGTTACCGTTGTCAACACTGCTGCTGCAAAACGTATCGGAGTCACAATACTGCCTGCCATCATGCGTGACATAAAAGACGTGAGCGGAAAAAGTTTTGTAGCTGGAGCTAAACAATAATTATGTGTACTTTCAAGAAATTAATAAGATCTGTCTTCAAGGGGGCACTTCTGTGCGCTCCACTATTGTTAATCTTTGGATTATGGGAAGAAAGGAACGACTTCTTTCCTAATAAAAATATGAAAAAAATTCAGAGTTCTGACTTGAAAAGAACAGACCCAAAAGTAAGTTTGATTTCCGATAACTTTGTTGATGACAGTGGTTATGGTATCGCATTCCCTTATACACCCGAGATTCTTGATAGAACAGACTTGAGCCTATGTTATAATGCAGCTAAAGAGAGATATTCCAAAGCCAAGTATGATCTACTATTACAATTAAATCATCTTGACAGACAAGACAAGTCATTAAACGATTACGATGAGAAACATGCACTGTTAAAATGTTTTCTTGGTCTTATGGAAATGTATGAAGGCCATTTTCAAGAGGCTGATCGCTTTTTTAAAGAGGCAGATAGAGACGGTTCAGACATATCAGAAGAATTTAGGTCGAACCTGATCGCACTTAGGGGATTAGCATCTCTTCGTGCTGGTGAACAAGACAATTGCGTTGAATGTGTAGGTCAATCAACCTGTATTTATCCAATTTCTCCGGATGCAGTCCATCAATTTCAGGATGGATCCAGAACATCAATTGTTTTTTTTCAGAAATATTTGAGCAAACGTCCTAATGATCTTGGTATTAAATGGCTTGACCATGTGGCTCGAATGACAATCGGCGAAAAGCGGTTGGATGTCGACGACAAGACTTATTTGCTTTCTGGATGGTATAGCATGAGGAATAAGAACTTACGTTTTACCAATAGGGCTCAGGATGTTGGAGTTGGTCGCCGCGGACCAAATATGCTTGGTGGGTCGATCTGGGACGACTTTAATGGTGATAATCGACCTGATCTTTTAATAACGTCTGGGGACTGGGATATTGGCACTTCCGTTTTCGTTCAGAAACCTGATGGCAATTATACTGATATTGGTAGAAACTCCGGTTTGGAAGATCAGCGAATGTCGGTAAATGTTTCTTCTGCAGACTATGATAACGATGGGGACTTAGATGCATTACTAATCCGTGGAGGCTGGGAAACTCCTTATCGTCTTACTCTTCTGCGCAACAGAGGTGATGGTTCTTTTGAAGATGTGACAATATCTGCTGGTTTTTTTGAACCAATTGCATCACAGTCGGCTTGCTGGGGTGATTATGATCTTGATGGTGACTTGGATTTATATGTAGCTGGAGAATATCATGATCGTAATGCAACTCCATTAAATCACAATCGCCTTTATCGCAACAATGGCGATGGAACTTTCGTAGATGTAGCTGATAAAGCAGGTGTTATTAATCAGGGTTGGGCGAAAGGTGTTGTCTTCGGAGATTATAATAACGATGGAAAACCTGATTTATACGTCAGTAACATGAATGGATTTAATCGTCTTTACAAGAACCTAGGTGATGGTACGTTTGTGGATGTTGCTCCTGAATTGAATTTGATTGAGCCAATTCGAAGTTTTTCATGCTGGTTTTGGGATTACAACAATGATGGCTGGCAAGATTTATTAGTAACAGGATTTGGAGCGAATCTCCAAGAGATTGTAATGGACATGTCAGGAAAAAAACCTGAGAAAGCGGAACGGTCCAGACTTTATCATAATCTCAGTGGCAAGGGATTCAAAGATGTTACGAAAGAAACTGGCCTTGATTTCGTTACTCTCCCCATGGGCTCGAATTATGCGGATTATGACAACGACGGGTTTCTGGATTTCTATCTAGCAACGGGTCGTCCTCCTTATTCAATCCTTATACCCAATCGCATGTTTCGAAATATCAACGGACAAGCGTTTAGTGATAGTACTGTTGAAACAGGTACTGGCCATTTGCAAAAGGGCCATGGCGTCTCTTTTGCTGATGGCGATTCTGATGGAGATCTTGACTTGTTTGTACAAACAGGTGGCCAGACACCTGCGGACAAGTCACATAATGTTTTTTTTGAAAATCCAGGCCATGGTCGTCACTGGCTTAAACTGAAACTTGAAGGCACTAAGTCGAATCGATGTGCTATTGGTACCAAAATAGAAGCACGTTTTCAATTACAGAATGGACTATATCGTATTATACATCGCGTTGTTAGTGCTGGATCAAGTTTTGGCGGCAACAGTTTAGTTGTTCATTTAGGTTTGGATTCGGCAAATACCGTATCAGACCTTACGATACGCTGGCCAAGTGGATGCACTGAAACATTCTCAAATATTCAATCGGATCAATTTTTTCATTTAAAAGAGGGGACTCTTGTATTGGATAAAATCGTTCTAAAATAGTCTCTTCAGCAACTTTAGTGGCTGACTATTGCAACAATTCTGGTTCTTGATCAGACTTTGGTTATGAGCGAACTCACCAAACACTACCGGTTCTTGCTGTGACTGGACCAGTCCTTGTTTTGGTTCACTGTGAAATGAAGAAACCAACCTCTCGACTAAGCTACTTTTTATTGTTCAGAAATGGTTAGATTTTCGCATTCGGTCTTGAACTAAAAGGTAAGACACAGTGGCGTCCTACCAGTCTACTTTGTTTACAGGCACTTGACTGACGCTCAGCTTGTGTCCGCACAGAGCCTTGTCCTTCAGCCAAGCCTAATTAATCGTCCCTGAAAGAAACAGAAACACTTGATTTTACAATCGTTATACTCCGCGCGAGAATCAAAGACACATTCCCAACTCGCCCCAATTCTAGTATGGCTGATTTTATCCGCCCGATTTTGCGTCTAGATCACATCGTCATTAAGATGCTTATTTTAACAGGCTGAGAGGGGTTTAAACTATAAGGATAGGGTAATAAGAATATTTCAGAGTTTAAGAAACTGGTCAAGCTGGAAGATCCGTTTTTGAATTTCTGGATTGAGAGGATCTTTCACAAGAACTTGACGGAACCAAGCACGTGCAATATCATGACGACCAATTATGTTAGCTATTTCTGCAATATTTATCAACCAAGTTGGATCGTCACGATGTAAGGTTGCAATTGATTTCTGGGAAAGATCTTCGAGTCGGTCTATTTGGCTTAGACGTAATTCATAAGGCAAAACAGATTCTATTTTCTTCTGCAATCTTTGCACCAGAACCATCAACTGATTAACTTCGCGATCCAACGGTTTATAAGATATTGCCAGGATCAGATTTCTTTCAGCCAACTTATAATTCTTAGCTTCGGCCTGAATTAGACTTGTTAATCGATAATATCGAAAGCTTTCTAAAGAATCATTTTTATGTCCTAAATGAATTTGGTTTATTTGTTTTTCAGATTCAAGAAGGTTTCCGCAATCCCATTCAATTTCAGCCAGTGAGAGCTGTGCTTTGATTAAGTCTGAATCTGGCAAATTGATTTTCAGAATTATCTTGATAGATTTCTTGGCCTTATCAAATTCCCCACGATTTCTGTAGTCATCTACTAAAGCCAATAAAGAAAAGGTGTCTGTTGGATCCGCTTTAACAAACGCATCCAAGAGAACTGCAATCTCTCGGAGAGATGCATCAGGTCTTCTATCACAAGTCCAATGAATCAATTGATCACGAGTCATAGCCGAAAGCTCATCTATTTTAATATAACAATCGTTACGTTCTTTTAATCGGTTCTGAATATCATAAATACTAGCAAGCAAAGTTAATGGAGCAGGGGAAGTTGGATCCAATTGAGCAGATTTTTTAAGAGATGTTTCAGCCTTTTTGGCAAATCTGGTCCTAAAGAAGTGTATACGTCCTTCGTTCAATCGTGCTAAAGCCGCAGATTTATCATCATCACCTACTATTTCCAACTGTTTAAGGGCTTGATTTATATCATTGATTTTATCGAAGAATGCAGCAAGTTGGATCCGATCGATGGAACTGATTTTTACTGAATCTTCTTTCAAGATTCGTATGACAGCCGCATTTGCGACTTCTTCAGAGGCTGAATTCGTCTGTTTTAGATACTTATCAAGAATGTCTCGATCTAACTGAGGAGTAGATGGTTGTCCGCATCCTGACAGATAGAAGATCATCGTTACGATTGCAACGATTTCGTTTTTTCGTATATTATTCATCGAGTTCCTGAATTCCGATGGGTTTTGTCGTAATCTCATAAAATATGATTTCTCTGTCACGGTTCTATCAAAACCAAATCTTGATCAGTTTCGACCTGACTTAACTGACTGATTTTTGATGACGGCCAATAAACTTTTAAGCTTCTGACGATTTCTGTTGCTCCCAAACCAATTATCAGACGTGGATCATGAGTCGACATCAAGCCACATCCACCTTTCCGCATTCGTGTGATTTTTTGCCCATCCACCTCAATTTCGACTCGCGCACCTATTGCATCACGATTTGATTTTGTACCGACAAGTTTTAAACGCAACCAATGCGTTCCTCTGCGCGTTGAATCGTTCCGTAAGACTGCCGCAAATTTGTCTTTATGAGAAATCACGAGATCCAAATCTCCGTCGTTATCCAAATCACCCCAAGTAATGCCTCGTCCGACGTGATCTGATGCGAAGTAAGACCCAGATTTAGAAGAGATATTTTCAAAACGACGCCCGTTGTGATTATGAAAAAGCAATGCTGGTTGCTCCTGCTTGACATTTTCGCCCAAAAGGTGTCGATTTTCATCCAAATGACCGTTTGCGACATATAAATCAGGCCAACCATCCATGTCAAAATCACTCAGGGTTGTTCCCCAACCAACGTGGGGCAGACTAGCAGAGATAATTCCCCAAGATGCGCTCACATCCATAAACAACCCTTGACCCAGATTCCGGTAAAGCGTGTTTGATTCATTCGCAAAGTTGGTCACAATAATTTCTGGGTATCCGTCTCCATTAAGATCCTCTGCATCAACACCCATACCTGCCTGAGCATGGCCTCGACCGTCGAGCGCTGCGCCACTTGTTGCTGTTAGGTCTTCAAAGGTTCCATTTCCACGATTAATGAAAAGGAAGTTTGGGTCCTGATCATTGGCAACATAAATATCTGTAAGGTTGTCTTGATTAAAATCCGCTGCAATCACGCCAAATCCATGTCCATCCGCCCGGTTGATTCCAGCCTTCGCAGAAACATCAACGAATTTTCCGCTTCCAAGATTTTTGAATAGGACATCAGGCGCAGGACGAATTTCTTTGGGATCGCAATAAAGTCGAATATTTTTCTTCAAATCGCCACAGAATCGATTGTCTTGCGGATATTTCCAATCTCCATATGTACTAACATAAAGGTCGAGCAGACCATCTCCATCGTAATCAAGAAAGGCAGCACTTGAAGACCAGCCATCGTAATCTGTTCCTGATGTGGTTGAGATGTCTGTAAAGTGGCCTCCACTATTCATAAATAGTACGTTTTTTCCAAAATTACAGAGATAAAGATCGGTGTCACCGTCGTTGTCAATATCGGCAGCAATCGCTCCGTGTGTGAAGTATGTGATCAGGCCAAGACCACTTTCAATTGTAACATCCTGAAATTGACCTACTCCGTTATTACGAAATAGTTTCCCCGTGTTTTCAGCCTTAGGGTTGACAGGTATGGGGCTCGATTGGGCAAAATAAAGATCCATTAGACCATCGTTATTGTAATCAATAACCGCGACTCCTGACCCATTGGCTGTGGGTACAATTTTTTCGGGAGTCATGCCAGATACGTGTCTAAAATCAATACCCCACGAATTTGCAACTTCCCTGAACTTGATCGGTGAATCTATCGTCGTTTCATGAAACTCAATGATCGTTTCTGAACCCATTTCTATTGATTTTGATGATTCAGTTAATGGCTTTTGAATCGGTTGCTGACGACTACATCCAACGGATATGAGGGAAATACAAAATGCGACCGGCCAAAGATATATTGTCATTGGATGTATTTTCCTTGCATTTCAAGAGCTTATGCAAAAAGGCCATGAACAACTTCTCCATGAACATCTGTGAGACGAAAGTCCCGGCCAGCATGGCGATAAGTCAGTTGCAAGTGATCTATTCCCAACTGGTGCAAGATAGAGGCATGAAGGTCATGCATGTGGACACGGTTTTCAATCGCCTGAAATCCATATTCGTCGGTTGCTCCGTAGGCGACACCGCTCTTGAAGCCACCCCCGGCCAGCCAAACACTAAAACCAGCAGGATTATGGTCGCGTCCCGTTCCATTATCCTGTGCATAAGGTGTCCTGCCAAATTCTCCACCCCACCATACAATTGTATCTTCCAGCAAGCCTCGAGCTTTGAGGTCACGAACCAATGCTGCAACAGGCTGATCGACCGCCCGGGCGTGATCCTCATGTTTTGGCAGGTTCGAGTGTTGATCCCATGACGGATTATTGGTGTTATCTGCATAGTTCACCTGAACATATCGCACGCCAGACTCCACTAATCGACGCGCCATTAAGCACAATCGACCATAGTTGTCTGTAGGTTCCTTACCGATACCATAAAGTTTCAAAGTCGAAGCAGTTTCACCTGCAATATCAAGCACTGATGGCGCAGATGTTTGCATCCGCCAGCCCAGCTCATAGCTGGAAAGCACTGCATCCCATTCCGAATTTTCACCCGATCCAGCCAACTGTGCTGCATTGAGCTGTCGAATCAATTCAAATTGTGCCTTTTGATCGTTGAGGCTTCGTGATCTATCACCCAAATTGCGAATTTGAGAATCAATGGCAGGTATTCCGGACCTACCGATGGCCGTTCCCTGATAAACTGCTGGCAAAAAAGCGTTGCTATAATTTCTTGGCCCACCATTGCCCAAAGCAGGTGATAGCGATACAAACCCAGGCATATTCTCATTTTCCGAACCGAGCCCATAAGTGACCCATGACCCCATTGAAGGGCGAATAAAATTGGTAGAGCCTGTGTGGAGAAAAAGCGTTGCAGGGCCATGGGCAACACCTTCCGTCGCCATCGAGCGTATCACACAAAGTTCATCAGCGACTCCTCCCATGTGTGGAAAAAGGTCGGAAACAGGAAGCCCACTTTGGCCATATTGCTTAAACTTCCATGGAGATTTCATCAAACGCTGACTTGCGCCCTGGCCTGTTTTGGCAACACTGCGCGGATCGTTGAAGTGCATCATCCGGCCATTTTGACTAGCCAGAATTGGCTTCGGGTCGAACGAATCCACCTGACTTGGCCCACCCGACATAAATAAAAAGATGACTCGTTTTGCTTTCGGAGTGAAGTGGGCGACTTTAGTACCCGTCTGTCGCTCCCCTATTTTGGCTCCTATGCACTTCTGACCCATCATGGCAGCCCAAGCCATGGAACCGAAACCACAGGCCGTAGAACGTAACAGTATGCGTCGACTTGAAATGGAGTCGTGATTTTGCATGTTCGTATCGGATTTCCGCATGAATGGCACTCCCAATCTTGCTTTGCAATCTGACCACACTTAATGAGTATATCGGAATTCCACAGAAGCAAAGAGTGCATGTGCCACCTTTGCCCAAGCATTTTCCGGATCTTTCTGCCCAGAAACACTGAAAACTATTGGAAGGAGGATTTTTGACTCAGCTTCTGTCAAAGGTCGGGAAACGATCCAAAGAGCAATCTGATCCAGTCGCGCGCGATCATTATTAATTGGTAATAGCAAAAGTCGTTTTGCCGTTCTTCCAGCCATTTCCTGAACAAATGAGTGGTTCATCAAAAACAGGGCCTGTGTCACCACAATCGATTGCTCACGGCGACCTATCGGCTGATTAATGTCTGCAAAGTCAAAAGCTTCAAAGAGTTCAAGCCTTTTATTGCGAAATGCCGGGGTATAAACCGACCTACGAAAGTCTCTGAATTGATATCCGTATTCCACTAACGCTGCACCTGCATCATTGGAATCTATTGAGGTGGCTCCTTCGATATTTGGTCCTCCCACTCGCATATCAAGGACCCCGGCTGACATCAACATTGCGTCCCTCATGGATTCGGCATCGAGGCGACGTCGAGGAAACCGGCTTAAGAGCAGGTTTTGGGGGTCTTTCTGCTCGCTTTCAGGCGTTTTACGATCTGACATGGCATACGTTTTTGATAGTACTATATCGCGAAGAAGATGCTTGACAGACCAGCCATTTTCCATGAACCGGGTGGCAAGATGGTCGAGCAGATCAGGGTTGGTCGGGAGTTGCCCTGTCGTCCCAAAATTGTCAGCTGTTGTTACGAGACCATCGCCAAAAACCCATAACCATATGCGGTTTACCATCACCCGGGCGGTTAATGGATGACGATTGTCTGTAAGCCATTTTGCAAAAACTGACCGACCACTTGTTCCAGCTTGTATGGACCCAAAAGGAACACCTGAAATCACTGACAACCCACCTCGCGGAACAATTCTACCTAGTGTTTTGGAGTTACCACGGATGTGAATTGGACTCTCGCCTGGTTTTTCATGATCTCTGAGTGTCATCGCAACGGGTTTTGAAGGGGCCTGTTTTTGAAGAGTGGAAAGCTGCTTCTCAAGTGCTGCCAATTCCTTCCGTTTATCAATCAACTCAACTGGATTGATTTCCACAGGTTTCTTCGCTTCCGGTTGGTTGAATTCCTCCACCGGCACAAACCAGAGTGCATCCACTGAAACCAGGCCGTCAGCACCTTCATTGGAAAGGACTACCAAACCAGCCCCACCTGTTTCAAACCTGAAAGTCCCGAGGCTCAGGAATCGACCTTCAATCGGTGGTTCAAGCCGCTGATTGACATGCTTCAATTCCTCGCCATCGGCATGCAGAATAGTGACCAATGTATTTGTAGCACGATTCGAGTGTGGTACATAAGCTAGACGAACTTCGTAACGGCCCGACTTTGGAATCGCCGGGCCAAACGTGAGTGTGGAATGGCCCGACTTGCTTTTTTCATCGTAAACCGCACCCACACCAACATACTTTCCACCATAACCCGACACCTTCCAAACTCCTGTAGATTTCGCCTTCATATCATCTATGACAATTCCAGGCAAATCCTCAGGCTTGACCGGACCGCTACCTGCAAGCTTACTGGTACGTGAATCAAGTTTAATCAGTTGTGTGCGTAAAGATTTGATCAAGGATTTTATTTCATGAACGGACTGCTCATGGCGAAGTAATTCTTCTTGCGTTTTGTGATCAACCGGTAAAGCAGTCTCGACCCAGTGGGCCACATTATCCGTATCGTTTTGAAGAGTTCGAGTACTCCTGAAAATTCCTGCGATAGCGTAATAATCACTGGTAGGAATCGGGTCGAATTTATGGTCGTGACACCTCGCACAGCCAAGCGTCATTCCCATAGCGGTACGGCCTAAAGTATCAATTTGTTCGTCTACAATATCCATTCTAAGCTGATATTTATCCTGCTCTTCATAGTTTGTAGGCCCCAGAACTAGAAACCCTGTGGCCGTCAATTGACGCATCCGATCCGAATCGGTCTGAGCTGGCAAGAGGTCGCCAGCTATTTGCTCCTGTAAAAATTGATTGTAAGGCATATCAGAATTAAAGGCATTTATGACATAATCCCTATATCGCCAGGCATCTTTAAATAAGAGAGTTCGTCCACCTCCTGAGGATTCTGCATATCTTGCCACATCTAGCCAATGACGGCCCCAGCGCTCACCAAACTGCGGCTTGGAGAGCAATTCATCTACAACTGTTTCCCGAGCTTTTTGCTCTGTTGATTGATCCTTCAAGTACTTTTCGATGGCTTCCGCAGTCGGCGGCAGACCGACCAAATCGAACCACACGCGACGAAGCCAGTCGGTCTTTTTTGCCATAGGTGCAGGTGAAATACCCTTGTTTTCTAATCGAGTCAGAATGAATTGATCCATCGGATCACAAGACCATTCTCGATTTATAGTAACCGGTGCCGTAGGTTTTTTTACTGTTTGAAAAGCCCAATGACTTTTATTGGAATTCTTTGAATCTGACTCAACAGCATTTTTATTATCGAAGACTGATTCCAGACGCGGATCAGGAGCTCCCATCTCTACCCATTTTCTCAGGTCTCCAATCTGAGTTTCTGACAGCTTGCCCGCCGGTGGCATATCATAAAAAGCACCATCATAGTCTACAGCCTGAAGAAGCAGACTCTCCTGGACATTACCAGGCACGATGGCTGGACCGTTATCGCCCCCTTTCTGAATAGAGCTTCTGGTATCAAGACTTAAGCCTCCTTTAGCCTGTTTATTAAGCTCTGAATGACATTTATAACAGTGATTGACAAGAATAGGACGGATCCGAGACTCAAAGAATTCAAGACCAACTTTATCGGGTTCGACTGCATACAATAAGTTCGTGAACAAAAGAAACATCGTAACCATAGAGATTTCAGGGAGAGCTTTTTTCAAATATGGATGAATCATCGAATTGACCACTAGTGAGGGTTCCACTGAAAAGGAAATGGATCTTTCGAAGCCACTGATATGAAAGTGTTCAAGGGTTGGTTCTATTATGACTAGAGAGAACGAATCTGGCAAGCAGAATTCTGCGTTGATCCCTCATCTCCATTCGTCATCTCATAACGTCCATCCATCTCTTTTTCTTATTTAAGATTAGTTTGGCACACATGTTACGAACCGATGCGGTTTTTATTTTGCAAATAGCTTTGTCAAGTTGCGATTCGAATCAAAAAATCGAGACTTGAAAATGTTGGGATACTCATTTTTGGGACTGCACCCGAATCTAGTGGTGATTGATTTGGAATGAGGTTGTAATTACATTTCTGGTACTGCACCAAAGAGTCCACACGCATTCGCAAACAAGACAAAAGAATTGTCGGTTAATATAGGGACAATAGATAATGCGTGTTGCAATCATCACGTCCTCCCCATGCACATTTCTCAGTCGGATGTAACCAAATTAGCAACTGGATTGATTTGTTGTTGATTCTCATACAGGTTGGATGGGCTTTTAACCACGATCATAATCCGTGCCCTGACAATCTGTAGGATGACCGCAAAACAAAATCCGAACAGGAAATAAATGAGTAAGGTTTGGTTTGGTTTACCATAGATTCCAAAAAGAAAGAAACAGAACCAGCAACTCATTGCACCAGAAGCTATCCCAATCATCAATTCTGGCAGCAAGAGGGTCATGGCAGCGATTCCCAACCCCGTTATAGCAGAAAACATAACGTCACTGATCAAGTACCAGCCCGAATAGAAACCTCCTGCCACACCTGCAAGAATGCCAGCTATTGCAATTAAGCACAATACGTATCGACGTACCAGATGACTTTCCCAAACAGCTTGACGAAGGGCGGAAAATGTTGGTGTGGATCGGCCATTTCCAGATTCATTCCGCAAGTGATAGTTGATTGGTTCAAAAGTTACAGTCGGTGTTGGGTCTTCGATAATCTGACTCCAGTCACGTGGCATGACTGGGCGGCCACATTGTCCACACCGCACCCAGAATTTGGTTGCAGCTTGAGAAGTTTCGACCATCGATTGACAATGCTGGCAGCGAATCTGAAAATTTTGTGACATCAGCCGTCCCCAATCAGAGATTCTACTATAAATCCTCGATTATCCAATATATACTTTATGTGATCCAAGCGATAGTAGCTAACCTCCTGCAAACACTGATCAGGTCAGAAAATCATGATCATGCCTCAATCCCACACGCCACGGCTGAAGATGAACTATATCACAAAGAGGTTCGGAGGTGTCGTCGCACTTGAGGACGTAAGTTTTGAGACTTTTTCCGGTCAGGTTCATGCCCTTTGTGGTGAGAACGGTGCTGGCAAAAGCACTTTGATGAAGATCCTTGCCGGTGTCATCACAGACTATGAAGGCACGATCGAACTTAACGGTCAGACATCCCGATTCATGGCCACCATCGACGCTGAAACTGCTGGCATCCGTATCATTCACCAGGAACTGAATCTGGTTCCCGATCTTTCTGTTGCAGCGAATATCTTCCTAGGAGAAGAAATTACGGGCCGATTCGGGATTTTGAATAACCAGGCCATGACTCAAAAAGCCTTTGAGGTGCTCAAAAGACTTGGAGCGACAATCGACCCAAGAGATCGCGTCCGAGATTTGCGAATTGGTGACCAGCAGATGGTGGAAATCGCTAAAGCCATTGCATTTCATGCAGATATTGTCATCATGGATGAGCCAACCTCTGCTCTATCTGATGCAGAAGTCACTCGACTATTTCGCGTCATTGACGATTTAAAGGCACAGAATCATTCCATAATTTATATTTCACATAAAATGAATGAGGTTTTCAGACTCGCGGATCAAGTCACCGTTCTAAGAGACGGGCGACTCGTTACAAGCGTTCAAAAAAAAGAAGCAACGCCGGGAAAGATTGTTCAATGGATGGTCGGTCGATCTTTGATAGCAGAGAAAACCCGTGACCGACCCCAGGTTGATCTCGATCATGTTCCAGTCTTGGAGATCCAGGAACTTAAAGTCCCAAGTGCGTCCGGGTCCGGTCGACCATCATTGTCAGATATCAGTTTTAAAATACAACAAGGTGAGATTCTCGGTGTTGCCGGTTTATTGGGTGCAGGTCGCACGGAATTACTCGAAACTATTTTTGGAGCCAGGGATAAAGCCAACTGGACTGGTCAGATTATCTTGAATGGGCAACAGGTACGATTTCATCAGCCTGTCCAAGCAATAAATTCAGGTGTTGCAATGGTGACCGAAGACCGAAAGAATCTAGGTGTTTTTACAGAAATGAATGTCGGCGAAAACATAACCATTACTCAACTTGAAAAGCCTCCACTATCAAAGGCTGGAATTATTCTGCATGCAAATGAATCCAACGCCGCCTTGAATGAAATCGACAAGTTGCGTATCAAGACAAACTCAAGAAAGTCTATGATACTAAGCCTCTCAGGTGGTAACCAGCAGAAAGCGATATTAGGCCGATCCTTACTAACCAGCCCAAAACTTCTACTCTTGGATGAGCCTACAAGAGGGATCGATGTCGGTGCCAAAGCTGAAATCCATTCGCTGTTACGAGATCTTGCCAATCAGGGTCTGACAGTGCTTTTTACATCAAGCGAATTGCCCGAACTATTCACGGTTTCTGATCGAATTATTGTTATGTGTGAAGGCAGGATCACAGATGAAATGACCCGCGCAGAGGCCACTGAAGAACGTATTATGGCAGGAGCCACAGCATTCGTCGATAAAGGTGTGCTGGCCTCATATGGTTTAACCAGGGACTGCAACCATGAACAAATCTGATTTAATTAAAGTAGCTCACTTATTGAAATCCGCTCGCCACGTTGGAGTTTTAACAGGCGCAGGTATCTCTGCAGAATCCGGAATACCTACATTTCGCGATTCCCAAACGGGACTTTGGGCGAACTTTAAAGTGGAAGATCTGGCGACACGTGAAGCATTTGAATGCAATCCAGATTTTGTCTGGCAATGGCATGTCGCTCGCAGAATAATGCTTATAAATACATTCCCAAATCCTGGACATCGCGTCATCGCATGGCTTGCGGATGCTGTTGACCAACTGACACTGATCACCCAGAATGTGGACGGATTACATCAGGCCGCTGGTTCTCCAATAGTTCATGAACTTCATGGCAATATTAAAAGAACCAAGTGCTTTAAATATGGACACCCAATAGAGCAATCGCTTGCAGACAATCACCCTGATTCTCCGCCAGAGTGCCCTGTTTGCGGTAGTCTGGCTCGGCCCGATGTGGTCTGGTTTGGTGAAGTCTTGCCAACCAAAGTATTTGGAATTGCAAACGATGCAACAATACATGCAGATCTGTTTTTCGTCATCGGCACGTCTGGCCATGTTCAGCCTGCGGCAGCATTTGGACTCATGGCATTGGAATCTGGAGCAACGGTGGTCGTCATAAATCCTGACCCAGATTCTGCGATTCCTGGCGGAATGTTTCTTCAAGGTCTCTCCGGTGTTGTTCTGCCTCAACTTGTGAAACATGGCTGGGGAATACCTGCGTCCGTATTTCAGGACCAAGTATCGACGCGTAAATTCTAATTCAGACAGCACGAACATGAATACAAAGCCAAAACCGTATTCTTTATATTCAAATCAAACTTTTATAATCAAGCTCAAACGCTGGTTCATTCAGGCTCTGACTCATAAGACATTCCAGCCTTCTGATGAAGTCCAACCTATGAGAACCGATACACGTGCCTTTGCTCTATGGCTCGGTAGAAGGGGTGAAGCCTATTCCTGCTGGTGGTTGAGACGACATAAAGGTATGATAATTCTGGATCGAAATTTTCGCAATGGCCCACATGAAATTGATATTATCGCACGTGATGGCAAAGTCTTGGTTTTTGTTGAAGTCCGGACCCTTTCAAGCGATCATTTACAGTTACCCTCTGCCTCAATCTCAAAGACCAAACGTAAAAATCTTCATTTAGCTGCATCTGCATGGCGAAAAGATCGTGGATACAGAGGACTATGGCGAATGGATATTATTGGTATTGTCTGGCCGATACCTGAGGAGGAGCCATCACGAGTTGACCATTGGGTAAAGTCACTATAGCCCATCAACACTATTCAGATATTTTCAGAACACCATGTTATACTTCACGCGGCCTGCAATAACACATCTTTGAAAGTCTGAAACTTCAATGTCATCATTGATTTGACTTTATCTTTCTTTTCGTTTCGAAGTTTCGACATCGCTTCTTCGATCCCTGCTCGGAACGCCGCGAAATTCGCGTAGTATCGGCCGTATAAAGCCTCCCTCTTTATCAATCGCCAGTATCGCTCGATCAGGTTCAGGTTTTGCGAATAGCTTGGTAGGAACAGAAGTTCGATACCGCATTCCTCGGCCAGTTGCATGACCCACGAATTTCGCTGATACCGGGCATTGTCCAGAACCAGCGTGATCGGAATTCGCTTCCGACTGCGGTTTTCCCTTTCGATCAACTGTACCAGGTCGCACATGGTCTCGGTGTTGACCGATTCCGTGTTCGTCATCGATATCATCTCACGGCTGATCGCATCGTACGCCCCCAGAACATTAAAACGCTGCCTGCCCGCAGCCGCGGGGATCCACAATCGCACCAGGCACCACAAGCGACACAGTCCGTGCTGAAGACGAAATGGGCCGCATCCACGAAATACACACGCCGCTTGCCTTCTTTGGCTTCTTCCAGCCGGGGATTCAATTCGTGGTCGAGAAACTCCTGCTGGTCGCGTGCGTGCTCCTGAACTCTTTTTTTGGGGGAAGGGGTACGGCACGCGAGCGTTTCCACTCGGCCTCGGTAAGATCAAACTTGAACCAAGAGTTCATGGCGTGCCTCCGTGCGACGCGGACGATGTGATCTAGACGCAAAATCGGGCGGATAAAATCAGTCATACCAGAATTGGGGCGCGTTGGGAATGTGTCATTGATTCTCGCGCGGAGTATATCACAATGGATCCTGGATTGATTTTGATCCAGTCGAAGCTCTCTCCGCTGCCGTTTCACGACCATCCACATATTCTTTTTCGACCCAACCACGAAATCGTTCCGGAGTATGTATCATCTGGTGACTCGAGATCCAAGACGCATATTCGCGAATCGGCTGCTGCAACTTTTCAGGCCCCAAAAGTGGAATATGGGCATGATAAACCGTGAAACCTCCCAACGCTTTTTCCGGGGGTTCTTTCTGTACTATCATATGATAAAGAGTCACGCCAAGCCCTGTACGATCTGCTCCACTCTTGCAGTGGATCAACATTGGATAACGGGCCCGTCCCAACAAGTCGATCAATTGAAGAAGTTCTCGCTTTTGAGGTCGAAGCTGTGCGGACATCGGCAGCTCATAATAGTCAACGCCTGTTTCGCGGATCGTTTTCAACTCTTGATCATACCAAGCATATGACGGCTTCCCACCACGCAAGTTTAATACAGATCGAATGTTATGATCTTCTATCCACTTCACGAGCCGGTCATCAGGCTGAGCACTGCGATAGAGACGCCCAGGCACAACTTCAGCAAAATTATTCTGAAATAAAGGTTTATATCCGATTGTTACTGCGAAAACGACCAGAACCGTTAAGATTATCCCTACTCGCAATACTCTACGATGATTACGCTTACGGACATATTCAGAAGCTTGTTGAGCATCTAGCCAGGTGCCAGCCGTGGCAACTCGCGTTTTGGCGTTACGATGAGCGATCGCCATAAACCTTCAGGCTCCTTTTTTGATACCATTCGCTTCTGAGAGTTTGAGGGCACTTCCTTGACCTGATCCTCAACCATCTTTGAAAGCCTCTCAAACCCATACCGTAGCAAGTTTGAAAGTTCCAAGCAACCCAACATTTCGCTTAAAGTCTTTACAGGGTATCCATCAGTAACGCCCCTGTTCAAGATTTTGCTGCTCGTAAGGCTTGAATCCTTTTGTAGTCAACTCCAATTCCACAAGGAATCAGTCAAGCAGTTTTTTTAGGACTGGCTCGATTGATTCTGCGATCTTCTTGTGTCCAGATGGGTTAGGATGCAGTTGATCCGTAGTGATCGAGCCAATATCAAGACCACTCGCCTCAAGCTTCCTCCAAATTTCGTAATGATCAACAAGACTTATAGACTTCGATCGAGCTACATCACGAACAATTTCCATGAAAGGCTCCATATGCTTGTTCGGATGCTCCCCAATGCCGTTGGGCTTTGCATTGCGACCCCAACGAGGCTCTGTCATGAGAATAACGCGAATCTTTTCCGCTTGCAATCGTTCGACTATCTGCTGGAGATTTTGCCTGAATTCTCTTTGTGAAAGTCGTGGCTCTGTTTTCCCGATATCTACAAAACTATCATTGGCCCCATACATAATGATGACAATGTCAGGTTTTTTGGCAATAACATCTTGCTTCAAACGCATTAATGCTTGATCTGTGCGTTCACCGCCAATTCCGGCATTCAAGACTTCAATCTGGTTTTTGGGGTTTTGGAAGCTGGTTTGCAATAAAGATTCGAAAGTCTGTTCTACAGCCACTCCTGGCCTGACTCCTTTGGTAATTGAGTCGCCTAGACAGAGAATCCGAGTCGTTTTAGGCCAATTTTGTTGCGATCCGCACTGCTGAGACAAAAGTGGTTGCAGATACCCCCAAACCATCGCTCCAAAAAACCATAACATCGGTCTGCGTATTTGGCAAAGCTGCATTTTACACCCATTTTAGGATCTAACTACAAGGCAAATATCTTTGCCTAAAGTGTGAAAAAGGGGACGACTTCATGAAGGTCGCCCCTTAGATGGACTCGTAAAACCCTGATCAGACGACGTCTGTTGTGTCGTCCAATGAGGCAAAAGCATCGTCTTCTGGCTGAAAGCCGAGCCATTCATTGGCGGGACCAAGGTCCCATCTCATTCCGCTGTTGTTACTCATCCCATTGACGATGAGAAATTCGCGATCACCCAGATCGGCTTCCACAGCACATTCAAAAAGCTGGATCATGTCGTCGTTGGAAAGCCACATCATCCTGGCCCATTCGTCCGGAAGGGTTTCCGGATCGTTGATTCCATCTTGTATCCAGCCGATTCGAATCGCCAGAAAAGTCATTCCAAACGCATCTGCAGAGGCCTTTCCGAGTCGCTCGCCCATCAGCTTGGTGCCACCATAGGGGCTGTCAGGCTTAGGAGGTAGATCGGAGGTAATCGGAATTTCTTCAATATCGCGATATCCGCCCATCACATGATTTGAGCTGGCATAGATAAAGCGTTCCACTTCGTTCAAAATGGCAGCATTGAGAACGTTGGCGAAGGCGTCAATATTTGGGGCTGCCAGTTCATGCCAAGCTGAAAATTCGTCACGGTTACCCGCCAGGTGGATGACTGTGTCAACATCAGCAAAAAGATCGACCCAGTTTTGATCCCACACCGATAAATCTGCCTGAATGACATCCGGATCGTTGTCGTCGACAACTGCGTCAATCAAAACCAGGTCGTAAATATCTTCCCAAGCATCACGCAATTTGCGAGCGATATTTCCACAAGCGCCAGTGATCAAGATTGTACGGATCGTCGCGGTTTGGCCTTCTTCCAATTCTTCCAGATCATCAAATTCTTCTTCGTCATCATCATCCAAGAGAATCTTCAAAGCTGAATCAGCCGCTCCGCGCCATTCTTCATCAATTTCCCAAGCTTTTGCCTGATCAGGACTTTCTGACAATCCCTCTGAATTTGCTCCAGGTTCTTCCTGTAAGTCTTTGATGTCGTCGTTTTCCATATTCATGGTCTTCTTTCTCCTTCTCAATTCCCTTGGTCACCATTACGCCGGACGTCAAGGGCCGACCATGCGACATATTTTCAGATAAATCCATTGTGAGTAATGGATTCTATCAGATCTCCCGAACCGAATCAGATGAACGAAGCACCTTCATGATGGCTTCGAGCAAGAAATATTCTCCCCACATGACGGATTCGTCTACGCCCAGGTTTTTATGGATATGATAGACACCTCGCTTTAAGATGCCTTCCCAACCCGATGTTGACCAACCCATGAGTTCATCTTGGGTCAGCGCTTCAATCATCTTTAGAGCAGATCTCCGATAATGTACTGCCATGATCTGATCATGAGGCTCAATTTCGTCGGCCAATGTCCACAAACCAGAAGCCGCAATGGCACCAGCTGAAGTGTCAGGAAGTCGATCAGGCGATTCCGGTACGTCAAAGTCCCAGGCTGGCACCCAACTGCTCGACTCCTGCAAGTGTTTGATGAAACAATCTGCATTCGCCTGAGCCACTGTTAGATCGGTTGTATCTTTTGTAAATTGATAGACTTGTGTGTAGCCATAAAGACTCCAGGCCAAACCTCTGGTCCATCTTGAATCAGGTGCCCAACCCTGATGCGTGGCCTGCTTCAGAAAATCGCCAGATTCTGGGTCGAAAATTCCTTCGTGTGCTGTTGATCCGTCATCCCGCACGATTAATCGCTGGGTCGTTCGGCAGTGCTCCACTGCCAGTTTGAAAAGATCTTGATCACCTGTCTCTTTGGCTGCATAAAAAATTATCGGCACATTCATCATGATATCAATGAAAAGGCTTTCTGGGGCCACAAACGACCTCAAATACCGCCCCTTTTCCATAAACCGCATTGCCAAAGTGCAGCCAGCGGTCACAAGAACATTATTAAGACGCTTGGCACCTGTGCGTAAATACCATGGTCGATAGGTATTTAGGAAAATAAATCCGAGGTCATGTACAGCTCTGTCATGCTGCTTGTATTCAACCAATTGACTGTAATGTTCCGCAATGGCACGCCAGGAACTCTCGCCTGTGTATTCTTCCAGGAGCCACATCTGGCCCCCTAGAAAACCAGCGCACCAATCGGTCCAAAGACTTCCAGAGTGCTTCCAGCATCCATTTTGTGTATACATAGGGAAATAGTCGGGGTGGTTTGCTGCCAAAGCCCCGACCTGTTCTGCTGCAAAATCCATCAACTTGTGAAGGCGCGGCCGAAGTTCAACCAACGAGAAAGGTGGATTCGTAATAGCCACAACTCGTATCCCCTTTTCTGACAATGGGCGATGAAAAGCGTCCGAGACAGTTTGGACTCGGTTAGGCTGTGGCAGCCAAAGAACGCACTGACTCGATGGCTCTTGCAATGACTACCCAATAATCACCACCATTTGGGGTCATCCAGCACTCACCCGAGCCTTGGGCCATGATGATGTTGTCAGGCTCGGCCGGATCAAACCGAATATCGCTTATGGTGTCGAATGCTATCAACTCGGGAAGGCCTTTTTTAATGACCTTCGCCCAAGTTTTTCCCCCATCTTTAGTTTCATAAAGACCAAACTGAAATCCCTGAGGTCGCACCGCCAGACTGCTTGCCACTGGCTTGGCAGCCGCAGCGCCTGCCAGCATCCATTTTGGATCGGCAGGATTAATGTCCAGACAATAAACTTCGGGAACCGCTTCCAGCCCCTTGCCTGATGGTGCGAAAGTCAAACCTCTATCTGTGCTGATAAAGACCCCCTGATCTGTGCCCAATGCGACTTGTGAGCCTACACTTCGAATCTTGTGAATGACTTTAGGTACGGATTCTACCTTGGTCCATGTCGTTGCAGCGTCAATGGATCGGTAAAGACCTGCTCCAGTGATTGCTACCAATAGGGTTGGTACATCACCATCTGTCATGGCTAGAGAGCTCACCGTATGATTTTCGCCAGCCGCCTCGATCGGCAAAGCCAATTTCGACCACCAGCGACTCCCGTGTGCACGGCAAAAAAGACCTGCCGGCCGACTTGCCAGTAACATGATCAGGGGACTCCCCCCCAAGGCATATGACGTTGAGTCCATCACGCCTACCGGTAAATCAATCGTCATCCAGGATTCACCGTTGGTTGATGTTTCCTGAATCCGTCCACCATCATCAATAACCGTTAAACGTCCTTCGCCTCCTGCCAGAACTGTGCGGATACGCACACCCTGAAGGCTGTGAAAAACTGGCCAAGGTGCCCCTTGCGACCAGCGATATAGACCCGACTCAGTGCCCAGATAGATCATGGAACCAGGTTTCCCGAAGACTCTGAGATTCGGCTCATGTTACCGTAGGAACTCATGAGCATCATTGACCGGAAATACTCCGTATGACACCTAGTCTAATCAATCCTGCAAATTCGGTCATCGGGAATTCTGATCGATTTACCTCTTTACCTCTTTTCGTTTCCATCAGCCAGACACAGAGACGTCACTTACAAGTTTCTTGCCCCCTTAAATTTATAAAAATTGAGAGTTTCTGAAATCATTCATCCCTCGGGAGGCACATTGTGACAAGACCCGAACCAAGAATCAAGGACTGCCTAAATTACCCAATTTTTCCAAAACCGTAAAACTCTCTATAAATCCTAAGAATTCTTAACCTTTCCAAATCGCCCATCCGATCAGTTCTTAAGTGGATAGAATAGGTAGATCATGTAAGCCAACCTAATGACCGAATATTTTCGGGCTAAACTGGTCGCTTATCAGCCTCTTCCTGATCGATCCGAAATTGGATGGAATCGTATAAAACAGACTGCCTGAAGCGTCGAGGATGACGCGGACGGAGCCGACTGACACGGATGTTCGCCACCTATTCGGATCAGGATGATTCGCCTGGAGGCCAGTCAGTGAAAGAAGGATATTGCCATGATCTTCGGATTAAGGCGTGGCGTGGCTCTTGCCGCAATTCTGGTATCAGGTTTTGTAAGCTCTACCTATGCCATTGAAAAACACATTGTCATCCCTGAAACGGTCGAAGCCATCGACCTCAATACGGGCGGGCCTTATTATGCCCCTCCAGTCCCTGGTGGCCACTACACCAAAGACACCTTGGGACACCTCTCAGATACCATTCATGGCAAGCTTGGCCTTGTCATAAATGCAGTAAAATCGCTTTGTGCCAATTGTGGCGGTAGCGGACAATGTACGGGCTGCGGTGCAGCCGCTGGCTCATCTGGCCTAGGTGCTTGCAATCATTGCAGTGGAACTGGTTTTGTGTTGGGCTCTGGCGATTCCCACACCGGCCACATTCATGGCAATGCCGGGCAGGGTACCACGATGATTGCCGCCAATGGTACAAGCGGTCAAGGTGGTCTGCTTTCTGGCCTGCATGGTAAAGATGCGACGGGTCATGCCACCTTCAATGGTGGTATAGCTCAGCCAGCATCTGTAAGCTCTCATGGTGCATTTGGTGGTCATGGCAAGGCATCGCCTCAAGCCGCTGCCGCTCCTTCTGGTCAGACGGTTGGCTCACCTCAATCCGCCTGTGCCAACGGCGGTTGTGGTGGAAGAGCTTGCGGCGATCCAGCCTGTCATGGCCTGTTTGGCCGTAAGGATAGAGGCAATTCCGCAGCCGGTCACAATGGTTGTGGCACCCCGGGATGTACGAACCCTGGCTGTGGCCTTGGTGGAATGTTTGCCGGTAAAGGTCATGGAGCAGGTAACGGTTGTGGTAACCCTGCCTGCACAAGTTGTGGAAATGGTGCAGGAATGGGCCATGGGGCTGGTCACGCTGGAATGGGCAATGGTAACGATCACGGTGCTGGACATGCAGGTTTGGGTTCCAAGCTTGCTGGCCTGTTCCACAGGGAACCCAAAGTCAAATGGTTTGTAGGCCCAGGCGGACCTGTACCATTGACACCCGGATACGTTCCTTACGTGAACCCTATTCGTTCACCACGTGATTATTTCGCCTTCCCACCATACTTGGATCAGGCGATGCAACCTGGCTATGGATCCATGCCACAAAGTACAGCCGGATTTGCCACTGACAAGGCGACTACTCCGACGGACTTTGTTGCTCCTGTTGCAAAACCAGCAATTCCTCCGCCAGCTCCAAAGCCGGCGCCTGCAGCCCCTGCACCCAAGGGTGCAGACAAAAAAGACGACAACTGATCAGGCTCGCCAATAAATCAGTTTTTGCAATCTCAGGCGTGGCTACCAATTCACAAACGGTAGTCACGCCTGAAATAGTTTCCGAAATCGACCATGTAAATGCCGATAAGATTGAAAGATGCTCAATTGCCTGAACTCATTGAACCGGAATGATTTCTAGGCTCTGCCGTTTTCAGTCATACCAAAGAATCCATGTCTTGTCAGGTTTAGATGAGGACAGGAGGTCCCCCCGATGCTCAAAACTCAAAGAAAACGCCTCGGCCAAATACTGCCGGCCTTAATCGGCTGGCTATTGGTTGGTTCGTCCGCCGTTCTGGCCCAAGTGGACTATGCCCCTCGTGTGGTTGATGTCCACGAACGAAGCGGCTTATTCACCCGACTTCAGCCTTTTAACCGCCCACTGCCTCACGACCCGTATCGTGATACTTTCTACGGCACTAAATACGACGACAGGCCTGATGCCCGACGCCCTAACGACTGGAAGCATGGTGGCCTTTATGGTCAATATTGGGAACCATCACCTGCTCGTTCGATGAAACCTTACTTCAGGGGTGCGCCCGGTGTTGACACTATCACACCTGACAAAGCACCCGCTCTCGGCCTAAAACGCTGGGTCACAGGCATCACTGATCCGTTCCGACCTGTGAAATATTATTATCAATCGGGAAGCTATGTTCCTGTTTATGACCTTGATCCGCTAGTGACCGGACCTGGCACATTCCCATGGCCGTTCTTCTACAAAGAAAAACACGGCGGTTGATTTTTTTACCGGTTTAATGACCATCATGAATACCGCGATTGAAATCCAGTCGCGGTTTTTGAAATTCTATGGATTGTTTCTCCAACCATTTTCTGGCTTTTTTATTAGTAGCCTCTTTAAAACTCTTGTGATTTGACCAACTTTAGTCTGGTTGGCTTGCGTCACAAACCCTGATACCGAGCATCGGAGCAGATCTGCCATGAAATCCAATTCTCTTAAAAACCCTGTGAGGGTAGTCGAATCCGAGCTGAATACTTCAATACAGCAGCCACGACTCAAAGAAATCCTGGTGATTGGGGGTGGCTTTGGCGGACTGAATGTTGTGAAACAACTCACTGGCACTGGAGCACGCATCTGGCTTGTGGACAAACGAAATCACCACCTCTTTCAACCACTGCTTTACCAAGTCGCTACGGCGGCTTTGTCACCTGCAGATATCGGATACCCGATCCGACGGATTTTCCGGAAGCGAAAGGATGTTCATGTCGTTATGGACGAACTCCTGGGTGTGGATCTAGCCCACAATGTCGCAATTTTCCCGCATGGTGAAGCCAATTTTGATTATCTTGTCCTAGCCTGTGGCGCCACCCACAGCTATTTTGGACGCGATGACTGGGCACAATATGCGACTGGCTTGAAGTCCATCGAAGATGCTCTGAAAATCCGAAGCCAAGTACTGCTGGCATTCGAAGAAGCCGAGATGGAAGCCGATCCAATCGAACGTCGCTCGAGCTTGACGTTTGTCATCGTAGGCGGTGGCCCAACCGGTGTCGAACTTGCCGGAGCTTTGCGTCAAATCGCTACACAAACAATTCCCAACGACTTTCGTAATATTGACACCAAACAAACTCGAGTCCTTCTCATTCAATCTGCTGATCGGCTTCTTCCTGGCATGCCTGAACGGCTTTCCGTACAAGCTCTGCAAGACCTTCAGGAGATGGGAGTGGAAGTGAGACTTGGCTCGCGCGTAACCGATATCAAGGACGGCTCAATTTCCATAGGCGAGGAAATAATCCTTGCTCGATCCATTTTCTGGGCCGCCGGAGTCAAGGCTAGTCCGATTACCTCAACTTTGGGCGTTCCACTCGATAAAGCAGGACGAATTCTCGTCAATCCGGACTTAAGCCTGCCTGGTTACTCGAATGTTTTTGCCATCGGCGACATCGCCGCCATAAATAATCCCAAGACTGGTCAGCAGGTCGCTGGAGTCGCCCAAGCTGCAATTCAAATGGGCCAGTTTGTCGGTCAGCTCATTCGTGATGAATTTCAACAGAAATTTCAGAATCGAATTCGGCCAGAATTTCAATTTCATGATAAAGGCCAAATGGCCGCCATAGGACGTTGCCGGGCTGTCGTTGAAATTGGTCGATATCAATTCAAAGGTGTTTCGGCCTGGCTTTTATGGGGAATCGTACACGTCCTGTTTCTCATCGGCTTCCGCAACAGGTTCGCAGTATTGGCTCAATGGATCTGGGACTACATCACATTTTCCAAGGGTGCCCGCCTGATTACTGGCAAATCAAGGCCTGTTGTTCGCACTCATCACAAGGAATTTCTTGTGCCAAAATCTGAAAAGTGACCAGTCAGTAAAGACTGGTCACTCCTAATAGAACAAGCCATCGATTATTCAGCCGTTTTATCATTTTTTTCGGGAATTTTTGCATCCTCGGCAGTCAATTTTTCAATCCATTCCTTCAATAACTCCACGGATTTTTGATCCACCACATTCGACCCCAAAGGTGGCATCTGCCCGTTTCCGCGCCGGTTCACTCTCAGATAAACCACGGAATTCTCGGGATGTCCCGGATCAATAAGCCGTGCATCCACTTTTTCTGGAAAAACGTGAATCGGTTTCACACCAATCATTCTCAGCTCATGGCCCTTTGCTTTAAAGTCCATGTTCATCAGTGAATTGCCACCACCGGCATCCACATGACAACTGGCACAATTTGTGTAGAAATAAGATCTTGCACGCGCTACAAGTGGTTGCTGTTTATCGTTCGGATCCACCAGGTGAGGAGCATCGGGCTTTCTGCGCTCATAGCCTTTCTCATTCTTCAGCAGTCCAATATGATATAGTGCGCGGAGCTGATTATCCGTCCTGCCTTCACCATAGTTGAAATCCGAGTCGAGTTGCAATGGGCTGAAGCCCAGAACAAAATTAGCGGCACGACTGTGACAGACCATACACTCCGTTCGGCTCGGATAGTGCCAGACCTGATCCCGAAAACCTCGCGGATTTGATTTATCGATAACTCGGTAAGGCTTATCAAGGCCATTTTTATCCACAAGAGTCGCGTCCGTCTGCTCATCATTCCAAAGATAGGTATATCCTGTCCATTCCTTCTGTTGACGTACCATAATCCGTGTTTCAATGTATTTCCGGCTGGCAGGTTCTCCGGATTGCATTTCTAGCTGGAAACTCTTAATCGTGACCGACCCATCAGGAGCCTCCCAACGCTCGGACTTCGTATCAACGGACTCAGTTCCCGGTACACCTATCGCACGAATTTTTATGGCTCCATCCGACCAAAACGGTGCTGCCGGTGCATAAGGCACAACACCTGCCGCGAAACGATGCAATTTCACATCGGTAAAAAGACCTGTTTCGCTAAGCTTCGTCGGAAAATCTTTGTTCAATTCCGTTCGATCGTTGGGTACGATCCGGTAAAACATTCCAGCATGGTCAATCACCCACAATTCGCCATTCGGGTCATTGCCAAAGCCTGTGATTGCAAATGGTGTATCCACAAGTTCTTTGTGAAACGTAGCTTTCGTGCCATCATGTTTGATCGCCCAAACTCGTCCTGTTGAATAATCACCATAGATAAAGGCACCTGTCAGTTCCGGCAACTTTTTGCCCGTATAAACCACACCACCTGTCAAGGATCGGGCTTCACTGTGATGGTGTTCAGCGGCCGGTTTGACTGGCGGAGTCGGTCCACGTGGTCGATCCAGATGAAACGCATGCGAGCCTTCATAAATAGGCCATCCATGATTATCTCCACGTTTGATCAGGTGCACTGTTTCCCAAAGATCCTGACCATTTGCACCCACCCAAAGTTGGCCGTTGGATTCATCAAAATCCAGCTTCCATGGATTGCGAAGGCCATACGCCCAAAGCTCGGGCCGAGCTCCGGGAAAACCAAGGAATGGGTTATCCCTCGGTATCGAATACGCTCGACCTGGGTCCGTATGATCCACGTCAATTCGTATTACCGAGCCCGGGATGTCGGATATGTCCTGGCCACTCCCGTAGGTGTCGCTGTCTGAAGATCCATCTCCTGTTGATGCATAGAGATAGCCATCCTTTGGACCAAAGTGGATTCCACCGCCATCGTGGCCATTGGAAGGCCATGCGATAATCTCTAACTTGCTCTCAGGTTTGGTTTTATAAGGTGGATTACGATCGACTGTAAATCGAAAAATACGGTTATGTACAACCGGATTCTTCTTGTCGTTCAAGTAAACGTAAAAAAAACCGTTCTGCTCATACTTTGGATGAAACGTGACCGCATATGCCATTTCCGTTTTAAATTCAACCATGACATCGGTTTGCGATACATTTTGTTCATTCTTGACACGAAGGATTCTGGCACCGCCAGACCACGATCCCAAGTGCTGTGTAAACCAGAGATTATTCGTACCAGGTTCCGGTTCTATCGAAATCGGTTGTTCCATCTTCAGATTCGGAAACACCCGCTCGGTTTTATAAGGAGATGGGGGCTCTGGCGAGCCAACCACTCGACTGGTTGTAAAGGGAACGCGATTCTCCAGTCCATAGGGCTTATTCTCGACGACCTTATCGGCCGCTTGAGACGCTAGGTTTCCAGTGATAATTGACAGCATGAGGCCAATTGCGATTACGCGACTCATAGTCGTAAGATCCCTTGGTTTATAGTCACAGTCTGTGCGATTGCGAAAGGCTTGACTTGATGCTTGTTGAACATCTTCATACCTTTTTTAACCATTCTTCATACAGAATGCAACTTATTCGTTGGATTTACCAAGGCCCTACTCAATCAACTGCAGCGATTTCGCAAATCGATCGCACGATTTTTCGGCTGAATTGTAATCAGTCCTCTTGGTTTTACTTCCTTCGTCCACGACTTGCCCAAGCATCGGTGGCCGCAAATGTAAGGATCAGTGCTCCTGTAACCAGCGAACGATATTGGTCGTCAAGACCACGCAGTGTGATAATGGTTTCGATCGTTTTAAGCATCAAACATCCTGCCGCTGCACCCAGCACGGAACCATCGCCACCTGCAAGCGATACTCCTCCAATAACACACGATGCAATCGAATCAAGCTCATAACCATTCGCAGTATCCGTCTTGGAAACCTTCACAAAACTTAGTAATAACACCGAGGCCAACCCGGCGCAAAGTCCACTCAGCGCAAATGATAAAATTTTCATTCGGTCTGTGCGAACACCTGCCAGGCGGGCAGCTTCAGCATTACCGCCTGTCGCCCGTAAATGCTGTCCCCATAACGTCTGCCGGAGAAAGATCCAGATTATCGTGGTTGCCAGAATAAAGACTGCCGCTCTTCCTGAAAGGCCTACACCCGCAACTTCCACTTTGCGATCAAGGGCTGCAAACATCGTGAGCTTGTTTAACGTCAAACCACCCAACACTATAAAAGTCAGACCCTTTACAACCATCAGGCCACTCAGGGTCGTCACAAACGGGTTCGTACCCAACTTGGCCACAAAAATCCCATTCACTATCCCGACAAGAATGCCTGTGGAAAGTGCAGCAATGAAACAGGTACCCGAATCATAACCCTTGGTCATCGCAGTACCTGCTACAGCA
Organism: Candidatus Kuenenia stuttgartensis; assembly: GCA_945865635.1. Lineage (GTDB taxonomy): Bacteria > Planctomycetota > Planctomycetia > Isosphaerales > Isosphaeraceae > QWQI01. Next base: position 70,510 of record CAMBEP010000003.1, read on the forward strand.
CAGGCCAATCCGACATTGGCACCTTGACTAAGGTCAAAACCACCCGCCAACAAAACACAACACTGGCCCACAGCCAAAACGCCAACAATTGCCGCCCTTGTCAAAATCGAGCTTAAATTTGAGCCTGTATAAAAGCGATCTGTCGTGAATGTCAGCCACAAGGCCGCCACAAACAGCAGTATTTGCGGCCAGCGACGTATCGCAAAACGTAACCATGATTTTGCATTCGCGGACATAAGCTTGATCCCTTCTTCTTAAGCAGTTACGCCTACTGTTTCCGCAAGTATACGCCGCTCGCCTATCTCTGACCCTGTCAGTTCGCACTGGACCTGCCCATGGCGGAACACCAAGACTCGGTCCGATACCCGCTCAAGCTCTTGCGTATCCGGACTAATCACAATCACTGCAATTCCTTTTGAGGAAAGGGTTTCAATCCTCTGATGAATGGCTTCTCGAGTCCGGATGTCAACTCCACGGGTTGGTTCGTTCAGAATGGCAAGCTTCGGATTTGTAGCCAGTGCTCGCGCAAGCAGCACTTTCTGCTGATTCCCACCCGATAGAGTCAGTGGATTCTGACTTAGCCAGTCGTATTTGATCTGAAAATCCGTACAAAGCTCTTCTGATTCCCGCAAGAATTTGCTCCAGTTGAGCCATCCTAAACGGTGACTCTGCCTTAATCGTTGAAACACCAGATTTCGAGCCAATCCAAGTGCGGAAATCAGGCCACGTTTTCGGCGATCTGCCGGCACAGCGACAACTCCTGATCGCTGAGCCTGATCTGGATGACTCGGGCGATAGCTCTTACCCTCGTAAGTCATATACCCGGTCGAAGCAACGGATTCACCGGCCATGATCTGGGCTAATTCTTCCTGCCCAGCACCTGCCAAACCTGTTAATCCAACAATCTCGCCGATCCGAATCGAGAGTGAAACATCTTGAATCGTTTTACCAGATATATTTTCTACTTTAATTAGTATCGTCTCATTTTCGATTCTCGCAGAGCTCGCGACTCGTTTTACTCCTGTAGCTACGTCCCGACCAATCATTGCATGAACCAGTCGTTTATGATCCATCTGTTGACGTTGCCAAGTGCCAACCCGTTCGCCATCTCGAAGAACTGTAAGTTGATCCGCCAAATACAAAACTTCGTCAAGATGATGGCTTACCAGACCAATCGCAAGCCCCTTGTTTTTCAAGCGAATCATCAGTTCGGCCAAGTGTTTGGCTTCGCCGCGTGTCAGCGCTGCCGTAGGCTCATCTAGTATCAAGACACGCGCACGACGCCTTAGAGCGCGTGCGATTTCTACAATCTGTCGCTGACCTGTTGGCAGAGTATCGGCTGGAACATTTAATGGAATATGCTGTGCATCAAGCATTTCCAACGTCTTGGCAGATTCCGCTCGAATCGCTCGCCGATTCAATTTACCATGCATCACAGGCTCATCGCCAAGCATGATATTTTCAGCAACACTCAAGCATCCCACCAATTGTAATTCCTGGTGAATCACAGCAATTCCCAACTTCAGCGCAGATGCCGGACTCAATATTTGAATCTTTCGGCCATCAAGACTTATGTTACCGAGATCTGGCTGAACTGTTCCAGCCAAAGTCTCCACCAAAGTGCTTTTGCCTGCTCCATTTTCACCACAAAGCGCGTGAATTTCCCCTGAAAATAAAACCCAGTCCACACTTCGAAGCGCTTTGGCTCCAAAGTAGGATTTGTGTATTCCAGACATCTCAAGAATTGGGTCGACTTTCATGGATTGTTCAGAATCTCGGGCCTGCCAAGACTAGCAAGATAAAGATCGCGACACTAAAGACCGCCATCACCCCACCTGGCATGAGCTTGCGTGATTTGGCAAACCGTTTTCCAAAAAACAAAGCCAATGACAATGACGTGAACGTAGCCAAAAGGCATCCCGTCTGTGCGATTGAACCCGTCTGGTTCATTAGATAAATAGAAACCAGTATCATCAGACCTGATAGACTTCCAGCAATCAGACTCGGCTTGCTTTTTGCTTTGATGAAGCCCATCAAACCGCCCAGCATCAAAATCACGGCGTAAATCAGAAGTAAGATTGAGACATCTTTGATATTCATGGTCGTATCAACTCTTCAAAGGGTCGACCGTATCTGGCTTACTCAAGCCATAAACCATCGACTTGGATTTGCGGAAATCTGGAGATTGGCTGCCTGAAATACAATTTACTTGCATTTCAATGTTGTCACAGGCCTTCGTGACAACTTCATTTGAATCAAGACCGACTGTATTTGCAACATGGGGCCTGCCTTTGCCCTGCAACATCACCCACATCACTGGACCAACCACAAGCACCATCCCGACCAGGCTCAATCGAGCCGGAAGCTGTTCACGATAAATGATATCAAAAACTAGCCCCATTGCGATCTGGCTCATCCCAACCAATGCCACCCTTGGTGCCGAACCAGTCGCATACGCCTTTGTCAGACAGATTTGACCAATCGTCCCTGTGATACCTACACCCAAAAGCAAAGTGCACGTAACCGAGTCTGCGACAACCGACCAATCAACCGGCTCCCCCATCATAAGCACAGGAATCATCGAAATTGCCGCAACGCCTGAAAAGTGCGTCACCACAGCTCGTGGATCGATTTCGCCAAGCCGGTTCAGACCAATCATGGCAAACCCTGTAAAAGTCGCTGCCGACAAGGCCGACGCCAAGGCCAGCCGATTGCCTTCAAGATGAGGCTGCTGTATCAACACCACACCAACAATTGCTGACGCAATTGCGACAAGAATTGACGAATCAACGGTCTCTCCCCAAATTACAAAACCAATCAGAACAATCCAAAGCGGATAGGTGTTTGTCAGAGTAAGGGCATCTGCCAATGGCAGATTTGACAAGGCATAAAATGTGCTCATAAGACTGAGTGTGCCAGCAATCGACCTGAGCCAGAGAATTCTGGGATGCAAGAAAACTAGCTTGGCACCCGCCATTCGAGCAAGTGTCAACGCGACTAAAAAGCTAAAAATAGTACGAGACTGGGCCACTATTCGCCAATCACACCTTGTCCCAAGTGCATTGGCCATACCGCCCATCATTGTAAAACTGGCTGCACCACAAATCATCCATAAAGAAGGATTTGCGATATATTTCTCCAGTTTCTCAGGGTCGCCAGTGAGGAGTCTGATTATCAAGCCTTCCAGATGTACTGTCTTGCCCATTTTGCCGAAAACTTGCCGCAATTGGTTACTTAGAGATTGGATGCATCCCCCAGTTCACAATACTGTAAGCAACCTTCTGGGCTTGATTTCCAGCCATTATCCATGCTTGCTCAAGAACTGTATAACGAAACTTGTGCAGCAAGGATTCGTCAACACCAATTTCGACACAATGTGTATCATCCACAATCTGATGCTTCGGAGTCAATCGCAGTTGAACATATGCCCTTGATTAAGTCCACGATTCAACTCTGAACACCTTGATAGGCTCATTGTACAGACATGGAGGACTGAAGTGGGTTATTCCAGTCAAATACTCCCATGAATCTTGCCAGAATATTTCCATATTCGTCAACCAGCAATGTCACCGGCAAAAGTGATAAATCGGTCCCAAGCTGAAAACCATTTTCTTTATCTGTAAGACTTGGTGTGGTTATTCCTCTGGAGTTCAGAAATTTTTGAACATTCGAAAGTTCTGGTTCGTCAACACAAAGAAGATGATATCCAAACCCAAGTTTCGATAAATCGCTGCGAATTTTTGAAGATTCGCCTAATTTCTCAACGCATACAGCGCAGTGCACACCCCATACTTCAAAGAAATACAATCCTGTTTTTGATACCGAATTGGATTTGATTATTTCGGCGATTTTCTTATTGTTTTCATTCGGGTCTGTCGAACCAATTCTTGTCCCGGTTTTTAATTTTTCTGATGACCATTGCCAGCCATATTTCTCCACCAGATTTTGAACAAACTGGCGATGACCATCCTTATCGGGTATACGTGACAATGCTGATGATAAAGAAGCCACATAACGAACTATCTGCTCACGATCAAATTCACCAATGGTTGTACCAAAAGCAGCCATCGGCGTGCCTGGAACTCCTTTCATCAAAACCTGTTCAATACTTTCTGGTCTCGAATCCGTTTTCCATTGAATGCTTAAGAAATCTCGCGGCCGTTCTGAAACTGACAAATGAACGGACTCAGGCCCATCGCCATAACCATTCGGACCATGACATCGAGCACAATTAGACAGATATAATAAGCGTCCGGGATGCTCGACTGACGAATTTTTCTGCAAATTGGCACTTGAGGTTACACTTTCTTTTTTTAAAAAGCCTTCCGATTGTTTAGATTTCATACCCCAGAATCCTGCAATAACACCGACCGTCATTGCAGGAAATGGAATCCACCATAACGTTTGTGATGTTTTTTTTTCACTTGAAAGGTTGGAACTCATGGTGCCTTGACTCCTGAAATCGCTAGGGAATTATCCAGACTGCTTTGGTCAATACGCTGGATACGAACCGACTTTCCTTCTTTCCCGCCAAGCTCTGTCCATGCCAGAATGACTCCGTCTTCAGTAACCGCAATCGCTGGATTTCTTGGAAGACGATCAGCCGATGACTTGAATTCGATTCGTGATTGAATCGATTGGAAGCCATTTGGACGATGTGCAACCACAATACCACGTGCTGTTGAGGTTTGAGATGAATCGGATTTATGGTCGCCATGCATCCCTGGCTGCTTTAATTCGGACTGATCCCAAGCCATGTATATACCGCTTTTATTGTCGGGTATGATCTTCAAATGACTTTGAGAGCCTTCAAACGATGGGGTCACCGGCATGGTTTGAATTTCTTTTGGTTTGGCTTGGTCAAATTCGCTTAAATAAACACGTGGTTTGCCATCCTTAGCATCCATCCATCCGGTTATAATTTTATTATCTGCCTTGATCATACTAGGGCCATCGTGAGGGCAGCCAGCAAATTTCCAGCCACGACTGGATAAGGCAGCTGGGGCAATCGTTTTGTCACCATTGACATTGCCAATCCAAATATCTCGAATATCGCCAACATTATTACGAAAAGCATACAGCATATGATTTTCTGAAGACGCTGCGACAGTGACATCACAACACGGGCAAACACCTTTGCCATCAGGACCTTCATAAACAAGCCTGATCGGTTCAAATCCAGATTTATCTTGTTTCTCTCGTGCTGCAAAGACTTTGGCGCCACCTGATCCTGAAGAATCCAACTTTTTCCCATTTGTATTATCTGATTTCGTCGGGTTATCCAGCCAAGAAGCCAGGATCAGACCTTTTTCATCGGCTGCCAACGAAATGAATCCTGGGCGACTGGAATCCGAACCACCAATCGAACGAGGTTCGCCGAAGGATAGCCCACCGTCTGTAGACTCAGCTATGTAAAACACAGCTTTCGGGCCACCATTCAAGGCTTCCACCCACCCAAGTATCATGCGATCACCGGCCATGATCAATCTTGGCAAAATATGTGTCGAAAACGTCATCGGAGCACGTGTCGGTTTGGATTTTTCGACCGGTTCTGATTTTTCATCTTCTTTTTTGAGAGATTCAGAAATCAGCTTGTTCGAAGCACTGGATGTGTAGGCATAAACAGGTACCTCACGCCAGGGCTTGGGGGCGTCATAATTTCGGCCACCGTCTGAGGATCGTGTCATCCAGATTGTTCGTCGTGTATTTCCTGAATTGGGGAGCGTGGCGGCAGCCCATGCCACCACAACGACATTATTTTTCTGATCAGCAACAACTGTTGGATATTCACGATCCAACGGAATATCCGCAGTTGTCAACGTAAATCGAAATTCATTCTCTGGTTTTGCAACTTCAGGTGCTGCAACTGGTGAAACAACAGGTGGTATCAGTGTCACCGTGCTTCGGATGGACCCAAAGAACCATTGGGCCGCAAGAAAACCTACGATCATGGAAATAGCCGCTAAAGTCAAGTTGTATTTCATGATTTCAATGGATCCTTTTTGCAGCCCGTTGGAATTCGAATGAACTGGATTTACGACGAGAAATTGAAATATCCGCCAGATTCTCAAAAAGAATCGGCTGAAATGACTTCGCCACCACTCCGTGTGGAAATGGCGCGAAATGTGTTGAGGCTCACAGTGTCTTTCATGTATTGGACATGTCCATCGAGGAAAAGCATGTTCACGCCACCCGGATGCAAGCTCCGCGGACCAGTGACCGCCGCATTACGGCCAGCATCCGTACAGTCTGGATACTTGCTGTTGGGGACATAAAAGTGATTGTAGGAAGTCATGATGAAACTGCCTCGCGACCATTCCCGGCCGCGATCACCCGCCCACACATCAGGCGTACTACAGGCAGGAATATACGTGTTGGGGAGCATGAATGCCGAAGCTGGCAGACTATTCACCAGTTTGCCTGAAGTGTTGAAAAGTGCAAACTGGCGTTTGAAATCCCCAGGGGCTGAAGTGCCTGGTGTATTCGTATTATTACCCAAAACCGTTTCACTATAGGCAACCGTAGAACTCAGACCATCTGAAATCTGAGAAAACTTGATCGCACTCGTGTTATAAAACGGACAATCAGGTAGTTGTGCGCCAGAGACGACATTGAAATTGCCGTTGTTAATGGTACCTGTTCCAGAGTTTGAGACGTAATTGGTTGCACCAAAATTGCTTGGATCAACTCGTTGCACGCCGTCACTTGGGCAAAGAAACACTTGGATGACCGCTGATTCCGCCGTCAAGTTCGCAGGATATGGAATTTGATTGACTTGGGACGGAAACGAAAAGTTGATGGCATTATACATATTGGCGGCTTCAATATAAGTCAATAGTGAAGCCAGCGACGACCAGAGGTAAGGATAGCCATATCGACCTGCTGGCAAAGCATTCCAAGTGCCTTCATAGTTGTGGGCTGCAATACCAAGCTGCTTCAGATTATTGACACATTGCGAACGGCGCGCCGCTTCCCGTGCTGACTGGACAGCAGGCAGTAGCAACGATATCAGTACCGCAATAATTGCAATCACCACCAGAAATTCAATCAGTGTGAAAGCGGATCTTGATCGAAATCTGGATGAAGGATCGATAAACTTCTTGCTAGTCATGATGAAATCTCTTTCAATTCTATCTCGAAATATAGTATTTTGTGTGAATCGACTCGATTGCTTGAATTTCCGTCGGATGATGAATTCACCCGAGTTTTAACAGATCAATATCATGCGGCACGGATAACGGAATTTACTGTATTCCAAGGCAAATATTGTCAATTCCATCAGCTCTTCTGATAAAACCGCATTTCAAACTCAAGCCTTATTGGGCCTTTGGTTCTCAGAAGGTTCTGTACGGTTCAGGCAAAATCCGGAGGTGGATCAGGCGGCGCCTCTAAATTAGTCTTTTTTAATAAACCTTTCGTTCGCATAAATTCTAATCTCGATTCCACTTCTGATCGTTTCGAAATGCCCGAGAAAAGCGCGTTTTGACACGATCGCGCTCTGGAATACTTTGAATCAGGACTACGCGAAGACCTCGGGAGTTTCTCAGATGGAGAGATCTGGCACCGACAGGCCGATTTTAATTCCAATTCAAATCTTGCCAAATCTGCTAAGGTACCCTCTTCGGCCAACTTTTGATCTAGAGAAGAACTACCACAGCAACATCGGGTTTTACAAGACATGCCACAAGCACATCTGTGTGTAATCTCACTTAACTTATTTTGAGGCACAAGTTGTTCGCTAGAAATGATTTGGTAAGGTATCTCGACGAGACTCCCAAACAGGTTGCTTGAAGACAACACCATCATCAGAAAAAACAACGCTATAAAATCAACCGAGGTCGGTTGTCGGCGTGATTGATCATGGGTTGGGGGCGAATCGTAGAAGTTCATCAGAGTGATGTTGGATCAGGACATTTCTGCGGGTTGTCTAAAACTGGTTCGAGGATTGCTTAGCAAGAACGTAATTAGTCTAACAAAACTTTCTTGGCGATTCAACTATTTTGTTTAGGATTTAAAGGTAAATCGTTTTTAAGATCAATCTTTCCCTGTCCTGTTAATTTTACACAAATGTCTTTATGGATTTGTGTTGCATCATTTTTCTCGGGTCAATTCTGGCCATTGATCTCACAACCTTACCGGAATCCCTCCGAAAGACAGTTAAGCAATCATTTGTGAACTAAAGTTTACGTGAACAAGTTAGGGTTATAAGGGTTGTCGGAATTATATCGAAGTTTTTGAACAAGTTGGACGATAACTTGGATATGGACGAAGTTCGAACAGATGTGAAGCTTGCGTACAATAGCCTTTGATTTTGGGACATAGGTCATTGTTGCTTGGAAGTTCGACTTCAGTCTTCAACCAAATAAGGGGCGAGTCCCGTCCTGAGCAAGGAGACCTGCAAGATGAAGATTCAGAAGCGATTGTTCGCGGCGGCCTTAGCAATGTCCTTAGGCATGGGAACATCGGGCCAATCTTGGGCCGATAATGGTTTGTATGTTGCTGGAGCTTCTAAAGCAGCACAGGTAGGCTTGCCGAAAGGGCCCGTTTCGAAGCCTGCATACAAGCATGACAATATCCATCAGACTGTTGCGAATGTAGGCGATCAGACGGCTGAGGGCACTGTGATCAGTGTAACTCCAGTTTATAACCCGGGTGAAGAGCCTGGCAAGGCCAGTTTTGATGGGAACCGGGGCGACTCAAGTCTGGGCCAGGCCGATCCAAATTCTGGTATGGGAAGAGCAGCTCATGTTACATCTGAGCCAACTCCAATTGGTGTAGTACAAACGAATTACAACAATCCTGGAGCACGCTCGGGTCAACCCTCGAACATGCCTGTGGATGTCATGGCTCATGGTCGATCCGCAGCAATGAATGGGATGAACCCCGGAATGGTTCCTCAAGGTCCAACCCCGAATCAGGGAATGAAGCCACCACGACGTGGTTTAATGAGCTTGCTACGTCCGAAGAAGGCGGCAGCACATGATCCACTGGCTGTTTTTAATATGAATGCTTCAGAGCGATCGATGCATGCGGCCATGCCAGTCGGGCCACAGGGTGGCCAAGCACCTGATACAAGTCTACCGCGATCAGCCGTTTATGGCCAAAGACCAAGCCATTGATACTTGATCCTTTCGGGATCTGAATCCGCATCGGGCCTGTCATGACAGGGTAAGCCAAGTGCTTATCCTGTTTATTTTTTGTGAAACCGACCACTTCGATTTGGTTCTGTAATCCTCTCCATTGGCATGTCTTGGACTTGTCCATTGAGGTCCGTAAGATTTTCCTCCTTTTGGACGTGTAGCTAAACAACTTAGACTTTCCAAGTATGCTTATCTTAGGTTCGTAATATTTCGGAAGTCTGGCGAAACCTTGGCCATGCAGATAAAATGACTTTCGACAGACAGAATGTTGGTCCGCCATGTTGATTCCCATCCTCTGGAACCATGACAACCAAAACCAAGAAGCGGATGACAAGTCATTTTTGAGGTGATGGACGTGAGCCAGCAAGGTCCAACGACAGTCAAAATCGCGGTTCATGGGGCAGCGGGTCGGATGGGCATCCGGATCATGCAGTTACTGTTTGAAGATCAACGAACCGAATTGGCAGCGGCCATCGACAGAACTGGCCATCCTTTCATAGGCCGGAACGTTGGAGAATGGATTGGTCAACCAGCGGATGGTGTTTTGATGAGCGATTCGCCTGTTGGCTTGACAGGCATACAAGCAATGATCGACTTTTCAGCGCCCGCGGCATCTCTGGCCATAGCGGCGGAATGTGCGAAACAACAGATTCCACTTGTGATTGGCACCACGGGGCTCGAACCCGAGCAAAAAGAGCAACTTAAGGCATACTCACATTTGATACCTTTGCTGGTCTCGCCAAACGTAAGCAGGGCTGTTAATGTTCTTATGGCCTTAGTGCGAAACGCTGCTCGCCTTTTGCCCGACGCTGATGTCGAGATTATCGAGCGGCATCACAAATTCAAAAAAGATGCGCCTAGCGGAACCGCCTTGCGCCTGGCTGAAATTGTAGCCGTCGAGACTGGTGTGGGCCATGAGTCGTATACCCATGGACGTGAAGGCATTACAGGCGATCGGCCAAAAGGCCAGATCGGTTTGCATGCTCTAAGAACAGGTGATAATCCTGGCGAGCATACGGTCGTTTTTGGCCTCATGGGCGAGTGTGTCGAACTTTCGCACAGGGCCTTGAATCGGGACGGTTTTGCTCGCGGATCCATTGATTGTGCCGTCTGGCTAGCCAGCCAGCCCCCGGGCTGGTATACGATGAACGATGTTCTTGGCCTTTGATCAGAATCTCTTAAATCCCTATGAAAAAACCGTATATGTCGTTGACCCGATATTGAACATAGATTGAAAGGATATGAAGTCATGGATGATAATCCACCGGATGAAATGCCTCCTGAAGGTGGTGGTTTTGTGGTCGGTTCATCCGGCTATTTACGTTTATTTCTGGACGATGACCCGGCTCGGGCTGAAGCATTCTTAGATAAATTTCCTGATGCCCATTGGGTTCAGACCACTTCGGAATGTATCTTGGCTCTGGCGGAAAAAAGCTGGGATGAAATTCATCTGGATCACGACCTTGAAGGTGAGTGGTTTGTTGATTCGGAGCGTGACGACTGCGGTATGGAAGTGGTCAGATGGCTCACCAAAGAGCCACGAAAGCACCTCTTGGCGGCGAAATTCGTGGTACATTCGCATAATCAGAATGCGTCCATGGTCATGGTAACCCAACTTGGCTTGGCTGGTTATTATGCCTTGGAACAGCCATTCGGTACCGCATCCAATAATCCGCCCAGCCCAGAATTGGACGTCTTGAATCCGATTGGCAATTCCGCAAAGCCACGACGTGACAAATCACTGGAACCACTCAAGGACGAGCCAGAAAAAGGCCCCGGAATTATCAAGCGGATTCTTAGATGGTTCGTGCCACCACCTACTGTGAATAAACCATGGCAAAACACACCTGGCGGATTGAATGCCAATTCAGGAACGAGGGCAAAGTGGGGCACGCCTGAACAAGATATTTTTGACCAAAACGGCATCGAAGGAAGTGTGGGCTTGGACGATGAATTACCCGGGCCTTATGTGATGCCAATTCACGAAGACGATACAGATCTGTTTCGGCCTGGCGGGCGTCGTCAAAATCGACGGAATTCCAGCGCCGAGTGATTGATTGGTTCTGGATGGAACCTTTTAAAATTGAAAGGAGCATAAAATGCGGGTCATTGTTACTGGTGGTGCAGGATTCATAGGAAGTCACCTTTGCGAAGCTTATATGACTGCCGGCCATGAGTGTATTTGCGTTGATAATCTGATCACGGGCCGATTATCAAATATTGCGCATTTGATTGGTCAGCCCGGCTTCAGCTTTCGCCAGCATAATATTTGTGACCCCTTGTTTGTTGATGGAGTGATTGATCTTATCCTTCATTTTTCAAGCCCCGCAAGCCCATCCGATTATCTGGCTCACCCCATTGCGACACTCAAGGTCGGCTCGCTCGGAACCTATAATGCTCTTGGGCTGGCCAAGTCAAAGAATTCAAGGTTTATACTGGCCAGCACATCTGAAGTATACGGCGACCCTGATGTTCATCCGCAGACCGAAGATTATTGGGGCAACGTCAATCCCGTTGGGCCTCGCAGTTGCTACGACGAAGCAAAACGTTTTGCGGAAGCCATCACCATGGCCTATCATCGGTCGCTTGATGTAAACACAGGAATTGTAAGGATATTCAACACCTATGGCCCACGAATGAGACTCAACGATGGGCGCGTTTTGCCAGCCTTGATGGGCCAGGTTTTACGAAACGAACCCATGACGGTTTTCGGCGACGGTTCTCAAACGCGAAGTTTTTGCTATGTGACAGACCTTGTGGATGGAATCATGCGACTGGCCGCCAGCGAGGAGCATTTTCCAGTCAATATTGGTAATCCGTCAGAGCTTACAATCCTTGAGTTTGCCAAAGAAATTGGCTCGCTTGAACTTGATTACAAGCAGGGAATCATCATGCAACCATTGCCAGAAGATGACCCAAAACGTCGCAGACCTGATATCACCCTTGCTCGCACCATTCTGGGCTGGGAACCAAAGGTCGTTCGTCGTGAAGGGCTTCGCCAGACCCTCGATTATTTCAAGTCAGAACTCGGACTCTAAGCCTGCTCGCATGTAAAAACTCGATTCCGTTACATGGTAAACCGTGCACCTTTCCTGACAGTCAGTCCAGTGAATCTATCCGATCTGACCTTTACGATTTTGAGACTTTTCGTTAAATCAAAGTTCTCAAAAAGCAATTTTCAATGCGCATGTCAGACCGATCGATGCGTTCAGAAACACTGGGGCAAGGAGCGCCCACCGCGATGAACCCACAAACAACCAAACAATCGAGCCCTGACCCGCTGGTTCAGATCGCCAACTTTTTACGCCGCCGCGCCATGCGTTGGCGACTATTGCGTCATGGTATCGAATTAATTGAAAGCCGCGATCCATTAATCTATCAATTTACGGCCGTATTGTTTGTGATTCTGGCAATCGCATTTTCAGTTGCTCCGATCATAAACTCCTTGATGGGCAGGATGAACAAAGATTATGACCTGTGGCAGCGCACAGGTGCCATTGTCGCAACGGGTGGTTCGATTTACCCTACAGATCCACATCGTCTCTTCCCATTTATGTACCCACCGGCAGCGGCTGTGATGATGGCGCCGATATCCGGCCTGCCAAAGCCCTTATTCGTGGCCATCATGGTCTTGATCCAGACTCTGGCATGGGCATTTTGCATTTATGCCTCTGTGAAGCTGGCCACTGGCCAGTTCAAAGCGGGTCATCCTTTGCTTTATATGCTTCCATCGCTGTTCGTCATTCCATTTGTCAGTGATATGTACCTGCTCGGCCAGCCTGCCTTGCTGCTTCTGGCCTTAAGCTTGGGGGCCTTCCTGGCTTTACGCAGGCAACGGCCTTTGCTGGCCGGTTTTCTAGTCGCTACAGCGACCGCCATGAAAGCTTATCCGATTATTCTTATTGGCTATTTCATCTATCGTAAAGAATCGCGTGCCACCATAGCTATCATTGCAAGTGTGGCCTTTTACTTGACAATCTTTCCTCTGTCTTATCGAACTGGCGAACAATCGCAACAGGACTTGAAGCTGTGGGCTCGTGGCATGTTATTCAAATATGATGACCATTCCATCGCGCAGCGACCTGATCGATCCTTCAGCTTCAAGAACCAATCCCTTCAGGCCACAGTTCATCGACTCTCAAGACCGGTCTTGGCCGACGGTGAGAAAGACAGATCCTGGACTGTAAACCTCACGAATCTGAACTTCAAGCAATCCAATTGCCTCATGTTAGCAAGTGTCGTAGGATTGGGTTTGTTCACCATGTGGTCATGGTGGGGGAAGGGACAACCTCTCCACCCACTTCAAGACTCCATCAACTGCGAACAGTCAATGAGCCTCATGCTGACTGTCATGCTGGCCCCCTTATCGTTCAACTATTCGTATGTCTGGCTGATCTTTCCGTTTACTTTCCTGATTTCGATCGTTGTTGATTCAGGGCGATCAAAATCCCAGAGAAATTCGGCTGCACGCACCTTGATTGCATCGGTTGCCTTGCTGTCACTTTCCATTCTCTCTCAGCGCGGATCAGCCGCTAATGGCAATATCTTTTTTGCTGGATTAGTCGCATTCATCGGTCTTGGACTTTGGGAGCGTCGCGGAACTTTCTTTGAGCAAGCCCAAGCCAAGTTGATCAACGTCCAATCCAAGCCCCATGTGCTGAAAAATCACCCTAAAAGTCGCCGGAATCGTGCGCGGGCAAGCTGATGGTTTGAAGACCGGGGGGGGTTGAACCTAGAGCGCTTGAATAGAACCCCACCCCAGAGCGCTTCGGCTCTGGTGGGGTGATCATTTCCTGAAATATTTAAAAAAAGCTTAAAAAGACGAAACTTTATTGCTGAGCCTGTGTTCATTAAGATATCGAAACGAAACGGTTTCCGGCGTCACACCGCCTACAGATCATTCAGTCATGCTTGAGGTCTCATCTCCATGTCGCAATTGTGCATTCGAAACGGTTTGAATCGGCTATGGGTCATGGCCTTGTTGATCTTGATGGTTGTCGGACCATTCGCTAAGGCGGCCGACCCGGCCAAGGCCAAGCAAAAAACGAAAAAGCCAGGTAATGCGACTATCGACAAAGCCACGGCCAAAGAGCGTAAAGCTCTGGCCAAAGTGCTTGAGAAGCAGGGTGCTGGCGAAGAATCGACACGCCAGGCCATAGAAACCATTACTCCGGCTGATCGCCGCGAGGCGCTTCAGACCATTCAGGCTATCCAGTCGTTTGTGAAGGCTGTTGAAACCGCTGATAAATCTGCAAATACGGACACGGCTACGATCGACAAACTGTTGTCTGATCGGCCAAGAAAGGTCGTCGAAAAGCCAACGCTCAAGCCTTCAGATATAGACAGGCTGATGGGCGCCTCGCTGTCCAAATCTGGCATTCAAGCGGCTGGGATCACGAATGATGGTACCTTTCTTCGCCGGGTTTCACTCGACTTGATCGGGCTGATCCCATCGCCTGAGCAAGTGACCCAGTTTGAGCAATCAACGGATCCGGAGAAACGCTCGACGGTGATCAAAAAACTATTGGCCTCCCCTTTTTTTGCGGCAAATCTTGCAAAATACTGGCGTGATGTCATCCGATACCGTGCCACTGAGACCCAGCCTCGCCGATTCCAGCCGCAATTGCTGGAAGGCTATCTTAGAGAGAAATTTACATCCAACACACCATGGGATGAAATCGCTCGCGAGATGATCACGGCTGTTGGATCCAATCAAGAGAATCCTGCAGTACTTTTGACCATGGCCCAGGAATCAAAGGCCGAAGAAACCGCTGGCGAAGTCTCACGGGTCTTTATGGGCGTACAAATCCAATGTGCCCAGTGTCACGACCACCCGACTGATAGCTGGAAGCGACAACAGTTCCAGCAATTTGCGGCATTTTTCTCAGGTGTTCGTTCAGCAAATTTTTCAGGGAATAATGTGGCGGCAGGTCAGAGGGTATTTGGTGTGAGAGCCGCTGGTCAATCCCTTCATAAGGTAGCCAACCCTAAAGACCCTTCAGACATGGAGCAATATGCTCCGAAGTTTTTTCTGGGCGACAAATCCACCGTACTTCAAATGAATGTACCTGTCGATGCCCGTCGTACCGTAGCGGCCAGTTTTATCGCTTCACAGGATAACCCCTGGTTTGCCAGGGCTTTTGTCAATCGTGTTTGGTACACCTTGATGGGCGACGCTTTCTACATGCCGATCGACGACCTTGGGCCCGACCGCAAGGGCAAAAATCTTGAAGTCTTGGATACCATCGCCACCGCTTGGGCCAAATCGGGTTACGATATCAAGTGGTTGTTTGAAACGATTGCTGGAACTCAGACATATCAGCGCGAAAGCCGTGCCAGCGACCCCAGCGCATCCATAGAATCGGCTGCGGGTGCCAACTGCCCGACTCGTCTCAGGGCGGATCAGGTTTTGCAAAATCTCAGGCAGGTTACTGGTTTTCCAATTCTTGGCTTAAAGGTGCCTGAAAATGCTCGTCGAGCCAGGCCCGAGATGGCCAAAGCCAAAGCAGCGGGCCTTCCCGCCCAGTTGCAGGGGCCGGCTGGCAGAGCGGCTTTGAAAGCCTATCAAACATTTGCGTTCGACCCTTCCACCCCCGACGACGATGTTTTGGGCACCATTCCACAAGCCTTGTTCCTGATGAATGCGCCTGATTTGAACAAGGCCATAGAAGCCAAAGATGGTTCGGTGCTGAAAAAAATTCTGGATGAATATCCCAAAGATGATTCAGCGGCTTTGAATGCGCTCTACAAGCGAACTTTGGCCCGAGTTCCAAACTCCGACGAGTTGAAAGTGGCGACTGACTACGTCCAAACGGTTGGCATCCGGGTTCAGGCTTTTGAGGATCTTTTCTGGAGCTTGTTGAACTCGGCAGAGTTTATCAGCCGTCGTTGAGAATCAAATGGCTTGATCTCGGAAAAGATTCACATCGCTCCCCCGATAATTCCAAAACAGAACCTATTTGAGGACTTACAGGCTATGAACCCGATAAAGACGATTGTAAATGTGAAGACAAATGGCCATGGCGTTATCAGTCGCCGTGGATTCGTTGGTTCTTTAGCCACCGGCTTCGGCTTGGCTGGGATGGGCTGGACTGATCTGATGGCGGCTTCGGCGAACGACCTCCGAAATCGCAAAATGTCGGTCATCGTGCTTTGGATGCAAGGCGGACCAAGTCAGTTTGAAACCTTCGATCCAAAGCCGGGCCACAAGAATGGAATGGAAACCAAGGCGATACAGACCGCAGTGCCTGGAATCCAGATCGCCGAAGGCTGGGACAAAACGGCAGCGATGATGAAAGATATCGCTTTGATCCGTAGCATGACAAGTAAAGAAGGCAATCACCAGCGTGCCACATATGCCATTCACACGGGCTATGTGCCCACAGGCACGGTGAAACACCCAAGCTTCGGGTCTTTATGTGCTGCGGAATTGGGCGAAAAAGAGTTCGATCTGCCCCAGATCGTGGCTGTGGGTGGTCAGCAGGTTTCAGGCGCTGGCGCCGGTTTTCTGGGCGTGGCTTACGAGCCATTTGCCGTCGAAAACCCTTTGGAAATGCCATCAAATATGGAGAGCCCTGTCGATCCAGCCCGGTTCAACAGGCGTCTGGATATTCTGGGAAGCCTCGAAAAGGCTGGTTTTGGCAAAAATGCTGGTGCTGATCGCGTTCGCGAACACCAATCCCTCTACAAGCAAACGGCGGGCATGGTGCTCTCCCCTCGCGTACGTGCTTTCGACCTCACCAGCGAACCCTCTGAACTGCGCGACGCCTACGGCCGCAACCCTTTCGGCCAAGGTTGTCTGCTGGCTCGAAGGCTTGTTGAGCAGGGCGTGACCTTTATTGAAGTTCGCTCCAATGGCTGGGACATGCACCGCGGCTTAAAAGAGACCATGTCAACAAATGCGTCCCAAGTTGATCCCGCCTTTGCTACCTTGATTCAAGACCTCAAACAGCGCGGCATGCTGGAATCTACACTTGTCGTCTGGATGGGTGAATTCGGCCGCACACCAAAAATCAACCCCAACGGCGGTCGCGACCATTATCCTCGTGCTTTCAATGTGGCCGCCGCTGGTGGTGGTGTCAAAGGTGGTCAGGTCATCGGCAAGACATCTGACGATGGATCAGCAGTGACCGATTCGCCTGTTTCGATCCAAGACCTCCTGCGTACATTCTGCAAGACTCTAAATATCAATCCCGCTAAAGAGAACGTCAGCCCTCAAGGCCGTCCTCTCAAAATTGTTGATGGCGGCAAGATTGTTACCTCACTATTGGCCTGATCGCTTTGATTCTACCCAAATGGGCAAAAGGCAGACGCCTTGTCTGCCTTTTTTTATTTCATGACGATAAAAATCGCTATCCCTCCACTTCAAAGATTGATTACCATTGATTTCTTCGCAGAAAACAATCTGACATGATAAAATTGCGATTGTCAGATACTAACTTCAAAGAAACTAGAATCAAGATTTCTCTGGAATCATCGTCTCGACCCCATGCAACCTCTCATCATCATTCCCAATCTGAAAAAAAGCCCAAGCAGAACTTATCGGATTGCCCTTGGCAGTTTGAAATTCGCCGTCGGTTTGCTGGTTTTTTTAAGTATTACTTTTCTTGCCGCTCGAATCTGGCTGATGCGTTCCACTGGTGGGCCCGGCAAGCCACCGGTCGGCTATTCCAGCATGTCAGAAATTTATTCCGCTCTCGTCTTGGGCGCTTTGCCCCTGATAGAGCGACAGCCACCTATCCCGCCCGAAATTGATTATCAATCCAGCCTAACATACGCTCGCGTAGGCAATTTGGAGCTTAAGCTTGATCTTTATCGCCCATCAAAGTCGGCAAAAAGTCATCGCCGGCCTTTGGTTGTGCTCATTCATGGAGGCGGCTGGAAGTCCGGCCAACGAGAGGATTATCGCCCACATGCACTCAAGGTCGCCAAGGCAGGCTATGTGGTGGCAAGCTTAAGTTATCGGCTCTCTGGGGTGGCAAAGTTTCCGGCTGCGGTTCGTGATGTGAATGCCGCTTTGCAATTCCTCGCAGACCATTCCGATGAGTATGGAATCGACCCTCAGAAAATCGTATTGATGGGTGGCTCCGCTGGCGGCCATTTATCGATGCTTTCAGGATATTCCAAAGATCCAGCGTTTCGTCCCGACTCGGATCCAAGTTTCAAGCCGGTGAGAGCTCTTGATCAAAAATCAGTTCCACTTAAAATCGCTGCCATCTTCAATTTTTACGGCCCTTGTGATCTAACCTCAGATTTTGCTAAGAAAGTTGATGTAGTTCGCAGTTTTATGGGTGTAGATTATGAGGAAGATCCGGAATTATATCGAAAAGCCTCGCCAATTTATGAAATCAACCCGAGTTCCCCGCCCACTTTGATTGTCCACGGAACCATCGACGACATCGTGCCTGTACAACAATCTGACGAATTGGCCAATGCTTTGAAGCAAGCCCAAGTGCCAGTGCGCTACGAACGCATGCGGGGTTGGCCACATACGATGGATCTGGCAGGCCCTATGTTCCAATATATGTCAGGTGTCATTCTCGAAGAACTCACCAAACATGTCGGCAGACCTGATTGAATTGCCACTTAAATTTAACGCTTGACTCCACTTGACCAGCGCATATAAAAAAACTATGTACCTTCCTAGGGTATTCCATCCCACGGACTTTAGCCAAGGCAATATCCCTCATGAAACGTCGCGATAGCTTGAAAATTCTCTGGGCTGGTTTTGTATCAGCAATCGGGTTAGGTCATCATCAATTGATTGCCGAACCACTTCAGAAAGAGCCAAAAAAGGCCAACAGCGATGCCCCTTTTGCTAAGGACTGGCCCGACTCCACCAAGCCAGGTTCAATAGAAATCAAAAAATACCCGGCCTATCGTTCCGCCGTGGCAAAAGCAAAGAATGCCAATATGGGCGCGGATGGGGTTCTATTCTTCTCACTCTTCCGCCATATTACGCAATCGAACGTGGAAATGACTTCGCCGGTCGTCAATACCTATGAACCAAAGATGATCGAAAGTCCAAACGAAAAGGGCGAAGTTTCGATGGAATTTCTTTATTCCTCACGCGAACTCGGCAAACCCGGTAAAGGCGTTGGGGCTGTTCAGGTTGTAGATCATCCTGAATCCACATTTTTATGCATGGGTGTGCAGGGCAGGATGGATGACAAAATGATGCGTGAAGGTGTATTAAAATTAAGGACCTGGATCAAAGAACATGCCTCGGAGTGGACAGAAGATGGCCCCCCACGACGCTTGGGGTATCACGGCCCGATGACACCCGAAAGCCAGCGATTGTGGGAAGTACAGGTTCCTGTCAAGCCGGTCAGGAAATCCTAAAGCGATCTTGAGCAAAACGGCAGATCTAACCAATGGCTCTGCTGTTGTTTTATCGTCGATTAAAGCTATCAACCCGCTTTGATTGATTTCGCTTTCGTTTGACACCAGCTTGCCAGCCCGTTCCAAAGCAATGCAGTAAGACCGGTAGCCCGGCAATGATCGAAGCCGACACTCCTGATGTGATCAAGGCGTATTCCCGAGACGTCAGTTGCTCAAAAGTGCCTGGCTTGGCCCGAACCGTCACAGCCTTTAATAAGTCCGATGGTAAATGCTTTTCATTACCGTCGTGGTAGGTGCCATTTAATCGCGCGGCCATCTGACGAAGCGCCGAGCTGTCCTGCCGCGATGCACGCCCGTCAATAAATTTCCCTGATTTCGTGTCACCCACACCGACCAGAATGACATCCGATACCGATGCAGGCATGCGCGGCATGCCTGTGGGTGAAATGGTATCCCCATCCGTCACGAGCAAAACCAGTGTACTGTTTGGCTGAAATGGTGCCGCTATTTTCGCAGCTTCTTTTAGACCAGCAAACAAGTCGGTTTTGCCAGGTGTAAATGCAAAGTTCAAAGGCAGGTCATTCAATATATTGCGAACCACTTCCAAATCTCTGGTTTCCACCACAACGGGCTTGGCTCCATTATAACAGGCAATCACGCTGGTTAGATATTGCTCCATCGGTACCCTCTGAAAAAACGATTCCATCAACTCACGCGACCGTTTGCGGCGGCTTATTTTCCGGTCAGGCCCGGCATCTTCAAGTGTCATGCTTGGCGAGACGTCAAGCACCATCACAATATGCCGCTTTTTACTTTCAGGAACTGTGGCCGATTGATATATTTTGGGTGGCAACTGCAATAATAATGCAAATGCGCCTGCCAATGATCCAAACGCAAGCGGCCTAACGATTGGCACCAGACGAACCCAGTTTCGTGGTTTTTCACTCGCTCCAAATGCTAACCGCCCCAAACGATTTACTCGACGCGCATGAAGCGATTCCGCCAGAAACATCCAGAAAAATACACTGGCTGAGACAATTGAAGCGATCACCATGGCGAATACCTCAAGCCCATTGCAGCGATTGTGGCCAAACCTAAAACGGATAAACCTGACACACACCAAGGTCCAAAAGCATCCAATACTTGGGCCGATGTCTGTACCATCTTGGCCCGATTCATCGAATCAATTCGTGTGAACATGGCCTTGAGAGATTCCGGATCGCCCGGCTGGAATGCTTCTCCGCCAGTATAATGTGTGATATTAATAATCTCTTCCGGCACATCGCCACCAGCGATATGAATGGAATAAACCGTGATATTGTCACGTTTCAGAAGCCGCGCAATTTCTTCATCCCGTCCATTGTCCAAATCAAAACTGGCTCCATCCGAGATCAGAATAATCAGACGATCGCCCTCTTCGCGTGTCACAAGCAGCTCTCGACAGGCCATCAGGGCTTTTCCAATCTCTGTGCCTCCCATCCACGGCGGTGCCTTGTCGGGACTCATGAACGGTGCGGCATGACGAATGGCGCTGATGTCATTTGTCAGTGGCACCCAGTGCAATACATTGTTACCGAAGAAAGTCAGACCAACCGCATCGCCCTGGCGTTTGTCCAAAAAGCTGTTGATTGCATCCATCGAACCGTCATACCGGGTGCCTGTGCCAAACGGGGCCAGCATACTGCCAGAAACGTCTACGCAAAGCTCAATATTGGTCATGGCCCGGCGTGCTTGTGGAATCGAAAGCCTCTGTGGACCCGCTAAAATCACGATCACTACCGCCAAAATCAAGGCTGGCAGTGAATCCGAAATTGCAAGCAGCCGGCCCAGCCATTTTCGGCGTGGAATTAATGTTGCATCCGCAGGCAGTGATACTCGGTGGTTTGCCCAGCGGCCTTGCCAGTAAATCAGCAAAATTGGCAACACCAGTGCGATCAGCAAAATTGGACGACCAAATGAAACGGGTAGAATCTCAGGCATGGATCAGGCCTGACCTTTCCCTGGAATGGATGGCATCGTGGGCGATTCTGAAATCGAATCATAAGGCTTAAGCAAAGTGGCCAAATCTGCCGAATTTTTCATGCCCTCACCGACTGGCATGTGCAACCATCCCTCCATTTGCAGAATCAAAGGGCCGGCTTCCGCATGATTTTTAAGGGTTGTCAGAATTAGACCTGGTGCAATATCGTTGGCCAGTTCCAGTTTTGACGTCCAATATTGGATCAGCAACGATTCCAGTTCCGCTCTCTGATTTGGCTTAATCGTACCATCGCAAGCGGCCTGAACAAGAGGTTTCAGGTGCTGGCCTAGAGTCTGAGGTGGCAATTCGGCCTGCGCTGCAACCTTGCTTGTGGTTTTTGATTTGCCCCAAATCAGGGCCAAGCCAATGATCCAAACCACCACCAGCACGTCCAACTTGGTCCAATAAAGCATCCAGCCCGGGATCATTGGCGCGTTGGGCTTGCTGGGCTCTATCTTGCCTTCTGGCAAAGCACTTATCACCTCTACCTCAATTGGTGCCATGTTGGCTGTCGGTTCGTCTGGTTTCTTTCGCTTCAGGCTTTTGGTCAAGTCATAACGCCCTGGCTCCATTCCTGTGAATTCCAGGTTGTAGCGGAAAGCGTCTCCATGACGAAAGGTCTCTGCCACTCGGACCACGATCTTGGCCAGTGGATCACTGGTGGGCTGGGCTTCCAGTTCTCCACCTGGAATCAAGACCTGATCCAGCTTGCCAATCATCCCCACAGAGACTCTTGTTCTGCTCTCAGCTGGCTGAGCGGGAGCCGTTCCAAAACAGAAACTTGCAACAACGGCTAGGACAATAGATTTCAGACCCATTTGCTTATTCATCGTGCCCCCCGACCCAGCATATTGCGGCCCTTGAAGAATTGCCGCAAGCGTGCAACATATGGTTGGGAAACATCGATTGACAGCGAGTCGATGCGACTGGTTTTGAGAAGCTCTCGCAAGCCCTGCGGATCTGTCCAAGCACGATTCCCAGATGCAATCACCTCTCGACCGGTTTCCGCCTCCTGGCCACGAACAAATCCTGTTCCAGGAAAACCCATTTCTGAAGGATCAATCAAATGGATCACCGAACAATCATGAACTTGTGCGGCCAGTTTAAGTGCAGGCAAGGATTCGGGTTCGTGCAGATCACTTAAAATGATGATCTGGCTGCGCTGGGGCAGACGTGCGGCCAGCTCGCCCACGCGCTTGCCAAGCTGGGTTGGCTCATCAAACCGGAATCGCCTCAAGGCGTGCAGCCAGCCGTGCACTTGGTCTTTTGAAAGGCTTTCAGGCCGCATCAATCCACGCCCGCCTACACTCAGAAAACCCACAGGGCGTATCGCATCAAGCGATGCCAAAGCCAAACCACCCGCCACATGCACAGCCACACTATACTTTGTTCGCTTCATGGACCCAATCGTCATACTGGCCGATGTATCCACTAAAATCCATACTGGCAAACGCTTTATAGCCTCATATTCCTTGACGAAGACTTTCCCTGTCCGGGCCGTTACACGCCAGTCAATTGCTTTGATCGAATCCCCAAACTGATATGGCCGTGATTGGTGATATTCCAGACCCGACCCAATATAGGGCGACCTGTCTGTGCCAAAGGCCAAACTGTCTGCCAAGCGTTTGACAGCGATCAGAAACTGACGGGTATCAAGAACTTCCGGCGAATCAAGAAACCCTTCCATGAGCGGCCGTTCCGTTTCTTGTGGTGTGTCGCAGATTGTCCCCAAACGGCCCCAATAGCTCTCTCAAAACCTTCGGCCCGGTCATGCCGTCAGCCAAAGCTTCATAATTAAGCCTCACGCGGTGAAGAATTACGTCTTCAGCCAGACAATAAAGATCTTCAGGAGTGACATAATTCCGGCAATGTATCAATGCCCGAGCCCGCGAGGCTTTCACCAGTGCAATGCCAGCACGTGGGCTACAGCCCAACTCCAGGGCAGGGTGGTTTCGGCTTCGATTCACGAGCTCCACAACATGGTCCGTAAACGTATCACTTACGTGGACCTCGTGAACTGCTTCCATCGCGTTGACCAAGTCGCTGATCGTTCCAACCGGCTCGTGTGAAAGAACGTCGAATTCGGACTTGGCCACCGCTCCTCGCTCCTGCCGGCGAACTCCAAGTCGAGTGTTCCGTCGCAGCACTTCGCGCTCCTCGTCCGGAGTCGGATAACTCAGCCGATGACATAACATGAAACGATCAAGCTGGGCTTCAGGCAATTCAAATGTACCCGACTGCTCAATCGGGTTCTGCGTGGCAATTACCAGAAACGGAGCGGGCAACTCAAATGTTTCACTTCCAATCGTTACCCTACGCTCTTGCATGGCTTCAAGCAAGGCAGACTGAACCTTCGGCGCAGCCCTGTTGATCTCATCGGCCAGAAGCAGATTCGTAAATATCGGCCCCTTGCGAGTGTGGAATGTGTTTGTACGCGGGTCAAGAATTTCACTTCCCAGAATGTCCGAAGGCAACAGGTCTACCGTGAACTGAACACGACTGAAAGAAAGATCGATAGATTTTGAAAGAACCGAGACAAGCAGAGTTTTCGCAAGCCCAGGAACACCTTGCAACAAAAGATGACCACCTGTAAATAATGATATAAGAAGGCGTTCCACCACGTCTTCCTGCCCCACAACGACTTCCCCCACACGTGCCCTGACAGCCTTGATAAAGTCGGTTGTGGCAGCCGGTGGAGCTGGCTTCGGAACGGTTTCAGCGTCTGTATTCATGTGATAATCTGCTTTTTTCAGGGCAATTTCGCCGCTTTTAGATTGTGTTAGTCGTTCCTACAGCATTCTGTAATCAAATCCTGTCCTTGAGAATAATCAAGCCTGACTGCAATGCATAGAGGCTCGATTTGATCCACCCACAAATATTGACGTTTTTAAAGATTATAGATTGCATTGGAATTCGTTCAAGCAAAGGTAGATCCGTCATAAACTCCATTTCGATCTGGCATCTCATTCCTTTTTTCGTTTAGACTGCTTTCTCAGGGATATTTTCCAAGACATCTTTATCGCTCACGATAACGGAGTTCATCTCACAATGCCACGACCACCTCAGCGACCTCTCCCATTTGCTCTCGCTCTTGCTGCAACCACTTCTATTGGCTTTTTAAGCCTTTATGCTCAAAAGCCTTCGGTCAGATCCGGGATCGACTCTTCCGCTACCGATCCCTCAATCCGTGCTCAGGACGACCTCTTTCGACACATCAACGGCACTTGGCTGAAAAAAACCGAAATCCCTGCCGAACGCGCCAGTTATGGCTCATTTATCGCTCTGGCTGACAAAGCTGAAAGCGACCTCCGTGCCATTATCGAAGAAACGTCCCAAAAGCCCAATAACCCCCAAGGCAGTGAAGCCCAAAAAGTCGGCGACCTATTCGCAGCCTTTCTCAACGAAGAGGCCGCTGAAAAACTCGGTTTGGCCCCAATCGCCGACGATTTGGCTCTTATTGACCAAATTCAAGCCGGCACTGATCTGGCAAAAGTTCTCGGTCAACTTGCCGTGCGAGGTACGAATGGACTTTTCTCCGCCTTTGTCAACACTGATGCCAAAAACTCCACTCGCTACGTAGTTTATATCGATCAAGCTGGCATAGGTCTCCCCGACGAATCGTATTATCGCGATGACAAGTTTCTGAAAATCCGATCCGCTTACGTTCAGCACATCGCCAACATCCTGAAACTGGCCGGCTCAATCAATCCAGAAGGCGATGCAGCCAGGGTCATGTCAGTCGAAACATTGCTGGCGAAAAGCCATTGGGACCGCGTTCGCCGCCGCGACGACACCCTCACCTACAACAAAAAAACTGCCGCCGAACTTGCCGCAATCACTCCAGGCTTTGACTGGTCCGCATGGTCCAAAGCTGTCACTGGAAAACCTTCCAGCGAACTCGGTGATATCATCGTTCAGGAACCAAGCTTTTTTGAAGCCATGGCCAAAGCAGTCGGCGAAGTGCCTGCGGCAGACTGGCGGCTTTGGGCACGCTGGCACGTCCTGCACGATCATGCCCCTCTCCTGACAAAAGCCTTTGTAGACGAATCCTTTAACTTCTTCGGCAAAACCCTGACTGGCACGCCCCAGCAGCGGCCACGCTGGAAACGTGGTGTGAGTGCAGTAGAATCTGCTCTCGGTGAAGCTGTCGGCAAGATTTATGTCGAAAAACACTTCCCGCCACAAGCCAAAGAGCGTATGAAAACCCTCGTGGCCAACTTGGTCGAAGCCTACCGCGAAAGCATCTCAGAGCTCGAATGGATGAGCCCGGAAACCCGCAAAAAAGCACTCGAAAAACTCTCCAAATTCACTCCAAAAATTGGCTACCCAGACCAATGGCGCGATTATTCCAGCTTGGAAATCAAGCGCAACGACCTCGTAGGCAATATGCGCCGGGCCCATCAATTTGAATTGAATCGCAGCTTCAATAAACTGGGCAAGCCTGTCGATAAGTCAGAATGGTTCATGACACCTCAAACCGTCAATGCCTATTACAACCCGGGTCTCAATGAAATCGTTTTCCCTGCCGCTATTCTGCAACCACCATTTTTTGACCTGAATGCCGACGATGCTGTAAATTACGGTGGTATCGGCGCTGTGATCGGTCATGAAATCGGCCACGGTTTTGATGACCAAGGTTCAAAATTCGACGGCGATGGAAACATGAATAACTGGTGGACAGACCAAGACCGTAAAGAATTTGAAGCCCGTGCCAAAATGTTGATCGACCAGTACAACGGTTTCTCACCTGTTCAATTGCCCGATCAAAAAGTGAACGGAGCACTGACCATAGGCGAAAATATCGGTGATCTGGGTGGCCTTTCCATCGGCTACAGAGCCTATATCCGTTCACTCAAGAGCAAGCCTTCACCGGTGATCGACGGCCTCAACGGCGCGCAACGCCTATTCATCGGCTGGGGCCAAATCTGGCGAACAAAATACCGTGATACGGAAATGATGCGACGCCTGACTGTCGATTCTCACTCTCCACCAGAATTCCGCTGCAATGGCGTCATTCGAAACCTGCCAGAATTCTATGAAGCCTTCGGTGTAAAACAAGGCGACAGACTCTGGCTGCCAAAAGAAAAACGCGTTCGGATCTGGTAAAAAAGACGGTTCAATGGTTGCAATCGGCCCGAAATTCTGTCATGGAATGAATCTTGAAAATGATTCCATTTACTGCATTTCAAGATCGGGCCGTTTCAACGATTCGAATGTCTGATATCCAAAGCTTTAAGGGCAATCGACTCGTCAGAAAACGTCTCAACCTTGCCCCAGTCCTGACCATCGAACAGCCATTGATTGCAAATCTGGAACGGCTCGCGGTGAATCCACGTCAGAACCGAAATAGGCTTCCTCCACAGATCGAATAGCCATTGAAAGTTCTGTGCGTAGTGATTCGCTAAGGTTCTTGTCCCGCTCCAAACCTCTCAGAAGTCCCAACAAAGCAAAGGGATCCGCAGGGGGCGCCTCATGTCTGACCGATGGTTTGCGACTAAAAGATCTCAATAGTTTTGGAACTGTTATTCCAACAATGATCAAGCTGGCAACCAATCCAGCGATGGTTAGGTACTGACTGGTTCTGTCAATCTGACCGTATCTCGCTATAAGCGTGGTCAAAGCTTCAGCGCTGACCAGGTCGGCATCAACATATTTCTGATAGATAATTTTCGGGTTATCTACCTTTGACCTAGGAAATTGTATTTGAGAGGGCAAAGAGGTTAAGCCAGAGACAGCTTTGAGTGTGACTAAAGTTGTTCGTTCAGAAATGATACCAGCCAAGCTGGAATCTTCATCAAATCTTGAGACCGCCAGGCCCTGATCGTCAATCTTGTCTACATCAAACGATGGAATCGCATTAATATCAAGAATTTCGCCGACTGGTGGCATCAAACCATGGCCAGTTGTTTTGATCTCAAGAATCAATCGACCATCGCCCGATTGACGCTCATCCAGAATTTGAGTGATTTGAACGTCCTTGAAAGGCCTTGGAGTCGACTTCTCAGAATTGCAATTCACAGCGACTGGCGGCGATTCGACTGGTAAAATGACATACCCGGAAGTGTCCATGAAATCGAGATCAAGTTTCAATGATGGAATCCGATCCACCTTCGAGCTTTTCGATTTCAATAAAAGATAGGCATAAGGTGTCGAACGCCAGCCCTTCTCAGGCGAGGGATGGCTTGTGACCTTCTCCGTCTCAAATGTGACTGAAAGCACTTCAAAATGCTCTTGAAGTGCCTTTGATGCCGCCTCCTGAAATTTATCGCGATAGTTTTCCAGTGGTCGACCATAATTGTAATAGAAATTATTGCCTGCATTTTGATTTTGCAAATATTTACCAAATCCACCGCTTTCGCGTTCAATTTCCCGAGTATGGCGAATATTCACATAAACCCCGAATGGCTGCGATGCATCAATCGTTGTCGGGCCATCTACCAAGGCATCAAGCTGTATTTCCTTGTTTAAATCCTTGTAGTAGTCGTAAACCTTTCGGGCCTCATAAGCCTGTGGCACATCGCCCACAATTTCAAAACCCGCCTTGAGATATCGAAACTTCACCGCTGGCCCTATCGCACTCATCCTCGTAAAAAGCTGATTGGCAAAGCGGTTCAGGTGCATATCCGCTGCAGCACCAGGCAGTTTTCTCAAGGCTTCACGAATCAAACCCGGCTGACCAGCCTCAGCCACTGTCGTTTCCGTAATCTGAGCCGGTTCGCATGCTCCAAGACCTGCAAAAAACCACTGGTCAAACACATCGTTGGTCTGCCGATCCACGGGCAGACCGTTTGCAATGCCGACATACTGCTCGGCCGCTTGTGCAAATAGGGCCAAGGCCTTGCGTCGTGTGGGTGTGAAGTCAGGCGAAAGTGCAATTTCCTGCTGAAAATTGTTCTCATCATGCAGCAATGCCGCCTTGGCCGCTGTCAGCGACCATTCGTCCGGATATTTCAACCGTGCTTCGTCCACCACTTTCTGGGCTGTTGAATAACCTCGAAGCACTTCGTCCTTGATATCCTTCTCACGTCGTTTGGTCTTGGCCTGATCCTGTACGGCTGGCCGACGCCACAACCCGGCAAGATTCTGACGCATCTGCTGTGCAAGCCGGGCAATCGTCTCCGGACTAAGAGTCTCGATCGGGCCGAAAACCGATGCAATCGTCTCCATCCGATAGACTTCCGCTGAGCTGTGGCAGGTCGTGAATGCCTTGGCTATCAACGACTCATCCACCGGTCGAATCGGCAATTTCCTAAGCCGGATCAGCCAGCCTGCCAACTCTTGAAGATTGCGCTCCTGCTTCGATCGAGTCAGTGGAATGCTTTCCGCCTTTTGTTCAAAGCCAAACATGAAAATATAGGGGTTCCTCTGATTTTTGGCCTGATTCATGTCGTGGTTGGTGGTCCAGACCTTTAGAAATTCCTGAGCCAGTTCCCGACCCATCTCAGGCTCGGTCGTGGCGATTTGCTCGATATGTGGAAAAGCCTCTGAATCTCCACCAATCTTTAAGTATAGCTCAGCCAATGCTTTGTGAATATTAGGACGCATTCCCGAATCAACCCGCTCCAGCCAGCCACCCTGCGGAGCCAGCCGAACCATCTCCCGAGCCGGTACAGCTTGAGGCATGTTGGGATTCATCTGCATGTTGACTTGGGTTTCATCGTCAGAACTATAAAAAACATTGCCGTACATGTCCCTTTGAATGCGTGGCCCACCCGATCGGTCAAACTGTTTCGTCATCTTGGCCTCAGCCAGCCAGGCTGCAGCCAGCGTTGTCAGACTCTCACGCCATTGGTCAGCACGTTCAGGGGCTGTTGCAAGCAATGCGTCAACGGCCGTTTTGAGCATCTGAATATTCCGCAGGCGTGGCTCGCTTGATCGGATCGACAATTGAAGGTTTGAACTGGCCGATTCGCCAAGGCTGGCCAGCAAGGCTGCACCGCGTTCGGGCTGGCCTCTGAATGAATCTTCAAACCACTTGCGAGTCAACGCTTTATCAACTTTTGAAACCAACGCAAGGGCCTGCTTAGTTGCTTCTTCGCGGGCTTGGCTTTGCTCAGCAGTTTTTACTTCCAGGGCCACCACACGCTGAAGTGCAGCCCAGGCCTGATTCACAAGTTCTGGTGTTCCAAACCTGTTATATTTGGCAAGTGCATGACGTGCCAAAAGGTTAAGTATGACTGGGTCAGACTTGGCCTCCGTACTCTCAACTGATGGCAGAAAGGCGCCAATATCAGCGGCCAGATTCGCAGCCATTAAAATCAGGGCGGCATCGCGTTTTGTCAGAACAGGTTTTGGGTCTTTCTGTTCGACAATCGCTCGTATCTGACGGACAAGCTCTTCTGTCGCGTCCGTTTGTCGATCCACCAGAAGAACCAATCGGGCCAATGGTTCGCGATCCTCCGGTTCGACTGCCTGGGGAGTGGCCTTGGTCAAGGCGATAAAGTCGTTAGCAGTCATCAGATTCAGTTCCGCAGACCCGCCTCGCCCCTGCATCAGAGCCATGGTTTCCGGGTCGTTCATGATGAAGTTGTTGTTGTACATCATGCGCTGCATAATCATCGATGACTGCTGGCTGCTGTTATCCACCGGAATGGTCGATGCTCCAGAAGATTTGACCAAGGCGATCGCACCTGAAACGACTTGCTGGCCTGCTCCTAAAGTTTTAACGATCGTACGCCAAGCCGTCTGGCCTTCTTTGGGCGGCAGTTTTTTGAGCTGTTCGGCTACTTTGACCCAACGGCCCAATGAGACATTGCGGCCAAGCGCGTCAAGCTCTTTCTCAAAAGGATCTTCCGAAGTTTTTTTGACGGCCACTTGATCCGTTGCAGCGGTATCCGAAACTGATGATCTCGCCTCGGCAGCTTCAACCTGTGCTAAAATCTCCGGAGGTAAATGAGCCGTTGCTGGATCTGTCGTTGCCCCTGTTTTGCGTTTCGGCTGGATCACTCCTGATTCCATGGACCAAACCCTGAGAATGGTCGAGGGCTTTCGGTCGAAAATCTGCTTTTCAATCTTGGCCAGTCGCTCGGCTGCAGGATCGGCCTTTTTTTCTTCCGGTTTGACCGTTTTATCGGTCGCATCAACGACTGGTTTTTGATCCAGTTTTGGTTCTGGCTTTTTCGGTTCAATGACCTTGGCAGGCGTTATGACAGCTGCAGATTTTATTTGTGTAAAAGGAATGGCTTGAATGGTTTGTGTCTGGGCGATTGATGCAGTTACAGAGATGACGGAACAGACCGCGACCATCAACGTCATGAATTGTAAAAAAAGCCGGTTCATCGGTGCCAGTCCTTGGGTGAAGTACGATCTGATAAGTATCCGAAAACGAGTTGCTCTGGCATCTCTTTGCGAGCTGAAAATGCCAGAGACCTCAAAAAATGTTCAAAAGCTGAGGGCTGAATACGGCTCAGGAACCACTACCGTCAGGCGCTGGGCCTGCTGCTGCTCCACGACCGTCTTTTTTCGGATTGTTGCTTGGCTTCCGACCTTTATTTTTGCACTGGCCTGACTTGCAGTTGGAGCATGGCTTCGGGATTGGCATACCCTGAAGCTCAGAGACATCCATTCGTGCCAGCCGAATGGTGCCTTCCAAGTTGTCTCGATACGTTTTAGCAGCGTCCAGATCACCGGATTTGTCAGCATCCTCAGCCAATTGGCGATAGGTCTGGCGGGCGTTCTCAACATCGGGCTGCCATTCGGCTTCACTCAAGCCTTCCAGACGCTTGAGCCAGGTCATGTAGAACTTGGCATTGGCCAAAGTCGACTGGGCCTCTCTCCTGACCTTGGAATCCGCCTTGGGGTCCGCTTCCAAATCAGCCAGCAGTGTATCAAGCTCAGCGGCGGCTTCTGGCAATTGGCTTGAAAACATCTGTGCCTGGGCTTTGCCAAGGCGGATCGACTGGACCAGTCCAAGCGATTCTTTGCTGTCAACGCCAGCCAAGGCGGCGTCATAAGCCAGCAAGGCTTCTGACCAGTTCTCAGCCTCAACAGCAGCTTTGGCTCGTGTCAGTGCCACAGCGGACTGATCCATTTTCAGAGCATTTTGGCCAGGCCCATAATGATAGGCTCCGACAACCGCAGGCAACATCAGCCAGATAGCCAGCAACCATGATCGCATAATTAAGGCCCCCAAGTGCTCAATCTGATGAAAACGCGTATTTGTACCGCTTCTCAAAACGGCACGATTAATGTTATTCTACACACAAACATATCGTACGGACTATACGGTCTTCTTAAAATTCTGAATGATTATCGCTTCCAAGTTTCCAACCCTGTTTGGAAATATCGCAAACCGAATCTTTTTGAGCCTTTTGAAAGCAACTCGTCAAACAGATTTTCTGCCATATCCATTCGCTGTTTGTTGCGCATCCATGGAATCATAACATTTTGGCCAATCTCTGTATCAGCCCTTGAAATCACCTCGGAGACAGAGCTATCATGTATGAGAGCTTCTGTAAACTGCCTGCCTCATGCTGTTCCTACAAAAATCCGACTCGTTACCTGAGACCAAACATGTGCATCTTCCTATGAGAAAAACCCATTGTTTCTGGCTATTTGGGTGCACGGCAATGATCTGCATGAGTCTGCAGGAAACCAGTGCTGCTGTAGATTATTTA
This sequence comes from Candidatus Kuenenia stuttgartensis, assembly GCA_945865635.1. Lineage (GTDB taxonomy): Bacteria > Planctomycetota > Planctomycetia > Isosphaerales > Isosphaeraceae > QWQI01. Next base: position 102,627 of record CAMBEP010000003.1, read on the forward strand.
ACGGAAATAAAACCGATTTTGAAATCCCGATGCTATGCCTGTCATGGCTCGCTGATGCAAAAAGCCGGCTTACGACTGGATACCGTATCGCTCATGCACAAAGGCAGCGATAACGGTGATGTACTCAAAGGCAATCCAAGCCTTCTGATGGAACGCATCAACGAAGCCAATGTCGCCGACCGCATGCCTCCTGAAGGGGAAGGGGTAACTCTCACATCTTCAGAAAAAAACCGAATTGCCGAATGGATCGCCGGCGGTGCCATTTCACCCATCGATGAAAAGCCGGAACCAAGCCCTAAAGATCACTGGGCATTTCGTCCGATTGTCAAACCTGCTATCCCCAAAGTGAACCAGACCAATTGGGTACAGAACCCGATTGATTCATTTATTCTTCACCAATTGGAATCAAAAGGCCTGACGCCCGCCCCTAAAGCTGATGCTCTGGCCTTGCTGCGTCGTTTAAACATCGACCTGATTGGCCTGCCCCCATCGATCAATGAAATCCAATCTGTATTCTCGCAACACAATCCAAACTGGTATGCAACAACCTCTGCAAGGCTCTTGAAAGACCCCCGTCATGGGGAGCGATGGGCACGTCATTGGATGGACATCTGGCGATATAGCGACTGGTGGGGCCTGGGTGCCGAGCTGCGAAATAGCCAGAAACAGATCTGGCATTGGCGGGACTGGATTGTTGAATCTCTGAATCGTGATAAACCCTACGACAGCATGGTCCGGCTCATGCTGGCCGCTGACGAAATCGATCCAGAAGATTTGGGATCATTAAGAGCCTCCGGATACCTGGCCCGAAATTATTTCCTCTTTAATCGCAACCAATGGCTTGATGAAACCGTAGAGCATGTGAGCAAGGCGTTTCTGGGATTGACGATCAATTGTGCAAAATGCCATGACCATAAGTTTGACCCTATCAAACAAACCGATTATTACTCGATGCGCGCCGTATTTGAACCTTACCTCGTGCGAAATGACGTAGTGCCCGGAACTCTGGATACCAAACAGGATGGTATTTCAAGAGCTTATGATGCCTATCTAAACGAGCCAACCTATCGATTTATTCGGGGCCAGGAAAACAGCCCTGATAAAAGAGTCGTAATTCCACCTGATGTGCCAGCATTTTTGACTGGTTCAGGATTAATTGTAAAACCAATCGCATTGCCCACACCGGCTTGGCACCCAGAAATTCGACCACATGTTCGCTTATCAAATTTGAAACAGAAACAAATGCTGGTCGAATCGGCAAAAGCTGAGCTTTTTCAAGCCCAAAACGCTTGGAAATTAGCCAGCGACGATGAGCAGCAACGCAAGCAATTAGCTTCCAAATCGAGCATTTCAAATCCGGATCAAAAAGCTTCATCGACCACAACGGAAAAATTGCTCGCTCGAAACCTTGCGGAAAAGACCTTGAGAGCGGCTGAAGAGGAATGGGCATCGGTGAGACTACGCGCGGCTGCAGATCTATCAAGTGCGCGATCGGCCTCTGAGGAATCCAGTCAAGAACTGGTCAAAATATCGGTTTGGGCCGAGCGACAGGCATCTGTTTCGCGAGCGGATGCAGAATTGGCCCGATGCGAACTGGAGCTTTTTCGTGGTGATAAACCGCAGAAGCCGGAATTACAGAAGAAGTTCGAATCCGCTAAAAGCCTGGCAGAACAAGCCAAAGCCAAGCTGGCCGAACCACCGGGCAAGCACACCTCGCTCGTCGGGGCCGAGCATGTACCCACCAAATTTAAATCATCGACGGCATTCGACCCAATACCCACCTTCCCAAGCCAAAGCTCAGGACGCCGTACCGCCCTTGCGGAATGGATCACCAGCCCCAATCATCCTCTGACCGCGCGAGTCGCCGTCAATCATATCTGGGCCAGGCATATGGGTAAGCCTCTGGTACCAAGTCTTTTCGACTTCGGACGCAAGGGGCAGCTACCATCGCACCCGAAACTCCTCGACTGGCTGGCAGCAGAATTTGTCGAAAACGGCTGGAGCATGAAGCACATCCACCGACTGATTGTCGAATCCTCAGCCTATCAAATGCAATCATCGCTGCTGAATGCATCTGAAAAAAACTTGGAGATCGATGCCGACAATAAGAATTTCTGGCGCCGAGAGCCAATTCGGATCGAATCGCAAGTTGTACGAGATTCCATTCTAAAGCTTTCGGAAACTCTTGACCCAACCATGGGTGGCCCACCTATTGAGTCCAGCCTACAAACCAATTCAAATCGTCGCAGCCTTTATTTTTTTCATTCCAATAATGATAGAAATCTCTTCCTGACAACATTTGACGAAGCCATGGTGAAGGACTGTTACCAGCGCGAACAAAGTATTGTACCGCAACAAGCCCTGGCTTTATCCAACTCGCGTTTGGTGCATGATTCAGCACCCCGAATCGCTCAAGAAATTGCCAATAAAATGGCACCTGAAACCAATGAGGCAAAATTTGTGAATCTGGCTTTTATCTATACACTTGGAATAGTGCCAAGCCGCGATGAAACACTGGCATCGATCAAGGCCATGGAGAGCTGGAAAAAGCTGGTAGACCAAAAACCAGACTCTGAAAAAATAGCCAGAACAAACCTGATCTGGGCGCTTCTCAATCACAACGATTTTGTCACCTTGCGATAATCCGAAATCATGAAAACCTCGCGTCAAAACCAATCCAATCACAGGTACGGAATGTGCCAAGGCCAGCACACGGCCAGACGCGCCTTCCTGGCCGACATGGGCATGGGCTTCACCGGCCTGGCTTTAGGTGCAATGCTGCACGATGAAACCCAGGCCAATGACACGACTTGGGCTCCACCCGATGGTCGGCCCCACTTCACGCCCAAGGCAAAAAATGTGATCTGGCTCTTCATGAATGGTGGTGTCAGCCATGTGGAGAGCTTCGATCCAAAGCCCATGCTGACAAAATATGCGGGCAAAACCATTTCAGAAACTCCGTTCGCAAGCACCCAGGACCCCAAAAAACTGGCTATCGAGCGGCTCGTTGTGCCCGATGCCAATGGCAATCAACGCAACAAACTCTTCCCTCTGCAGGTGGGATTTAGAAAACATGGCGAAAGTGGTATCGAAATCAGTGACTGGTTCCCTCACACGGCCAGGCATGTCGACAAACTCGCTATTGTGAGATCCATGTGGACAACCGACAGTAACCACGGCGCCCAGACCCAGTTCCATTCAGGACGCCATCAAAACGATGGCGACTTCCCCAATCTCGGTGCCTGGGTACATTATGGGCTTGGATCCCTCAACGATAATCTGCCTCAATTCATTTCCATTGGAACTCGAGAATACTGGAACAAGAAAGATGGCCATTATCTAGGCCCAGCTCATGATGCTGTCCCTCTAAGAATTGATCCTAAGAATCCGCTCGATTTCGGAAATCCCGAAACCCCATTCCAAGCCAAGGCCCAAGAGACCGGATTCGAACTCATTGAAAAGCTCAATCGCTTGCGGAGTATCGAGTACCCGCACGACCCCGCTATGGCAGCTCGTGTGGCTTCCTATGAACTTGCTTATCGTATGCAGCGGTCGGTCCCTGAAGTGGTCGATTTTTCGAATGAATCCGCTGAAACTAAGTCGCTTTATGGGCTCGACAACCCGCAATGCCGCGATTTCGGTATGCAACTTCTTGCAGCCCGTAGGCTTGTGGAACGTGGTGTACGATTCATCCAAATTCAGCATGGTGGAGGCGGAGCAGGGGCCTGGGATGCTCACAGTGCCTTGAAAGCAAACCACTCACAATTGGCCAAGGCTGTGGATCAGCCTGTTGGTGCTTTGCTTGAAGACTTGAACAGACGCGGGTTGCTAAATGAAACCCTGGTCATTTTTGCAAGCGAATTTGGCAGAACTCCTGGCACTCAAGGCGCAGATGGCCGCGATCATCACATCTTTGGATTTTCCGTGTGGATGGCTGGCGGCGGAATCAAGGGCGGAATTGCTCACGGAGCGACCGATGAAATCGGATTCCATGCCAGTGAAAATCGCCATTATGTCACCGATATTCATGCCACCATTCTGCATCAAATGGGTTTGGATTCACGAAAACTCGAAATCCCAGGCCGAAAACGTCTGGAAATCGACCACGGAACACCGATTCAAGCCATTCTGGCCTAATTTCCAGGAATGACTCAATCAAATCTGTCGCGAAGCCTGAATCACTTGCCTTCTATTCTGCACGATTCTCGTTCAAGATTCGGGCAATCTCGTTCAAAGTGCGTCGGTCGTGTGTACAAAAATGGTCTTGAACCGGTAAGACCACTTGACTGACTGCTTCATCAATCAGACTGCTTTTGAAAGGTACAAGGCCGTCTGTAGATAACTGACGTGGTAACATTGGTGTCAAATTGGCCTGAATCGAATGTGAGTTAAGCCCATCCTTAAGCCTCAAATTGTTAGTCACAGCCAAAATTGGGCTCTCCGGGCTCTGGTTGTCGATAGACGAAGGTACTCGATTGCGATATTCCGGCTGAAACGCATCAATCCCATTATTTTCTATGATTTCCGTATGAAATAATTCCAGAAGTTTGCGACGTGGCAAAACTGCCGACAAAGCCCGTGCTTCAACTTGGTCCGCAATCCGACTACCACGCATCGTGGCAGTCAGATAAATCACACGATTGATTTCCGAGACTGGCTCAAAAAAAATTGCTGGCTCCGATGCCTGGCGAATAGTTTCTCTCATGACAAGTTCGTCCCAAGATCTTGTAAATAAAGTCTGCTCAATTTTTTGATCGCTGTGGCTCGTGAGCAAGCGGGCAATGGGACCACCCAAACTGTGTCCTAATACGACTGTATTATCCCAGGCTGTGTCTGTGTGCGATGGGTCGTAATGTGATCGCATGGAGTGAAATGCTCTCCGAATCACGGCCGCATCCTGCAAAATCGTATCGCCAGTTGTGTAATACACAATCATGACTTGATAACGCTGTCGCAAAACTGGATCCGCATGCACACTATTTGCGATATCCGCCATGATCCGTGGGCTACAGCCTAGCCCATGAATCAGCACCAGCGGAATCCGCCCAGGCCGATATGGATGCACCAGCGTGACACCTTCTTCGTTGGTCAATGAGCTCGGCCACATCAGACCCTGAATGGCTTTATTTCGATATCCACTGTGTGAAAGAAGACTAATGACCGGAGTAGTAAAATCTTTGGCCAGTGGGATTTTCAAATCGCCCACCCGCACATGATCCGTCTCAAGCGGGTCTATCAGTTCTATCACTGGTACGACCCCCTGACCATCATCCGATTTCACGAGTCTCGCCACTGCCGTGGCTGCAAACTTCCAGTGCGGCGGGAAAAACATTTCAGGAACGATTCCATCCCGTGGCCTCGGCTTACGATAAACAATCAGGGGAAGGCCAAGCCCTTTCTCACGGGCCGGATCTTTGACTTCGATCGTCATAAAACCATTCGCTGGCCAGAGCTCATCTGGCTCAAATTCGTTCATGAAGCCATCGCTACAAGAGATTTGGAAGCCAAGCTTCTCCAGTTTCTTAGTAGCCAAACGTGCGTCCTGGCCGATCCCAAAGCCTGTGGCCAACAAAAGCCCCTCAAGTGATTCATTATGGAGCTTGATCAAGGTGCTTGGTTCATGAGCACAGGCTGAACAACTTGCAGGAGAATTCAAGGCATACAAAGAGTAAGTCAATGCATCGCGATAATAAGCAGATGCCGTGGGACTACAGAACAACCGTGCCATACGTGCTTGGGCCAAAGCCGATTTTGAATCCTCAGTAGGGCAAGTGGTCGGGACATTGGAAGGAGTCTCCCAAGTCATGATATATTTTCGTGTTAGGATCTGTTGTAAAGATGGAATTGGAGCTATTTTTGGCTCCATTACGCAGCCGGTACCAAGCAGAATCAAACATCCAAGCATGACCTGAAAGGCCTTGCGCTTCGTTCGCAAAAGTATCCATCTGGTATCAGGGTCTGCTTGAATCATGAATAAAACACGACCCGCATTTTCTGTTTGAAAGACTGGAGTACAGTTACAATAGAGATTATCGGTATAATAGCTATTTTGGTTGAGATCGTTATTTTAGATTTCTGACTGCAAGTACCTTTTTGCTAAGTAAACCTCCTTATCTCTGATGAAACGAACCTGGAAGAACCACCATAAACGTTAATTCTAAAACGACTTCAAGCCTGTTGTTCAAGAAACCACCCAAGCCACTCTTCCAAATTGGATACCACTACCAGCCTCTACGATAAGCAGAGCTCGACTTGACCGTTTGCAAAGGCTAATGTATGATAGGTACGTTCTGTGGAGAGATGGCTGAGTGGTCGATAGCGACAGTTTGCTAAACTGTTGAACTGGGTAACCGGTTCCGCGGGTTCGAATCCCGCTCTCTCCGTTTTTATACTTACAGCTTTTGGTGCTTTATCGTATACCTAATTTAAATTATCCTTATCTTGCAAACCCAATTCATAACCTCGCTGATACTTGCAGCATATTTATCAAAGGGTTGCGTTAAATCTGCAAACATTTCTTAACGTTCACTCCTGATTCGTTAGAGCCGAAATCACGAAACCTGATTGATCTGAATACTCGATTTACAACTATTGAAAAAAAAACACCATCCTGATTCGCCTTCCTTGGTGAATCTGGATGGTGGTTTCGATTTGAAGGGCTTTGACAAGCCGATATTGAGCTTATTCCAAAGATTTTAAGACACTCGCCCAAATTCTTGGAACCAGCATGTTTTTTCAAGCAGCCTTGAATCGATGCTCAAGGCACATTTGGGTTGCCTTGTTGACCTGGACGACCACCTGGAGGAGGCACGGCAGGAATATTATCACGACCACCAGAGGTCGGTATCGGACTCTCCAAGTCATCGAGATTGCCTGAGGCATTACGCTCTGGAGCAATATTGCCAGCAGGCACTGGCGGCGTAATGACGCGTCCACCTGTAGGGGCGGGTACATCAATGCCCAAGGCCTTCATACGTGCTCGCTGAGTTGCGGCCATCGTATTGGCGTAAGGAAACTTCGGACCTGGGTCAAAATGCTGAACATCGTCATGGAAGTACTTGCCTGAAGGCAAGGTCATTCCAGCGTATTCCACCTGACAACCGGTCGAGATGCTGAGTGTGGCCAATGCAGCAGAGGCCATCCAAGCCTTCCGAACCTGCTTCTGCACACACAACCGGACGAATACTATAGCGAACATGGTGTCACCCTCCATGGCGAGAAGGCGGCCCAGCGTGGTAAATTCCAGCGCCTCGGGCCGATCGCTCCTGCTGATCGGAACAATTCCTACATTCAGAATCGTCCGAACTGACCACTGACTTGACTGAATCTTAATGATCAGTTCGGGTTTGATGGGTGAGAGGGGGGTGATTGACTGAGTCGACGGAGCATTTTTGGGACGGTATTTTCACGTCGTGCCGCGATGATCAAGCTTAGAATTCGGCGTATATTGGGAATTCCCGAACAGCAGTTTGAATAAACCGCAATGGCTCGCGGCCCTGACTTTTTGAGGTAAGCGTCTCCCAAATTCTGAATGTGTAAAGTGCCGGAGCATATTTAGGCTGGGAGTGAGGCTAAGGATATTTCAAATTCGGCCCATCGTTGGCCAGGTCGGGCGTAAGCCTTTCCAGATCATAGGCAATCGGCAGGAGGGTATTCAGCCAGTTCTGAAAATCAACAAATCTACTGAATCCAAAAAGACTTGCGATTTTATCTCGCTGCTTTTTGTCATGGATTTGGCCAAGAACCTTCAGGAACTTGACAAACCCGTTATGCGATTTCTGAGGTGAGTACCCTTCACGCCAGAAATAAGCCTTGGCGAGTTTTTCTGTCGTCATTTGCAGGTAATGTAACGTATGGCAAACCGCAGGCCCATGGCCGCGAAGCAATTGATATGCTTCGTGATCCGATTTCGAATGCTGCCACCCGAGTTCCTGTGAGGTGTTCATTTCACAGGACGAGTCTTGAACTCTGAAAAAACCTGTTCCTGCTCCAAAGTCCATGAACTGGGAATCGATAACTTCTGATTTCGAATCTGGTCCCATTGCTTCGGCGTGACATCAAGCACCAGAAGCCGGTGCTCGGTCTGTTTGCCCATATCAACGCCAAAATCAATTGGCTCAAGGGCTTCCGTGAAACGATCCGCGATCAGTTTATTGACCTCGATAAACCGAATTTCACGCTCGCCGGCGTTCTTGGGCAGGTTATGAACGGAAACTACGCCAGGATCCGTTTTCAGGTGCTTCGTGGCATACCATATGGCTAGTTTGTCTCGGTCGAATTTGACAGTAGACATCACAATGCCCTAGTGTGCAAGTCAGAATCGAACACGTTTCCGAACCGATGCCCGCCTTACTTCTTCAACAGGCCGTCTTCAATTTCCAGAAGCATATCTTGCGGCTGGATAAACCGCCGGTCGTGTGTCACAACCACCAAAGTTGTCCCGAGCTCACGCTGAAGTTCTCGCAAAATCCGAAAAACATCTTCCCCTGTGCGGGTATCCAACTGTCCCGTAGGCTCATCGGCAAGAACCACTTGAGGGTTCTTCACCAAAGCACGTGCAATGGCGACTCGCTGTTGCTCACCGCCCGACATCTGTATCGGCCGGTGTGTCAACCGGTGCCCCAACCCCACTTTGGTCAGCATCGCCTTGGCACGCTCACGCAGTTCTGGTGTTATGCCAACGGGCAGGAACGGTACAAGCACATTCTCAAAGGCTGTTAAATTACCCACAAGATTGAACGCCTGAAAGATGATCCCAATTTTGTCACGCCGAAACAAATCTTTTTCTGGCTCGGTCATCTTCGTCAAATCTTGACCATCGATCACCACTTGCCCCTTGGTCGGCTGATCCATCGCACCAATCAAGTGCAACAAAGTGCTTTTGCCAGAACCCGATGGCCCTACAATAAATGCGCACTGGCCTGCTGGAATCGACAGGCTGACGCCGTGCAGAATCTCCATGACGCCTTCGCCGCTGCGATACGATTTGGTCACGTCACGGGTTTCAATCATCGACATCGCTGTTATGTTCCATGTCTCTATAGATCAGTGAGATACCGCTTTTATGGACATCCATATCAACGGTGCCCAAATCGGATTGCTTCCATCGGGGCCAGGCGTGCTGCCTTCCAAGCTGGATAAAGACCACCCAATGTGCCTGTCACAACCGATAAAACCATCCCCAAAAGCAAAAGTGTTGGAGTCACAACCAATTGCAGACCACCGGTCAGGAACTGGTTGGCAATGTTAACCCCTATGAGAGCCAGCACACACCCCATCACTCCGGCGATTAGCCCCATGTATGCACTTTCGAGTGTCACAAGCCCCAACACATGATTCTGTGACCAGCCATTGGTCCGCAAAATCCCAAATTCAGCAATTCGCTCTAATGTGCTCATCAGCATTGTATTTACAATACCAATCACACCTACGGCCAACGCCAGACTAACGGTCAGCCCAAGAACTCGATCGAGTTGGCCCATGAGATTTCCAAAACTGTTCTGAAACTCGTTCATGCTGCGAGCATCAAAATCAGGAAATGTGCTTTCGATCAACTGGGCAACTTCATCTGACTTTACCGGGTCGTTCATCTCCACATAAACGTCGGACAACCCATTGGGCCGATTCAATACTCGACGGGCTGTTTCAATGTCCATCACTATCACACCATCCAAGAGCATGGAATTCGTGTGATAAATGCCAATTACGTTGAACTGCTCATTCCCGACCTTGATTTGGTCGCCTGGTTTTTTAGGCGAATTGTCAGGGTTTTTGAATTGGTTGGCAAATTTTTTAGATAGCACCACATTCTTCGAGCCACGATCTGTCTCATTTAGGTATCGTCCACCGTTTTCTGAGGCCGGAAGCAACGCCTTTCGATAAACCGATGTCGTTATTTTGGCATGTGTTATGGTGTCCTGGCCTGTCACGACAGGTGTATCCAGAATGCTTTGCATGCGCTTTTGCTGGTCGCCAAGCGTGTTTAGTGTACGCGCGATCAAACTCGTGTTCTCAATCGGTGGAGAAATTCCCCATATCTCGGGACTCACGATCTTTACACCAGGAATTGCACGAATCTTATCGGGCAGATCCGCCGGTATGTCGCTAAAAACTGGGCTCGGTGCGTTGTTCCGAAGTACAATCACACCCTGAATCTGGTTCAAGGTATTACCAACTAGCATGCGCAGGCCATTGGAAAGGCTGAACAAGCCAACAACACCCAGAATAGGTATCGAGAGGCCAATAAGTGCCAAGAACGTGCGAGTGGGTCGCGTCAGAATATTTCGCCAGGCAAATCGCCACATGATGGTATCGGTTCCGATGCCGTTTGAGTGAATTCGAATGATTACGGATCGTAACGGATCGCCTCCATCGGCGACCAGCGTGAGGCACGCCAGGCAGGATACATCCCAGCTAGCATACCTGTCAGAATTGAGAGAACCAAACCTTCAATGAGAATCGTAGGAGTCGGTATCAGTCGGATACCGTCCTTCAGATAAAAGTTTGCCACCCAGCAACCAATAATCGCAAGACTACATCCAAAAATCCCAGAAACTGTTCCAAGATAAAGACTTTCAAGGGTAATAAGCGAAAGGATCTGGCGGCTCGACCAGCCATTGGTACGCAAAACACCAATCTCTGGAACCCGTTCCATGATGCTCATGATCATGGTGTTGACAATCCCAATCGCACCCACTCCAAACGCGAGTCCGACCGCCATAAGCAGGAGTACGTCAATCTGGCCCATGATATCGCCAAATGATGCTTCGATTTCGTTCATTCCCCGACTATCTATCTCAGACCAGCGGTCTTCCACCGTTTTACTGAATCGCTCATTCTCTCTGGCACTATTCATCTCGACATATAACGCCGATGTTGCATCCAATGGTGCTTTGAGAAGCCTTCTGGCTGTGACAATGTCCATCACCAGAACCACGTCCAACAACAGCGATTTTGTTTCGTAAAGCCCAACAATCTCAAAGTCTTCTGTTCCAATTTTAATCTTCTCGCCGGGTCGCTTTGGCGATCCATCAAGATTTGGATATTGGATCGAAAACTTTTTGGAAAGTACTACACGATTCTGCCCACGATCGGATTCTTCCAGAAATCGCCCACCAATACTGGGTGGTTTGATTAAAGCACGCTGGTATACTGCCGAATCAAGTCTGTTATGCTCAGAAATATTCATACCCAGCACAACGGGCGAATCCAGAAAATTCGATAATCGCTTCTCTGTACTTCCAGACGCTAACGATCGCAATACCATACTGGTGTTGTCCACAGGTGGCGCTACCCGCCAGAATTCTGAGGCAACATTCTTAACACCAGGAAGTTTGCGAATCTCATCCGACAATTTCGGGTCAATATCACTAAAAACCGGGCTAGGTGTATTTGTCCGAAGAAGCATCACTCCCTGAACCTGCTTGACCGTATCGCCTACGAGACCTCTGAGCCCGTTCGAAAGACTCATCAAGCCGACCACTCCAAATACAGGAATGGAAAGGCCAATTAGTGCAAGACCCGAGCGGATCGGACGCGAAAACAGATTACGCCAGGCAAAACGGTACATCTTTAATCAGGCCAGGTTCCATGTGAGATTGTCTGAAAGCCACTATTGCAATTATTGTATACACCGTATTCCACTTGAACCCACATTGATGTCAGCAAAAAAACCCGCCATAAGCGACGGGGAGTTTTTTTTCAGTTATCAATGAGTTTGAAATACGTTCTCGAGTAGGGATTGATGACTGATGAATACAGACCAAATCAAAGTCAGTCAATGATCCATACATCATATCACGTGGTTCATCCAGAGTTTTATCATGTGAGATCTTAAGATCCCTTGATTTAGGGATCTTAACTACATGTTGATCACTGGGGTGCTGAAGGAGACTCAGGTGTACCACCACCTTGTTCGCCTTCTGTCTCTGGATCACGTGTTGCAAAGAATTGCTTCAACTGCCCAAACGAGCGAAGCGGTACTGCGCCTGTGATCTCTTTTTCAGAAAGCGGTTTTGCTGGTTCAGATGGTCTCGATGGTCGTGTTGGACGAGATTGCTGAGCATATCCGCCTCCACCACTGCCTCCTCCACCACCATATCCGCCTTGTTGCGATCCTCGTCCGAATCGGGACGAGCGGCCCTGATCTCGCTGCTGACCACCGTCATTACGTCGATCGCCACCACCCTGACTCGATGCAGAAGGTCCGCCACCACTGCCTTCATCACGACGTGGTGGACGACGATCGCCACCACCACCAGAATTAGAAGGTCCACGATCATTCCCACGATCGCGGCGTGGTCCAGGTCCACGTTGGCCGCCACCTTCTCCACCATTACCACCACCGCCGCCGTCATCTCGTCGCTGCCCACCATCACCGCCACGTGATCGCTGCTCTCGCTCTCGCTCCGTGCCAGGGGCAACCATCGTCAGGGAAACTCGCTTGCGATCGTTATCAACACCTAAGACCCAGATCGTGACAACGTCTCCAACAGAAACGACATCATGAGGGCTCTTGATATAGCGGTTGGCCAACTGACTGATGTGCACCAGGCCTGAATCTTTCAAGCCAATATCCACAAAGGATCCAAAATCAACAACATTCAGAACAGTTCCCTTAAGTTCCATTCCAGGCTGAAGATCTTCAAGCTTGAGAATGCCTGTCTTGAAAATTGGATTGGGCAAATCTTCCCGAGGATCCCTGCCAGGACGCGCCAACGCAGCACAAATATCATCAAGTGTTGGTACACCCACACCAAGCTCAATGGCTGTAGGCTCAAGCTCAAGCTCATTCAACTTCGCACGAAGCAGATTGACCTGTTCTTTGTCCTTCAGTGAATCCAAAGAAAACCCGAGCTTTTCAAGCAACTTCGTTGCAGCTTCGTAGTTTTCAGGGTGGACCCAAGTATTATCAAGCGGATTGGACGCTTCTAGAATTCGCAAGAATCCCGCAGCCTGAGTGAACGTCGCAGGACCAACACCTTCAACTTCCAAAATCTGATCACGAGTCTTGAATACACCGTGCTGTTGACGATGCTCGACCAATCGCCGGGCTGTCAATTGATTCAGGCCCGCCACATGTCTGAGCAAGGGAACGCTTGCCGTGTTAAGATCAACACCAACAAAGTTCACACCGCTTTCGACAACGGCTTCCAGTGTTTCTTTCAGTGTTTTCGCACTGACATCATGCTGGTAAAGACCGACACCGATGTTCTGGGGATCAATCTTCACAAGCTCGGCAAGCGGATCGAGCAGTCTGCGACCGATCGAAATCACACCCCTGAGTGTTGCATCATAGTCAGGAAACTCTTCGCGACCCACATTGCTTGTGGAATATACGCTCGCTCCAGACTCATTTACAATCACATAGCTCAGGCCTGCAAGGACCGGGTCAGCAACGTGAGGTGCCGGTGGCTGAGGTGGCTGAGGTGGCTGAGGTTTCGGACCACGTGGGCCCTTCTCCTTACGCTCAGACCGCTCTTTTTCTCTCACAGGTTTTTTCTTTGGAGGCTCTTCCGCTTCTTCTTTCGCAGCCAACCCTTTGGGAAGGCTAGTCAAACTCGAAAAAACGGCCGCACCTGCTGCTTTTGTTGACTCTGACTTGACTTCAACACCAGATTCTGATGAGGAAGTATTCGCATCAGCAACTTCAATTGCCGACACCTCAGATGCATCTTCAGCAACCAACTCTGGTACCACTGGTGAGGTCACTTCTGCCAAGACTTCGACTGTAGGTGGTTCAACGACTTCACCTGCTTCAGGATCTGGCAAAACGGGTTCGTCCTCTTCCGGTGACCCACCTGAAATCGGAGGAGGCACATCCTCAGAACCACTTTCCGCTTCTATGGTTTCAGCAACGGCTTCCACAGGTTGAGCTGTAGTGGCTTCAATCACAAATGCAGGCTCCACTTGCATTTCTGCATCTTCTGGTGCAGCAGCATCAGCCATGCTTGCGATCTGTTCTGCATTTTCTGCAGGAATGGTTGGTTCTACAGATTTCACTGGTGTGTGAACCGGTGCCGGTGGCTCGGGTGGTTTCCAGTTTTCAACTGTAATTCCAGCTTCCTGAAAGCGGGTTCCTTCAGAAATGATTTCAGCAACTAGTTCTTCAGTCTCTCGACAGGCTGTACCGTTACCAATCGCAACGGCCTGAACTTTATGCTTCCCAATTAAATCCTTGAGAGTCATTTTGGCCTCATGACGCCGATTTTGAGGCGGGTGAGGGTAGATCACCGTGTGGTCGATCAAATTACCATGCGAATCCAGAACCGCAACTTTACATCCGGTTCGGAAGCCAGGATCAATCGCCAATACCACCTGCGAAGCAATCGGCGGCTGGAGAAGCAGGCTCCGAAGATTACGGGCAAAGACCTCAACTGCGTGTCGCTCGGCTGTTTCTGAAAGGTCACGACGGACTTCACGCTCCAAGCTCGGACGAATCATTCGCTCCAAGGCATCAATCGCTGCATCCCGGAAAATCGCACCTTGTGGGTGCCCATCAATCGGAAGGTTCTCAAGCACAGCCTTTTCAAAATCAACCAGTGGTACTTCCAGTTTTATCTTCAGGACATTCTCTTTTTCACCACGGTTGAATGCCAAAATCCGATGAGGTGGGATGTTCTGGATCGGTTCGCTATATTCGAAATAATCGCGATAATCCAGCCCCTTTCCTTCTTCAAGGCTTTCATTTTTGTTAGTCGCAATCTTGCCAAATCGCCAAACCACCTTGCGGGCAGAATCACGAATCAAGGCCAGTTCACTGATGGCTTCCGCCAAAATGTAACGAACTCCCTCAAGAACCTGATCCGTCGTTTCAATACCCTTTTCCGCGTTCAAAAACTCTCTTGCCGCTTCCACAATATCGCCAAGCGTTTCATCACGATTCCAGACCCGCAGTGCAAGCGGCTCAAAACCTTTTTCACGGGCTTCACTGGCCTTAGTACGCTTCTTGGGCTTGTAAGGCAGATAAAGATCTTCAAGCCGCTTAGGGCTTTCCGTCTGGCGAATTGCTTCTTTAAGTTCTTCGGTTAACTTGCCTTGCGATTCAATGGCCTTGAGAATCGTCTGCTTGCGATCATTAAGATCACGTATTTTTTGTACCCGGCCTTGAATTTCACGGATCTGGACTTCATTGAGCCCACCGGTACGCTCTTTGCGATAACGCGTAACAAAAGGAACAGTGTTGCCTTCGTCCAGCAATTGGACGACGCTCTCCACTTGAACCTTGCGGATCTGTAAGTCCTGTGCGATTCGCCCAAGGTCAATAGGGAAAAGGGTTTCCATCGAACAGTACTCGTCACTTCCATCTAAGTTTTGATACGTGTTGGCAAGCGATACGCGCCGCCTCTTGAAGGATACGGCCACGTTCTGTCAGGCCGATGTCAAGATGCCGAAAGCCACACTTAACTAACCAAGTTATCGTTCGCCTGTCAAGATCCAATGACCTTCGATTCTTGATATGTCAAACATTTTTTATGCTGTAAACCACTCTAAATCCTATGGATAACATCTTTTATACACCCGCTATATTGCTCCTAAATTATTTTCCAGTTCCCTCTCGTTTCAGCCCATATCCGTCCGAAAAAATGGATCGCCCGATTCCATCCGACATCGGGCAATCCATCCTGTTTTTTTACCGCCCAAAGATTTCTTTCCAAGGCTCGTCAAGCCCTGCCAAACCCGCTTGAACCAGCCAAGTATCGACCGAATGCGTGATAAATCGGCACCCACGGTCAATAAATTTACTCGCCATCGGCACACCCACAGCCAACGCCGCCATTGGCACATCAGCCGCCTCGCAAGCCGCCGCAATTTCATCAATCGCCAACCACAGCTTGGGATGGTCAAACTGTCCAGGGATACCCAGTGACTGACTCAGGTCGGCTGGCCCTACAAAAATCATGTCCACTCCTGGCACTTTTGCAATCGTTTTTACTTCCGCAAGCGCTTCGGCTGTCTCAATTTGAATCGCTACAAATGCTCGACGATTGGCGTCTTCAAAATACGCATCGCGGCTAGCATAACCCCCGTAACGTCCATCCACTCCACTTCCGTTGATCCCGCGCATCCCCTGAGGGTAGAACCGGGCCCATTCCATGATCTTCTCCACCTCGGCTGTTGTTCGCACCATCGCCGCCATGATCCCATCTGCTCCCGCCTCCAGGGGACGCATCACATCGGCATAATTTTGGGCATAAAGCCTTACAAAAGATGGTATTCCGACTGATCTTGCCGCTCTTGCGGCATTCTCTATCTGTTGGGTGGTAAGGCCGACATGCTCTTGGTCAAACCAGACAATATCAAACTTGCCCGACATGCACAAAAGTTCGATAAACTTGGGATCGCACAACTGACCTACTAAAACGCTTGACAGAATTCGGTTACGTTCTCGAACAAGTTCACGTAAATTGGCGATGTTCCTGGAAGGCATTCTTGTCGCAACTCCTCTGATTTTTTAAGATGGCTTCTACTATTGATGATCGTTGTGGATCTGGCCCGTCCGAATCAAGCCAAGAACAATCATCGAATTGTTCCTAAATTAACGGATCTCACCCAGAAATACAGAAAATTTGACCAATTTGCACCGAGATAATGCGACATGCCTGAACAATGACCAATTCTCGAAATAGCTGCTAAACAGCCAGCCATTCAGGGGAAATGACCAAAATTCTTATCCAGGGATTTTTGTTTACGCTTGTTGATTGCCAAAAGTATCGGCGGGCGGCTACGGATATTGGGCAAGTCATATCGTGCTACATGCCAGAGGCGATCGTCCAAGCCCATTGCCCACTCCAATATGGCCTGCGTTTCGGATTCTCCACCCTCATGGGCCCGATACGCCACCACGGTCATCAGACCGCCCTCCGCTAGAAGACCAAGACTCTGTCCCATGGCGCTGAGTGTCGTGACAAGTCCTGTCGAAACCGGACGTTCGGAATTGGGCCGATAACCAAGGTTGAACATGATCACACGTACACAACCCAGCCATTCCGCCGATGCCACTTGCTCAAGGCGGGCATGGTCTGCCAGAACCAGCTTGATATGTTCACCAAAAGTTCCTTCTTCAACCAGCCTCAAGCGTGTGTTCTCAAGCCCTTCAGGCTGAATGTCGAGCGCAAGGACACGCCCGGAAAGGCCAACCAATCGCGCCAAAATCGCTGTATCATGGCCGTTGCCAGCCGTGGCATCAATCGCGAAATCTCCCGGGCGAATCCACAGTGAAACCAGCCAATGAGCCATTTCGGTCAATCGTGGCAAGCTCGGCATGGTGGATTTTGGCCTTTTTTTCTAAATCTCGCTTCTGGAAACTCGGTTTGAATATAACACCTTCCAAGTCTCGAATCATTGATAGAAATCCATTTTCACATCGTCCTGCTCATTTTTTCGGACAAATATTAAACCTTGGTGCACGCAGAATCTCGCGACCTTTTCAAATCGTTGGCCGGATCAACCAAAAAATAGACAATTTCTAAATCTGGCTGGACAAATTCGTTCGAATGAGTTCTAGTCCGAAACATAGCGTCATCATGCCGTTTTTCGGCGGCTGAATGGCGAAAATAGGCGATTTCGGTGAATCACTTGGCTTGGGAAAAGGATGGCTCCATGCGCGGTATCAACGGATCTTTTTTTAGCGGCTTCAACCGGATTCAATCTTTGGGTCTCATTCTGGCCACAATGGCTGGCTTGGCCTTGAGCGTTCCGGTGAACGCTCAACAAACCAAAAACCGTCCTGCCGACGAATCCAATCGTCTCTGGCTGGCTGGTGCTGCTTCCGTCGAAATTACTCCGCCTGCCGAGGCCAAAGCCTGGCTTGCCGGCTACGCAGCCCGCAAAGAGCCCAATACCGGTGTGGAACAACCCATCTATGCCAAGGCTTTGGTCATCACCCAGCCCGGCGGCGAACCACTGGCGCTGGTCACTCTCGACCTGATCGGCATCCGGCGCCCCATTACCCGTCGTGTTGCCGACCGCATCGAAAGCCGCTTCGGCATTCCTCGCAAAAGCCTGATCCTGTTCAGTTCCCACACTCACAGCGCGCCTATCCCTAACGACAGCACCGACAAATGGGAAATCTATGGGATTGACGGCAATACCGTTGCACCCAACATCGAGTTCACCACCGAACTTGAAAACAAAATCGTTGACGTGGTGGGTAAGGCCATGCTTTCACGCCGTCCAGCAAAGCTCGAACATGCCGAAGGCAATGCAGCCTTTGCTGTAAATCGTCGAGAGGCAACAAAGGATGGCTTCAAAATCGGTCTCAATCCTGATGGACCCACAGATCACAGCGTGCCTGTCCTTAAGGTGACTGATCTCCAGTCCAATAAACCGCTTGCAATCATGTTTGGCTATGCGTGCCATAACACCACCCTGGGATCCGAGCAGATGAAAATCTGTGGCGATTATGCAGGCTATGCTCAGGCATCTCTGGAAAAAGCCAACCCCGGAACCGTGGCTATGTTTGTGACTGGCTGTGCTGGCGACCAGAACCCGAATCCGAGAGGCACCTTGGAACTCGCCAAAAAACATGGCGAAACCCTTGCCTCAGCAGTCACTTCGGCCATCAGCGGCAAAACCCGCCCCATTCAAGGCACTCTGAGATCCATTCATTCAGAACCAGTTCTCCACTTCGCTGGACCTGTGGATCGTTATTCATACCAAAGCCGGCTGTCTGACAAAGGGGGCCCACGTGATGCCCACGCACGACGTCTCATCAATATTCTGGCGGCCGGTAATGTGATCGACCGATCCTATGTCTTCCCAATCCAGGTGGTTTCGTTTGGCGACGATCTCTTGATGGTCGCCCTGGCGGGTGAAGTCGTTGTCGATTATAGCCTTAATATCAAGGCCAAACACAACAAACCAAATCGACCACTCTGGGTCTCGGCCTATGCCAATGATGTCTTCGGATATGTGCCCTCCACACGCATTCTGCGCGAAGGCGGATACGAAGGCGGCGAGGCATTTTATTACTCCAACTTCCCAACCCCCTTGGCGAATGACACCGAACGCATCATTATGGATGAAGTGCGCCGAATGATCGATCAACTGGCCGAATACCCGCTTGGTTCCCCAAGCCTCACACCTGCCGTGGCCAGCCCCTTGGCTCCAAATTCACCAAGAATCCTTGACCCTTCCGCAACGCCGGCTCCTGCCGCTGCTGAAACTACGGGTACCACCAACCCAGTTCCAGCAACTCCCGCTCCATCAACCCCGGCTGTCGTGCCTGCACCTGCTCCATAAGTCGCAGCACAAGCAAGACATAGCGGCTGGTTGAGTGAAAAAGGGGGGGAAGGCTGCAACCACTGCGGCCATTCCCCATTTTCATTCCTGTTCCTGCAAACCTGTTCCTGCAAAATGCTGTCAGGCAAATCTCTTCGAATCAGAGAAAAAAAAGGATCTCTCACCCGTGAAATGCAAGCTCAATCCAGTCTGCCATCTTTTTCTCAGCTTGGCCCTGATCAACACCGCACACGCCGTGGATCTGCCTGCCTCCATCGCATTTCAAACTCAGGAGATCGACCCCCATGTCGGGCAGGTCTGTTACGCTCTGGCCGTGGCAGACGTCAACTCTGACGGTAAGCCTGACTTGGTCGCTGTGACCGAAAATGCCGTCGTCTGGTACGAAAATCCAACCTGGAAACGCTCCGATATCATTCGCGACCGCACCGAAAAAGACAACGTCTGCCTCCAGCCGATGGATATCGATGGCGATGGCCGGGTCGATTTCGCAATCGGTTCCGCCTGGAGACCCACCGACACTGCCACCGGTGGCACCCTTCAATGGCTTAAACAGCCAAACGCACCAGGCCAACCTTGGACAATTCATCCGCTCGGCAATGAGCCCACCATGCATCGTCTCCGTTTTGGTGACGTTCTCGGCACTGGCAAACCCCAGTTGATCACCGCCCCCTTGCAGGGGCGTGGCACAAAGCCGGCAAACTGGAGCGATGGCAATGGCGTGCGCATCATGGTCCACAGCATTCCGGAAAAGCCCGACACACAAGTCTGGCCCGCCATTGTCGCCAACGATTCATTGCACACAACCCACAATTTGCAGATCGTTGACTTCGATAACGACGGCGATCAGGACATCCTGCTCTGTGCCTGGGAAGGTCTCTTTGTCTTGTCCTACGACAAAGCCGAGAAAAGATTCCATCGCTTAAAAATTGGCACCGGCAATCAAACCGCCACACCCTTCAAGGGTGCAAGCGAAATTAAACTCGGCCGATTGAAGGATGGACGTCGCTATGTGGCCACAATCGAGCCATGGCATGGCTTTCAGGTCGTTGTTTATACGGAGCCCGGTAAGCCTGCCGCCAAGGCTGTGCCCGAACCCGAAGGTGTGGTTGACGAACCTGTGGAACAAGGCCTCTGGACACGGCGGGTGATCGCCCAACCCGTCACCTGGGGGCACGCAGTGTGGACCGCCGATGTCGACAACGATGGCGACGACGAACTTTTCATCGGCCAACGCGACAAAAACAAAACCGGCTCGCCTTCCGGGCCTGGTGTCTTTATGTTCGATCCCGTGAATAACGGTGATTCACTCACCTTTCATCGCCAGATCATCGACAATGGCGGTGTGGCTGTCGAAGATCTTCTCGTCGCTGATTTCAATGGCGATGGCCGACCTGATATTGCCGCCGGTGGCCGTGCCACTCACAACATCCGAATTTACTGGAACCAAGGCAAGAAATAAGCCATGGTTTGATTGGGCTCCAATCGACAATTCCTCTTCCTAGCGGTTAGTATCTGTGACTATCCGCAGCCGAAAAAAAACGTCCGATCAGCACAACGGGCAGAAGTTCATGAACGGCAATGGCCCCACCATACTCGACAAAATCGTGGAAACCAAGCGTCTGGAAGTCGCCACTGCCAGACGCCGAATGCCGCTCGAAGAATTGGTCGAACAAGCTCGGGAAACCGCGCTTGCCTTCCCAATCCGTAACTTCAAGGCGGCCATCACACAGCCAGGCCCAATCCGGCTCATCGCTGAAGTCAAAAAAGCCAGCCCTTCAGCCGGTGTGATTCGGGCCAACTTCAACCCGGTAGACATCGCCCAGATTTACCAGGATCATGGCGCAGATTGCCTCTCAATCCTTACCGACGAACAATATTTCCAAGGCCACCTGACTTTCCTGGCGCGGGTCAAGGCTGGAACAGCCTTACCCTGCCTACGAAAAGATTTCGTGATCGACGAATATCAGGTGGTTGAGGCCCGATTGGCAGGCGCTGATGCCATACTCCTGATCGCAGAGATCCTCGACGACACTCAGATGACCTTCCTCACAAACCGCGCCCATGCTCTTGGCATGACCGTTCTGGTCGAGTTTCACGATACGGCCAACCTGCCTCGCGTTCTGGCATGTGGAGCCGACCTGGTGGGCGTCAATAATCGCGACCTTCACAAAATGGTCACCGACCTCGAAACTACCCTGCGAATGCGCGACCGGATCCCGCCACATATTCCACTCGTCAGCGAAAGCGGTATTAAAACCCACGAGGATGTCGCCCGGCTCGAAAATGCGGGCGTTTCAGCCATTCTGGTAGGCGAATCGCTCATGAAACAGGCTGATATCGGATTGGCCGTCGATCAACTGCTTGCTCACAAGGGAGCCGGACGCCGCGGTTCTGCCCCCTGACTCTCAGGTATGGATCCACCTCGCTTCATTAAAACCTTGCCTTAATGAAAAAGGTGTCCAGAATTTTGCATGTGAATACGGATCTTTTTCCATCCCGCCCTGGTGTGATCATAAAAAGATGGCGATCCGGTACTCTTGCCCGGTGTTCGCCATCGGCCCGAGCCTAAATCAGCTCAATCCTGTGAGCGGGCCTGCGCTGCAGAAGTCTTGGTTGCCGTGGGACTTCAGGTGATGACCGAAGCCATGGGCCAGCGACATCAGGAATCGGTTGTGAGCCACTCTTGGCAGCTTCAGCGACTGCCCCATCTTAAAGTCGAGTCCATTGCCAACCAAGACAAAAGGAATGTTGTCCAGGGTGTGGCTGTTGCCCTTGCCCAGCTCGTTTGTCCAGATGATCAGGGTGTTGTCCAGCAGCGACCCATTGCCACCCGGTTCAGGCGTTTCAGCCATGCGCTTGGCCATATAGGCCAACTGTTCGGCAAACCACTTGTTGATCTTGACGAGTTTGTCGACTGAGGCCTTGTCTGTGTCCGGATTGTGCGAAAGTTCGTGGTGACCTTCTTCAATTCCCAGCCAGCGCATCCGTGCCATGCCAACCGAATTGGTATATTGCAGGGTGGCAATTCGCGAAAAGTCGTTCACAAAGCTATTCACCATCAAATCAATCTGCATCTTGCTGATCTGAGGAATGTTGTTGTTGTCCTTGCGCACGCCGGGCTCCATCGCTGGAACAGCATGGCCCATCTCTTTCTTTGACGCCTGAAGCTCCTGCTCCATCTCTCTCACAAAACCGGCATGTTCTTCGAGCAGGTGCCGATCTTCAGCACTCACAACCGAACCTAGCGTTTTGAGATCGTCCCGAATGTCATCCAAAATGCTTCGCAGGCTCTCCTGATCCTTCATCCGCCCATAAAGCTTGTTAAACATCTGGTAGGGGTCATCGATCGGCGAAATTGGCTTGTTGGCACCTGAATAAACCATGCGTGTCCAAGTGTCGGCCCGCTCGGGAACCATCACTCCAAACTCGAGCGATCCAAATCGCGTGCGAGTAGCAGCTTCCTTCTGGAGAAAGTTCTTGATCTCCTGATCAATCGATATGCCGGAGGCCCACCCAGCGGGTGTGTCCGAACCGCCCTGAATGTTGCCTGGATAAAGCTCCGTACCGGTCAGAAGGCAGCCCATGCCGCGCATGTGGTTATCGCCATCCCCACGAACCTTGTCGCAAAGCCCATGCAGAATCATGGTTTGCTTCTTGAATGGCTCAAGCGGCTTCAGACTCTCTTTGAAGGTGAAATCCGAGCCGGTTTCCGATGGCCAGAATTGATCAGGAAAGACTCCATTCGGGCTGAACATCACCACCAAACGCTTCTTGCGAGCCTGCTGATTCGCAAAGCCAAGACTTGGCAGGTTCAGCAGAAAGGGCAGGGCCGTGGCCTTCAGGCCGAGGTCGCGGACAAATTCGCGGCGATTGGTCGTGGTCCGATTCATGGGATTCAAGGGTCCTTTCAGGCAGCAGACAATATTTCTATCGACTTATTCTATCAGATAATCTCTTCTATCAGCGACGATCGTTTTCAGATAGGCCCGCAACCACTGATGGTTTGTTCGTTTCAACCGGTTTTTTCGCCCCCAAAGCCGCCAGTGCCGCAGAACGTGCCATGAGCTTTCTGACATCATAACCATCCGCTACATAATCCGTTCTGAGCTCTTCAGGTACCTTCAGGCCATAGGCCAATATTGGCTGCTTGACCGTATGATGAAACAGTTGCATGACAATTGATATCTGCGTTTCCTCGGCTGTGGCCAAGTATTCGCCAAGTTGTTCGGCTCCGTCAAACCGAACCGTCGAACCGGTCTTGTTCAGATAATCGCCCGTCGAGTCGATCGGCTTGCCTTTTTCCTGATCACGATATCGGCCAATCGCATCGAAATGCTCAAGTGCAAATCCCAGCGGGTTTATCGTGTTGTGGCAACTCACACACGCCGCAGGACTGGTTTGCAAGGCCACTCGTTGACGCGTCGTCAGGTCGGGGTGCAAGTCGGGCGCCAACGGCGAAACCGCAATCGGCGGCGGCTTGATCCCCCGGCCCAGCACATTACGCGACAAAAACACGCCCCGATGAATCGGTGACGTCGTCATCGTGTACGCAAGATGCGCCAAAATATAGGGATGTGTAATTAAGCCCGAACGAATCGACTTCGGCTCGGAATCGGTTTTACGCACCTTGCGAAAACCCGCCCCTGAAGGCATTTTTAAGCCATAAATCTTTGCTATTTTGTCGTTTGCATACCATTCACTGCCCGTAAGAAGCGTGCGATGGTCGGGTTTGTCGGCGGTCAGGAAGTCGTCCAGCGACATTTCCAAAGAGTTGCGAAGATCCGCAATCACATCCGGCGTGAATTCGGGGAACGACTTCGCATCTTTCGACAGGTCAGGAGTCCCTTCAAGCCGAAGCCATGACATCAAAAATTCACGCATCTTCTGCCGCGATCTCGGGTCCCGGCTCATTCGGTCAGCCTGTGCTGCCACCTGTTCCGGCTTCTCCAACTGATTCTTTGATGCGGCTTCCATCAAGGCCTGGTCAGGAATCGAATCCCACAAGGCAAACGACAAACGAGATGCCACATCAAACCCATCCGGCACTTTCCCATGACTTTCCTGATACAAAAAACGCGGCGACTTGAGCGCCAGAAGGATCACCCGGCGTATGGCCAGATCAATCTCTTTGGTCTTCTCAAACTGATTCTCCACATGCAGCTTACGCTGAGAATCCGTGAGCGGCCTCCGAAATGCCCGTTCCGTAAATTTAGCCGCAAACTGGCGAATTTTGTCGTTGCGATCCGCCGCATCGGCTTTGGTTCCTGCCAGCTCATTGAGGTTTTCCAAGACATGGCTTGCTGTCTCGATTGCGGCATCGGTTGTGGCCGACTCCCAAGCCTTTGAGATGGAAATGCCTCGCTCATAACCAAAACTGCGATCATCTGGCGGAAACGGCGAGCTGACAATAAAACGCTTGGGATTCCATGTGGGGCTCAAATGCCCGGCCGAAATGGTCTCTACTACCGTCGCACCAGGCCTCTTCCAAGCCAGTTCAATGGAAGCCGTGGGCTCGCGGAATTTGAACATCTCCAGACGAATCAGGTAAGACCGCCCACCGTTGAGCTTGATAGTCTGCCGAAACTCTTTGTCATTCCCAGACTTGACCCAGGCATCCATCAGAGGCTTCTCGTTGTCGTTGACCCACAGCCGAAAGGCGTTTTCTGTACGCACGACAAATTCAAAATCGCCTGATTCAGGTGCCAGCACGGCCCCCTGCCATCGTGCCGCAAATTGTTTGGCCTCTTCATCTTTCTTCTTTTGAAGCTCACGCTGCTTGCGCTCAGCCTCTCTCTGTTTACGCTTCTGTTCCTCAATCTTCTTTTTCAACTCTTCTGGATCATTTTCAGGCTTCTTCGGCTCGTCCTTCGGCTTATCTTTTGATACTTCAGGCTTCTTCGGCTCCAATTTGGGTTTGTCCGCAGGTTTTGGAGCATCTGCCAAGGCCAATTCGATAGGGCCGAAAGTTTGCGATTTTTGATCGTTTTTCTTGGCTTCAGAGGGCTTTTGAGCTTTTTCTGGCGTGCCTGGTTCCGGCTTTTTAGGCTCGGTGGCCGGCTTCGCTTTGGAAAGCTCTGGCTTTTTAGGATCTTCCTTTGGTGGATCGACCTTGGCAGGGGCAGGTGGATCATGCGGCCGAAGACTGCCAAAATTGAACATGACCACGGGGTCCACTCGCTCAATCACTCGGTTGCTTCTGTTCATCTGACGAGTGCTGAAATATTCTGCATTCAGACCCTTCGGCTCAGATTTTTGGCCTTGGGCTCGAAAACTACCAACAAGATCCATCACAGAATTTTGATATTGGCGGTTGGTCAGACGGACAAGTTCCACTCGCGGAGGCTTATTGCGGGCCTGTGCGGTGATCGAATAAAAACTTTCGTGAATATATTCCGCCACTTTGCGGGCATCCTCACCCACACACTTATCCGGATCGTCTTCCGGCATGGTTTCGTCGATAAGTTTTGTGAGCTGACCTACGGAAAGATCACCTGTCAATGATTTTTTGAACTTCTTTGAGCCTTCACCAGCCGCGCCATGACACGACAGACATTGCTGTTTATATATCTGCTCGCCCGTTTTTGAATCAGCTTTAAGATCTTTGATAACCTGCGATTGGGCCGTCTTGCCAGCAATTAGGAAAACCACCACGATTACAAGGCCTTTAAAGCCCAGAAAATTCGAACTGTTCCGATAGTCTGCAATCATGCACATCAAAGAGGCCCCGAATGGTTGCAGCAGGCGGATTGGAGGGGGATAAACAAGTATGTATTATATTATAAAAGTTGCTCGGAGCTGACAAGCCTTATATCAAAATGGTTTATACTTGTCGCGGTCAAAAAAAGACATCCCGTATCAGAATGATGCCGGAGTCATCAAAGCAATTAGCCGGTGGTTGAGCGAAGCGACACCTTCCGGTCATGAGGTCTAAAAAAAAGCTGCTGGCACCCCGGCAGGGGTGCAAGACCTTACGTCGCGTCTTCGTCCGGTGGTGTCGTCGCTCGCGCTCCTCAACCACCGGCTACTGGCTCCAGATGCCTAAGGCATCGTTTTGATCAAAAAGTGCCATTCATGACCGCGAAGAGTTTAACTCCCTTTAAAGCATGCATTAAACTCCATGATTCCTGATCAAAATCAGATCTGCCTGACAATCCCTGACCAGACGTCTTTGTCAACCTCCAAAAAAAAAGTGAGTTACAACAGGGCAACTCACCCTGCTTCACTTGAACTCACTCTACACCAAACTGATACACCGTCGTTTGCGTATAAGTTTGGCCAGGGTTCAGGCGTGTTGTTGGAAAACCAGCATGGTTGGGCGAATCTGGGTAATGCTGTGTTTCCAGGCAAAACGCCTGATTCTTCTTATAGACCACGCCACCTTTGCCCTTAACCGTGCCATCCAGAAAATTGCCGGTATAGAACTGAACGCCCGGCTCAGTGGTCAGCACGGTCATGACGCGCCCTGATTTCGGATCTTTCACCTTGGCCGTAAAGATTGGCTTCTTGCTACCGCCTGCCGCGCCACGTACGACGAAATTATGGTCGTAACCGCCCGGTTCGCCTGCGATCTGGCCGATCCGTGATCCAATGGCCATAGCCGTGGTGAAGTCCACCGGTGTGCCCGTAACGCTTCCCAGCTTGCCATTCGGGATGAAATTTTCATCCACCAAAGTGTATTGATCCGCAGCCAATGTCAGTTCATGATCCAGAATCGTCCCAGAAGCTGGTCCAGAAAGATTGAAGTAGCTATGGTTGGTCAGGTTCAAAACGGTCGGCTTGTCGGTTGTGGCGGTATAGTCGATCTTCAGGGCATTCTCTGGCGTTATGCTGTAAGTAACTGTCACAGAGAGATTTCCTGGATATCCTTCTTCTCCATCAGGGCTGGTGCGTGAGAGCTTCAGGGCAGGGGTTCCGTCCGCCGCCGTTTCCTCTGCCTTCCAAACCTGCTTGTCAAAACCCTTCAGGCCACCGTGAAGGGTGTTTGGACCGTTGTTGACAGCCAGTGAATATTCCTTGCCATCGATTGAAAACTTGCCCTTGGCAATGCGGTTGGCGAATCGGCCCGTGATGGCTCCGAAGTAAGGGTGGCCAGCAAGATAACCTTCGAGCGAATCAAAGCCCAGAACAACGTCGGCCGTTTTGCCGCCGCGACCAGGAACGTGAAGTTCCGTCACAATCCCGCCATAGGTTGTGATCTTGGCCGTAATCTTACCGTTGGTCAGGGTGTAAAGCTCGATGGGGGTACCATCGGCGAGTTTACCGAAGTTCATCTTCTGGATTCCTTGTGATTCGTTGGCAACAGGCTTGGGCGGAGCGGCTTGGGTCGTTGTGGTCATCGTGACCATACCCGCACAAATCGCCATCAGGGCCAAGGCCGACAATCGGGGTCGGATCATGGTGGAGCCTTCCACAAGCTTTTTTGAATGTTTTTTGGAGAGACGAAATTGAGATCCCGCACGGAGGTATCCCAGTGAGCATATCAAAGCGGACACCAAGGGGGCAAGCTTGAGAGTAGATCTTTTGAATCGGTTTATTCCGTTCGAAATGCCCGACTCAACCGCATATAGGTTTGATCCGCACTGCTGACGAGCTTACGGATTTCATCCTGGTTCCCCTCTTCTGCTTCATGCTCAATCAGTTCGAGCCATTGCTGAAAAACTTTGGCCCTGGCACGATGATAGTCGCTCAGTGACCATTCACGAAGATAGACCCCCACCTGCATTCGCCTCAGCCAATCCTCGCAAACGGGAATCCAACGAGCCACCTGAGTATGATTTCCTGAAATTGCGGCGGTAAACGCCTCAACCTTGGCCAGCCTCAGTTCTTCCATACATTCATTTTTTTCAGGATAGAATGCAAAACACCCAACAATGCTGATAACGACGATCATCGCCAAACCGGTCAGGCCAAGCACTGGTCCGGGCACATCGATGTTCCAGCGGCTTTGGGATGAATCAGGCCGGGGTTTGGCCAACCACGTCTCCAGCTTTTGATGAGGGTCAAAGATCCTTAATCCAATCCCGCTTACAAGGATCACAGCCAGAATTTCAAGACTGACAATTTCAAATGGCTGAGTGTCTTGTTTCAACTTGTTTTTCACCGATTGAGCCAGCGCAGTTGAGCCTCTTTCAAACGGCTGACAATAAATATCAAATGCATGAGTATGATTGGCGGGTTCGGCGTCTGCCGGATAAAGTGGCCTTTCAATCGCGTATGACAGCAACAGAACAACTCCAAGAAGGAGTGAAATCCACGTGCCGGTGGCCTTGATTCCGTAATTGCCGATCATCCACCAGATCAGTCCAAGATTCATTCCGGCACCAAATGTCAGCAGAATAAAAGCGGCTCCAATTGAATTTCCATGCTGAAACATGGATCCCAACTGGCCCATGGCCGTCATGGGCGAAGCATAAGCAGGCAGAGCCACGGCAGTCATGATGATCGGAGCCATCGGGTTGTCATGGCCCATATCGTTCTGCAAGCTCCCCATGGGCAAGGCAAATGATAAAATTCCAACACCAAGCAAACCCATAAAAATCAAGCCAAGTGTCGGGCCTGCCAATTCACGAGACGCATGCAGGCCAACAGAAATAATTCGAGGTAACCCCTTGGGCATCAGAGGTTCTTGCTCGTACTGAATTTCTGTCTGCCGATGGATTCGATCCCAAAACAGACCCGCCACCGTGATGACCAATAATGACATGATCGAAAAAACAAGTATGGTCCAAGGCTTTGACAAGGTTAATCCATACATCAGCGAAAGTGGATTAAAAAGCGGTGCTGCCAAGGCAAATGCTAGAATTGTTCCACCCGAAATCCCCGATTTTTTCATCTGTCGAACGACAGGGATCACTCCCAGCGAGCAGACCGGCAACAACATCCCAATTAGCCATGCCTTTACGATCGAACTCATCGAACCACTTCCAAATAGATTTCGGGTTTTATCTTCGCCCAAAAGCCGTCTGAAGATTGCAGCCACAAACAAGCCTGTCAATAGAAACGGTGCGGCTTGCACTGTCGCCTGACAAATCCGTAAGAATCCACCCCAGAGAATACTTTGGTCCATGATTATGACACCTTCGTTTGAATCGATTGTTGTATTTGGATTGTTATTTCGCGGATTGTTGGGCAAGTGCTGGTTTCTGAGGGATCAGCTTGCTCAATTGATTCATATAGTCCTCAAAATCTTTGCTCTGTTCGGATTGAAAAAAGCTCGACTTGCGAGTTTCCGCCAATTTGAGAATCGTTTGGCAAAGCATGTGGATTTGCTCCCAGTCTCCTCGTTTAATATCCGTATCTGCTGCAAATTCCGGAAGCCAGCGGACGATTTGTTGAAACTGCAGAATCGACTCGGATCGATCCACTCCGACCTGATCGACAATTTTCGGGAATCGGACTTTCAACTGAGAAATGGCATCCACATAGTTCTTAGGCTTAAAGTCCGGATTCCCATGCTCATCCAGCTTCCAGGCGACACTCAAATTGTCGTCAGGCTTCTCTGAACATCCACCTGGTATGGCCACCATGGCGCATAACACGATCAAATGTCCGACAAAACGAATGGAACGGATTTTCATGTATTCGTGACTCATTGTGATCCTGCTTTCGATGGAACCACCATTGGGGCTACAGGTACTTTGGATAGAATGGATTCAATTGTTGCAGACGCATTCGAATGACCCGCTATGCGAAGACTCAATAATCCTGGAGCAACATCCCGCAGGTCATCGGGAATCACAAAATCACGTCCATGGACATACGCCCTGGCCTGAGCCAGCCTTTGCCACAGCAGTACGGCTCGCGGACTTAACCCATTGCTAAACCGTCGATTTTCACGAACGCTTTGCACCAGATTCATCAACTCGTCTCGCACTGGTTCGGAAACGGCCACACAACTGACCGCCAGTTGCAACTGTTCAAGGTCGTGAATTGTCACAGAGGATTGTAATTCATCACGGTCCATGGACGCTGTACCGACCGACTCCTTCAATAATTGCGATTCACTGGCCCGATCCGGATAACCCATGCTTAGCTTCATGGCAAATCGGTCAAGCTGGGCTTCAGGCAAAGGATAAGTCCCGTGTTGATCAACCGGGTTTTGTGTGGCAATCACAAAAAATGTCTTCGCCAAAGGCCGGGCCAGATTGTCAATCGTCACCTGTCGCTCTGCCATCGCTTCCAGCAATGCACTCTGGGTCCGAGGCGATGTGCGGTTAATCTCATCAGCCAAAAGAATATCCGAGAAAACCGGCCCAGGCAGGAATTGAAACTCTCGTTTATTTTGGTCGAAAACCTGGAATCCTGTTACGTCTGAAGGCATTAAATCAGGCGTGCACTGAATTCGTGCAAACCGCCCGCCCAATGCAATCGCCAACGCTTTGGCAAGAGTGGTCTTGCCAAGGCCAGGTAAATCTTCAAGCAGGATATGCCCACGCGAAAGCAGGCAAACCACAACATTTTCCACCAGCTCCGTCTTGCCTAGAATCACTCGATTCAAAGCATTTTTCAAATCTATCAGCTTATCGCGATGATCGATGACATGTGTCATTGTTCGCCTCCTTTTGAATGTTTAAACCGTCTGAGAAATGAACAACTCATTTCAGACACCGCTTTCTGACAGATTTCACGAATTTCATTCGACTTATAATCTGCCCCCTTCTCCAAAGGCGCATAGGCCGCCCATTCACCAAGCTGTATTAATCTCTCGTGCTTCTCCAATTGAATCGGTAACGACTGGAAATAGTACCGAAATGAACGGTCTAGCGGTCTCGTACCGAAAAACCTGCCGGCTCTCCACTCCAAATGACGCACTGTAGCCAATACCCTTGAACGATCACACGCAACGGGCACTGTATTCAAATAAATCACTATGACTTGGTCATAAAGCCATCTACGTAACAGAAAGCTGATACTGAACATGACTGAGATGGTCAAAATTGCGATTTGATTTCGCACAATCCAGCTCACGACGAACCATCCCCAGATGAAGACCATGTCCGCATACGTCTCGTGAGCATATTCCGTATCGAAACCTGGAGATGGGTCGATTGGAACCCAAATGGAATTTGGTAGCAATATCTCAACCCAGAAATGCAAGTTCTTCGAAGTCAGGGCATAATGCGCTTTCTTGCCATCGTATGTCTCTGGGTCCACATAAAAACCACTCACTAGACGACAGGGATAGCCCAGTGTTCTGAGAATGGTCGCTGCCGATGTCGCAAAAAGATAATCCGGGCCACTCCGGCGATCCACCAGAAAATCCGTAATCGGATCCGCCGATTGTTCGAGCGGAACTCGATTTGCTTCAATTCTCTGTGAATCCACCCCTGTTTCCAAAACAGCATGATTTTTCAATCGCGATATCAATCTCTCAACCTGAATCCATGACCTTTCCGTGCCAAGATTCCAGCTTTCAACCAGATTGCGCACCGACACAGACAATATATCAGTGCCATTGCCTTGGAAATGTTTGTCGTGTTTTGACTTCGATATCAAGTCATGAAAATGCAACTGAATGAGTTGCTTGCGAGAAACCCGGCGAGACTGTGTTTCAAGTGTTGTCCCAGCTGGAAACGTGCGGTCCTTAATACGGATCACATTCACACCCGCCCAGCCAAACATCTCCGATTCACGTATCCCGCCTACATGAAACTTCCAAAGATTTGCCGGAGCTGGAAGCACGGATGTATCCAGATTCGCCAGCTTGATCTTATGATTTACGGTCTCTTGAAACAGTTCTGTCACTGGATAAGGATAATGCAGACAGAACCAGCAGCTCTTATTCGTCTTGATTTCGGATGATAATTGACAATTATCATTGCAATCATGCTCCATCGACCACGTTTTACCATCAAACTGGTCAAACGATGCAAGTTTCAGTCTGGTATCTGCCGGGCCCTGAACAAATGCAAGTGCTGTGGCAGGTCTATCTTCAATTTTTCTTGACTTATCTGCCTGTTGACGCTGTAATTCAAATGTTCGACCAGCTTCCAGATTCTCTTTCGGACGCGACTCTGTTTCTTTCATATTCTGAGGCCCCATGGCCTGCATGCGTTCCACCTTCTGACGCTTAAATGGTTCGCCATATTGCTCGTTAAATGCATCAAACAGGCTCGGCCGATCAGTTTCCAGATATATTTCGCTGTCTGTAAATCCGACGGATTCCGCATTCTGACTCGCAGCCACCTCATTCGGGCCATCTCCTACTCCCGAGGTTGCCATTTCATCGGTTTCGCCTGTTCCTCCAGAACTGCCAACCCACTCAGCAATCACATAGCGAATTTGGCGATCGCCTTTTAAAAGGTAAGATGCAACCGCCAGAATTGTTATCCAAATCATCATACGAAGTACTGCAGGACGATTTCGTATTCGAATTTTGGCAGGTTCTTCAATTGTCTGATCCACTTTCTCTTGAATTCGCCTGGGACCAGCAAATCGATGTTCAAAATAAAGCCACAATGGCAATGCAATAATGATCTGAATCATCACTCCCATAGATAAGCCTTGCATTTCTGGAATCACTGCAAAGCTCATAATCGCCATGAGTCCAGCCAGAAATAGACTCAGTCGACGAATTTTCCATTGCTGGGTGAAAAGACACATCACCACAATCAGACATTCAATCCCCAACATCAGGTTCTTTTCCAGCGTCGGTATGGAATGCCCTGATTGCCACGGATACAACATCTCTGCAAATGGAATCGATCCCATAGCGCAAAACATCAAGTAGATCAGTCGATTTGATCTTGCAAACTGACTGATCATACCACCGATTATTGCGAAGAAAAGACATGCAAGTGCAGCTACCCAGAGTTGCAATCGGTTCGGTTCAGAACCAGGAATCATCCGGGATTGTTCGATCAGTATGATCGAACACGTACAGATCAGAGTGGTCAGGAACTGGCATTTGAGCAGCATTTTATCAGGTCGCGCTGTCATGAAATCACCTCGCTGATTTTGAGCCATTGTTTCAGATCCGACTCTTCCTCAAAATGCAACCACGCTGGCTGGCTTGAATAGAATTCATGGTTTGAACGACCCAGTAACAAGAACTCCTGGGTTGCGACAGGCCATCTGGTTTCCGAATCTGCTGAAACAATCCTGATTTGCAATTGGTCTCGCGGAACCTCGTCTGAACAGGCATCGGAATCGATCGTATCGAATGAATGATCAAATCCATAGATCGCTAAAAGATCCAGATAAAACTGTGCTGTTCTATGGTGAAAATAGCGGGCGTTTTCACCACCTTCATGACCAAGTTTCAAATCACACTGCCAGCCTTGTTTCTGTGCACCTTCAAGAAAACTTGCTGCCAACCGAACCGCCCATTCCAGTGTCCATCCTTTGTATTGTGACGGATCCTCCAGATGGATTGTCAATCGTGGCTTAATAGAAGCCTGCTGCTCGCGAACCACCAGATGACCAAGTCGTGCTGTTTGAGGCCAGTGAACTCGGCGCGGGTCGTCGCCACGACGGAAATCCCGAAGGCTGATGGTGTCTCCCGCATTGCCTTTGCTATATGCAAGCGTTAAACCGAAATCATCCGTTCCATATGCAAAATCTGGCCATTCCGGTATGATATAGGTGCGAGGATGAACTTTTATTTTTGTGTACATTGTTATCGGTGATTGATATTCACGTACCTGAAATGGAAACGAACAACCAACCTTTGGCTGATCATGCGGGAATTGTCCGCGCCGACTTGCAATCCAGTGTGCAGACCAACTCTGAGGAACCTTGCTCCAAGGCCAATATGGAGGCAAACTCATCTTCAAACAGGAATGGTCCATTGCACCTGAAAATCGATCCAAATTATTGTCTGTTGGCAGTTTTGTATCAACCACCAGACCTATCAAAGGCGCGTAATCCTTGTTTTGAATCCGGATCTGGAAACATAAATCCTCGCCCTCAACAACGTACTCCTGTTCAAAAATCAATTGAATCAAGACGTTATTGGCGATGAATCTTGGCAAAACCCATCCAACAGTTATGATGACTCCAATCCAAAATGCAACCATCAAGCAACGTTCGTGAATGAAGAAACCACACACCAACGCAATCAATAAAGCGAATGCCAAACTGCCCAATGGCGTTTTAAGCCTGGCATAATTTCGCCTTGTCCATCTCATAAAACGGGTGTTCTCAAACCCAAACTCAATCTGAGCATGGGCACTGATCCAATTCCAAATACGATTCCGCTTCAGGTCGAATGATCGATCCAATGTATACATATGATCACCACGTGTTTTCAGGAATTCTGAACGTGCATCGCAATGGATCGAATTTCAGGGAACTCAACAGGAGGTATCAAAACGACCCAGAGGATCGGTCGATATTCTCTATTCAGTCCACAAGCAATCGATCACACCATGTTCTGGAGTTCACAGACCATGCATGTAAAAACAATCATCAGAATCAGACGAGTGGTGGTCCACGTGTCGTATGTGTGGACAAAATCGGGTAAGAATATCGCAGTAAAAAGCCATGAACTAAACTTTGGGATTGCTGACCAGACTGAATCGAGACTTGATCTGGTCGAACCACGTGGACTTGGTTCAGAAAGTGACAAAGGTCACAATCCGTTCCTGAATCGTCGGGAGTCGAATCGACGTGAGTGGTGCTCACATGACAGACTTCACTCGACTCGTGTTCCATCCCGGGAAGGGCATGCAACGACTCTCCCATGCTTGTCAGCATGGTGAGAAATATTGCAAATGGGACGAACAGACGGGGGAACATGGTAGCTATCCGAGTATCGGCAACCTGTGTATCCAAAGACACATTATTATTAGAAAACAATAAACCCGACTTGTCAAGTCAATCCGACAAATTCCACCTTCGAGAACGAAGAACCGGCGATGCCTAATAAGAACACAAAAGCTTTATTAACAATTCTTTAAGACAAGATTCAGCTTTCCCTATTTATTTACTCCCAAAGACTTCTCGATCTCCCGCGCCTGACTCGACCATCCACCAAATGGCTCACTCTTGGTACGAAAAAAGCCCTTCGGTGCCGCCAACTCCTTCTCAATCGGTACCGCCTCCTGACGCTCCGGCTCAAACGTGCCATCCGCACCATCCGTCCGGGCTGACTTCGTCCCAGGCATCTGCTGGCATCCCACCAGCCCAAACCCCAGAACCAACCCAACCACCATACCCTTACCCATTTTGCCTGGCATCGCTTCCCCCCTCCCTGCCGATCTTCAAACACGATCGTTTACAGACCGCTTTGTTAAATCATTTGATCGATTCCGTCCAGATCAATATCTTTATCTTCAGCCACGTCTCATTGTCAGGCCACCTGAAAATAAAACGGGCATCCATTCCCGAACAGGGCATTGATCAAAAACAATGATTCCTCAGCTTTCAAAAATCATCGGAGTACAACTATGAATCAAAACCGCACGGATGAAATCAACCCCAAATGCCTTAATATTTAGCTAAAGCCCATGTGCACATTTCTTGTCATAAATAGATAATCTTATAAGCATTTTCTCACTTAAAATCTCAAAAAAACACCGGCTTTTAATAACGGCACTTCTTCAGCGAGAATCTGTGAATGCTCTGTGAATGAATCCTGAACGGTTGTTTCGGTTTCGATCTCGTCGCGGCGAATCCGCACATCATCCGGAGCTTCAATCCCAATGCGAACCTTGCCATTCTGAATACGGATCACAGAAACCGTGATTTGATCGCCAATTTGAATTCGTTCGCCAACCTTTCGCGTCAATACCAACATCACGCCCACCTTTCCTTAAACTAGAACCCCTCACACCTGGGAATGGGAAAATGTGGCTGGAGATTTCGTTCAAGCCCTAACATCCCACTGACCAAAACCCACCCTTTTTCTTATTTCTGGTGAGACTGTTCGATAATACAGTTCTCGTTCGGAAAGTAAATCCTGCTCCACTCTGATAATTTTTCATGATGATTATTTCCTTCATATACACCTGAAGAATTTCATGTTTAACATTGCTAAATCTTTTATTATAAATAACTTACATTGGAATTTCTGGTTCTCATATAGTGAAAAGGTCATTGGTGTCGAAGCTGGCTGGACTTTTTTCAGGTTCTCTACTAAGATGCCGCAAAATCCGAAAAGATTGAAGCACTCTTCGAATCTCGAAACAGCTCAAGGTCACGGACGACCAGCACCATGAAAGCTCAGGCTAACTCTTATTCAAAACGGCAGCAGCAGCAGCCTGAAACGGTTTCTGATGGTTCGCAATCCATCGTTTCAATCGAAATCGGCAAGCTCAGCCCTCACCCGCTCCTGAATTCCATTTATCTTCACGATCCTGCACTGAGCCTTGCCGGCAGCATGAACTCGATGGGACAGCTTGCGCCTATCCTGGTCGAGCGCGTACGTGACGGCTATCAAGTGCTCTCGGGCAGTCGACGCCTTCAGGCTGGGCTCGAACTCGGCTGGCCTACACTTCAAGCCGTCGTTCGTACACCCGTTGACGACCATCAGCGACTATGGTGGATTTTGGAGTCGAACCAGCAACGTTCCAAAACGTTCTCGCAGCGCATGCGAGAAGCCGATCTGATGGAAGTGCTGATCAAGGCCGAGGCACGAAGCCGAAGCCTGGCAAATTTATCAGGAGGGCCGAAACTTCGAGTGTTTGATGGTTCGGAGTGTCTGAATTCCGACACTCCTGTCACACAGACTTATCCACTTCAAAACGAGCCTGATTCTGATTCCAAAATTATCAGGAGCAAAGGGCCCAGGCGATCAGACACCCAGATTGCCAAAGCCATCGGTCTGGGTGGCAAGGATTTATATCGTCAGGCACGAGCCGTATGGAAAGCGTCGCTCGAGAACGACGCCCGTGCCTTATCAGCCGTGAAAGAACTGGACAATGGCACAAAAACAATCTTCGCCGCTTTCAAAGACCTGAGACGCCGCGATCACCTGTCCACCGACTTCAGGCCCACACCTTACGATGTCTGGCATTTCAAACACGACCGCGCCTATGGCACCAAATACCCAGGATCGATCCCAGCCAGCATCGTAGCCAACACACTTCACTATTACACAGAGCCTGGTCAGTTGGTGGTCGATCCCATGGCCGGAGGCGGCACCACTCTCGATGTCTGCCTGAGCATGAATCGTAGATGCATGGCTCTGGATCTGGCACCCTCCCGTCCAGAAATCCTGACCTGGAACGTGGGAGACCGTTCACTTCCAGAATCCGCAAACGACTGCGACCTGATTTTTCTCGACCCGCCATACCACTCAATGCTACGCTCTTCTTACGCTACTGGCAGCGTATCCGATCATAGCCTGGCGGATTGGAAGCTCGTTATTGAGCGTATATTCCGGCATTGCCACTCAGCTTTACGCCCTGGCGGTCACCTGGCGGTCCTGATTGCGAATCAAACCGAAAAAGATCTACCGCCCGGATGGGGCTATGTGGATCATGCATTTGACATCCTAAGCTGCTTAATTAAGATCGGCTTCCTACCTCAAAGACGGATAAGCTGCCCAATGGATGGTGCTTATCGGCCGGATCAAATTCAACAATCGCGCTTAAATAGGCGAATGCTTGGCCAGGTTCGCGACCTGATTATTGTACGTAAGTCTATTTGATCTGGCGTAAACTCTAGAGGCTTACGCTCAGTTTGACTCGTGTGTTTTATTCGCCAGTTCATAAACCCGGGCGCGGATCAATGGATTGGTGATCGATGGGTTACGCTTGATCAAGATGTCGGGCAACGATTTCAGGGCCTGCCGTACCAGTTTTTCAAGCTCATCGCGTTTAAGATTGTCTATCAGCAGATTGATAGAAGCTTCTTCTGCCGCAAGTTGTTCGTTCTCAAGGACTTTCTTCTCACGCTGCTGGGTCTGGGTAATCTGCTTTGTCAACTCTTTCCGACGCTGCTCTAGTTTAGATGCCACTTGAGGTAGAATCTCATAGTTTTTCTCCATCGCTGTCCGGATATAGCCCGGTGCGTTTTGCAATCGCCCTTGCTTTTGGAGATAAATCATGTTCAGTATGGCTTTTATGATACTTTCACGTGAATAGCGATCCAACAAATATCGGGTAGATTCCGCAGTCACTCCGTGCCGAATCAATACTTCAGCCATATTCAATACAGACACCAACCGTCCATCCGCAGTGATTCGGAATGGCGTGCCCGGTATTTCGACGCTCGGTGAGTTGTCGTTGTTTTGGCTATCGTTCTTATTATCTTGTTTAGGCCCAAATTCTGGATCGGTTTCTGCCCAAAATTGGGCCTCGTCCATCTCAATATTTGGACCAGATGGAACCCCCACTGTCCCACTATTTGAGACACCCAAGAGGCTATCCTCTAAAATATATGGTACAGTTGGGGGTGTAGTACTAAGGTTTTTAGTCTGGTTTGATTTGGCTGTCTTATCTTTTGCGGACGGTCTGACGGGCGTGTTGTGAAGAATTCGGTAAGCGGTCGATTTTCCGGGAGATTTCGATGTTGCAAGAAGCCCAAGGTTGACCAGTTCTTCAACTGCCGTAAGAACAGTCTGCCGGCTCAACCCGCCTTGTTTCGCAATTGTCCGGATGCTTGGGAAGGCCCAGCCGGTGCCAAAGTCGGAATAGAGACCGATGACAAGATAGACCTTGATGGCCGAGCCATTCAATTGCTTGAATGCTTCGGACTTGACCAGGTCGTGTTCCACACGAAAGAAATAGGGATCCATGAACCGAATCCATCCTACGTTCCAAGAACGCCACTACATCCGTTATTCAGACATTTCCACTGACGCACAGAGATTGAGCCCCATCAATTTCAGAGGGTTGCCTCAATCATGTAGCTGGCGGAGGACCTGGAATATAGTAAGTGTTGGCATGCCCGGGTTTGTGCATCGTATGAACGACCAGACCAAGATTTTCCAGGCGATTCAAACAATCGATCACTGTCGGACATGAAAGATTGGTTGCGTTTTGGATGGTTCGAAGGCTCATTGTCACACTTCGGCCCGGCTCGCCACCGCACGCAGTCAGCATCGTGAGGTAGACCTTGACCGACTCGCCTTTCATCGCAGCTAAAAAGCCTTGATCGAAGAGCAGGGATCGAACCCAGTCCTGAGATGATGACGGTAATGATGGCTGACTCATGGGGTGCTCCACGACAATGGACATCCTGCAAACCCTCTAGAACCTCTACGCTCATATATCTACTTAACTTACTTTATCCTCTTTACCACCCCCTTGATCACTATCTTTTCCAAATAAAGTTTGGCTTTAGTCGGTATAATTGCTTATTATAACACGATTCATGGCTTTAAGAGATAATCTTATTTAGAGGGTTGTAGTGATTCTGTCATGCGATTGTCACGGTGAATCGGTGCCCAAGTCGATTTGGCACTCAGCCCGGATTCGTTTAACCTCTCTCAGCTAAACAGGTTTTGAAGTATTGACTGATGTGAGTCATATAGTGAAATTTGTGGATATACCCTTCGCGACCATTAATGACACTTTTTGATCGCGACGATGCCGGAGGCATCTGGAGCCAGTAGTCGGTGGTTGAGGAGCGTTTCAGCGACGACACCACCGGACGACAACGCGGCATAAGGTCTTGCACCCCTGCCGGGGTGCAAGCAGCTTTTACCCCCATCTCATCACCGGAAGGTGTCGCTTCGCTCAAGCACCGGCGACTTGCTTTGATGCCTCCGGATCATTCTGATGCGATGTATCATGTGTGGCCGCGACAACTATAAAGTGATCTTCTCTGGGCAAATCCATTGACAAGCCTTCCGGGTTTCTAGATCTTAGGGAGTCAGTAAACCACAAAATGATAGTGCGACGAGCCAAGACCTGCCATACAGGTGCCACTTCATAACAATGCTTTCAACAACCAAAACGACATCTGACAAAAAATGGCCTTGGATGGTTTGCTGGTTGATGTTTGGGGCTACGGCCCTGAACTACATGGATCGCCAGTCGATGGCTTTGGTTGAAGAGCCAATCCGTAAAGAGTTCGGGCTTGATAACCAGCAGTTTGGCTGGATTGGGGCGGCCTTCTACATCACTTATGCCTTGGCGCAGGTGCCTGCCGGCATGCTGGCCGACCGCCTGAATGTCCGGAAGCTTTATCTCTTTGCCGTGCTCTGGTGGAGTCTGGCGGCCATGGCGGCAGCGTTTTCGCCCACTCTGTCGGTGCTCATCGCCATGCGGATCCTGCTCGGCTTGGGCGAATCCTTCAACTGGCCGTGTGCGCTGAAGGTCACCTCGCGCATTCTGCCACCATCGGATCGAAGCCTGGGCAATGGAATTTTCAATTCGGGGGCGGCCGTTGGAGCAGTGATCACTCCCATGCTGGTGCCACCATTGGCGTTGTTTTTTGGGTGGCGTGTGGCGTTTGCGGTTCTTGGTGCTTCCGGAATTCTTTGGATCTTGGCTTGGCGCAAACTGGTTCCACCCTCAAAAGACGAATGGTTTAGAATCGAACAAACCTATTCCAGCGACCGCTTTGAACCCAATTCGCTTCTCAAGCTTCTTCCATCAATCTTGATTGGAGCTTGCCTATGGTTCTGGATGCCTCAGAGCTATGGTCTGTTTCGCTGGTGGGTGGCAGCAACGGCACTGTTTGCAGGCACTTTGGGGTTAGCTTTCCTATCACCGGTCAAAGCCGATGCCGACGACTGGTTTGGGCGATTGACACAAGTGGTCCGATTGAAGAGATTTTGGGTCCTGGTTGTGGTTTCGATTACGATCAATGTCTGCTGGCACTTTTTGGTGAACTGGATGCCTGGATACCTCAGACAGGATCGCGGCATGAGATTCCTGCAAAGCGGGCTCTGGGTCGCCTTGCCATTCCTGGCTGCGGATGTTGGTAATCTTGGAGGTGGCTGGGCGTCGCGCAGACTTATCCAAAAAACTGGTTGGGAACCCGCCAGAGCACGCTGGTGTGTCATGGCCGTATGTGCCGCAATGGTCAGCTCGGGCGCATTTGTAGGCGTGACCACCAGCACGAGTCTGGCGCTGGTTTTATTGGCCATAATGGCCGCTGGTGCTGCCGGATTCATGGCGAATTATTTTGCTTTTTGCCAGGAAGTGTCTACCAAGCACACAGGCTTGATTGTCGGGATTCTGGGTGGCTTGGGCAACCTGTTTGCTGGGGGTTTTTTGCCATACGCCGGAATGATCAAAGATGTTTATGGCAGCTTTGGACCAATTTTCATAGTCGTGGGTATGATCCCTTTGATCGGTTTGGCTGTTTTGGGGTTGGGCTGGGGCTTGAACCTCAAGCCTTCAACGGATCAATAAGAGCCAGTTGGCTCATCAAAATGGGGCTCGCGGGTCATTCAACGAATGCGAGTTGTCATTGCTGTGGTTTTGAATGGCGGAATAAAGCCTTTCTGGTGACCTGGAATCTGAGATTCAACAGGCTGGGGCTTTACAATGCCTTTTACTTTGATCTGGCCTGTGTA
This sequence comes from Candidatus Kuenenia stuttgartensis, assembly GCA_945865635.1. GTDB lineage: Bacteria > Planctomycetota > Planctomycetia > Isosphaerales > Isosphaeraceae > QWQI01. Next base: position 144,283 of record CAMBEP010000003.1, read on the forward strand.
TGAACTGATTGGAATACTAACAACCAAACTTGTTTGAAATGCAGGGGCCGGCAGGGGAGGCTCTACAAGCCCACCCGAGGTAAAGGCTCGATTTTTTCCAATGCCCACTGAGCCGATGTCTGCATATTTAGACTTGAAACTGGAGCTGATCTTGTGGGTGTAATACCAGTCGGCTCCGTTGCCGCCGATAATCGATTCACGAATCCCATCGTCGCCAGCGTCCAATAGATTATCGCCATTGCCACCGTTGACATAATCTTTGCCGCCTCCACCCAGAATGGTATCGTTGCCATCGCTCAGTGTGCCTGGTTTGGTTGTGAGTCCACCCACTAGAGTGTCATCGCCTGCTCCGCCATAGATCAGGTCATTTCCCATACCGCCATAGATGGAATCATTGCCATCGTTGCCAAAGATCAGGTCAGAATCGGTTCCACCGGTGATGAGGTCATTGCCAATTCCACCAATGAGGGTGTTCACGCCAGAGCCGTCCAGAAGGGTGTCGTTGCCGGCTTCGCCCCAGATCAGGTCATTACCCAAACCCCCATCAATCGTGTCGTCTCCCTCGCCACCCATGACGATATCATTGCCAGCCATGGAATTGATCAGATCGCCGCCTGCTCCGCCGCTGATAAGGTCTGCCAGAGGACCACCTTCAATCACGTCCATGCCGGATCCACCAGTGATGGTGTTTGAGCCGGGATTGGCTGCGATGGCCCCGGCTGTCATGAGAAGTGTATTTTCTGTGGTTGCATCTTTGGAGCTATAAACCGTGTTGATCCCGTCGCCGGAATCAATCGTATTCGACCCGCTGCCGCCTAGAATGAGATCATTTCCCAGGCCACCATTGAGGGTGTCGTCGCCGTTGCCGCCGGCAAGGCTGTCGTTGCCATCATTGCCGTTGAGAAGGTCGTTGTCGTCTCCACCATAAAGGACATCATTGCCCGCATTGCCACTTAAAATGTCTGCACCAGCAGCAGCTATAAGCAGGTCATCGCCATCGCCACCGTTGATGGTGTCGTTTCCGGCATTGCCATAGAGGCTGTCTTGACCCGCCCCGCCATCGAGCAAATCGTTTCCTGTTCCTCCACTTAGTAAGTCGTTCCCTGAATCGCCATAGAGCAGGTCGTCGCCAAAATTCCCGTTGAGGCTGTCGTTACCTGTCCCACCATGGATTATGTCGATTCCGCCTTGATCCGCCGGAGTGATGATACTGCCGGGAAAGCGGCTGTCAGGAAATTCGCTGCGGCTATCGCCAAGGACGAGGTCATTGCCATCGTCGCCATTGATCGTGTCGTTACCCAGACCGCCTAATATGGTATCGTTTCCATCTCCACCAAGTATCGAATCGTTTTCAGTGCCGCCGTCGATCCAGTCGTTGCCGGCCCCACCACTGATCTGATCGTTGCCGGCATTGCCATAAAGAAAGTCGTTGCCATCTCCGCCAATAATCGTATCGTTGCCACCCTTGCCGTAAATCACATCGGTGCCGTTGCCACCATCGAGCTGATCGTTGCCTGATCCGCCTGTGAGAGTGTCATCACCATCATCACCCGTCAGGCTTACATCTGTTGAGTTTACAAGATCGCTGATCACATCATCGCCCAGGCCGCCGTGGATCGTCACACCGTGACCTGCCATGTCAGTCAGAATGGTCGCCCGATCGTTCATGTCGCCCAAATCGGCTGAAATGCTGTTGGCGCTGGCATCGATCGGTACAGCCACCTTGGTCGCCGAAAGGCTCACAGAGCCTGGCACAGCCGATGCATCAATGCTTACGCCCGCGCCCGTGTCTTCAAAAATATACTGGTTGGCCGCAGAATCAATGGATATGGAAAGCTGGTTGATATCTCCGGAAGCAGAGAGATAATTCACCGTACCGCCGCTGACCGTGAGCAGGCTGACAGCCGGGCAAAGCCGCTGTTGAAGTTCTTTGATCGATGGAAGATCATTGCGGGAAAGAAAAAGTCGATATCGTGAACCTGAGCTTCGAGTCATCGGGGTCCCTGCCTGTCGGCCACATTATGGAACGGGAAAACGGAGCCAGTCCAGCCACTTTTAGAAATTCAAGTCACTCTCTATTTTTCCAGTATCCACAACCCAAAGCAAGCATAGGGATAAAAAAAACGTACATGGACGTGGCGATTTTGCAACTTGCATGCTTGGCATGTTGAGACTGGGTCGCCTCGGGGGATCTGCAAATGAGAGTATCAAAACCAAGTTTCTGATGGAGTTTCAGAAATGGGGAAAAGTAAGATGCTCAAGCCTCCTCCGTAGTGGCATACATGCCAATGGTGCGAATGATGGTGTCGAGATCGTTTGGCACCACGACGGGCCGATTGGCGAATCCAGCACGCTTAACGCCTCGTGATCCAAGCACTTTCTCGAACTGTTCCTGGTCGGCCGAGTGATAGGCCACAGTGACAGTTGGGTCTTTCAGTTGATGACCAGTCAGAATACAGACCACACGATCGCTGGCCGCAATGACTCCCTGTTCACGCAAAAGCCTTGCACCTGCAACACTTGCCGCCGAGGCTGGTTCGCAGCCCAAGCCTCCTGCGCCGACTTTGGCTTTGGCGTCCAGAATTTCCTGGTCGTTCACCTCACGCACCACACCATCACAGAAGTCCAGAGCGCGCAAGCACTTCTTCAGATTCACAGGCCGATTGATTTCAATGGCGCTGGCAATTGTGTCTGCCTTGAGATGTTCTCTGTTCAAGTGAGAGTAGTAATTGTTGATCACGTCCGGATCGGTCAGGCCGTTTCGCCAAGTCAGGCCATGATGGCTCACCAGTTGATCCAACGTGTGTGCGCCAGTGGCATTGATCACGGCAAGCCTTGGGACTTTCTTGATGAGCCCCAAATGCTTCAATTCTATAAAGGCTTTACCGAAGCTTGACGAGTTCCCCAGATTGCCACCGGGCACCACGATCCAGTCTGGCACTTCCCATCGCATGGCTTCGAGAATCCGATACATAATGGTTTTCTGACCTTCAAGACGGAATGGATTCACGGAGTTCATCAGATAAATCCCCAGTCGGCCAGCCACTTGACGCACCCGCTCAAGGGCGTCGTCAAAGTCGCCTACAATCTGGATCGTCAATGCTCCATGATCCAAAGCCTGACTGAGCTTGCCATATGCAATCTTGCCTGAACCAATAAAGATGATTGCCTTGAAGCCAAATGTTGTGGACGAACAAAAAACAGCCAGTGATGCAGACGTGTTACCTGTAGACGCACACGCAACACGCTTGGCACCGACCATACGGGCATGGGTAAAAGCGGCGGCCATGCCGTTGTCTTTAAAGCTTCCAGAGGGATTCATACCCTCGTACTGGAGCAGCAGACCGCCCGGCTGAACCCCAACATAGGACGCCACAGGGTCGCTCCGCTGAAGCAGCGTCTGGCCTTCACCAATTGTGACAATCTGGTTTTTGGCGACAAACGGCAGGAGTTCGCGGAATCGCCAAACACCCGAAAAATTCTCTGGATCCGTTCGTTCTGCCCATTTCCGTTCGAACCAGCTCAGAGATGAAGGCACCTCGGCCCTGTCCCAGTCATAAACCACATCCAGCAAATCGGCACAATGAGGGCATTCAAAGATCGCCCTGTCAATTGAGACCTTTGTCCGGCATGCGGGATTGATGCACTGCTGGAAGGCGACTTCTGTGCCTGTGGAGCGGGTATCGGACAGAATCGTGACGCTCATGGCCCTACTACTTTCAAATTCGTACATGTTCCGGATGAATTCTGAAACCAGACCACTGCGCGATCTCCGTCGGATTCATCCGTTAACAGTATTTTAGTTTACTATCCAAATTGACGTTGTACCAACCCGAGTTTGCAGATTAGTAGATTTCGCCGGCATCGCTCTCTTCCCATGCGATGAATCCCTCAACGACTCAAACCCTCGCATTAGCCCGAATCAATACGCTTCAAGTGTGTCCCAACGTTCATACGCTTTTGCCAGATTCGCTTTCAGGGCCTCCACTTTGGAACTCAATGTCGTGATTTCAGACTTATCTTTACGATAAAATGACGGGTCCGCCATTGTCAGCAGCAGCTCGGCAAGTTGCTTCTCCTGTTGCTCGATCATCGCAGGCAGTGCCTCAAGCTCCCTTTGCTCCTTATTCGTCAGCTTTCGGCGAGGCTGTGTCAATATTGGCTTCTCAGGCTCAGACTTTACCGACGAATCCTTGACTCGCTCTTTCTCCGTGTTGTTCGAGCCTGCCGAGAATTGCGAAAGACGCTGTCTCAGATAATCATCATAACCCCCATCATATTCTTTCACCCGACCATCAGGACCAATTACCAATGTGCTCGTTGCCACATTATTGACAAAGGACCGGTCGTGGCTTACCACCAACACCGTCCCGCTGAAATCCACAAGCAAGGATTCAAGCAGCTCAAGTGTTTCCAGATCCAGATCGTTTGTCGGTTCATCAAGCACCAGAACATTGGCGGGCTGCGTAAAGAGCTTTGCCAGCAGCAGGCGGCTCCGCTCACCACCTGAGAGATACTTCACAAGACTTCGGGCCCGCTCGGGTGCAAACAGAAAATCCTGAAGATAACCTATGATATGCCGCTCCTGACCATTGATGCGGATCGATTCATAGTCGCTCACGTTCTTCTGAACTGTCTTCTCGTCGTCAAGCATCGCTTTGACCTGGTCAAAATAGGCGATCTGCAAATTTGACCCCTGGCGAATCGTACCTGAACTCGGCGCAAGTTGCCCCAGCAAAAGCTTTAAAAGTGTGGTCTTGCCTGCACCATTCGGACCAATCAAGCCAATCTTGTCGCCTCGATAAAGCTTCGTCTCAAGCTCGCAAATGATCGGCTTCGAATCCGTGTAGGCAAACGACACTGCCTTGGCCTCAATCACCATCGCACCCGACTTCTCGCCTTCCTGAATGTCGATCTTGGCGGTCGCCTGTCTGGTTCTGCGCTTCGACCGCTCTTCCCGCAATGACTTCAAGGCTCGTACCCGACCCTCGTTTCGGGTCCGGCGTGCTTTGATCCCCTGACGAATCCAAGCCTCTTCCAAGGCCAGCTTTTTATCAAACAAAGCCACTTGCCTCGCCTCAGCCGACCACTGCTGCTCCCGACGCTCAAGAAATGTCTTGTAATCACAGTCCCATGGATAAATCCGACCCCGGTCAAGCTCCACAATCCGTGTCGCCAGACGTTCCAGAAATGCCCGGTCGTGGGTCACGAACAAAACCGCCCCCTGATATCGGCTCAAATACTCTTCAAGCTTGTCGATGGCTTCAATGTCAAGGTGGTTGGTCGGTTCGTCCAGCAGAAGCAAGTCGGGCTCACTGACCAATGCCTGTGCCAAAAGCACCCGACGCTTCATGCCCGACGATAAGCTCGCAACCAGCGCCTCCTCAGGCAAGCCAAGTCGCGAAAGCAGTGTCGTGACCCGATAATCGTCAGGATAAACACCACTCTCAAACTCAGAAAGACTCGCCGCAACCACTTCCGAAATCGTCCCCGTACTGCTTGCCGATATGTCCTGCGACAATTGACCAATACGCAGCCCACCCATGCGCACAATCTCGCCCTCATCAGGCCTGAGTTCGCCTGCAATGATCCGCATCAAGGTCGACTTGCCTTCGCCATTTCTACCCAGAAGGCAGACCCGTTCGCCTCGTGCAATGCCCATGTCCACTCCGTCCAGCAATTTCGGACCACCAAACGAATGACCGACAGATTTCAGGGCAATAAGCGACATGTATGGGTCATTCCAGTTTCAGAGTCGACGAATAGAGAACGGAGGTGCTCTCACCAAGCGTTTCCCTATTTTAGCAGGTTTTCTAAAAGCCGTACCAACAACCACCCGCGCCAACGACGCCTCAATATACCCTAAGAACATATTAAAATTCAGGTTAGAACAATTAAACCAGCCAAGAAACTCGTGCTGTCTCCTTGCGGATATCGACACAAAACCCTGTCACTCAATTTGCCCACCATCCAAACCTGCACGACCTGTCTCAATTGCGGACCCTATCGAGAATCTTGTTTCGCAGCATGAACGGTTCTACTTAGCATAAAATAACTTGCGACGAATCAAAGTTGATATTTTCTGGCTGTTTCCACCGCTCCGGCGGATAGGCATTTCGAAGCGCCTGGGAAGGTCGCCATTTGGCCTGTCCCTTTCCTCCATCCCAAGCTCATAAAAGTTGGGCTGCAGGATCAAAGGATTGCTTTTGTGCACTTTTGTTAATTTTGGGAAATACAAACGGCTCAGGGCATTCCATGGTGCGTTCGCTGGGCCGGTCGAACTGGGCCAGGCTCCGCGTAAGGGCGGTGTGGGCCTTGTCGCTCTTGCTGGTGGCCTGAAAGTTCAGGTCCACAAAACCAACACTTGCCGCAACAGCCATCCATATCGCAATATTCATGGCTCGGCCACTCCTAGCGCGTTGTTTTTGAACGCGCCTCGTTTCAAAAGACTGCCCATCCGCCTGGATTTGACCGTCACGCCCACACTCTGCCTGCGCCTAACAAGGTGATGCAAGGCAACGCCCCCAGCCTCCTGCCGAGTCCGCTACATACAGGCAAGGCAAATTCTAAAGAAACCAGAAACTTGGTCAAGTGGAGAATATTTTGGCGGAATGGGTTCGTTGGATGGGCCATGAACGCGGGTGAAGCTGACGGAGGGGGCCGAAAACGACAGCGATGGGCATGGTTTGTAAACTACTTTGGTTATTATAGTTAAAGAAATCTCAAAAAGTTTTGAAAAAATTTTGTCTCTTTTTGGTCGAGTTAGGCAACTTAGATGTAGGACGAGAAGAGAGACCCAAAAGTCAAAGTCGCCTGGGAAAACCGATTGGTTCGGTTTTATAGGATCAGTGGATTGAAGAAAAGTAGATTGCCCGAATGCCCCATTTTCTCTTCACGCTGCTTGTTGACTGATATGCCAGTACATCCCTTGCACGGAGAATCCCGCAACGCCCGCAAAACCACCCGTACACGTCGTAATATCAGCTTGTTTGATTCCATCGGCCAAGGGATTCAGGTACTGGAATCAAGGGCGCTTATGGCCGTATTCTCAGCTAATGGTGGCTTGGGAGGAACGTCTGGGCCACTAGCCTTGGACCCTGGATTGAACCTTGTAAAGTTTCGCTGGGAAAACTATTCCATCCAGGATGAATTCCAGATCCTGCACAATGGCAAGCGAATCGCCGGGAATGTTGGGCTGCAGCCTAATGGCGAGAATGGCACGAAAGTTGTCACGGCTCGGAATTCAAACGACGAGATTACAGTCAAAGTAACGGCACCGCTTCAAGGAACGGCATGGAACTTCACGGTGGAGACACTTCCGTTTGAGTTGAACGTGGATGGCTTTCTCGGGGATGTCGTAAAGGTTGACATCGTGGATATGTTAACTAAAGCGGGAGTATCTTTAAAAGAGGCCGATTTCAAGGCGGATGGCTTCGGACTTAAGGATCTCACGAACGATCGCGGCAAAGTCGCCGAAATTGACAATATGCAGGATGAATTGAAAAAAGGGGTTTTCTATTTTCTGCCGCAAGTGATGGGTGAATCGCTGGATTATGGAGCGGATCGGAATGACCAGGGGCTTGGCGAAAGCAAGTTGATCGTGACGAACAACGGCCAGGAGTTTCCCATCAAGATTCGAGTGAGCGATGGGCATTCGTCAACAGGAGAGAATATTGTTACATTTGGTGACAAAAAACTGGATATTTATCGACAGGAGCAGAGACTGGCGTATTTGGGGTTTCCTGGTGGCGCTTCAGGCAACCCGTTGAGGGCAGATGGCATCTCAAGTGCAGAGACAACTTGGGCGAAAAACGTGTTTAATATCGCCATAGACCCTAGTACTTCCGGTCGAGGATCATTGCTCAATCCAGGTAGCATCAAAAAACAGTTGTTCAAGGAACATATCAACGATCCACAGCTACCATTTTGGCGGAATCTTGATGGAACCTTACTTCCTCCGATGCAATTTGTGATTACGTCACGAAAGTACGGCACGGACGCATCCGGACGATTCATAGAAAAAGCTCTTTCATCACTTTTGAGCCTAGGATTATTACCTGATTCAACCGGTATTGCTTTTAAAGGAGGAACCGGCGAACCGAGTAAAGCCCATGATGGTGGAAGAAGCGTTGATATTGAAGATACACCTGGTGACTTTTACAATACGATAAATGGTTACGTTGCTGCCAACGCTGCCCAAGGTGGCGGATTTATAGTCAAGAAAGCTGATGGTTTGTATCGTGGCGGTGGAAACCCAGACACTAAGAATGGAGAAATTGGAATAAAGGATTCCGCTTTCAAAGCAGGCGGAGCAAAGCTTGCCAAAGAACTGCAAAGTTATTTGGATTACAAACTCGATGAAGGGCATGTAAGATTAATTCTGGATGCTTTTATCAATGCTGGATCTCCTTTGGTTTTTTATAACGACCCTCGTTTTTTTGATATCGTAAATGGTGTGAGGTTTTGGGAAGACCATTATCATCACATTCACTTTTCCATTCCAAGTCCTTTATCAATATCCAGGGCTTTCTCGCTGAATGCCCCTATGGCGGAGAGCAGATCAAATGTTGCAATGTCGTCTGTGTCTCCGCTGACGGCAAAGCCGCCTGGGCGGTTAAGCAATGCAATCGATCTTGGATCGCTCAGTAGCCAACTTCTGATTTCAGGCAACCTGACTGCCGATCAACCGGATCGTATTTATCGATTTGAGATTGGATCAATGCCACAAGACCTTGAGGGCGGCTATTACGACACACCGCGAGACTTTGCGGCTTTACTTGAGAACCTTTCTAGCGATGCCGATTTGGAGATAATCGCGGATCCGAACTACGATGGCGTCGGTGAAGTCGTATTTAGTTCGGCAAATGGTGGGACTGTGGCCGAATCAATAGCGGCATCGCAACTTGGCAGTGGTGTGTATTATGCTAGAGTGATTAGAAAAGATACCGACACCAGTTTTAACTTAAGTTTATCGGTAGCCCCACGTCCGATTCCAGTCGATAACGCGGGCGGCACAGCTGTAACAGCAGCGGATCTTGGGATATTGACTGGCCCGGTGACGCGCAACGATTTCATTGGCGAAGTCGATACGCAGGATCTTTACAAATTTCAAATTGATAGCATCAGCGACTTGTCGCTCAATGTCAGCGGCCTCGACACTGCCGATGCGACACTTGCTGTCGGTCTGGACAACAACGGTAATGGTCTGCTCGATATCGATGAATATCTATCGTTCTCGGATGCCGACAACAATGGTGATGAATCGCTTCAGTACGTTCGCCTTCCTGCCGGCAACTATCTTGTTCATGTAGGCCGCAACAGCGGTAACTCGAATTATCAATTGACAGCCTCGGCCACGAAGTCAATCATTCCAATGGATCAGGCCGGCGACACAATTGCCGGGTCTTTTGATCTTGGAACACTTTCTGCCCCGGTGAAAACTCAAGATTTTATTGGTGTGCTGGACAGGGTGGACACCTATCGTTTTAAACTTTATTCGCAGCAGGGTGTCAGAGTCAGCCTATCTGGACTCACGTCAGATGCTGACTTGGAAATTTACCGCGATGTAAATAATAACGGGCGTTTAGATATGAACGAACGTATCGGCGGTTCTTACCTGGGCGGAACCAGTTTTGATGAGATCGCACTGAATGGCTTGGCTGCGGGCGAGTATTTTATTCGTGTGATTCAGTCTGAGTCGGATACAGAATACACCCTGAACGCCACATCCGAGACCGCAACCGGGTCGAATTTGGCGGTAACGCGTGATTATCCGTCGGTCGTTCCCGACTTGGGCACCCAGTTTACTTATCGTGTGACTGTTAAGAACAACGGGCCTGACATCGCCAATGATGTCATTCTGAACGAAGCTGCACCTGTCGGTTTGCATTTGGTTCAGGTGACAGCAAGCAGCCCTTCCAGTTCGGCGCAATTCTATGGCAACCAGGTCACAGGAAATATTCCATCCCTTCTGCCGGGGGAAAGTGTCTCGTTTGATATCACTGCGTTTTCGTACATCGCAGGCGATCTTATTGGAACCACAAATGTCTTTGCATCCACACAGGATTTTGACACATCTGACAATACGATTGTGACAACCGGTGCGATTAACTCCATTGTTTCACCACCGGCTGACTTGGAGCTCACTCAAACAGTGAGCAACGCAACACCGAAAGTAGGGGATCAGATTACTTTATCAATATCGCTGACAAACAATGGACCTGGCACAGCGACAGTCATACGTGTTAAAGACCTGCTTCCGGCTGGGCTGGGTTTTCTTTCCTCCAGCAGTGATATCGGAACTTATGACCATAACACTGGGCTTTGGGTTGTGGGTAATTTACCACCTGCAACCACGGTTCGATTATCGATTGTTGGTGAAGTGCTCAAAGCTGTCAGCATGACAAATATTGCTGAAGTCGTAGCAATGGATGAATCCGATCCTGATTCATCACCCAACAACAATTTAGCAACAGAGGACGACCAATCCGCCCAAACGATCATACCCGTAGGGACTCCTATTGCAGCCCCATTGAAAGTCACAAAGATTGAACGGTTCGGAATTCGTTATCAACCGACCAAGCTGGTTGTGAGTTTCAACACCGAATTGGATTCTGCAAGCGCACAGAACAGATCAAATTACCGACTGCAAGGCCCTGGTGGCCGAAGGATTCCGGTTCTGACTGCAAAGTATCAACCTTTAACAAACTCTGTCACGTTATCTCCGTTGTTCAGGTTGCATCTATTTAAGCGTTACACGCTGATAATCAATGGTTCACAACCCAATGGAATTCATACTGCTCAAGGGTCATTTCTAAATCAGGGAACAAACCACGTGGCATCAATTGACATTAAAAACCTTTCGCACTCCAAGGTCAAAAAAGCTGCCTCGGTTCACAAAGCGGTTTTGAACAGTGTCAAGTTAAAATCAATTCCATCAGACAATATCATTCGATCGCCCCGATAACCAAAACGGATAAAGGGGTCATTCTTGAATGCCACTAAGTTAAGCGTAACCTTTTATGGTAGAGGAGGTTTTGGCTATGGGTCGAATCGCGTGAAAATCGGGTTATTCATCGTTTCTCAGGCCAGCCAAGCTAACCCGCAGCGTAAGATGACGCTGCGAGTTCGTTTTCCGCAAAGGCACATATTGGGTCTAATAAATGCAAGGTATTTCTAAATAGAGACTTACGATTAACTTAATGGCATTCTGGAATGACCCTTTTTTCCTGCAAAACCCTGAGGCCTGTACAGAATAATCCATCTGTATGAGTTGTATTTTAACTGAGTTCATCATTTCCTGAATCCCGTGCAAGAAAGTCGTCCCTTATAAGGGACATATATGATGACTGATGCGGGATTGTCTCGTATCTTTGCCCCTGACCGACTTGTTTTGAACGACCCAGATTGGATCAAAAGAACCATGTCTGCTTCTTCTTCCAGAAATGCTGTCAAGCACGGCCTTTCAAGCCTGCGCCATATGCCTCGCGGGCGTGAACATGAGCTGCCGCCGCTTGAGCAGGAACTGATCGAGTCCCGCCAGCCGGAAACGCCTGAACAGCTTGAGATTGTCAAAGAATTGGCCTTTGCCATGTGGCAAAAGGGCGAGCACGAGCGCATCATGCTCCAAGAGGCCGCGAAGCTGACCGAAAAGGCCGCCGATCTTTTTGATCACGAGGCCGAAGCCGCCTTTGAGACCCTCAAAGCAAAGTGGCTCAAAGAGCCCAAGACACACACCGAGGCCATGGCCAATTGCATGCGGGGCGCAAGGCATTTTGCCCAGATCTGGAGGGCCATCGAATCGAGCTTGAAAAACAGTCATGGACTGACCATGCAAATGGCCATGTCGGCCATCAGGGCCGAAGGCTTTTCCACTTCGCCGCTCTGGATTTACGGCAACGGTCTCTGGATCATGCTGCGCACCCTGGCCCTGAAGGCCAAGCCCGAGGCCTTCATCCTTGAATGGATGGCCCTGGAGGGACTTCAAGAAAGTGCCGATGCCAAATGCCAATGCGGGATTTTCTACCAAAACATCCCGAAAATGCAGACCGCCGTCCAGGATTTATACAACCGGGCCTTCAACCAAATGGAATCGTGGACTCAAAAACAGAACGACTTTGAGACTGACGAAATCGCCCAGCGCGATCGTTTTGTCGATCAATATTGCGCCACGGCTTCCGCTGAATTCGAAGCCCAAATGCAACACCTGTATCGTTACCGCGTTTTTACGGAAAACCGTGTCAAAGAACTCAACCGCCGTCTGGCCAACAACAAGGCCGAAGAGGCCAAGAAAAAGCGATATGAAGAGGAGAAAGAGTATCGTAAACAGAAGCACGAATTGCAAATTTCGCAAATGCGCCAACCGCAATTCGACCAGCTCATGCAATATAAATCTGCCGATTGCAAGCAAAACGCATCATCAACCGGCGATTGCAATATGCAAAAGCCTGAAGCCGTCCACCCGGAAACCGTCGATCGCATACCGCCCATCTGGCAGAACCACAAGGAGATTTTGCTTAAAATCAAACCCAATGTCGAACTTTTCTGCCAATGGTCGGCCGATCAATTGCAACAATCAGGCGAGCTGATTGCATTTCTGGAGCAACAGCCCAACCATTTCCCGCATTGGCTGCAGCAGATTAAAGATTGCCTGACGTATGAATTCAAGCTGCGCCTGATGACAATGCCATCGGCCGCGTAGCCTCTATTAAAAAAGCTCTTTGGCAATTTGGTTGTTTTTTAACGATTGTTTAATCGTGGGCAAGGCAACTATGCGCAGAGGGGCATGAATTCAACGAGCCTTTGCCCCGATGGCCCGCATTGAATCGCACAAGAAGCCATGACCTAAGATGATGAACATGACCCGGCCCATTGGCAAAGCGGGGCGCGACGCATAAAAAAACGTTTAAAGCCTTGTCAAACCAAACCTTATAAATGAACTAACGACTTCAGGCCAATCGCCCGAAAAGGGGACATGAAAATTATCATAACACTTTATTTCAAATATGTTTACATCAAAATTACAAAACGGGGCTCAATGGGTGGTATTACGGTGCTTGGGCGGCTCTTTTAGGGTTACGGGGCTGGATGGAGGAAAAGAGGTTGTTCTACAATAACATGATGTGAGTAGATTTGGTTCATCCGACTGAAGCGCGCAAACCCTTGAAATGAAATGGACATGCTGACCCTAATTAGAGTTGTGTAAAAGTCTCTATGTCAGGAGGTCAGCATGTCCACCAGTCTGTTGTACCACGGTTTCGGCATCATTGGCTGCTGCGCCGCATCGCCATCGATGAAATCGCGGTTGCCAAGGGGCATCGTTACCGCACACTCGTCATGGACCTTGATTCCGGAGCCGTGGTTTTCGTGGGTGAAGGCAAAGTCGCCGATGCATTGAAGCCATTCTGGAAGCGGCTGAAAAGCTCAGGGGGCGAAGATTGAGGCCGTCGCGATGGACATGTCGCCTGCCTATTTCGAGGCGGTCACGACTCATCTGCCGAAAGCCGCGATCGTATTCGATCGTTTCCATGTGATCAAACTGTTCAATGACAAACTCACAGAACTGCGGCGATCGCTGTATCACAAGGCCAATGACCAGCAGAAAGAGGTGCTCAAGGGGTCGCGATGGCTGCTTTTGAAAGCGTCCGAGCATCTGGACGACACCAGAAACGAGCAGGATCGGCTTCAGGAGGCTCTGGCACTGAACCAACCGCTCTTGACGGCCTATTACCTGAAGGAGGAGTTACGACTTTTCTGGGACAAGCCGACGAAGGGCGTGGCGAAGCGATTCCTGAAGGGATGGCTGAAAAGGGCAAGAGCTTCAGGAATCAAGATCCTGATCACGATGGCGAAGACCGTGGAAAGCCACATGGAAGGGCTTCTGACTTGGTACGACCACCGGATCAGTTCAGGCCCGATGGAAGGCACGAACAACAAGATCAAAACCATGAAGCGA
>CAMBEP010000004.1 GCA_945865635.1 Candidatus Kuenenia stuttgartensis
TGACGTCGATACGGAACTGAAAGTTTTCGACCGCCTGGAGGTTGGTCCAGCCGAAGAAGTCGGCGAGGAAGACGATACCGGCCATGGAGTAGAGTTCTTTGGTGGAGGCGCCGGCGATTTTGCTGAAATTTGTGGCCAATTCAGTAACGTGGAAATGAGCATCTAAAATTGGCCCAACATGTATCGATCTTAACCAACCCGCTCGACAGAGAACGTAATTTTGCGTTAAAGCGGGTTCAATGGCAAAAAGAACAGCCTGTTTGGCCTGCGTTAAAACACTATGCACACTTCGTCGATCCGAATTGGCGTCAGCAAAAAAGCCGGGTCTGGTTGGGCTCATAAGGGATCCGGACCGCTTTGGGCAGGGCGGTGAAATCGATCAGAGCATGAGGCTTGAGCTGAAGCAGCAAACTCTTGATGGCGATGACTATGACCTTGGTGCGGCCTAAGCTGGTATGTTCGATGGATACGTGCCAGATTTAACACGCTTTTCGATTGGTATCGATTTCAAGGGCTTAAGTCAGACGTTCCGCGGCGTCGGCGAGGACTATAGCGGCGTAATCTTTATCTCGGAAAAGCTTCATTTAGAATTCGAATGAGCGATAGACGACGTCGCAGCCCTGGATCGGTGTTGAGGGTATATTGGATATCGGAGATAAAGGCTTGAATAGCGTTGTCGGTGGTCCAGTCGAAGAAGTCGGTCAGGAAGACGAGTCCGGTCATGGAAAAGTGCTCATTTCCACCAAATAAGCCAATTGCCGCAGCCAATAGGGATGCATGCTACGCAGGTATGCCGAACGCAAGCGATGCCATCATGACCATTGAGACGAGAACTGGCCCCGTCATCAAAGGCTTTGTTCCCGTGCATCGAGCCAGGATTCGTCGACCACGGCGACGCCCAAAGTGGTTGCCTTTTCAAGCTTTGAGCCAGCCTCGGCACCGGCAAGTAGAAAATCGGTCTTTTTTGAGACAGAACCAGACGTCTTGCCGCCCAATCGCTTGATCAGGGCTTCTGCCTCATGGCGTGCCCGACGTGGCAATGTGCCTGTGATGACCACCGTTTTACCAGCCAGCGGCAAGCCACTTGAGACCCGTCTGGCCACCGGGGCTGGCTCAACGCCTGCCAATGCCAGCTCATGCAGTAGGGTGTGGGTGCTTTCCCTGTCGAAGAACTCTTTGATTGAGGCGGCCACGATTGGCCCAATTTCCTGGATCGATTCGAGCTGGCCCAATTCTGCAGAGCGGACTGCATCAAGTGTCCCAAAGGCTTCGGAGAGAACTTCGCTAAGCCTTTCGCCAACGTGTCTTATGTTGAGTGCCGTGAGGAATCTGTCGAGCGGCCGATGCTTGCTCGCGGCAATGCCGGCAACCAGATTTTCGGCAGATTTTTCGCCCATACGCTCCAGGCTTGCAAGCTCGGGAACGCTCAGTCGATAGAGATCCGCCGGACCTGAAACCAGGCCTTGTTCCACAAGCTGCTCCACCACCTTCTCGCCCAGGCCATCAATGTCCATACACGATCGGCTTGCCCAATAGGCCAGCCAGGTTTTTGCCTGACCCGTGCAGCCTGCCCTGCCCGCCTTGCATCGCCAGTCGACCTCGCCGGGAACCTGTTCGAGCAAGTTGCCGCAGACCGGGCAATTTTCTGGTCTTTCGATGGGCTGTTCATGGCCTGTTCTGACCGACGTTTCCACACGCACAACCTGTGGAATGATTTCACCGGCTTTCTGAATGACAACCAGATCGCCCAACCGTACATCTTTCCTCTGGATCTCATCAAAATTATGAAGGCTGGCGCGACTCACGGTGGAGCCTGCCAGAAGGACAGGATCAAGTTCGGCCACGGGGGTGATCTTGCCTGTTTTGCCCACCTGGAACGCGACACCCAGAAGGCGTGTCATGGCCTCTTCCGCTTCATATTTGAACGCGATGGCCCAGCGCGGGGATTTGGACGTAAAGCCAAGCACTGATCGATGAAAAAACCGGTCCACCTTGATCACAAGCCCGTCGATCGGGAAATCCAGGCCCGACCGCTTGATTCGCCAATCACTTATAAAGTCCAGAATTTCCGACACGCTGTGGCAGACCTTCCAGAACGGGCTTGTGGGGACCCCCCATTGCTGGAACCGGTGGAGCAGGCCCGAGAAGCGGTCTGGCAGGTGGTCGCGGCTAACAAAGCCGAGGCTGTGAGCCTCAAAGTTCAAGTGTCGCTTGGCGCATTGTTTGCTATCCAAAAGCTTCAGGGTGCCCGCTGTGCTGTTGCGGGGATTGGCCAGAGGAGTTTCGCCGCGGTCCTTTCGCTCGCGATTCAGGCGATCCATTTCGGGGTAAGTCATATAGACTTCGCCTCGGATCTCGATCTGATCCGGAATTAGCTCTGAATTTTCCTCAGAGATGAGTTGAAGCGGTATGGAGCGGACTGTACGCAGATTGGCCGTGATGTCGTCGCCGGTTTCACCATCGCCGCGCGAGAGGCCCCGAACCAGTTTTCCGTGCTCATAGAGCAAGTTGGCAGAGACACCATCCACTTTCAATTCGATGGTAAATTCGATCTGTTCACCGGCCGGCAGAAGCTTGGCGACCCGATTGACCCAGTCCTGGACTTCCGCCGGGCTATAGGTGTTGTCAATAGAGAGCATCGGGGCAAGGTGGCGGATATGGGTAAACGACTCCAGAGACCTGCCGCCGACTCGCTGGGATGGGCTGTTTGGGTCGGCAAGCTCGGGGTGGTCCGTTTCGATCTGAATGAGGCGTGCCATGAGCGAATCAAATTCGCGATCGCTGATGACCGGAGCGGCTTCCATATAATAACGACGATTATGCTCATCGATCTGAGCCTTTAAAATCTGGACCTGTTGAGCAATGTCGGTCATGTCGATGTTCCAGAGGGAGCAATTGAAAAAAAGGCTTCGTCAAACGGCGACAATGGCAAGAATTCCCGTGCTGCAGAACGATTACGACTTCTTATGGCGGTTTTCAATCAAGGTGTCGAGGCCGATGGCCAACAGACCTGTGACAAGCATGACGCTGAACTCGACAGTCAGCAGTTTGACAGCATTTTTGTCAATCCAGTCGCCCAGAGCCAGCGATCGTGGGTCGACCCGCTGAACTGAGGCACTCGAGGCTTGATCCTTCTCCGAAATTTCGCGAAGTGCGGGGCTCACAAGCCAGGCCATGCAGGTCATGACAAAAAGCGTGCTGGTCAGGAGCAGGATGACGTAAAACCCGTTCGGAAATTTGACGTTTCGAAGGCTGGGTGGCATGGGTGGCTCTGGTGGTCTGGGAAATGAAAAGGGACGGAGATCCTTTATAAGGAGTCCGATCCGTCCCTTTTTTTTGGAGGGGTGGGTGGGGCCAGGACCGATGGCGATCAGGCGCCGTCGAAGACCCAGTTGCTGCCAGCAATTTCGTAGGAGACCACACCTTCTGGGAACCAGAGAGCGATTTCACGGGCGGCAGATTCAGGGGAATCGCTGCCATGGACCAGGTTGTTTTGCTTGCTGATGGAGAAGTCGCCACGCACTGTGCCAGGGGCGGCGGCGGCACCATTGGTGGTACCCAGAAGATTACGGACCACACTGATGGCTTCATTGCCTTCGAGCACACCCACAACCACGGGGCCACCCGTAATGAAGTCGATCAGACCGCCGAAAAATGGTCGGGCGCTGTGCTCGGCGTAGTGCTGTTCGGCCAGCAATTTGCTGACCTGGATCAGCTTCAGGCCGACAATCTTGAGGCCCTTGGCTTCAAACCGGGCGAGAATGGTCCCGGCAAGGCGGCGCTGAACGCAGTCGGGCTTGAGGATGATGAGTGTGTGCTGCATAGGGAAAGCGTCTCCAGGAAATGGTTTGCGGTCGATGTTCAGATTGACCGGAGTCAGTTTGACCGGATCGACGGGGTCGATCCGCATCGGCATTGGATCATGGAATCGGCCACTTGCCAGTCCCACACCTTCAAGGCACGCAGCCTTGATTTATTGAGAAGCCGAATCGTTCAATCTTCCAAAATGTAAGGTTTTTGAAGGAATTCATCAACGGGTTAATCTGAGTAAATATGGCGATCGTGTTGAGATTCGTCTGTCTTTAACGCTAGGATAGGGCAAAGTCACTTCAGGAAAAAAGGGCCGCCACATTTGGTCCTTGATCAAGTCAGCCGTCATTTTTGGAAAGTGAAACAGACATGAGCGACCACGCTGCCCCCGCCCCTTCTGGCCGACCTGCACACACCGGCGGCCATGGCCAGCATCCGGGCGCATCATCCGAGCCGATTCCCGGCACACTTGTGCTGCCCGGTGGATATCACTTTCTGCACCTGTTTTACAGGGTTGATCGTCATATTCTCAGCCAGTTGCCAATTGCCGAACGCGCCACCGGCCTGAAGCAACTGGCACAGGCCCTTTCGCCCGAGACGGGTGATGATAAGCCAATCACAGGCTTTCACGCCTTCGCTGTGCCGGGCCACAAGGCAGACTTCGGGTTTGTCGGCGCCGGTACCGATCTTCAGGCCCTTCATGCAGTGCAAATGAATATCGAGTCAAGCCCAATCGGCGCGGCCCTGATCCCGACATATTCGTTTTATTCAATCTCGGAAATTTCGGAATACGTACCAAGTGTCGAGCAATATGGCCAGACACTCATGCGAGAGGGTGTGGATCCAGCCTCAGACAGCTTCCGGACCAAGGTTCGAACCTATGAGCAGCGGCTCGGGCCAATGAACAAGCAGCGTCTGACACCAGAATTTCCCGACTATCCAAGCCTTTGCTTCTATCCGATGTCGAAAACCCGCGTTCCCGGCGCCAACTGGTATGCCGAGCCCTTCAGCCGGCGGTCCGAGTTGATGTCGCAGCACGGCCGCAGCGGGATGAAATTTGCCGGCAAAGTGGTGCAGGTGATTTCCTCGTCCACCGGCCTGGACGACTGGGAATGGGGTGTCACGCTTTGGGGCAAAAACCCAAGCTACCTGAAGGACATTGTTTACACCATGCGGTTTGACGAAAGCTCTGCCATCTACGGCTTGTTTGGCGATTTCTACTTCGGCTATCGCCTGACACCCGATGAGCTTGTCAAGGAACTGAAGCTCGACCGCCAAGGCTCAAAAGCTGTCGCAACCAGCGGCGGATCCCTGCTCTCCCGGCTCTTTGGCTGATCTTCACCAAAGCCTGAAATTCAAGTTGTAACAATCGCCCCCCCCACGACATTACAATTGTTTGGGAACAGACAATATAAAGTGTGCTGTTTTTTTGGGGGCGGGGCTCTCTCCCGCCTGCGTTTACTAGCCTGTGGGCTCTTATGACCATTGGCTCTGTTGATGGGGGCTGAGTGCGTTCGGGATCGTATTTGCCCGCCGGAGAAAAGAGGCCACTGTATGCGTAAACGGGATCCAAACCCCAAAATTCTTGCGAATCTGGCCTTGTTGGCTGCGAATGCAATTCTCTAATTCGCCCTGCTGCTGCCATTGGCCATTCCAAAGTTGCCGCTTTGGTGTGGTGTGGTAATTGCAATTATCGTTTATGACCGCGAAGAGTAGAAATAGCCAACGCATAGCAAAACCACCAAAATTCTGAGCTGCATTGCATTTCCTTGTTTTTTTTAAGTGTGGGTGGTGTCAGTTTTTCGATTTTTCGGCGTCGGCAATTTCTTTCGCGGCCCAGTCTTTAAGTTCCTGGGCGGTGCTGGGGCGTTTTTGGAGATTTTCAAGGTTGCGGATCCAGATTCGCTTGCGAACCGCTGATGTGGCCAGGATTCGGATCGGAGCCGTAAAAGGCTCGCGCAGGTCCGATCGCGGGCAGATGGAAATCAGAGTGCGCCAGGCGGGCATGGCGTTTTCAAGATCGCCCCGGCTGAGCGATTGCAGGAGTTCCGCGATGGCGGCGGATTCAATCATCCGGGTCAAAGTGATGGACCGCTCGTCAGTTGGGACTTCGTCTGCAATTTCGAGCGATTTTCCGTATTGATGAGCTTCCAGGGCCATGTGTGCCGCCAGTTCGTCGCGCACAGGGCGCACCGACACAGGGATTTTGTCTCGACCAATTTTGAGTAAGACTTCCAGCAGGTCTTTGGCTTTGATGGCCCCCTGCTCTTCGGGAGCCGAGGCCCAGACGATCGTCTGTCGAACAGACCAGGCGAGCTTGGCCAGTGGTTCGGCATCGTCCCGAGGGATCGCCTCGGGCGCGAACGAAGGCCAGCTCTGCAGATTTTCAGCACTGACCCGGTCAGGGATCTGTTTTGGTGGGAGCAGCCGAAGCATGGGGTCGCCGATCACCATCAGTCTCCAGGGGTTGCCGAACATCTCTTTTTCCGGGTTCTGACGCATGGCCGCAGCCCAGGGGTAGCCCTTGGTCAAGCACTCGGAGATTAGTGTTGCCGACCGAAACGACTGCAAATAAGGCTCGTTCATCGACCCATAATAGGCATAGGCCCCATTGGCCAGCCATCGGCCTGCCAGGGTGTATGGATCCTGGGCATCCGCCGCAGAGAAGCTATGAATGATGTGGATCCGTGTCGGCACCGTCCAGGGCACATCCCAAGTGCTGCCGACCGAGCCTGCCTGAAGATTGAACGAGGTCGGATTGCCCGACGAATTGATCATGAGAAGCTCTGCCCGGTTTGTCGGCAGGAATGTCTTGCGCCAGAGGCTCAGGTTGCCGTCCCGGATGTGGATCGATTTCAGGCCAAAAGCATCGAAGCGGGTTTTGGCAGGTGCAAGCTGATAGCCATTGAAGCGTTTGTCGGTGGGGTCATAACCATTGAATAAAGTGGCGGATTGGGGCTGAAGAAAGAGGCTGCACATGGCTTGATAGACTTGCTGTTTCATGTCGCCCGTGAGCCGGCCCGTGAAGGCCCATCGGCGGCGTTTTGGATCTTCAAGACGCCTGCCAAGGAGGTCGTCGAAGGAATTGTCGCCATTTGGGGTGGCATATTTGTAAGGCATATCGCCAACAAGTGTGAGGAAGTCGAGATCGTCGCCGAGTGTGTCCGCCTTGATTTTGAGATCTTTGGAGAGATTTTCGACGCCTGCGATTCTCGCCAGGGCTTCGTCGGTGGTGAGCAGGTCGGACCATTTTTTGGGGTCAGTCCATAACATCAATCCCTGCTTGCGCCCAGCGGCCAAGGCCGCAGCCGCAATGGAGTCGGAGCCGCCCTTGGTCAGAACAATTCCGGGGCTGCGAGGTGTTTTTTGGAGCCAGAGGAGATTCCCGCTGATGAGCTGTTTTGGCTTTTCCTGAGCGGAAAGCATGCCACGCAGGGCGCTTGTCAGGGCCAGAGGCCAAATGGTGTCGTCCGTAAGCGGAGCGGCCTTGGTGGGGAAGCGGACGACTTTTTTGGGCCGGAATGCTCTGAGGAATTTGATGGAAAGGTCTGTGTCGTCGATTAGGATCGGGAAATAGGTCTGGTCGTCCCACTGGGCCAGAGCCTCAAGGAAGGTCTCTCGATTGGGTACGAGGCAGACGATGTCAGCGACTTTTCGGGTTTCGGCGAGCGACTGGGTCCACGATCGCTGGGCAGCATCCAATTCCAGGTCGCCAAGTTCGGCCAGGCTTTGCGAGATCGCGGGTTCGCGCTGGGCCGCTTGCCAGGGCGAGGCTTGCATCATGACCGAGAAGCCCGGAGCCAAAATCATGAGCAAGAAGGCCTTCCGCACAATTCGAGCGATCGTGCGATGAGCCTGGCCTTTGAGGCTTGGGGATTGCGTGGAATGGTTCATGATTTGGTTGGGTCCGGCGAATGATCGGGAAATTGGTTGCACCCAGACGTCAGCAGGCCAGCTTTTCAAGGTGATGTCGCTATGCAGGATGGCATAGAAGTAGTATGGTCTTGGTTCGGAATCAATTCAACCTCGCGGATTCGATCTTTTCCAAGGATCACGACTCAAGACAGGCGGACTCTTCTGATGAAAAAAGGTGGAATCCTGAATCCGGCAATCTGCTCACTGATCGCCGAACTTGGTCAGGGTGATGAACTCCTGATCGTCGATGCGGCCTTTGCACTTCCCCCGGAACCCTATGTGATTGACTTGTCGCTTGTACCTGGCATTCCGCGATTTCTTGATGTTTTGAAAGCTGTGGCCCATGAACTTGTGATCGAATCTGCCGTGATCGCTCGTGAGATGATGGACGACAATGAAAAAATTCACAGTGAAGTGGTTCGGATCCTTGATGAATCAACGATCGATGAAGTCAGCCACCGCGAATTTCAGGAACAGGCCTCCAATGCCAAAGGTGTGATCCGAACGGCCGAATTCTCACCCTATGCCAATATCAAGCTGATCTGCGGCAGCGCGTTTTAAGCCACTATCAGGTCGGCAGATTTCCTGGACTCGACCTGTTTTTTTTCTGATGGGGGGATTGTCAGGACCCCCTTTGGATTCCATAATTAATTGTATTGGCTCACATTTCGGTCGGTCAGATCTTTTTAACAGATGGCGGGGCAATGGGATGAAGATGAGATCAAACAGGTCGCAAATTCTGGCTGCCGTGCTGCTCTTAGGCGTATCTGCAAATCTTCAGGCATGCCCGAACTGTAAAGATGGTATGGCACACTACGACGCCACAAATGGACGAGCCGGCTATTCTGCCAACGGCTTGCAGGCGGGCTTCAGCTATTCCACCGTGTTCATGCTCAGCATGCCCCTGACCCTGATCGGCGCAGGCGGATTCATGATCCGAAGGCTTTCCAGGCAAGGCCGGCTGCCCGAACTTTGAATCATGTTCCGGCCGCCTTTTTTAAGGTGGAATCCAGCCGGGTCATGGGCGATTTTGAGGCCAGATCAATTCATGGAGTGTGGTTGGCCACACCACCACTTGACTTGCCTGCGAAATCAAGTGTTTTGATCAGCTTGGAGTCGGATGCGCTCCAGATATGAACCACTCCGTTCTGCCCGCCTGCATAGATCAGAGTGGCGTCCTTGTTGGTTGCTATACTGAACAGGAAGTCGTTGGCGCCTGAAAGGGTCTTGCTGATCTGGCCATTTTCCGGGTTCCAGAGCCTGACATTTTTGTCGCCCGATGAGCCTGAAATTACAGGCTTTGTGGCCGACCACCTGACGGCCGTAATCTGCTTGCCAGCCTGCTGGGCTGTTCGGACCTGCTCGCCAGTCTCCACGTTCCAGAGCTTCAGGGCCTGGTCCGCACCCGCAGTGACAATTTGCTTGCCATCGGCCTTCCAGTCGATCCCAAGAACATGGTTGGTGTGCCCCTCAAGCGGTCGCATGGTCTTGTAGTCGGAAAGTTGGGTCACTTTGGCAAATTTATCGGCAGCACAGGTGGCCAGAAATTTGCCGTCGGGGCTGAACCGAATGCCAAAAACGGTGTCGGAATGAATGCTGTCGAGCGATTTTTCGAGTGCCCCGGTCTCGACGTTCCAGAGTCTGACCTCGCCCGTGCGCGATGGCTCGCCGCCCGTTGTCGCCATACGCTTGCTGTCGGGGCTGTAGTCGATCGCCAGAACGCGGTCCAGGTGTCCTGAAATGCTTGGCTTCGTGAGCACAGAACCGTCCAGCCTCCAGGCCTTGATGGACTTATCCTTGGACGCAGTCAAAATCGAATCGTCAGACCCAAACGCCACCCCATTGAAAACAACTGGCAAAATTGCATTTGAGGCGTTCCAGGCCCAGATGGTCGAGAAGTTTGCAGGATTCAGGACCCGAATCAGTCCATCAGTGTGTGCCAAAACCAGTCGCGACCCCTGACCCGTTAGCCCGATCCCCACCACAGGGGCTGTGTGGGCTGCGGATTCCCCGGTTTTTGTGCTCAGGTCTTTTGACCAGGAGCTGATTTTACCATCGCTTTGGCCAATCAGAATCGATCCGTCCGCCGATTTGGAATTCAGGGCCGAAATGGTGCCGCCCGTGACACTCAGGGACTTCACCAGTTTGCCTGTGGCCAGGTCGGTCAGTTCAATCGTCCGATCCTTCAGCAAGGCAATCGCCTGCTTGCCATCGATGGAAGTCATCAATTCCTGAACCACGGGGTCCTTCTCTTTAGACGACCACTTCAGGCCTGGCTTCAAGCCGTCCTTGCCCGGGCCGCTGATGTCATAAACCTGTGTGGTTCCATCGCTTGACCCAAGTGCCAACCGACCCTTGCCAAGCCATGCCACGGCCGTGAATTTTGCAGATTTCGGGGCTGGCAAAGTCTGGATCATTTCGCCTTTTTCGGCTTGGTGGACCCTTGCCGAGCCGTCCGCACAGATTATCGCAAACATGGGGTCAAACGCCGACCGCTTGAATGATTTCGTGATTGCACCCGTCCAGTTGATTTGGCGAATCTCTTTGCCCGTGGCCATGTCCATGAGCCTGATTTTGGGCTCTGTTACAGAACTGGCCCAGAAATTTGCGGAGTTTGGCTCTGCGATGATAGAGCTGGCCTCAAACGCCATCTTTTCGTAATTCTTTAGAAGGCTCACTCGTGGCAAGGCCCAGCGGGTGACAATTCTGTACGAGCCTGCTGCAACTTCGGCAGAATCTGTGCGAAACCTGACAGACTGAATGGCATCCTGATGTCCGCCCAGAGTCGCCAGAATCAAGCCACTGACGGGCTCAACCAAATGCAACTGGGCGCCGCGGCCAACGGCCAGGACGCGCTCATCAGGGGCCAGGTCGAGCGCATAAACCGGTGCAAACCTGGCGGGAAGTGTGCCCAGAACAATGGCGGGCTTTGGCTTTTCGGAAGGCGAGCCGGTGGAGTCGTCCCTGGCCCCCTGGTCGATCCACATTTTGATCAATCCGGCTTCTTCAGAAGTCCAGGGTTTCAAATCCTTTTTATCCTTGGGCGGCATGACCGGATCAAGCCTGTGCGAACCCATTTGAAACATCAGGCTTTCATCGGCCTTGCCAGGCTTTAAGGCAGGCCCGCGCTTGCCGCCCTTGAGCAATTGCTCCAGAGTCTCCATTTTAAGCTTGTTTTCGGCCAGTGCATCGTTATGACAACCGGTGCACTTGGATTCAAGAATGTCGGCGATCTCTGCCGAATAGCTTACCGGTTTGTTGGCAGGTCTCTGGATCTTGGCAATTTCAATGGGTTTCGGTTTGGAATCCTGGGCGAAAGCCATCGCAGAACAAGTCCAGAGACTTAACGCGATGAGTAATCCATGGTTCAGAAATCGCGATTTGGAGCTCGATCGAATGTGAAATTGCATTTGGAAATTCCTGACGAGATTCGGATTCTAGTGATATCATCGGTTGCAGGCGATTGGCCTGGTCAGGGAGTGACCAGAAGCGTGACGGGCCTTGATGGAAGATTCCAGTTGATATTTGGTTTTTCCTTGGCGGCAGGGTCTTTGGAAAATCCAAAAGGGGCGGCCCCACTGATGTAAACTGTGTGCCGGCCCAATGCAATATTGGCCCCAATCTTGCATTTCAGAGTGACAGCCGGTTTGCCTTTTTCGATGTTTCCAGCAACGGCTTCCATACCGCCAGGCAAGTTTTCAAGCTTTAATGCAATTGGAGCGTCAAACCCATGGAACCGCTGGGCCTGTATGGTGAGATCGACTGTAGTGCCACGCTTTGCAAATAGACGCAATGGTTCCGGATCAATTTGAAACGGCACGCGGGTCTCTCTGACACCGATCCATAAATTCTCTGAATATCTGGATAGTCCACGTTTCTGGTTGTCAGGGCCGGCTAGCGCTCGAATCAGGCCGCCGCCAAGCGTGGGCAGATCGCTGGTAAAGGCCACGGTCGAGGTTTGGCCGGGAAGCCAGTCTGTGGCATCCTTGCGGTCGGCCCAGCTCGTTTCGCCTCTGAGTTTCAATGGAAAGTCTGCCGTTGCCGCAGTCTGGCTGGCTTCGATCACCAGTGTTGTCTGAAATTGGCCTTGTGCGATCGTTCCCGGATAACATTTCAGGCCGTCAGGCAAATCGATGGCTGTGACCCTAACGGCCGCATCGAATCCGTCGATCCTGTTGATCAAGACCGTGACCAGAGAGCGCCCGCCCTTAATGCAAATCACACTTGTCGGTCCGGTCGCACCGGCTGGCATCGCAATAAGCTGAAAGTCGGGCCTGAGACGGCGCATGATCAGCCTGTAAAAATAAGCTGCATTGCCGTCGCGAGAATTGGAATTCACGAGACGCAGGAGATAATCTCCATCGTCCGGCGCGTTCCATTGCAATTTGGTGTCGCGGTTGTTCTTTTCAAAAATTGGCCCAAAATTATTGCTGCCCTGATCAGAAAGTTCGCCAATGACAGTGGTCGATTTGTCTTTATTGCGTCGCTCAATGGCGACCATTGGGTTGGCGGGCGAATTCTGGCGTTCGGCCACCGTTTCAAGCACCCAGGTTTCGCCCTTTTTGGCTGTAAACTGAAAATAGTCGATATCTCCCGGCCTTTGAATCAAGCCTGTCATGTCGAATGGGGGCACCAGTTGCTGGGCCTGGTCAGGCTTGTCATTCGATTCGATTTCGATCTGGATTGGCTCGATTGCAATAGCCAATGGCTTGGGAGCGACCAGGTTGAGGTCTCTCAATCGGGAGAGCCAGAATCTGCCCGAGGCATCGGCATTGGAATAAGGGCCCAAAGCCGTATTTGGCTGGTCGGCGGATTTGGTATCAAAAAGCTGGCTGACGGACTCTTCCGCAAAGCCATACATTTTCGGAAATGCAAGGTCAGGACGCGAGCCCAGGCCCCTGCCCAGCAATTGCAATGCTGTGGTGCCCGCTGCATTGGCCGCCGCCGGCATGGTGGAATCGACCACGGGGCCGCCATGGATCGAAAGCCTGTAGATATGGGCTTGCGAGCCACCATAGATGGAATCAAAAAGTTGGATGGTGTAAATGCCATCGGCGGGGATGATCAGTTCCAGGTGAGGGTCATAGGTGATTGTGTCCTGGCTCTCGGCGATTTGCGAGCCATTGGGCCCATAGATGCGAAGGGTGGCATCCAGTGGCGACTCGACGGAGTCGGCACAGACTTCAATCACGATTCTTTCGCCCTTGCTGGCAGAGAACGAAAAATTGTCGACATCGGCCGCCGACTGGATCTGGCCATTGACGGTGACAGGCCATTTTAAGGCCTGGGGGCTGGTTTCATTGGGCTCTGTTTCGCGAGTTTCCGGGATGGGCCCGACCAGGATCGGGAGAGGGTTGGATATTCCCCAATTCCCCTTGGCCTGAACCGAATAGAGGCCGGATTGCATGCCGGGCGATGCCGAAACGGACCAGCGGCCGTCCTTGGCAGGCTTGGCAGAAAGGCCCTTATGGGAAAACTGAAGGCCTGATATGCCTTCGAGATCGGCGCCCGAGATCTGGATATCAGATGTGGTTCCGAATTGTAAACCATTCGGAAAAATCCAGTCCATGCGGATCTGGGGCAGTTGGGCGACCGATAAACTTGCTTGAGAGGCCCAGAAAATGAGCGAAAGGGCAATGAGTCGAATCAGGCGGCAAGCAGTTGGGTTTCTCATATTCAGCCAGATTTCAGGCGGGAATGGACCAGAGGCCCATTATCAGGAGGGTATGACCTTGCAAAAAAGTCCTGCTCAAGTGTGACCCTGACGCGAGGTTTTGTCAATGTTCAAGGCGGTTTAATAGTTTGGATCTTGCGAAAAAAGGGATAGCGTTGTCTAATATAGGCAACACGGCCAGACCGATCCTCGTTGATCTCAAGTTTGATTCATGGCAAGGAGCAGGAAGATGCCTACGAGAAATTCGCAGTCGATCACCCTGGAAGAGCAGGGTTTCGAAGGATTCAGGCCACCCTTGTGGAATCTCGGGGAATCGGTCTTGGTGGAACACGCGTTAAGGCGTGGCGAGGGCATGCTGGCATCCACGGGCGCCCTGGTGGTTCGGACCGGTAAATATACGGGCCGATCGCCCAAGGACCGGTTTATTGTCGAGGATCATTGCACGCAATCGGTGGTCGACTGGGGGGCTGTCAATCTGCCGTTTGAGCCCAGTCATTACGATGCCCTCCGGGCCCGTGTCCTGGAATATCTTCAGCCGCGCGAGCTTTATCTGGTTGATGCCTTTGGGGGAACCGACCAAAAGTTTCGGATCCCAATCCGTGTGATTTGCGAGAAAGCCTATCATGCCCTGTTTGCCCACCAGCTTTTCGTCAGGCCCTCAGTGCACGAACTGCTCAGACATCATCCAGAATTCACAGTCATCGCCGCCCCCGATTTTCTGGCAGAGCCGGATCGCGACCATACCAAGTCGGAAACCTTTATAATCCTTAACTTTACACGAAAAGAAATTTTAATCGGAGGCACTTTGTATGCTGGCGAGATCAAGAAATCGATCTTTGGTGTGCTCAACACGATTCTGCCCCAACTGGGTGTGATGGCCATGCACTGCTCTGCCAATGTGGGCCGACGTGGCGATGTGGCCCTGTTTTTTGGGCTCTCGGGCACGGGCAAAACCACTCTCTCGGCAGAGCCGCACCGGCACCTGATCGGCGACGACGAGCATGGCTGGTCTGATGAAGGTGTCTTTAATTTCGAGGGCGGCTGTTATGCAAAGTGCATTCGGCTCAACCGGACCAATGAGCCAGAAATTTATCAGGCGATCCGGTTCGGAACCGTTCTTGAAAATGTGGTGGTCGATAATGATACCCGTATCCCTGATTATAATAATACGGTTCTTACGGAAAATACCAGGGCGGCCTATCCAATCGATTTTATTCCCAATTATGTACCATCCGGCTCAGGCGGACATCCCACCGATGTGATCTTCCTGACCTGCGATGCTTTTGGTGTTCTTCCGCCGGTTTCAAAACTGACACCGGAACAGGCCATGTATCACTTCCTGTCGGGCTATACGGCCAAGGTTGCCGGCACCGAACGGGGCCTGGGCAGCCAGCCGGCCGCGACTTTCAGCCACTGTTTCGGCGCGCCTTTCATGACACTTCCTCCAAGCCGATATGCCGAACTCCTGGGCGAAAAACTGCGAACCCATCGTGCCCAGACCTGGCTGATCAACACTGGCTGGACCGGCGGCGGCCCCGGGCTTGGGCAACGCATCGCATTGCCTCATACCCGAGCCTTGGTCGAAGCCATTCATAACAACACCTTGAAAACCTGCGAATACGAGACGGATGAAATCTTCGGGCTGGCATATCCCAAAAGCTGCCCGACAGTGCCATCCGAAATTCTCAACCCACGCAATGCCTGGTCAGATCCATTGGCTTATGACATTCAGGCGCGGCATTTGGCGAATCTGTTTCAAGAAAATTTTGCGAAGTTCAAGAATGTCAGCCCCGCCATCGCCAAGGCAGGCCCCAAAACGTAATCGACCATTCGCCCCTTAAAACAGAATTCCGCAGGCCTGGCTCATGCCTTGGGGCCAGGCCGCAGGCGATTTCCAGATTTTTTTTGCGTGATATTTCTGGAGCGATCTGGTAAGACTGATCAAATCACCAACTTCTTCCAGATCCAGCCCCAAGAAGTCCATCCCCAATGAAGATCGTACGCCTGGAAGCGATTCCTGTTCGTGTGCCATTGAAATCGGATCGAATTGCAATCACAGCGCACGGCCGACATGCCGTGAGCGAATATGTGATTCTGAAAATGTATACGGATCAAGGCGTCATCGGCATTGGCGAGGCCACCGTTCAGCCTCTATGGTCTGGCGAATCGGCCCAGACCTGTGTTGCATTATTGAAGCACCGGGTCACAGAATTGCTTGTGGGCCAGGACCCTCAGGAAATACAGAGGCTTTGCTTTGAGCTGAATCATCATGTGAAATTTAATCCGTTTATGAAGTCGGCTGTTGAAATGGCGCTTTGGGATATTTACGGCAAGGTTCGGAATCTTCCGCTTTATGAGCTTCTGGGCGGGAAGTGTCATGACAGGATCCCGATGAAAATGATGATAGGTGGATTTGAGCCGAAGCAGGCGGCCAAGCTGGCGGAGACCTTTCTGGAGTGGGGGGTGGGCTGCCTGAAGGTGAAGGTGGGGCTTGTGCCGGAATCGGATCTGGAACGGGTGGCCGCTGTTCGTCACGTGGCTGGCCTGGAATTGCCGATGACGATCGATGCCAATTGCGGATGGTCGGCGGCGGTGGCTCGAAAGATTCTGCCCAGATTCGAGAAATATCAACTCACTTTGATTGAGCAGCCGACCCGGCCGGGCGATTGGGCCACAATGGCCGAATTGAGGCGTTTAAGCCCAGCCCCACTGATGGCCGACGAAAATGTCTGGACCCTGGCCGATGCGCATCAGGCGGCGGCGCATCAGGCTGTGGATATTATCAGCGTTTACCCTGGTAAAAATGGCGGCATTCTGAATTCAAAGCGGATTGCGCATGTGGCAAGTTCTGCGGACATGGGTTGCCATATCGGATCAAATCTTGAGCTTGGGATTGCATCAGCGGCAATGTTGCATTTGGCGGCGAGTACTCCCGAGATTGAAAGCCATAAATATCCCGCCGACATTCTCGGGCCATGTTATCACGAGGCGGACATGCTTCTGGAGCCTTTGCAAATCGGCCCCAAATATGCCTTAGTGCCGCATAAGCCTGGCCTCGGTGTGGAGATCGACGAACAGCAAATCAAGCGATACCGTATCGACTGACTGGTTGGAGGTGGGTGGGGGGGGCTCCAAAGCCATAATATGGCGTTCACCCCGCCCGATAAGTGTCATGGCCCCTTTTTGCAAGTGACAGGAAGTGCACTCGGGGGCGATGGATTTCGCATTAGGGACTGACAGTATGCCTGGCGAGATCTTCGATCATGCGAAGGGTGGCTTCGCGGACGGACGATTGCCAATCGGCGCCGAAGCGTGTGGCGTACTCCGATTTTTGGTAGGCAAATGTAATTCCGCGTGAATTATTCACAATGGCGCCCAGGCCATGATCGTCAAACGCCACGGCCACATCCTGCGCAGTGCCGCCTTGGGCTCCATAGCCTGGAACAAGGATCCAGATGCCATGCAGGACCGTTCTGAGTTCGGCCAGTTGCGCGGGCGAAGTGGCTCCCACCACGGCACCAAGCGAACTATAGCCAGACTGGCCCCGGAATGGTTCCGCCCAGTGCATCATCCGGTCCGCCACGTGGCGATACACAGGCTTGCCATCCGCAATGAGGTCCTGAAATTCGCCGGCCGACGGGTTGCTTGTACGAACAAGCAGGAAGAGGCCCGCACCGGTATGGCGGGTGCCCTGCAGGAATGGGGTGATGCCTTCGCCGCCAAGGTATGGATTGATGGTGAGGGCATCGCTTGTCCAGACGGCCTGCGAGTGATCGGGCCCGGCTTCAGGCGAGCCGACATAGGCGGTTGCATAGGCGGCGGCGGTGCTGCCGATGTCGTTGCGCTTGCCATCCATGATGACCAGCAGGCCATTGCTTCGGGCTACCTGGGCAGTGGCTTCAAGGGCGGCCAGGCCTTGCGGCCCAAGTGCTTCGTAGAAGGCCATTTGGAACTTGACGGCCGGAACGAGCGGGGCGACGGTTCGGACCACTTCCATGCCGAACTCTTCGACTGCTTTAACCACATCACCCGCAAAGCGCTCGATCCATTGGTCAGGCAATTGGTCGGGCCTTGGATCTATGCCGGCCAGGACAGCATTGCCTTTGGATTTGACGGCCTTGGCGAGACGATCGGCGAAGTTTTGGGTCATGGGTTCGTTGTGGCTTTTCTAAGCGGACCGGGTGTCGAGCAGAAACAGGCTTTTTTCATGATACGAGAAGTTTCGCGGTTTTGGAACCTTGAAGGGGGGATCGGGCTGAGGAAGAAAAAAAGAGTCGCAAGCGGCTAGCGAAATGAATCTCAGGCCGATGGTGAAAGTGGTGGCCTGCGAATTTTGAATTTCAATAATTCAAGAATTGCATTTGTGGCGGTTGAAATGGGGTTTGCGATGATTTTTGGATGGATCGATTGAGGAAGGCTCAGGGATGAGATCTGTAGCTTGATGGATTTGTTGATGATTGTATGGGTGAGGATCATTTCAGCCGATCTGGATTTGGTTTTTTTTCAACATTTGGACTGAGGTTGCCAGGGGGGATCATATACTCTTCGCGGCTATGAATGGCACTTTTTGATCGAGACGATGCCGGAGGCATCTGGAGCCAGTAGCCGGTGGTTGAGGAGCACGAGCGACGACACCACCGGACGACGACGCGACATAAGGTCTTGCAGCCCTGCCCTGGTGCCAGCAGCTTTTTTTTAGACCTCATGACCGGAAGGTGTCGCTTCGCTCAACCACCGGCTACTCGCTTTGATGCCTCCGGCATCATTCTGATACGATGTATCATGTGTGGCCGCGACAACTATAACTTTTCTGGATGTGTGGCAATGAAAATGGTTCTGGCGATTTAAGTTGCGTTGTTTTTTATCATGTTTGACTTTTTTGTCGATAAACCAAGATAGTTCGGTCTTGCCTTAACCGTTGCCAGTCAGGATAATGAATTCAGGTGGCGATGACGCTTGAGGCCCAACATCCCCTTGGTTGCTTGAGGGTCTCTCGAACTTAGCTGCCCCCCTCCCTTCCCCTCCCACTGACGACTTCTTCAGTCTATGGTTGCCTTGAACCAGAAATGGTGCTGAAATGATGCGATTGGCTCGCCCATCACGACGTGGATTTTTGAAGATCGGCTCGCTTGGCGTAGGGGGGCTGAGTCTTTCAGAATTATTGCGTGATGAAGCGAAGGCGGGCATAGTTTCATCGACAAAGTCGGTGATTCTGATCTACCTGGTAGGTGGACCGCCGCATCAGGACATGTTTGACCTGAAGCCAAGCGCACCGGCGGAGATTCGCGGTCCGTGGCGGCCGATCCCGACCAATGTGCCTGGGATCGAGATTGGCGAAGCCTTTCCGATGATGGCTCGGATGATGGATAAATTCACGATTATCCGGTCTCTGGTAGGCAATCAGGCGGATCACGATGCGGTGCAGGTATTCAATGGTCACGACCCTCGAAAGCCTCAACCGGGCGGGAGTTGGCCGCAATTTGGTTCGGTAGTTGCGAAGTTGCAAAAGCCGGTGGATCCGGCTGTTCCTTCGTTTGTAAGCTTGTGTTATCCGTGCACCCATCCGCCTTATAACGAGCCTGGTCCGGGATTTTTGGGGACAGCGTTTTCGCCATATCGGCCGATTGATCCGGGCCGCAAGGAATTGGGGGTGCGCGACGTGACGATTGATCGACTCTCCAACCGCAAGCAATTGATGAAGCAGATGGATGAGGTTCGTCGGTTTGCGGACCGAGACGGAACAACGCACGCGATGGATTCATTCAATGCCCAGGCCTTCAGCCTTCTGACATCGTCGAAGGTGGCCGATGCCTTGGATCTTTCCAAGGAGGACCCAAGAATTGTGGCACGATATGGAACGGGCGACCCGAAGATTTTCATGGATGAGAATGGTGCGCCGCGAGTGCCTCAGAGCCTGTTGATGGCACGTCGACTGGTCGAGGCGGGTGTTCGGGTGGTGACCTTGAATTACAGCAAATGGGATTGGCACGGGGGCGAGAACAACTCGATTTTCAAGCGAGAGAAAGAGGACTTCCCGGCTTTGGACCAATGCTTGAGCAGCCTTGTGGAGGATCTCCACATGCGTGGTTTGTCAGATAGTTGTTCCGTGGTGGTGATGGGCGAATTTGGTCGA
Organism: Candidatus Kuenenia stuttgartensis; assembly: GCA_945865635.1. GTDB lineage: Bacteria > Planctomycetota > Planctomycetia > Isosphaerales > Isosphaeraceae > QWQI01. Next base: position 19,533 of record CAMBEP010000004.1, read on the forward strand.
ACTCCCAAGATCAATGGCCAGGTTGGCCGTGACCACTGGCCACAGGTGAATCTTGCGGTGCTGGCAGGCGGTGGCATGAAGACAGGCCAGGTGATTGGGGCTACGGACCGGATCGCTGGCGAGGCCATTTCCCGGCCCGTCACGTTTGGCGAAATTTATGCGACGCTTTATAGAAATTTGGGGATAGACTTGGCCACCACCTCGGTCAACGACATTGAAGGCCGTCCGCAATATCTTGTAGAGCAGCACGCCCAGCCGATTCAGGAACTGATTTGAGGCATTTTTCTTGGAAAGTATTGGAAGCATGGATGTTTCAGAAAACCGGTTGACGGTTTTTTCGAGAGATTGAGGATGGTTGGTCAGAGTCTGATTTTTTGAGGAGATTGATCAAGCTTGGCATGGCTGGAATTGGCCGGATGAAAGTAGGATCTTTGGCCATGAGCCAGAAAACCAATGGTTCATCAAATCTGAAATTTATTCTTGGCCTGTTTCTTAAACTGAAGAAATGGCGAGCCAGATCATGCGGGACCTCTCATAGACCAAAGTCTTCTTGAGAAATTCCCAGCCTGATACTTGGCTCAAGTGCGAATTGGAGTGGAACAGAAAAGTCGCTGCATCAGACTCGCTTGCGATATCGGGCGAGCAGGATCATTCCAGCGGCCGAGATTCCACCGAGAATGACCGACGACGGTTCCGGAACAATCACAGAGACAGCCAGGTATTGATAGGCATAAGGATTGTTGGTGCTAGCAATGACGGTATTTTTGGCCCCTGCCGAGGTGCTCAGGCGGTCAATTTCCGAGCGGTTTGTGTTGCTGCTGGAAAAGTATCTGGAGACATAAATCTGTGAGGCATCTGCACTTAAAGCGAGTCCAAAGGCGTTGGAATAACTCACAAATCCTGAGGTGCCAAACCCATTGACCCCGGCCGAAGTGGTCGGATTCGAAAGACTGAGTTTGTAGACTCCACCTGACGATGCATAATCGGTCAGAAACAACGTGCTGCTGTCGGAGAATACGATATCTCTTAGGTTGGTGGGCGTGAATGGCAGGGAGAGAGTTCCCTGAGGGGTGCCTGAGGAATTGTAAACTCCGATCGATGTGTTCGAGATGACATAGTAATTGCCGTTTGGGGCAAGCACACTTTTCCACTGACTGGCGGCTCCGGCGAACGAGGCTGGCGAACCTGCCGAGCCCGTGGCTGGATCGTAAAGTGCAACATTGGAAGTGCTTGAGATCGCGGCCACGAGATTTGTGCTGTTTACGGAAATCCCTTTTACATTTCCGAGATTGCTGCCGCCTGTACCCGACCCGGAATTGATCGTGGTAAAGCCTCCGAGTGCCGAAGTGTTTAGATTCCCGGCGCCATCGCTTGAAATGGTGTAGCCATTGGCGTATTTAGAGGTGTTGGCAACATAAAGGGAATTGGAGATGGTGGCAAGGCCGGAAATTGCCCCTGTGTAGCCACTGAGCAGCTCTTTTTGGTTTGTTATAGCGTAAGTATTGTCCAAGGCAATGGATCGAATTGTGGATGTGTTGGCGGCCCCAGCATTGTCGGCTGACATGGCAAGCAGATACTCTATCCCATGAGCCAGATTTGGAGCCAGAAGCAAACCGAAAAGGCCTAACCAAAACATGTTTCTAGGACGAGTCATGACCAATCTCCTATCCGTTTCGTTGCGGAATCTATGATGCGTGGCAAGGGTTTCGTTCACACATTAGACAGCACATGTTCCGAGAATTCAATTGGCAAGTGGGTTGGTGATGCACCGAACTGACTGGCATAACACGATGGCTGCCTAATCGACTCCGCATTCGTTTGCCACAAGTGCGAGGGCTGAGATCGGCCTATATGCTGCCCAGGTCGCTCTTGGACATCAACTTGCTGGCCTTGCTCAAGTGTGCACAGAAAAAGAGATGGCTTTGATTCTGGAAGTGGTTGAGAAGCCAGGATGAACGCAATGTTAAACCCGCAACACTTTGGATAAACCGAAGAATGTGATTGGCTTGAGTTGGGTGGGTCAGGTGAGAGTGGAATGGCAGGATTTTTTTTCGGCACGTTTTTTTTTCGACGCTCGCCACTTTATGGCAACTTGCATGGATATGACAACTGCTGGCTGGAATAGGAATCCAGAAATGCGGTTTGGTCGATTGATTCGATGATTGGGATAGACGATATTAGTTATGTAGAGAGAATGCCTTGATTGGCATAAAGGAGCAAAGTGATGACTATTGACGATGTCGCGGACTATATCATATTGCAGCTTGTGAGTGGCGGAGAGCAGATCAATCTGCTGAAGTTGCAGAAGCTTGTGTATTATGCGCAGGCATGGAGCCTTGCGATTCGCGAGCAGTCTTTGTTTGACGATAAGTTTCAGGCTTGGGTGCATGGCCCGGTCAGTCGAAAGCTGTACGACCGCTTTGCTGAATCCAAGTCGCTGTACTCGTCTGTCAGTGAGTCTGACTTGCAGGTTGGGTTTACGTCCGACCGTATATCGCCTATCGATAGGGCCCACATTGATGCAGTTATGGAAGTCTATGCGCCCTTATCAGGTTCACAGCTTGAAGAAATGACGCACCAGGAAGCGCCTTGGCAAGCGGCTCGTAATGGTTTTGGTCCTAGCCAGCGATGCGAGATTGAGATAGAGGAATCTCTGATGACAAAATACTATTCTCAACGGCTTCAGGCCAGCTCGTAAGTAGGCTTTTATAAATGGCGTCAAATCGTAAGCCAACACTTGGTGGCCTAATTCCGCCACAAGCTCAAAGGCCTGTTGCCCTTGCTCCACAGAGCGAAAAACGGTGGGTATTTTCTTTTCGGTTCTGGAAGCAGATCAAAAACTTTGGACTCGACCAATCTGATTCAAAATGGTTCATTGCTTTGCTTGAGAAACTTGCGGACCTATCTAAACTCAAGCAAGAACATTTTTTAAAAGATGGAGTAGATCGAGATAACTGGCGTTTTCATAAAATTCATTGGCAACAAAAGAACATCCCAGTACAACGTAAAGATTTGGATTGGATACCTGGAACATACTTGGATAACGAGACCGAGTACGAGCTATTCCAATTTCAAATCACCCAAAGTTTAGGTAGGGTGATCGGATTTTTCGATGAGAATCAAGAGTTCAATATTGTTCTTCTCGATCCATTGCACAACATGCAGCCAAGCAAATCGTTTGACTACAAAGTCCATTCTTGCAAACCTGATTCCACGCATTATGCGGACCTTTTAAAGGACGTAGAGAAAGCACAGAAACATAATTGTTTTCTTCCCGAATGTCCGGCATACATTGAACTATGCAGGTTACCGCGAACTGATCATGCACACATGATCAGCATCATGCGTTTGCCTGAGGAGACGTACATTCAGATGAGAGATTGCATCGACAGGCACAACTCGACGATTGAAGATATTTTAGAATATGGAATGATGTTGATGGATCATACAAGCAAAAAAGACTCGCCACACTTGGATTGACTCCACCCGTCACATTTTCGCCTCATCAATCAACCGCCGAATCAGTTCCGCCTCAGAGAGACCATTCGTTTCAGCCATGACTCCAACCCATGACTTTGTATGAATCTGCCGGTTAGCCTGTAGAAAATGATATTCAAAATCTGGTAACCATATGTTTGTAAATAGTTTGTGTCTTTTTTTGCATGGGCAGGGTGCTTTTGTATATGATAGTTTGTGGCGGACACCGGCATCGTCAATTTGTGCAGAATTTGCAACATCCAACCACGATAAAAGCTAGAGAATCTGATCCTAAGTGGTTTTGAGGATAGCAACTTGGCGAGACCGGCTTCAAAGGCTGTTAGTTGACATAATTTTGATTTAAACACGATGGCGAATGTTCGAAGAATTTGGTTTGGCGTATTGCAGAGCCAACGACTGGCCATCGGGGCGCTGCTCCTATATGCTATGGATGAGGGATCCTGACCCAGGCCGTCGTTCACCATTTTTGGGAGATGTGTATGAAATCTCTGATTGGGCGCAAATCATTACGTGTTCTGATTCTGATGACACTTGTGCATCTTGCCCGGTTTGCTTCAGGGGCAGAAAATCGTCTGAATGTGCTGATGCTGGTCTCTGACGACCTGGCCAACCGGCTTGGCTGCTATGGAGACAAGCTGGTGCAGTCGCCCAATATCGATGCTCTGGCCAATAAAGGTGTGCGGTTTGACAAAGCCTATTGTCAGTTCCCGCTTTGCAACCCATCGCGTGCGTCATTTCTGACAGGCTTAAGGCCTGATACTACAAAGGTCTATGAGAATTCGACACAGTTTCGGAAAAATATTCCGGAGGCTGTGAGTCTGCCTCAGACCTTTCAGAAGGCGGGTTATTATGTGAGCCGGGTGGGCAAGCTTTATCATTATGGGGTGCCGGGTGGGATTGGGACGGCAGGGCTGGATGATCCTCCGTCCTGGCAGGAGACGATCAATCCGCGAGGTCGTGATAAGGATGAGGAAGCGGATGTGATCAATTTTACGGCCAAAACTGGCTTGGGCTCGGCCATCAGTTGGCTGAAAACTGGTGGCGACGGCATGGACCACACGGATGGCAAGGTGGCAGATGGGGTTATTGGGATGATTGAAAAGGCCAAAGAGAAGCCATTTTTTATCGCAGGCGGGTTTTACAGGCCGCACGTGCCGTGCATTGCTGCGGAGCCGTTTTTCAAGATCTATGATGGGCAGGCGTTTCCGATTCCGTCAGCGAAGCCGGTGGGTCTTGAGAAGGTTCCTCCGGTGGCGTTTTTTATCAAGACTCCGAATTATGGGCTGACAGATGCGGATTTATCCAGATTTACGAAGGCTTATTATGCGTCGATCAGTCAGATGGATTTTCATGTAGGGCGTGTTTTGAGGCGTCTTGAGGAGCTGAATCTGGCGGATCGGACGGTAGTGGTCTTTGCGTCCGATCATGGTTATCTGCTGGGCGAGCATGGTGGCCAGTGGATGAAGATGAGCCTTTTTGAGCAGTCGGCCCGCGTGCCTCTGGTGATCTATGCGCCCGGGAGGAAGGGGAATGGCAAGGCGTCGTCGCGCACCGTGGAATTGGTCGACCTGCATGCAACCCTGGCAGAGCTTTGCAACGTCCCCGTACCAAAAACCGACGGCGAGAGTTTGGTACCCTTGCTGGACGACCCTCAGAAGGCCTGGAATCATCCGGCCTATACGCAAGTGACACGCACAGTGAATGATCGCAACATGCCTGCTGTCAAGAAGAAAGAGAGTTCAGCCCGAGAGATTATGGGACGATCGGTGCGCACAGAGCAGTTCCGGTATACGGAGTGGGACAATGGCAAAGCGGGTGTGGAGCTTTATGATCACCAGTCGGATCCTGGCGAAAATTCCAATCTGGCCAGTGACCCGGCTTTCATCAATCAGAGAGAGTTGTTAAAACGATTGCTGGGTGGGATTTGAGCCGACGGCGCAATCGCTCGGAGCCAATTGCCCTGGCCTGGACCGAATACACCTGGAAGACCAGATCTTTTTTGGAGAGGTGCCCTCACCCAGCGTGACCTGTTTTTTAAAGGCACCTAAAACCATGTATAATCTAATCTTACGCATGATTGATCTAGTAATCTGAGTCGTGCCGGGTGTGGGCACCTGGTTGTTACGCACATCTTGTAAAACCATAAATCTTCGATATTTGAGCGGATTTTGATTTAAAGGCCAAAGGCCTGGCCTAAGATAGCCCAGGGCAAAGCCCTGGGTCGGCGTAAGCCTATAATATATAAACTCTTACCATCCCTCTTTGCCTTGGTCGCGGGCCTTGGGCCGGCGACCAAGGCAAGGAGGGAATCAGGTAGGGTCGCATCTTGACGTCTCACAGACCCTGGGCGTTGCCCAGGGCTTTCTCAGGCCGCACCTTTGGTGCTTAAATCCATTGTTTTCAGGTTGTTAGACTCGAACTCCAAAACATCGTATAGAAATCTGTGATATACAACGAGGTGTGGGCACCTGGCCTTTACAAAACAAGAAAACTCCGGGTTTCAAAATGAACTGGGATTAGGTTTTTGTGCCGATCATGTGCACGCCCTGGCCTTGACCTTGGTGGAAGTGTGTTTGCCCGGTTGTCGGGTCGGCGATGTCGTGGAAGCCGGCCTCGGCAAACCAGTTGGCCACTTCTTCGTGGGTGTGGTGGCTCACGAATCGGGGCGCGTACCAGTCGAGGGTGTCGCAGGCGCGCACTTCGGGGTCCGGGTGCATGGAGACTCCAATCGTGAGGGCATGAAGGGCGACACCAAGACGCTCGATCAAGCGAAACTGGCTGTTCATAAGCCTTCGCTTGAGGCCACCCACAGGGACGCTCAAGCGGCTCAGGCGTTCGAGAAAGTGGACAGGCAGGCGTAGGGCAATGGCCCGATGGGCTGCCATAATTCGTTCTACAATAGGGCTTTGCTTCTGATAGACCCAGATGGCCATTCGTCCGCCGGGCCTCACAGACTTTGCCAGATTCAAGAAGGCTTGCCTCGGGTCGGGTGTGTGGTCAAGCACTCCAATGGAATAGACGAGGTCGAATCGGCCTTCTGCAATGGGCGGCCGCAAGAGGTCACCGCGAAGGATCTGAACATGGCTGGAGTGGTCGGCGGTTAAGTCCTGAGCTGCGATTGCCGCTTCGGAGAGATCCATGCCGAGAACACTGGCCCCCCAGCCGGCGGCCACTCGAGCGTATCGGCCCATTCCGCAACCGCCATCCAAAACAAGCTTTCCGGCAAATTCGCCGGGGCTCATGGCGGTTTTCAGCAGAAGTGTGGCTTGGTCTTCAACGGTTCGAACAATGCGATAGCGGTTCCACTGAAGGCCGTAGAGACGCTTTGTACGGTTCTGAACAGGGTTTGTCATTTTCTTAGGACTTTTATTGCGGGTGTGGATGGGAGTCTGTGACGGCTTTTTTTTCTTCGGCCGCACTTGGTCGGATATAGAACGGCTCAATTCGCAGTGGGTCGACAGGAGAGGTCTGTGCGGCATAGCCATCGAGCCATGCGAACATGGAATCTGAGGATGGATTCCAAAGGTTTGGATCGGCGGTTTGGGCCTTGAGGGGGCCGAATTTGGAGATCAGGGCAAGGCCTGGTCCTGTGAGGATTAAGTCTTTATCTGAGTATTGGTTAAGCTCGGTCCAATCGACAATTTTTGGTTCTTCACCGGGGGCATTGTGCCAGAGTTGAGTGTCAGGATTGCGGGTGTAATGGCATTGATAGACAGAGCCTCTTTGAGCATCGGCAAGGCAGAGGGCTTGATTGGCCCGGGGGCCCAGATTGAGCGCCGAGAGCAGCAGGCTATCGACTGGAAGTAATTCTATATTAAGGACTTCTGCCAATGTTTTTGCGATTGCCAGGCCGACCCTGAGACCGGTATAGGAACCGGGGCCGAGGCCTACGGCGATGGATTTGAGGTCATCGAATCGAAGTGAGGAGGAGTCCATCAAGGCTTTGATGGCAGGTGCGAGGTCGCGACCATGCGTGATGGCGGAGTCGAGCCGGGCGGTGAAATTCGGCGAGCCTGGGGAATTGCGAACGACAAGGACACCGTTCCTTGTGGAGGTGTCCATGGCAAGGCATGGCCAGATGAAAGGGCGATCGGACAAAATACCGGGGCTCCTGAAAGGTCGTCAAAAAGCTCATTAAAGAGCAAGCGGGAAGCTGAGCGGATATGAGGATGACACGGCCTGGGGATTGATTCTTTTACTATCTTACATTGATTTTCTCGTGATCGAAATCGAAGAATGATATAGTTGACCGAAATATATGTCTGGAAGGCCTGTCAGAATTGCCAGAGATGAGGAGCCTCAGCCTTGCGTCGCGCCATCATTAGCGACATCCACGGGAATCTTGAAGCGCTCGAGGTTGTCCTGGCGGATATTGAGTCATCCGGAATAGAGTCCATCCACTGCTTGGGCGACATCGTGGGCTATGGCCCCAACCCACGCGAGTGCCTTGATTTAGTGATGGCCAAATGCAGCCTTTGCCTGCTTGGTAACCATGACATGGGCGCCTTGTGCGACCCGGAAGGGTTCAACATGAACGCCGAAAGGGCGATCTTCTGGACCCGCGAGCAGCTTGAACGGACGGACGACCCCAAAAACCAGAGTCGCCTTGAATTTCTTGGAGGCTTGCCACGATTCCATCAGGACGGCCAGTTTCTGTTCGTTCATGGTTCGCCGAGAAACCCACTTTCGGAATACGTCTTTCCGGACGATGTCTACAATCACCGCAAAATCGAACGGCTTTTTACACTCGTTGAAAACTATTGCTTCCAGGGGCACACGCACATCCCCGGGGTGTTTACAGAAACCCATCAATTTCTTATTCCCAGCGACTTTGGATACGAAATTGTGCTCGATCAGGGCAAGGCCATGGTCAATGTTGGGTCGGTCGGGCAGCCCCGCGACCGCGACCGCCGATCGTGCTATCTGATTTTGGACGATGGGATCGAGAATTTGGGTGAAGAGCCTCGTCATGCTCCCAAATTGACCTATCGAAGGCTCGAATATCCGTTCGAAATCACTCGCCAAAAAATCCACGCCATTACCTCGCTGGATGCCTTTCTCGGTGATCGGCTGGCTGTGGGGCATTGACGAACTGGACCTGCCTGAATCTATCATAGAGATCGCAATACGTCGGTTAACGACGATTCGTCTTCGATCCGGCGAATCGATTTGGTCTATTTCCCGTGACTGGACTTGAGTTGAGAATGAACGAGCAGAAGCGGTTTTTCCTTTTCCTCATGATTTCGTTCCTGACCATGTTTGGTCTTCAGATCGCTCTTGAGCGTGCCGGCTATTTCCCGAAACCTGACCCCCAGGCCAAAGCCAAATCCGATGCCGCCAAAAAGGCGGCTGAAATTGCTCAGATTCCGCCACCAGCCAAGACCGCTGACTCAAAGCCTGCTGACCCAAAGGCGGTAGACGCGAACAAACCGACCATCACCGCAGCGCTCAAAGAGAGTTTCAAAGCCGAAACAATTGAGATCGGTTCCACGGATCCTGATTCCGGTTATAAGCTCAAAATCCGATTGCCGAATCGTGGGGCAGGTATTGCCCTGGCCGAGAGTTCTCAGTTTGCAGAGGATCACCTGCCTGGGCAGGACACCAAGGAACGACTCAAACTGATTCAGACCGAGATCGAGTCGCCTGATAGCCTGACTTTGGAAATTCGTAACATTGATGGCGAAGAAAAGCCGATCAACCTGGCGAATATCAACTGGGAAGTCCTGCGCGATACGCCCGCATCCAGCCCGGTCTCGATTTTGGGCGATGTTCAGAAGGTCAGTTTTCGGCATGCCTCGCTTGATGTTCCAGGCCTCACGATCATCAAGACTTACCGGCTAACAAAGGGCCGCGACGATGTTTCTTTGGAAATCAAACTCGAAAGTGTTCAGGATCATAGCGTTACGTATCGCCTGCTTGGCCCTTATGGCCTGCCTTTGGAAGGTCAGTGGTACAGCTATACCTATCGCGACCTGTTTTTTGCACCTGCCGACCCAAATGCGAGTCTGATTAGCCGGACATCTGCAAATGTTGCGAAGTCGTCGGACCCGACATCAGGCTATCCGCTGGAGCAGGTCACAACACCGATTCGGTTCGCGGGTGTGGAAACCCAGTATTTCGCTAACTTTGTGGAATTAAAACCAGCGGCTGGCACAGAGTCCAACTGGATAGCCGATGCGACCGAACGCCTGGTCGGCCCTGTACCGGTCGACCCGAACAAGTCCAATATCACCGTCAGCCTGACCACCAAGCCCGTAAGGCTTGCTCCCAATGTGCCTGTAGTGCATGAATACTCGGTCTTTATGGGATCAAAAACGAAACAGGTTTTGATGCCCTACAACGCCATCGAGCTGACGACTTATCGGCGAGGCTGGGCTGTGCCGGGCTCGCGTCTGCTGGCCCGATCGTTCATTAGCCCTCTTTTGGAAACCACCTATTCTGCCACCAAATCATTCTTCGGCCTGTTTGGGGCCAAGCGGGGCAGCTATGGTCTGGCCATTATTCTGCTCACGGCTGTGGTTCGGTCCATGATTTTTCCGCTCTCGCGTAAACAGGCCATTACTGCCAAACGCATGCAGGAACTGGCTCCCCAGATGGCTTTGATCAAAGAGAAGTACAAGGAGGATCGCGAACGTCAGGGCCGCGAAACGATGGACTTGTACAAACAGGCAGGAGTCAATCCATTTTCGGGCTGCCTGATCGCCATGATTCAGTTGCCCGTTTTCATGGGTCTGTGGCAGACGCTCAATAACAGTGTTGCCTTGCGGCATGCCCCCTTCTTGTATATTGATAATCTGGCAGCGCCTGACGCGCTCTTCCAATTTCCGGGCACAGTGCCGTTTCTGGGCGATTATTTCAATATTCTGCCCTTGGTCTCTGTGATCCTGATGTACATCCAAATGAAGCTCTTCTCGCCTCCACCCGCCACCGAAGAGGCGGAAATGCAGCAGAAGATGTTCTCTGTCATGATGGTCTTCATGAGCTTCATGTTCTATAAGGTTCCGTCCGGGCTCGGCCTCTATTTCATTACGTCGAGCCTCTGGGCGCTTGGCGAGCGACTCCTTCTGCCAAAGCTCGTGAAATCCGGCCCTGCACTGGTGCTTTCGACAAACACCGCCACGACTTCCGGATCGTCGTCCACAAAACCCTCCTCCAGAGGTGAGAATTCTGCCTCCAAACCTGCGGCCACAGGCTGGCGAGCCAAATGGCAGGAGCTGCTCTCAGAGGCAGAAAAACAGAGAACGATCCAGAACGAAGATAAAAAGCAAAATCTGCCAAAAGGTGGAGTCAGCAAGGACCGGCCCAATCGAGGCAAGCGTGGATGATCGGCGCCCGGCCTGTCGGATCGACCGATGAAAAACCTTGAGACCTCAGACACCATTGTGGCGATCTCAAGCCCGCCAGGGCCATCCTGTCGCAGCATTGTGCGATTGAGTGGCCCTTTGGCCTGGAGCTTGTCAGATTTTGGATTTTATTCAGGCCAGGTGGCCAAGCCCAGCTTTCCCAAGGCTTTGGCAGTGGAATGGGCTTCGCAGAAATCTCAATTTCAATGCCGGGTCCAACTCCAATTCTGGCCGGAACGTCGCAGTTATACGGGACAGGAGCTTGTGGAATGGCATTTGCCAGGCCCAAATCCGCTCGCGGAAAAATTGGTCAACGAGTTGATCGACCGGGGCGCAAGGCCTGCAGAGCCCGGCGAATTTTCGTTTCGTGCGTTTATGTCCGGCAGAATCGATTTGACTCAGGCGGAAGCCGTGGCAGGACTGTTTCAAGCCACCAGTCCAGCCCAGCTTGAAGTCGCCCTTGATCAACTTGCAGGCGGCCTTGCCAATCGGGTCAACCGACTTCGCGGGCGACTTCTGGACTTGCTCGCCTGGCTTGAGGCGACCCTTGATTTTATTGAAGAATCGGACGTGAGCCCGATCACCCGAAACCTGATCGGCGAGGAGCTTCGCGGATCCGCATGGGAGCTTTCCAACATTGCCGATCAATGGGCGGCACGGGAGTCGGGCCCTGCCCTTGCAAAGGTCTTGCTCGTGGGCCGCCCAAATGCTGGTAAAAGCCGTCTCTTCAATGCCTTGGCAGATCATGCCCAGGCCCTTGTTTCAGAGGTTGCTGGCACAACACGAGACTATCTTGAAGCCACAATCAAGCTGCCCGGCGGAATGGAATTGACGATTGTGGATACGGCAGGTTTGGGCGAGTCCAAAGATCACTTCGAGCAAAATTCCCAAACACTTGGGTTGCGGCAACAACAATTGGCCGACTTGCTCCTCGTCTGCTTGCCAGTCGACCAGGAGGCAGACGACCTGAGCGAGCTCCTCATTCTATTTCCGCCCGGACTGCCTCGGCTGATCGTTCGTACAAAAGCCGATTTGCCACTTGCTGGCCATCATCCCGACACATCGTCTCCCAATCAGGGCGTGCTGCGTGTCAGTGCCGCCTCTGGTTCAGGGCTCGAATCTTTGAAGGCTGCCATTCTGGATCAGATTCAGCAGGAATCGGCCAACACGGGGGCTGTCATTGCCACGACCAGAGCCAGAACGCGCGATGCTCTGATCAGTGCCTCCAGGGCTTTGGAAAATTCGGCCCAGACGGTTGCGGATGATCGAGGCGATGAGCTGGTGGCCATGGACTTGCGTTCAGCAATCGAATCGCTCGACATTGTGACTGGCCGAGACGTTACGGAAGAAACGCTTGACCGGGTCTTCAGCCGATTCTGCATTGGCAAGTAGCAGAAAGGCTCGGTTCTCAGTGGCCCTAAAACGAACCCGGACCAGATTAAATCGCCTTACGCCATGCCCAAGACGATCATGAACCAGAAGGCTTGCCAACGGTGCTTGAGTTTGGCTTGCCTAGATCGGTTTTTAGGATTGGCGGACAGTTTAAGTATATCCATTCACTGATCTTACCAAGAAGTTTGCCAGCGACGGTTGCATTTACGGCTGGCTTCTCCGCGCCTTCAGCGAGTCTGATTGGGACATTGTTTACGAAGACACAATACGCCAGTTTTCGGTCGTGGATGGTCTCCATATAGCCTGCCAAGGCTTTGCTTGTGAGGATCGTATTTCCTGTCAGCTCATTCTCAAGGTAATATGTGCCTGTTTTGGCATGTGCGTGGCCCCGGGCAGGGCTGGTGGGTTCGACAGATTTTGCAAGCGTTCCGTCCCTTCCCAAAACTGGCATGGCTTCAAAATAAGCACTATAGCCTGGCCTTTTCTGCATCGATAACAGAAGGTCAACCGTGGCCCGGGGGGTCACAAGATCGGCTCTCGCGCCCCCTGCACCGCCCCCAAAACTGATCGATTCCGGCTTCACTCCAAGTCCCGTCAAAAGTTTGCCTTGAATCCTCAGACCTTCATTTGCTGTGGTTTTGCCATCTGCAACCGCCAATAATGATGGCAGGGTGCTGGCATACAAATTGTGGCTGACTTTGAGAATGATTTTGACATACTCGCGGAGTGCTGGCGAGACATATTCGGCCTGATTCGGAAGCTTGGCAACATCGGCTTTGGCCGGCAGGCTTGCCGGTTCCTGCATGGCCAGATGTGAAGCCGCCACTTTGATGCCCGATTTGCGAAGGCTCTCAATAAACAGGCTGCGGGCCCAGGATGCCGGATCCGCCACCTCAAAATTTCTCACAAGGTCTTTCTTGCCAGCAGGAATTGTGCCACGAACCATGACCGATCGCGGACCCACGGTGTTAATGTAGATGCTGATAGGCTTATCTTTTTCGACTGTGGCGACCTGAAAATCAACAGCCATGGCCGTCGTTTCAGGCACAAGTGTGAATGTGGCAGTCTCCCCCGGCCTTGCCCCGGCAGAGATCAGGACGTCTACCAGATTGTCGTTGATCGTGATCGGAGAAACATGACGCGGGCCGCTGCCACTTGAGGGAGAGAGCTGGAACAGGCGGTCGTCGACCAGTACATCGCCCGCCACCTGCTTCACGCCTGATTTGAGGATCGTCTTGGCAAGCTCCTGAAAGGCGTGCAATGGGTCGGCCTTGACCAGAGCGGCATTGTCGCCACCATAGGTGTGGTCGCTCTCTTCGAACAGCATGGATCCGTTGGCGGCTGTGCGGCCACCCATGGCCATGTCGCCACTGGCCACAAGAATCAGGTCGCCTCTGAGAATCGAGAGATTGTCGATCTCGCCGCGGCGTTTGACGGCGGTTTTAAACCGGTAATCCGGGCCCAGTTTCTCTAGCGCTGCCGCCGTGGAAAACAGCTTTGTGACTGAGGCGGGGGCAAACAGGCGATCGGCATTGTGTTCGAATAAAACCTGATGGGTCGCAATGTCAACCACAAGCAGGCCCCATTGGCCATTTTCAAAGCCTGGAGTTTTGGTCAGTTGTATCAGTCCATCATGAAATGGGTCAGCGGATTGCGCATGCGGACCCATGGCAAGGCTTAAAGCAATGATCAAAATTGCAGGCAGAAATCCGGAGACAAGGCGCCTCATGACCAAACTGCGGAAACATTGCAATGAGAGTGGCATGAATTACCCCGAAAAGTGTGATCGATCTAAGGGTGAGTGAGGGGTGGTGGTCGATTAAATCAGGCTGTCCGTGATGTCAGAAAGGGCGCTGAGGAAAGTGTCAATATCGGATTCGGTATTGAACGGCCCGGGGCTGATGCGCAGGAGGCCGTCCGGGAAGCTGCCCAATCGCTTGTGAATGTAAGGGGCACAGTGCAGGCCTGGGCGTATGGCGATTGCAAAGGAGGTGTCAAGAATGGCACCAAGCTCTGAAGGAGCAAGCCCTTGAGGTGGCCTGAGGGAGAGTGCTCCGACATGCCGGGCGGGATCCCAGGCACCAGCGATGCCCCAGAGGTCGGAATGATCCGAGACCCAGTCGACAACCGTCTGAAGCAGTTGGACTTCATGGATCCGGCTGGCTTCCACACCTCGTTGCAGCACCCACTCCAGGCCAGCTTTAAGCCCCGCCAGGCCGAGCACATTGGGCGTGCCGCCTTCGAGCTTGTAAGGCATTGTGTCGGGCTGTGTTTCTGTCGAGGAATCGCCGCCAGTTCCCCCCTCTCGCCAAGGCCGAAGGCTGACACGTGGGCCCACATACAACGCGCCGGTCCCGGTCGGCCCGTAAAGGGCTTTATGGCCGGGGAAAGCGAGCATATCGATTGGCAGTCGGGAGAGGTTGATATCGATCACCCCTGCGGACTGAGCCGCATCAAGCAGCATGAATCCACCGGCTGCCCGCACGGCATGGGCGATTGGCTCGATGGGTTGGACGGTTCCCAGCACATTCGCCGCGTGTGTGAGAACAACCAGCCTGGTCTCAGGCGTGATGGCCGCCACGACCTCTTCAGGATTGAGATATCCATCGTGGGACTCCACACGTGTGAGTCTGATCTGGCCGAGCTTTTCAAGGGCTCGCAGGGGGCGGCTGACCGAGTTGTGCTCAAGATCGCTGGTGATGACATGATCGCCCGAATTCACAAGCCCCTTGATGGCCATGTTGAGGGCATCGGTGCAATTCAGGGTGAATACCCAGCGGTCGGGCGATTCGCCTTGAAAGAGCGTGTTGAGCAGGTGCCGGGTGTCGTCCAGAATCCGTTCCGAAGCGAGGGCCATGCGATGGCCGGACCGGCCTGGATTCGCCAGCGAATGGCGAGCAAAGTGGTCCATCGCCTGATAAACAGACTCAGGCTTGGGAAAACTGGTGGCGGCATTGTCCAGATAAATCATCGCTGGTCGTCAACTTCCCAGAAATTGTGCATAAAGCGACTTGGCCTTGGCGATGTCGTTGGTGCCTTTGATGATCGCCCGGCCGTCGGGAAAGACCGTGAATTCATGGCCTTCCGTCTCAAAACGCAGCATAAACGCATTGTGACGCACATTGCCGATCTCGCTCAGTCGTGATGCCATCTCCTGGAAGTCCAGAATATCGTCGCGCCGGGTCGAAATCTGAACCGCATTGCGGCCACAAAGTGTGGTGGTCTGGGAGCCCATGGTTCCATCCAGCCACTCAAATTTTCCATGACGGCAGGTCGGGCAGTCGACCTTGCCCAGCAGGGCAGCCACTTTCAACTGGCGGAACGACCAGTTCCAGAGATCGACCATGATCAGGTCGCGATTGAGCGAATCCGTCTTGCCGGAAAGAATCTTCAACGCCTCAATCGCTTCAAACGAAGCAATCGTGGAGACAGCAGGCCCCAAAACGCCAGCCGTTTCACAGGTCGGAGTCATGCCGGGCGGCGGCGAGGTTTCCACCACACAGCGCAGGCATGGGGTCTTGCCGGGAATGATGGTCATGGTCTGGCCCTCAGAGCCGATCACTCCACCAAAAATCCATGGCTTGCCAAGCTTTACGGCGGCATCGTTGATGAGATATCGGGTCTCAAAATTGTCCGTTCCGTCCAGGATCAGGTCAACGTCCGATACCAGGCTCAGAATGTTGGTGTGATCAATGTCGGTCACCACGGCTTCAACCGTAATCTGGCTATTGATCAAACGCATTTTCCGCGCCGCGGCTTCGGCCTTGGGCAGGTTGGACGCCACATCGTCTTCATCGAACAGGATTTGACGCTGAAGGTTGTGGATTTCAATGAAGTCGCGATCCACCACACGAATAAAGCCGACGCCTGCCCTTGCCAGATGATTGGCCAGCACAGTTCCAAGCGCGCCGCACCCACAAATCGTCACACGCGATGCGCTGATTCGCCGCTGACCCTCTTCGCCCAGTGGCCCAAAACGCATTTGCCGGCTGTATCGTTCGAGACTTTCAATCACGAGTGGCCCCAAAAACTGGTGTACCGATTCTCTATGGAGTGCGTTGCCTGTGCGGGCCCATTCGCACATCCCCCCCAATTCAGACAGATCCACCCGCAACGGCTGGAATGATGCTGACTTCATCGGTGGGCGCAACCGGCGTGTCGAGATCATCCAGAAACCGGATGTCTTCGTTATTCACATAAACATTGACAAATCGTCGCAGGTCTTCGCCATCAAACAGACGGGATCGCAGGTCAGGGTGATCAGAAGTCAGGCTGTTGAGAACTTCACCCACTGTGGCACCTGCCGCATTTGCGGAATCGTTGCCACCGGCATGAGGGCGGAGCGGAGTTGGGATTCGAACGAGTGGCATGTGTCAGTTCACTTTCTGATTGGATTCAGGAGACAGATTCATCATTCGCTTGAAACCGTTTCTGGATTCAAGGCTTGAATGACGTTTGAGAGTTGGGAGGAAAACGCAGTCAGACACCCGCCGCAGCCATCACCTGATCCGCCGCTTGAGAATGCTGGTCATTGGTGGCGGCCAGGAGCGATTTGAAGTCGTCCAGAGTGGGGCGAATGACTTGTGGCTTGGCAATCCGGTTGATCAGGGCCTCTTGCGTTTTGAGACCATTGCCAGTAATGGCCAGTACAATCGTTTCATCGCGATGGATGTGGCCTTGCTCAATCAATTTGCGTGCTACAGCCAGCGTGACACCGCCAGCGGTCTCTGCCCAGATGCCTTCGGTTTCGGCCAGCAGACGCATGCCTTCGACAATCTCGTCGTCGTTGACATCTTCCGACCATCCACCTGTGCTGCGAATCAACTGGCTTGCAAAATAGCCGTCAGCCGGGTCCCCGATCGCCAGACTCTTGGCAATCGTGTCAGGATTGCGAACCGGTTTGACCTTGTTCGCATTCAACTTCACCGTGTTCGAAATCGGGTTGCAGCCGGTGGCCTGAGCCCCAAACATGCGTGTTTTGACCGGCCCGTCAAGCAGGCCAAGCATTTCAAATTCCTTAAATGACTTGTGGATCTTGCCAATCAGGCTGCCGCCAGCCATCGGAGCCACCACGGCATCGGGCGCTCGCCAGCCGAGCTGTTCGGCAATCTCATACCCCATGCTCTTGGAGCCTTCCGCATAAAACGGACGAAGATTGACGTTCACAAAGCCCCAGCCAAATTTAAATGCAATCTCGGAGCAAAGCCGGTTGACCTGGTCGTAATTGCCCGTCACAGCCACCACATTCGCTCCATAAACCGTTGCGCCCAAAACTTTGCCCTGCTCAAGATTGTCAGGTATCAAAATGTAGGCCTCAAGACCCGCCGCCGCCGCATTGGCCGCCACACTGCCTGCCAGATTCCCCGTGGATGCACAGCCGACTGTCTTGAATCCAAGCTCCACAGCCTTCGATAATGCCACCGCCACGACCCGGTCCTTAAACGAAAGCGTCGGGTGGTTGACGGCGTCATTCTTGATGTAAAGCTCTTTCAGACCCAATGCCCTGGCCAGCCTGTCCGCCTTCACCAACGGTGTATAGCCCACCTGAAGGCCCACCGTCGGCTCGCCAGCCAGAGGCAACAATGCCGCATATCGCCACATCGATACGGGGCCAGCCAAAATCGATTCCCGTGTGACTTGGCCCTTCATGGCCTCGTAATCGTAATCCACTTCAAGTGGCCCAAAATCGTCCGGGCAAAAATTCAGTGCCTGCTGGCCGTGCATCTTCCCGCAAAGACGACACTTCAACCCATTCACAAAGTTAGGACGCTGGCTCACGGTGAATCTCCCACAATAGTCCGACAGACGATTCGCGATGTCGTTTCCAAGAGCGTTCCATCCATGATGGAAACCCCTCTCGTCGGTTTTCTATTTGTCGAGATGCAGAAAGATAAGAATGGAAAGCGGTTGTGACAATTTGCGCACGCTTGCAGAACAAGCGATCATATTGATTCACACCGTTCATCTCATCTTCCCCGCGAATTCCGGCTTGCACCAGAAATCGGGAGGGAGTTAGCACCAGCATTCGAACATGAGCTTCGAACCGGTTGCTGTGGCGTCTCAGGGCCCGTCCCTCGACCACTCTCGATAAGAGAACCGACGATCTTGATTCAAATATTAGCCGCCACAGTCCGTCCGGTCAAGTGATCTGTGACGGTCTTTTTTTGCCAGAAAAAAAAAACGCTGGCCGACACTCAATCAATTATTGGTAGAGTCTGCCTTTTTTTTGCCGCCTTCACCCTTTTTGGCGTTCGGATTGCCTTTGATTACAATCTTCGATGCCTTCGCATCCGTGTGCTCAATTTCCAGAACTACACCCTTCTTCAGCTTCTCAAGAGGGCTCTTCTTCATGACCTTGCCCTTGGCTGACTCATAAATCGTGCTGTCGCTGACCGTCACCACGACATTCTTTTCGCCCTTGCCCTTGGGCTGTACCACAATCTTGTTGCCAGCCACATCCACTTCCTGGACCGTGCCCAGCAATTGGTCGGCCAGAATTGGTGCAGCACAGACAAGAAGGGTTGTGAAGCTGGTCAAAATGAGCTGTTTCCAGTTACGCATGTCCGAGAATTCTCCTGATCAATGGCGATCCGTTTTTTTCTATGCTGAAACTCGGGAAATACCGAATTTCACGAAAGTATCACCCTCAACAACACTCATTTTGTCAGAAAGTTTCGCTCTGGATCCATAAATTTGACCCAATCTCCAAATCTTTTCTACCAATCCAGATTTGCATAACCGTCTGAACATACATCAATTAAATGACTTATGGCATGATATCGATCTCTTGCAGGTTCGCACCGGCTTCAAACTCACAGGAACCATAATGTGGATTCCGGTGCTCTACCCCCGCCCCCATCCGTTGATGAAGCCCGGCTTGAATCGCTTGTGAAATGTGGCCTAAGCCATAAATCTGCATCGTTGTTTGAAAACAACGCATAAACCGAAAGACAACCCGGACCCATTTTCAAGAGGATCGGCTGATCTTAGCCTGATCAGGCTCGGCCGTTCGCAGATAGTCGTGAAACGACATCCGATAATCTTCGTGACGATGGTTGCCCTCCACCAATATCTCGGAGTCCGCATGGAACGAGTCATCGACGACCGTCGCCACTCCGTAAAGTGCCCCAAACGGTGGCCAGGCTCCCATTTCGCAATCGCTGAAAACACGGCTGGTCTGCTCCTCCGTAGCAAGCCTCCAGCCCGTTTTGCCAGTGGTAGTCGCCAGTTTCAGCCAATCGATTTTTTTGTCGGCAGGCAGCACCGCTACAAGAAGCTGGCCATCCAAGTTTTTCAGGAGGACCGTTTTGGCAACCTGCCGGCCATGGGTATGCACGGAATTGGCTCGTCGTGAACTCGTCGGTGCAGGTTGGTGAACCAGTCGCTGAAACGGAACCTGCTGTCGGGATAGATAATCCTGAATGTTCATGGCCAGCCTCCGATGACTTGTTGCCAGATCAAAATGATGTATGGACTATCCAATCCAAATCTGGCACAGACTGCCTATCAGAAATATACCACCAAAAATGGGATATTCCAAAGTTTATGGCAGGATTACGGAGCTTCTTGTCGAATTTAATGGAGCAGGATGATGATTGGGATGGTCGATAACCGTATGCTTTGTAGTGAGTTAACCAGTAATTCAGGGGTTTTTGTGTAGGTTCTGTTACAATACTTTTGTGTAAGGAGTGGGCTGGCCGATCGCTGGGCTGTCATGGCCTGGAGGAAAGTCCGGACTCCGCAGGGCATGGTGGTGGGTAACGCCCACCGCTCGCAAGGGTAGGGAAAGTGCCGCAGAAAGTAAACCGCCGTCGTGGTTTGAAGCGAGTGATCGTTTTAGGTCGCGGGTAAGGGTGAAACGGTGAGGTAAGAGCTCACCAGCAGGCCGGGTGACCGGTCTGGCTTGGCAAACCCCACTAGGAGCAAGACCAAATATGGGGGCAGTCATGCTGGCCGAAAGGCTGGAATGACGCGGATCGGCCCGATCCGTTATGACCCCCGGGTCGGTCGCTTGAGGTGATCCGCAAGGCTCATCCCAGATTCATGATCGGTCCCGATTTTTTTCAAGAATTTCGGTGACAAAATCCGGCTTACAGGCCCACTACTTACACCCCCCCTGCCAAACCATGCCTTGAATGAATTTCCTCGATTATCATTGACCAGTGCTGTTCCCATGTCTAAAAAAATGATAGATTCTTCTGATATGATATCAGATGCCTGATAGATCAACGATCTAAAGGGTTTGGCCGCAGTCTCCAGATCGAGTCCACCATGTCCACACTTCTGCCTGAACCGCATGCTTATCGTCCGGGAAAATTGGCAAAACTGAGAGACGGATTACGATATCAGGGGGGCATCGGGCAATGGTCGTGGATGTTCCACCGGATCACTGGCATCGGGATTCTGATCTTCCTGATCATCCATGTCATCGACACCTTTTTTGTTGTTTTCAACCCGGCTCTCTACGATCACACCGTTGCGATTTATGGTGGGGTTTTCAATGGCCAGTACTTCTGGCCCCTCAGGTGGGCCTTCCGCCTGGCCGAACTCGGGTTGATGGCCACCGTTCTCTATCACGCCATTAATGGCGTGCGTGTGATCCTATTCGACTTCTGGAGCGAAGGTTGCAAATACCAGAAGGAATCGTTCACCGCAGTCATGATCGTTTTTCTGGCATTGATGTTGCCAGCCGCAGTGGTGGTGATTCTGCCCTTGGCCTCGGCGCCGGACCACATGGTGAAAGTGCCTGAAAATACACCGGTCCAGCCCTGATCTGCGTGACCTGAGTCAAGATATCACATACATCTGTAAAGCATTCCATCGAGAGACGTTTCATGGCTCGTAACCGAATTAAACCCCAAGGCGGATTTGAACTGACCGCCTGGTATTTCATGAGAATATCCGGGCTGGTGCTGGTGTTTCTGGCCTTAGGCCACTTGTTCATCATGCACATCGCCAATAATGTCGAGAATATCAACTATGCTTTCGTGGCAGGCCGGTGGGCGAATCCCCGGACTGGCTGGATTTGGCGACTGTGGGACATGAGCATGATCGCTCTGGCCATGCTTCATGGCTTTAACGGGCTTCGCCAGATTCTTGATGAATATGTCCACGGCGCCAAGGCACGAGTGGCCGTGCACACCACGCTCTGGATGGTGATGACCACCCTGCTGTTGATGGGCTCATATGCCATCTGGATGTTTCAGGTGGACAAAGCCTATGTCGATCAGTACAGAGCTCTTAACCCGGCTGCTGCAAGTGCTTCAGCCGCTAGATGACGTCATTTTCGCATCAAAATATACCATCGGCTGGACGTTTCCTTTCGAATCGGCCATCAATCGGATCCTGA
This sequence comes from Candidatus Kuenenia stuttgartensis, assembly GCA_945865635.1. Lineage (GTDB taxonomy): Bacteria > Planctomycetota > Planctomycetia > Isosphaerales > Isosphaeraceae > QWQI01. The sequence goes on from CAMBEP010000004.1 coordinate 41,115, forward strand.
CCATATCATGAACACCCCGACTTACCATCGTTTTGACACAATCATCGTAGGTTCGGGTGGAGCAGGCCTGATGGCCGCCCTGCACTCCGGTAAGGAGGTCGGCACGGCAGTCGTCAGCAAGCTTTACCCCATGCGATCGCACACCGGTGCCGCTGCGGGCGGAATTGCCGCCGCACTTTCCAACATTGAAGACGATTCCTGGGAAAATCACGCGTACGACACCATCAAGGGCGGCGACTTCGTGGTGGACCAGACACCGGTCGAAATCCTCTGTCGCGAGGCAGTCGAGTGCATTTACGACCTTGAGCACATGGGCCTGCCGTTCGACCGTACCCCAGATGGCCGCATCAGTCAGAGGCGGTTCGGTGGTCACACCCGCCCGGTGCCCGGCGATTCGTCCAAGCGCGAACCCGTCATGCGGTCCTGCCACGCAGCCGACCGTACTGGCCACATGATTCTGCAAACGCTTTATCAACAGTGCATCAAGCAAGGCGTAACATTTTTTGACGAATACCACATGCTCGACCTGATCATGGTCGAAGGCGAATGCCGAGGCATTGTGGCGATCGAGATTGCTACCGGTCGGCTTCACGTGTTTCATGCTAAAAGTGTGATGCTGGCGACGGGTGGCTTCGGGCGCATGTTCAAGGTCACCTCCAATGCATTTGCTTTGACAGGAGATGGGCCAGCAATTGCTTATCGCCATGGTATCCCGGTTGAGGACATGGAGTTCTATCAATTTCACCCCACCGGTATTTACCGTCTGGGCGTGCTTCTGACCGAAGGTTGCCGAGGTGATGGCGGAATCATGTTCAACGGCAAGGGCGAGCGTTTTATGGAAACCTATGCCCCCAACATGAAGGAGCTGGCCAGCCGCGATGTCTGTTCCAGATCCATTTACGAGGAAGTTCGGGCAGGTCGTGGGGTTAGCGGTAAAGACTTTGTCTACCTTGATATCCGTCCTTCGACCATCAATAAGTACAAGTCGAGCCCGATCCATCGCGACGGTCTTGAGGTGGACGACCACTTTATTGAATCCCGACTCTCGGAATCGCTCGAGCTTTCGCGCACCTATCTTGGCATAGATCCTCTCAAGGAGCCGATGCCGATCCAGCCCACGGCTCACTATGCCATGGGCGGAACCCCGACCGACTTCGAAACCCGTGTTCTGCGCAATGCCTCAGGCGAGATTGTACCTGGTCTTTATGCAGCGGGCGAATCGGCATGCGTTTCCGTTCACGGAGCAAATCGTCTGGGGACCAACAGCCTGGTCGACTTGGTCGTATTCGGGCGTAGGGCCGGCAAGGCTATGGCCCGGTTTGCTAAAGAAAACGATTTCAAGCCGATTCCGAAAGATGCGGCCGCTCCGACCAAAAAACAGATTGAGTCTGTTCTCTCCAAACCTCGGACTGAACCCTGGATCCGGATCCGCGACGAACTTCAGACGGTCATGATGGACGAGTGCGGCGTTTACCGGACTGCCGAAGGCCTGGGCAACGCCAGCAAGACCGTCGCGAAGCTCAAGAAACGATATGAGTCAACCGGTATTCAGGATAAGGGAACGGTCTTCAATACTGGCCTGCTCGAATACCTCGAACTTGGCTGCCTGATAGACCTTGCGGCTGCCACAGTGGCCTCGGCCGAAAGCCGTAAGGAAAGCCGCGGAGCCCACTCGCGGGAAGACTTCCCGGACCGCGACGACGTCAAGCACTTCAACCACACCTTTGCCACCAAGGAAGGCGATTTGGGCGTGAAGATTGACACCCGCGCAGTTGATGTGATTTACGTCGAAAAAGATGGTCAGAAAGTGCCGAAGTATCCGTTGGAAGTGCGTAAGTATTGATTTCGTTGAGACTTTGCAGTTCTGTGTAGAATTGCTTGAGGGTTTCCGGATTTCAGAACCACACCGCCCTGAGACATTGACAGGAACCGAGCCGTGAGTGAACTGACAGACCCAACCAAAGGCTACCTTTCGACACGCATGCTGACAGTCCAGCTCAAGCGATTCGACCCCGAAAAAGACAAAGAGCCACACTGGCAGGAATTCAAGGTGGAGGCCCGCCCGATTGATCGCGTTCTGGACGTGCTCATGAAGGTCAAGTGGGACCAGGATGACACCATTGGCCTGCGCAAGAGCTGCGGACATGGGATCTGTGGTTCCGACGCCATGCGCATCAATGGCCAAAACAACCTGGCTTGCAAGATGATCGTCCAGAATCTCAAAAGCGACAAGATTACGGTCGAGCCGATTCTGGGTTTGCCTGTGATCAAAGATTTGATAGTTGACATGAAGCCATTTTTCGACCACTATAAATCGATTATGCCATTTTTGGTCAACAACGACCCCGCCCCGACCACCGAGCGCCTGCAAACGCCAGAACAAAGAGAGCGGTTTGACGACGGTACCAAGTGCATTCTCTGCGCCTGCTGCACCACCGCCTGCCCACCTTTCTGGGGGAATCGCGAATATGTCGGTCCGGCTGCCATCGTCAATGCCCACCGGTTCATTTTTGACAGCCGCGACCAGGCCGCTGGAGAGCGTTTGGAAATTCTCAACGATGCCGAAGGGGTCTGGCGATGCCGGACTGTATTCAACTGCACATCTGCCTGCCCTCGTGGGATTAAGGTCACTCAGTTGATCAGCGAAGTCAAGCGCGCACTGATCACCGGAGTGGTCGATGTTCCCCAACCCGATGAGGTGCTGGCTTGAGAAGGCCATCGTCACGGCCTTGCGGAGCCCCTCCCCTTCCCGCTTCTGCGAGTCTCCCAATCGCTTGTTAAAGCTATGATTCGAGGCCTTTTGATATGGATGATTCCGTCATTAGGCCTGTCAAACTGCTCTTCATGATTGTATTGGTTGGCGCGGTCGCAGTCCGGATCGCTCACTACCCAGGACCGACACGCAGGATCATCCCCGTTATTCAGGATCATTCCATTTCTGTCAATTTGCACACCTTGGAAGATCTTCAAATCCTTCCAGGAATTGGCCCCGTGATCGCGGGTCGAATTGTTCAACAAAGATTAGTGAACCCGTTTCAGTTGGCCCAGGATTTTGAGAACCGTGTACGTGGAATCGGCCCGACATTTATGCTTAACTATGGGCAGTGGTTGACGTTTGAAGAAAGTTCCAACTTCAGCATTGTCTCTTCGCCGCTTAACCCCATTCAACCAGACGGCTTACCATGAGCAGATTTGAACTGGTCAGCCCGTTTGAGCCTGCTGGCGATCAGCCACAAGCCATCGAAGCCCTGGTGCAAGGCTTCTTGGCCGGCAGCAAGTGCCAGACCCTGCTTGGAGTGACAGGGTCCGGCAAAACGTTCACCATGGCCAATGTGATTGCCCGCCTGAATCGGCCTGCTTTGATCCTGTCGCACAATAAAACGCTTGCCGCACAGCTTTATTCCGAATTCCTCGACTTCTTCCCCAATAATGCTGTTCGGTACTTCGTTTCCTATTACGATTATTATCAGCCAGAAGCCTATATTCCCCAGCGCGATATCTATATCGAAAAAGATGCCGCAATCAACCAGGAAATCGATCGCCTGCGACTCGCGGCAACCTCGGCCCTGATTAGTCGCCGCGATGTGATTGTCGTTGCAAGTGTTTCTTGTATTTATGGTTTGGGTTCGCCTGACGATTACCGTAAAATGATGATTTATATCAGGCGTGGTGACTTGCTCGACCGGGACACACTTTTACGACAGTTTGTCGACATTCAATATGGCCGCAACGATGTCGCATTTGATCGTGGCAAATTTCGCGTCCGGGGCGATGTGGTCGAAATCTGGCCTGCCTATGAAGAAACCGCCCTTCGGATTGAGCTTTTTGGCGATGAGGTGGAAGCCATTGCCATCATTGATCCCGTGAGTGGTCAGATCCTTTCAAAACTTGCCGAAACCTATATCTATCCAGCCAAGCACTTCGTATTGCCGGAGGAACGGATCGAAGCGGCCGTGGAATCGATCAATATCGAACTCGAAGCACGCCTGGAGCAGATGAAGGAGTGCGGTAAGCTTCTTGAAGCACATCGGCTTGCCGCACGAACGCGCTATGACATGGAAATGATCCTCGAAGTCGGTTATTGCCAGGGTGTGGAAAATTACAGTCGTCACCTGGCAGGCCGAAAGCCGGGCGAAACCCCCACCACCCTGCTCGACTTCTTCCCCGACGATTCCCTGATCTTTATTGACGAATCACACGTGACCATGCCTCAGATCAGGGGCATGTTTGCCGGCGATTACAGCCGAAAAATGACACTTGTGGAACATGGTTTCCGGCTACCTTCGGCGCTCGACAACCGGCCGTTGAGATTCGACGAATGGGAGCAGAAGCCTGGCCAGAAGCTGTTTGTTTCTGCGACACCTGCGGACTATGAAATTCATACATCGGGTGGCGAGGTGGTCGAGCAGGTCATTCGGCCCACCGGCCTTCTGGATCCGATCATTCGTGTCGAGCCCGCCACTGGCCAGGTTCCAGCCATGATGGAAGAGGCAAAAAAGCGGGTCGCGGCTGGCGAGCGATTGATTGTAACCGTCCTGACCAAACGCATGGCCGAGGACCTGACCCGTTTTCTCAAAGAAAAAGGCCTGCGCACCAAGTGGCTTCACTCCGAACTGGACGCCTTTGAGCGAGTCGCTATCTTGCGCGAGTTGCGTGAGGGCTCATTTGACGTTCTGGTGGGTGTGAATCTGCTGCGGGAAGGGATCGACCTTCCGGAAGTTTCCATGGTTTGTATCATGGATGCTGACAAGGAAGGCTTTCTTCGAAGCGAATCGGCCCTGATTCAGACCATCGGCCGGGCCGCACGAAACGTCAATGCCGAAGTTGTCCTTTACGCCGACCGCATTACCGGCGCCATGCAGCGTGCCATGGACGAAACTTCGCGTCGGCGAGCGCTTCAGATCGAGTATAATAAAGAACATGGCATCACGCCCCAGTCGATCATCAAGGCGATTCGTCGCGGTATCGAAGACCTCAGCCACGCCAAGGCCCTGGAACGAGAGGCCGTAAACCGCAATGAAGAGGAGTCGATTACCGAGGATTATCTGAACCAGCTTGAGCAAGAGATGCTCACGGCTGCTGAATCCTTGGAATTTGAAAAGGCCGCTGCCTTACGGGATCGGATTCTCGAGCTGAAGGCCCAAAAGTCGGGTGGCCCGGCGCGTCCTGCCGCAAGCCCGCAAGGCCAGTCGGCCCGATCCCGTGCCCGATCCAAAAAACAGACGGAAAATCGGTCGAAACCACCACGCCCCACGATCAGTTGACCCTTTCCTGACTTCAAAAGAAAACCAGATAAAACCAACTCATGTCGCACCCGATCCCGCCCTTTGATAAACCCGAAATTCGCCAGGCCAAGCAGTTGATTCTAATGGCGCTGGACGAGGACCTGGGCACCACTGGCGATATCACCAGCCTTTCCACCATCCCGGAAGCCGCCACCAGTGTTGGCCGATTCGTCGCCCGCCGCGATGGAATCATCAGTGGTCTGCCTATCATCGGTCTGATCGCAGAGCAGTTTCAGCCGGGGATTCAGTGGAAGCCATTCGTCTCGGATGGCGACCGTGTCTCACCCGGAGAAGTGCTGGGAGAAGTGCGTGGCCAGACACGTTCCATACTTGCCCTGGAACGGATCAGCCTGAACTTTCTGCAAAGGCTCAGCGGCATCGCCACCATCACAAGCCGGTTTGTCGAGAAAACCGCAGGCACAAAATCCAAAGTGCTGGATACACGAAAAACCACACCTGGCTGGCGTGCCCTTGAAAAATACGCGGTCCGCTGCGGCAATGGACACAATCACCGAATCGGCCTGCATGATGCCATTTTAATTAAGGACAACCACCTGGCCGCCCTGGTTGCAAATGGTTGCGTCAGCCCAATCACAGAAGCCGTTCAAAGGGCCCGCGTATTTTCTGGACCAAAAATATTTGTGACCGTTGAGGTTGATCACCTCGGCCAATTGCCCGAAGCTCTGAATGTGCATCCCGATTGCATTTTACTCGACAACTTTACGCCGGAAATGGCTGGCCTCGCTCTTAAGCAGAGAGATGCACTGGCTCCCGGTGTCCTTCTCGAAATTTCAGGGGGGCTTACAATTGACAAAATTGCGGAATTTGCAAGATTAGGCATCGACAGGCTCTCGGTCGGTGCCCTGACACACTCCGCGCCTGCACTCGATATCGCTCTCGATTTTCCAGAAATGCTATCGGATCATTAAATCTTATCAGAAAAATGTTCAATTCCATCACAATTATCGGTTCCGGGCTCACTGGACTCATGCTCGCCCATGAGCTGAAATCAGCAAGCATTCACTCCCTTTTAATCGACAAAGGCCGAAAGCCTGGCGGGCGGATCTCAACAAAAGTCCTCGGCGATTGCATTTTCGATACCGGACCCGGCTGGTTTCATACCGATATCCAAATGACACCATCCGCCATCTACAGCGCCTTGCTTGCGATCGGTGCCGACCCCGTCCCGGTTGCGGATCTACCCATCAGTGTGCGTTTTGGCCTGCCTGAAACCATTTCAACCCAGAGCTGGAAAATCCCCGGCTCAATACGCCAACTTGCCGAAGAGCTTGCCAAACCTCTGGAAATTCTCCAGAGCCTTCAGCTCGTGAAAATAAGCCGAAATACGGATTTCTGGACATTGCAATTCAAGGATTCTGCCCATGGCGGCGACCCATTTGAATTGGAGTCGAAGCATGTGGTTCTGACCATGCCTTGGCCACAGATTCTTGAGCTGCTTATGGAATCGGACCTGATCGACCTCATGGCTCACCAGGATATGCCGGAGATTCCTGATTATGAACGATGCCATGTCGGGATATTTCAATGGCCTGGCTTGCCTGCCCCCTTTGATCAAACCGGTTTTTTCGAGCCATTGGGGCATCCCTTGATCAGGCTTTTGAAGTTTCAGCCTGTCAGTAGTGGCAATCATTCAATTACCGTTCAGGCGTCACCAGACTGGAGCCTGGAAAACTGGGATCTGGGCCATGCGGAAATTCTCAAAGAGTTGCAATTATCTGCATCTGCCATATTGAAAATGGAGTTGCAGCCAAGCGCATCCAGCCTTCACAAATGGAAATATGCGCGATTGCAGCCCTCACCCAATCCATCGTCATCATCACCAGTGATTCTCTGCCAGAACCCATTTCTGATGGTCGCAGGCGAAGCTTTTGGAATGAACAACGATTTACGGTCCGGAATTCTTGCCAGCCAAAATTCTGCAAAGCTGGCAGCCCGTTCAATCCTTTCCTGAAATGCGTAAGGGATTTACCGCATGGCTTATTGACCAGTTTGGATAAAAACATTCTTATCTCAAAAATAAACTTGACACCACCCTGGTTTGCCTTTCAACTGTAGGTAATCCCCACTTCCCTTCCAAAGATTGCTCGCAAGAATGGCCGATTCCCGGGAGCCATTCCATCTGCGACCAAACTATCGGCAAAAAAGGCTGCTCCTTAGATGACCAACCCGAACCAGGCGGAACAAGCCTCTCTGAAATTGTCGCGGCGCTCGGTCGTCCTGGCTTCAGGCGTGGGAGCGTTTTCATTCAGCATCGTTCCGCGTCATGTTCTGGGCGGGCCCGGGTATATCGCACCTAGTGAGCGAGTGAATGTGGCTGGTATTGGGGCGGGCGGAATGGGCGGTGGCGATATTTCGACGCATGCCAGAAACGGCGCAAATATTGTCGCCCTCTGCGATGTGAATGATAATGCAGGTGCGTTTGGTGTGTTTCCCAAAGCGAAGCGATATCGGGACTTCCGTGAACTGATCGACAAAGAGGCCAAGAACATAGACGCCGTGACTGTGGGCACCCCTGACCACATCCATGCTGTGGCTTCGATGGCAGCCATCAAGGCTGGCAAGCATGTTTACTGCCAAAAGCCGCTGACCCACACCCTTCATGAGTGCCGCGAGCTCACTAAAGCGGCCAAGTCAGCTGGTGTGATGACCCAGATGGGCAATCAGGGCCACGCGTCGGAAGGCTCGCGCCTGACCAACGAGTGGATTCAGGCAGGTCTCATTGGCGAGGTGCGTGAGGTGCATGTCTGGTCAGATCGGGCCGGCACCATGTGGAAGCAGGGTGTCAAGCGGCCCACCGAGACGGTTCCAGTACCCGCCAATCTGGATTGGAATCTATGGCTTGGGCCGATCAAGCAGCGCCCCTACAACCCGATTTATGCCCCCATGGGCTGGCGCGGCTGGCGCGACTTCGGCACAGGTGCCTTGGGCGATATGGGCTGCCATATCATTGACCATCCTGTCTGGGCCCTTGGTCTTGGTGCGCCGACCTCTGTGGAGTCGAGCGTGACCCTGGACGGTTCCTCACTCGATGGCAACAAGCCAAACTTCGAGACATTCCCGATCGCTGCAATCATCAACTACCAATTCCCTGCCAGAGGCAATCTTCCACCTGTGAAGATGACCTGGTACGACGGCGGACTGATGCCGCCCACCCCTTCTGAAATGCCAGAGGGCCAGAAGCTTGATGGCAATGGCGTGCTTTATGTCGGTTCAAAAGGCAAGATGTATCATGGCTCGCATGGCGGCATGCCGCGCCTTTTGCCGGCTGATCTTCATGATCAGGCAAAATTGGTCCCAAAAACCATGGAGCGGTCGCCCGGCCATTATGAAGAGTGGTTGCTGGCCTGTAAGGGTGGCCCAAAGCCCGTCTCCAACTTCGATTATGCCGGGCCTCTCACCGAAATTGTACTTCTTGGCGTCCTTTCGCTCTATGCACCCGGCAAGCGGTTGCAATGGGACAGCCCAAATCTCAGAGTCAAAAATGCGCCTGAGCTGACCCCTTATATTCATGCGGAATATCGGGCTGGCTGGTCGCTCTGATCGGCCACCGGATTGCATTTTTGAATTTTCCAAGATTCCTGACACGTCTTCCCATTTGAGTCTATTCCCATGCTTCACCGGTTCCTGGCTCTGCTGATCCTGACAATCTGGGCCCCTTCTCTGATCGCTCAAGAAAATCTGCTGACGGATCAGGAAAAAACCGACGGCTGGATCCTCTTGTTTGATGGCAAGTCAACTCGTGGCTGGATCTCTCCAAAACAGAAGCCCCTGCCTGCATCTCATGTGCAGCAGGGCGCTCTGAATCCGCACCCTTGCGATTATATGCTGGTCTATGAAAAGCCCCTGGAGAATTTCGTCCTGGCCTTGGACTTCAAAATTACCGAGAAATGCAATAGCGGTCTCTTTCTGCGCACCATGCCCCTTCAGCCTCGCCCCGGCAAGGATGTTGGCTTCAATGGAATTGAAGTTGCAATCGACGCCACACCAGGCCCCGGGTTTCATACCACAGGCGCCATTTATGACCTTGTTCCCACCCAAATCAATGCCATGAAGCCCGTTGGAGAGTGGAACCATATCGAGATCACCAGCAATGGGAGCTTGATTCAGGTTGTCGTCAATGGCAAACTGGTCTCAAAAATCGACCTCGATCAGTGGAAGGAGGTCAACAAGCGGCCCGATGGATCTGCCCACAAGTTTGACATCGCTTATAAAAATCATCCACGCAAAGGCTACATCGGTCTTCAGGATCATGGCAGCAATTGCTGGTACAGAAATATCAAGCTGAAGCCTCTGCCTGGCAATTGATTCCGGCTTCAGGGAATCTGGCAATTTGGATGGAACCTCTGTGATCGGTTCACGATCTTAGGCGATCATTTCAGGCCAACGGCTTGATTGTACGTAGGTTTCAACAGAAAAAGCGTTGTTCTAACCCCCTGCACTGGCTGGTTTGAGCCCTTTTTTTTCTCGGTGAACCGGACTGGGTGCAAAGAGTCCATTCGTTTTTTTTTCACAATGCTTGCAATGGCCTGTTGGACCTATATTTTCAGTCGTCCTTGGTTTGGCCTTATTGCTTTCCTGGAGGGAGTTTATGGAGTATTCGGCAAGCAGGTTTTGCCTTTCGGCTGAGGCTCAGCCTGCAAGTTCTTCATTTCCTCCGGATCCGTATGTGTCATAATGTCATGACCGTGGATCGATCGGACGGATTTGTTCAACTCAGAGAGTCAACAATGCCAGACAGCGATTCCAATTCCCTTCCCAGAAACTCATTCAGCTCCTCTGCCGATGGCTTGCCAAGCCGAATCGCCGAGCCATGTGTGATTGTCCTGTTCGGAGCCACTGGCGATCTCACGCACCGCAAACTTCTTCCCGCACTTTGCCGATTGGCCCAGTCCGGCCAACTGGCTAATCAGTATGCCGTGCTTGGTTTTGCGCGTCGCGATTGGTCCCACGACCGCTTCCGCGAAGAGATGGCCAGCTCCATTGCCAGCCATTCCGTGATTTCCGGCCACTGGCCCGAGTTCGCGCGTCACTTGTTTGTCTCTCCTGGCACTTTTGACGATCTCGCCAGCTTTGAAGCCCTCAAACTTCAGCTCGATGCCATGGATCAAGAGTTTGGCACCAAAGGGAATCGGCTTTTTTATCTCGCCACGGCTCCGGAGGCGTTCTCCCAGATTGTCGAAAATCTTGGCAAGTCGGGCCTGATCTATCCGCCCAACTCCACTGGCCCGTGGTCGCGGGTGGTTGTAGAAAAGCCGTTCGGAAACGACACCCAATCCGCCATCCAGCTTCACGAAGACATTTCCAAGTGGCTGACAGAGGCCCAAACCTACAGAATCGACCACTATCTGGGCAAAGAAACGGTCCAGAACATTCTCGCCCTTCGGTTTGGGAACACCGTCTGGGAGTCCATCTGGAATCGTGCTCACGTCGCTTCGATTCAGTTTCTCGTCTCCGAAACGGTCGGAATGTCAGGCGGGCGAGGCGCGTTTTATGATCAGGCCGGGGCCATTCGCGACATGGTCCAAAATCATATGATGCAGCTCCTGGGCATGATCTGCCTGGAGCCGCCCGGAGACCTCTCCGCCGATTCCCTTCGCAATGAAATGGTCAAAGTCTTACAGGCTCTGCCTAAATGGACACAGGCCGACGTCGTCCAGAATGTTGTCAGAGGGCAATATTCTGCTGGAGTGGTCGACGGCGAGGCTGTCCCAGGCTATGTGACCGAACGAAATGTCAAACCCGATTCCACCACCGAAACCTATCTGGCCATGCGCCTGACTCTTGAAAATTGGCGATGGGCCGGAGTCCCAATCTATTTCAGGACCGGTAAACGGCTCCCAAAACGCACCACCGAAATCGCAATCCAGTTCCGCCGGCCTCCCGCTGCCCTGTATGAAGCTCAGAATATTCATGGCGATCAAGGTGCAAACCATCTAATCCTGCGCATCCAGCCTGATGAAGGTGCAAGCCTCTTCTTTCAGGCCAAAGTCCCCGGCTCGCGCCGCCGATTGCAGGAAGTACACATGGACTTCGGCTATTCAGGCACTTTCGCAGGCCCACCGCCTGAGGCTTACGAACGCCTCCTGCTAGACGTCATCCTGGGCGATCAATCGCTCTTCACACGCATCGACTTCGTTCTGAATTCCTGGAAGTTTGTCACCAATATCATGCAGACCTGGGAATCTCAACAGATCAAGCCTTTGCAATACGCAGCCGGAACATGGGGGCCAGCCGAATCCGAACAGCTTCTCAGCCGAGACGGATTCCGATGGCGCAAACCAAGCTGATTCCATCAAAACCGCGATCAAAAAGAAACTCCAGTGGCTGACCTTCGCAAATATCAAGTTTCGATATTGAGCGGCCACTGGAAGACTTGCGGGATCCCATCATCAATTGCGACTAGCAGTTTCAGCATCCGACGGCGTAACTGGATCAAGGCCTGATTCCGTGGACTCGTTGGGTCAGGCCCAAAGAATAATTTCTCAGGGCTCTCAATGCCTTCCAATGGGATCAATGGTTCATAAGGCACAGAATATGCAAAAATCGAGAGAAACTGATTCATCTTGGAAATCGTACCCGTGTTTGGCAGATACCCAAGAAACGATTTTGTATCAAGGTTCGCTGAGGGTGGCAATATCTCTGCATTTTGAAGGCAGGGCGGATAGTTTGACATGAATGACAATGCCGGATTCGCAGCCGAATTAAGCCTGGCACAGCCATGTACCGTCACCCGGAAAATCAGGCTCGTCAATACATCGGTCAATGCCTGGCGGGTTTTCACCTCTGGCAAGCCACGGATATTACCACCCAGATGGGCCGACGAATCCTTGATCCAGGCCTCGATCTGACGATCATCGGCAACGCTCGAATCGGTTGGGTAACTCTCCTGGACCACTTGCGTGACATACTCTGAACACGCCGACCACACCTCAAGAATCTGCCCGACAATCGGATATTTATCCCATGGCGTATTCACACTGAAATCGGAAACCACAATCCCATTCCGGGCCAGCATGTTTATCGGGTCGTCTTCAAAAAATTCTCGACCCTTTGCATAATCATTCATCAGGTCAAGAAATTGCTTCGGTGATGAAATCGATGTGGGTGGAGCACTTGCCGGCCAAGTCAGCATCAATACGTCATCAAATCCGATCAGATAGTTGGATTGAGGCTGTAGCAGTTCGTAAACCGGGTTCGACTTTTCGATGTTGTTATACATCGTCATTTGCATGGCGGCTGTGACCAAATGCCAATGATAGACATGTCCAATCCAGATCCCGTAAACCGTGATGCTCACACGTGCTGCGGACAAGGCATAAATCCAGGCCGAATCTGTTGTTCCATGCAATCGGCTATAAATCTGGGCACCCGCACCACTCTTGCCGGAAACTCGCACTGCAATTGGGGTCAGATCCTTTGTCGCCGGGTCCTGAACCAATAAGACCACTGTGGCCGGTGTGAAGCGTGGAAACCCCTTGACCGTCTGCGGATCAAGCGTCTCAAATCGGCGCTGATCAATCATGAACAGCAGCCCGTCATGATATTTCTGCGTCAATTCCTCTGTCCAGAGACCTGCAAAGATCGATTTCATGTCCGATAATCGGGCGTCATCGAGTTTTTCCAGAATCAGCAGATAAAATGCCATCCCATATTCGGCGATCATAGGCCAAAACTGCTGGGTGGCCGCCTCTGCCGACGTCAGTGCCGAAGCCCACGTCGAATCCAGCCCTTTTGCATGCGCTGGCTGATACACTTGCGGAAATGTGGTCCAGGTGATTGTCCACTGCTCCGGATGTTCAAGTGATAATCGTGTCAAATCGGTCGGGTCGGGCGATTCAATGAGAGGAGCCAATTCCTCTTTGACCGAATTTTCCATGGCCCCTGCAAATGCCGAAAAAGAGTGCGGGTTTAATGTGTTGGAAAGTGATGTCAAAGCCTTCACACGATCCGAACTGGCGGTTTTATTATGCAAAAAATCATGCCCAAACGTCGTCACCCCGCCAATCGTGTAAACGTTCGTCATGCCTTGCGAAGCCTGCATGATCTGAAACGCCCGAACCAATAACCGGGCTGATGCCCCAATTGTCTCCTCCAGACTGATCGGAACCGCTGGAAGATTCGGCCAGATCAAATTCGCAATTTTTAAATGGTCAACATGCGATTCAAATCTATGAATAAAGTCAGAAATGTCGGTCTTGACCTCGTCGACAAGGCCTTTGACGAATCCCGCTTCATGCTTGGGTTTTGTATCGTCAGACTGCTCCGACGTATTCGATCCCGAAGCCTGAGCGGCGGATTGCAAGTAAATCTCCCAGTCATTTTGAACTTTTCGCATCTTTTTTTCTCTTTCGGCGGTTGTGGGAGTAAGGCTGAAAATGCTCTCAGCCAGATTTCCACCAAGCTTAAATGAAAAACGGAATTCTGGAAAGCAGAACTTGATCATTTCTTTCGATGAGATAATTTATACTCTTCGCGGTCATGAATGGCACTTTTTGATCAAAACGATGCCGGAGGCATCTCAGACAGTAGCCGGTGGTTGAGGAGCGTTAGCGACGACACCACCGGACGAAGACGCGACATAAGGTCTTGCACCCCTGCCGGGGTGCCAGCAGCTTTTACCCCCATCTCATAACCGGAAGGTGTCGCTTCGCTCAACCACCGGCTACTCGCTTTGATGCCTTCGACATCATTCTGATACGATGTATCATGTATGGCCGCGACAACTATCAATCCATACAAAGGGAATTCGCGGTGATTTCTGATGAGCCTCAAGTGGGCTTGAGTCAAACTTCAGCGAGTTTTTCGGTAGAATCGCCGAATTGGCTCTGTTTGATCCCGAATTTTTCCATGATGGAAAGATAGAGGCTACACATCTTGCGATTCTCTTTGCCAAGATAGTCCAAAACCCTGCCGGATTGCAGCTTGCCGCCGCCCCGGCCGACCAGAATGACTGGCAACTGGTTGGCTTCGTGGCCCCCTGTCATCATGCTTGAACAATACATCATGATGGTATTGTCAAGAGCGGTTCGCTCGCCTTCCTGGATCGAGTCCAGGCGGGTTGCAATATACGCAACCTGCTCGACAAAGAATTGGTTCACACGCAGCCAGTCCGCACCGTCTGTGTGCGAGAGCAGGTGGTGAATCATGTAGTCAATCCCCAGATTCGAAAACCGCAGCGACGAGTGGTCATTATTCAGCTTCAAGGTGCTAAATCGGGTGGTGTCGGTCTGGAAGCCCAAGACCAGAATGTCGCACATCAGTCGCATATGTTCGGCAATGTCCTGCGGCACCCCGTCCTTGGGCCGTGGCTTGTTCGGCTTCTCAAGGGTCGGCCTCCAGCCTTGAAGTTCCTCACGCTTGCCAGCCTGCTCAATGCGCTGCTCCACTTCCCGGACCGAATTCAAATACTCATCAAGTTTCAATTGGTCATTATGGCTGATCTTCCCACGCAGCGATTTCGCCTCGCCCAGAACAGCGTCGAGCACGCTTGCATCCGTGGCCGACGAATTATCTTTGAAAAGCCTGTCAAATGCCAATGCTGGATAAACCTCCAGTGGTGTCGGGGTCGTGGGCGAACTCCACGAAATGTGCGAACTGTAAAGCATCGAATAATTCTTGTGGACCGACGCCATCGACGGCTCGCAGCCAAGAACCAGGCTTGGAACACGGGTCTGACGACCTACCCGCTGGGCCAGAAACTGGTCAATACTGGTCCCTGATTTGATCGCCCCACCGGATGCCAACGGCGCACCTGAAAGAATATTGCCCGTTTGTGAACTATGGATATTCCCCTTCAGGGCCTCTGCATTATACAGCCCTTTGATCAATGTCAATTTCGACTTGTGCGGCGCAAGCGGCTCAAGCACCTTGCCAAGTTGCATCTGGGCCCCTTCCCCCTTGGCCCACCACTCCTTGCTATGAAACCCATTGCCCGAAAATAGACACGCAAATCGTACCGGTGGCTCATTATTGGCCGCTTTTGACGACGAATCGGCCGCCTTTAATTTCACGGACTCCATCCACGGCAGCGACATCGTCACGCCCACACCCTGAACAAACGCACGCCGATTCATCACCAACTTCGAATGGCCCATGATTCAATCTCCGGATCAGTTCTGCAAAATGGAATCTCACTCAGCTTGTAAATCGGCTTTTAAGCCCCTGTGATTGCGAAATTGTGGGCTCAGGATCACCGAAAGTATCGAGTCCTGAACGCCTGCGGCCGGCTTGGATTGCATGTTCGTTTGCAATTCATCGATCAGTGGGTCGTCTGAAACCCGTACCGACCTGCCCAAAGCATAGCCCAAAAGCTTACGATGGAATTGGCGGGTAAATTCCGACCGCTTGGTTCTCAAAAGATATTCGCGAAGCCCGTCAATGCCCGTAAAACGGGTCCCATCCTTCAATGCAACGGCCGTGTCAACCGGTCGACCGGCCAAGTCCACAGACCGCCTTCGCCCAATCGGGTCAAACGCCTCAAGGGCCATCCCAAACGGGTCGATCCGGTCGTGGCATTTGGCGCATGCGGCATCGGCCCTATGCTTCTCGGTGATCTGCCGTACCGTCAGGCCATTCGTGTCAAGCTCGCTTTCCGGCAGTTGCGGCACACTCTTGGGCGGCTTCGGAAGCTTTTCACCCAGAAGTGTTTCCAAAAGCCAGTTTCCTCTCAAAATCGGACTCGTTCTGGAGGCCCCCGACTGCTTCGCCGTCAATGCCGCAAAACCCAGCAACCCACCCCTGCCAGCCCCCTTCATGCCTTGCGTAGCCTGCCAGCCATCGCCCTTGATGGAATCCATTCCATAGAATTTTGCCAACTGAGGGTTCGTAAATGTCTGGTCGCTGTCAATGATATTCACAACGGGGCGGTTGTTCTGGAATAAATCCACGAAAAACAACACAATCTCCTCGTACATCGGGCCTCGAAGTTCCGCGAATTCCGGGAAAATCTTCTCGCTCTTCTCGTTGTGCGTATTGAAATCTTTCAAATGCAGCCACTGACATGCAAATTCCGTCGAAAGGGCTCGCACTTTCGGGTCGGCCAGCATCCGCAAAGCCTGCTTCCGAAGGGCCTCCGACTGATGCAGCTCGCCCTTGTCAGCCACGGCCCTCAGTTCGTCGTCGGGCATGCTCGACCAAAGGAAATAACTCAGCCTTGAGGCCAGTTCCCAGTCGTTCAGAGGGTTCATCCGCGACTGGTCGGGCGATGGCTCCAGCCGATACATAAACGCTGACGACATCAAAACCCGCGTCAATACCAGTCTCAACGATTCATCGTGCGGCACCGATTGCTCGCGGAGCTTGCCGTATAGCTGCTTCAGTCCAGTCTTCTCTTCCGGTCTCAATGGACGTCGATAGGCTCTGTCCGCCACCTTCAAGACCGATTCCCATTGCCTGGTTTCCGATTCCCTGAGCTGCGCCCGAAACTTGTTCGCTCGCTCTTTGATCGGCTTGCGCAACGGTTCAAAAAGCCGCACATCTCCATCCTGGGTCACATATTCCATAAACTGCTTGTAGCCAACCTCCACCTTGAGAGGCTCCTGGCTTACAAACCAGAGCTGTTCCCAGAGATTGTCAAGATACGCCTTCTCACGGCTTGTCAGCATCAGTCGCGAAAGATTGTCGTCCTCCCGGTGATACAAAGCCACCGTGACCACCTCGTCCACCGGCACAATCTGCGGATAGCAGACCGCAGCCGGGAATATCGATCGGAACGAATTCAGAGCCGCCTTCCAGGTCTCGTTGGCACTCGCCCCAATTAATACCGGCCTGGTTGGCAAAAATTCCAATCCCCCACCGCTTGCATTCTGGACCGCCTGAATCTGAGCCCCAACTCCATTCGGCCAGCTTTGCAGCGGGGCAGCGTCCGATACCAATGTACGACCCTCCGCCCATTCCGCCGGAATCTGAAATGTTCGGGACTCTCCCATTTTCATTTCAATATCGGTTTGCTTCTGCTTCTCTGCACCTGCTGCCAGCGTCGCAAAATTCAATTTGCTGAAAATCGGCCCTTGAAGCGACATTAGTCGTAATTTCAATTCCGAATCGGGAGATTTCTCCGCAGGAGCCGTATTGGACGTGAAAAGGGCCTGGATCGTTTCTGCCAGCTCCCTGCGTTTTGCGGCGTCCGGTTCGTTGATCCACTGATCAAGTTGGGAACCTCGCGGCACGACCGCCAAAGTGTCCGCCACCTTCGCGGAGGCCGCCTCAAGCGTAAAGGCCCACACTTTCGGGTTGCCCAGCGAATCCGCATGCGGATTGCCCGCATGAATGTCCGGAGTCACATCACCCGACAGACTCCAGGCCCGCTTCTGGCCCGCCCCTTCGCGGATGTCCAAATTCACTTCCGTCAGGTCGCAGCCGTGCTCTCCATTCTTCGGGCCTATCACAAGTGCAATTGTGCTGCCCTCTGTCACTCGAATCTGAGGGATCGGTGGAATCACATTCGGCTTGCTTGTATCCGCCACCCCGGCTGCCAGAACCTGATGCGTTGTCCCACGCCTCATTTCCAGAGACCATGTCACACCATTGCCGCAATCGCCATGGGCATCGTTGACGATCGCCTTGATATCCACCAGCCCGGAAATCGGGCTCTGCCAGACCACCGCCACCGACTGGCTTGGCGAGGGGTGTACCGCAATCGATTTCGGCTTCATCAGGCCCGGTACCCGGACGGTCTGGTCCGACGAATTTGCAAACACATTCGGTGTCTGAGGGCTGCCCCAGCCTTTGACAAACACATAACCCCCACCATTTTCCATCCGGCCCAGCATCAAATCGGCATTCAGAGGGCCTGCAAGATGCCCCAGACCTGCCACATCCGCAAATGCCGAAAGCACCGCCTGATCCAGATTGTATTTCGCTGCAATCGCCTTGAAGTCCGGTTTTCCTGCGGTGTCGCGGATGGTTTCAATGGCGTTCAGATAAGCCCCGGAACGCTTCAGTTCCAATCTCTTCTGATTCAGCAGTGCGACCGAATCTTTCAGACTCAATAATGGAATCGGAGCCGAACCCGGCTTCTCAAGCCGTGGGTTGATCCAGGCCAGTCGGATCTCCTCCGCTTCGCTCCCAATCCTCAGTGCCGAGAGCTCTAAGGAAATCGCATCGCCATTTGGGCTTTTCAGCAAAGGCTCAGAAAGATAGACCCGGGTCGCAACTGGATCCTGAGTCCCAAGCCAGGGCTTGAAGTGCCCGACACTTCCAAATTTGGTGACCGCTTTCTGCCAATTCTGGATCTCAATCGCCAGTGGCTTGATATTCTCGGCCGTTGTGCGTTTCCATTGCGATTGCAATCGCTTTAAAATCGGCGAATCGGTCGGTTGAGTCAGTTGCTCCCAAAGGATTTCAATATACTTGGCGCTGAGTTTTTCTTTGGCTGCAATCTCGGCTATAGCCTTTGAATCTGACTTGCCAGACTCCCTCAAGACAATCGTTGCATTCAGATACTGCGATATGGGAATTCGCCCACCTGCATTTGTGTCCCATTCCAGACCCTGAAGCAGCACTCGGGTGTGCCCTTCCGGGTCGGTCCTGAACCGGTAAATTCGCCGGATTTCATCCAGAAGTTCATTGGTCCAGTCGGCTTGGGTATTATTCTTTGAAAATTTGGTTCCGTCCGGCAGCATCACCAGGTGTGTTGCGATGCCCTTCGCCGCTTCCATGTATTTTTCGAGCAACGCGGGCGACATCACCAGAGCATCGCCAACATTCGTAAAGCCCTCGCCTGCTGCACCATCAGCCGGGAATTCGCGGGTCGGTTTCAGGTCGATACCGGTCAGGTCGCGAATCGTGTTGTCATATTCCACATTGCTCAGACGCCGCAGCAGCACAGGGCCCGGGTCTCCAGCATTGGCCAGGGCCTCGGCCCGCAGATACGACTGGATCCAGCCGGTGATCGCAACCTGCTCATTGGCACTCGGTCGAGGCTTGTTCTTCGGAGGCATTTCGCCTGCCTGGATCTGCTCCAGGGCGTGCCTCCAGATTTCCGGCTCCTTGCGGATCGAATCCAGAGTCGCAAACCGCTCAAGATCCAGGTCCCCCTCCTGCTTCTTCGTGCTGTGACAGCCCAGACAGTGCTTCTGCATGGTCGGGCGCGTCTGTTCCGCGAATTGCTTCGCCAGAACGTCAAACGAATCCGCCCCAAGGGCCGGCTGAAGGCTTGTCAAAGCAGAGCATAACACAAGAATCCGCAAGAAGTTTCGATCGGTCATGGGATGTTGTCCATGGGGAGCTGTGCAGGCAGGTTATTTACTATCTTACGAGATTTCCTACCCATGTGAAAGAACTTTTTAAATTTCTGGTCAGTCTGGACATGACGACTTCCCAATTCTCTGCGATCGTCGACCAATGATTGACAAGCCAGTGGGGCTCCCGGATAATGCTTCTTTCCATCCCCCCCTTCACGCTTTCTGGCGAACTGACAATCTTTTGGAAAAAAAATGAAACGCAAATCGCCCCGGTTCAACAGCCCTTGCCTGGCCATGGCATTGGTTTTGGTATTTTCGCAAATGTCAGTCAGGGCACAGAATTCACCCATTTATGATAGCGAACAATCGCCTGAAAAGCCGATTACCGGCGCCGAATCCGTTCGAAAAATCACATTGCCAGAAGGATTCTCCGCTCGATTACTGGCCCAGGAGCCGACTGTCCGGAATCCGATTGCATTACAATATGATGACCGTGGCCGATTGTGGATCGCTGAAAATTTCACCTACGCCGAACGTGGTTTACGCATTGACCCAAACCTGCGCGATCGCCTGATCATTCTTCAAGATCTTGATCACAATGGGGCTGCCGATGCCACTTCCATCTTTTCCGATCAGCTCCATAACCTGACAGGTTTTGCAATCGGACGAGGCGGAATCTGGGCAATTTGTCCGCCTCAATTACTTTTTATTCCCGATGCAAATCAGGATGACAAGCCCGATTCTCCACCTCAAGTCATTCTGGATGGCTTCACCGTAGCACCCGAAAATCATCACAACTTTGCCAACGGATTAAAGTTTGGTCCCGATGGGTGGCTCTACGGCCGCTGTGGCGGCTCGTTTCCAGGCGAAATTGGCAAGCCCGGAACCCCTGAAAATCAAAGAATCTCATTAAGAGGTGGAATCTGGCGATATCATCCCCAGACCAAGGCCGTAGAGGTTTTGACCCATGGTACGACCAACCCTTGGGGAATGGACTGGGACAAGCACGGCGAAGCCTTTTTCACGAATACAGTCAATGGTCACCTCTGGCATCTCGTGCCTGGATCGCATCTTGACAGGCTACATACAATCGACCCGAATCCGAATGCATTTCAATTGATGCAGCAGACTGCCGACCACTTTCATTATGACACCGGCCAGGGCTGGGTTGCTTCTCGCGATGGGGCTGCAAACAGCCTTGGTGGGGGGCATGCGCACCAGGGAGCATTGATTTATCAGGGCGGTGCCTGGCCAGATATTTATCATGGCAGACTCTTTACAATCAATTTTCATGGGCGGAGGATCAATAGCGACACTCCGCAGCGTCGGGGCAGTGGCTATGTGGCTGGGCATGACCGGGATTTTGCAATTTTTGGCGACACCTGGTTTCGTGGCCTTGATATGGCCCATGCACCGAATGGCAATATCATGGTGATCGACTGGAGTGATACAGGCGAATGCCACGAAAATACCGGAGTCCATCGTTCCAGCGGGCGAATTTATGAACTTGGCCTGAAATCGTCCTACTCGACGGCATTCAAGTCATTTCAATCCGCCTCTATTCTGGATGACCTGAAATCGAACAATATTTTTTATGTGCGCCGAGCCCTCGCAAAAATTGCAGATTCGCCAGACCAGTTTCATTCTCTAAAATCGCCTTTGACAAAGATTCTACTCTCAAAAACCGACGAGGTTCATCGGTTGCGATCGCTTTGGGCCCTGAAGTCGATCGATGCCCTCTCGGAAATGCAACTCATGGACCTTTGCCGTGACCAGAATGAGCATCTTCGCACCTGGGCCATCCGTTTCCTGATGGATTCGTTCCCGCTTGATACCATCATGGGCGAGCGTCGCACCGGATCCATCAGTCAACCATCATCGCAAGCCATTCAGAAAATGCTGGAAATGGCGGGCAAGGATTCCTCCGGGCTCGTTCGTCTTGTGCTGGCCTCGTCCATTCAGCGTCTGGATTTCAATGAGTCTCGAATCGCACTTTCCAAAGCACTTGCAAGCAGGCCTGAAGATCGGTCAGACTCGAATTTAAACCTGATGGTCTGGTATGGAATTGCACCCTTTGCAGAGCTCAAGCCTGAAATCCTGACAAATATTGCATCTGGCAGCCAGTGGCCACTTCTCAATCAGATGATTGCAAGAAAAATGGCTTCAGCAGCCGAGGCGAAAACACCCTCGGCCGCTCTCGACCAATTCATGCAATCGGCTCTGAATAAGCCCGATGCGGTTCGAAATGCAATCCTGGTCGGTTTCAGAGAGGGGCTTTCCGGGCGTGACCAGGTGACTGAACCGCGATCGTGGAAGGCATTTTCCAGCAAGTTTCCCAAGTCTGAAACCCAGGATCTTGCCGCCTTGTTCGGCGATGGCATTGCCTTGGATTCCATCCGCAAGCTGGCACTTGATAACAAGATGAATATGAAGACCCGCCGGAGTGCCTTGAAGACAATCGTTGAGCGGAATCCTCCCGACTTGAATCAGATCTGTATGACATTGCTGGGTATCAGATATTTAAATACGGATGCAATCGCAGGCCTGACGCGCAGCCCGGACCCTGCCATTGGCCAGCGCATTGTTGCAACTTACCAGAATTTTTCGGTGCCCGAGCGATCCAGGGTGATCGATGTTTTGGTGCAGCGCCAGTCGTGGGCAAAAATACTGCTGGAAGCGATCGGCGTTGATAAAATTCCGAAGCAGGATCTATCCGTGGCTCAGGCCCGCCAGATTATGGCATTTGGAAATTCCGAACTGAGCGATCTTTTGATGAAAAACTGGGGCAGGATTGGTCTTCCCAGCGAGACCAAGGCCAGATTCGTGGTTCAGGTCAAGTCGGAACTGGCGGGGTTGAATGCAAGTCCGGCGGATTTCAAAACAGGTCGCGAGCTCTATCAAAAATCGTGCGGCCAGTGCCATTCGCTTTATGGCGAAGGTGGCCGAATTGGGCCTGATATTACTGGTGCACAGCGGCAGAATCTGGATTATCTGCTGGATAATATTGTGGAGCCTTCCGCTGTGGTCTCGCCCGACTTTCGTTTGACAAATCTGCAAATGAAAGATGGGAGGGTGCTTTCGGGGTTGGTTCGCCCGAGAGACAAGCAGTCGCTGACTCTGATCACGACGAATCAGACCGTCATTCTGCTGAAAAATGAAATTGAAGATCAAAAAGCGACAGAGCAGTCGATCATGCCGGAAGGGCAGCTTGAGGCCATGAACCCCAAGGATCGTCAAGAGCTTTTGAGGTACCTGATGACCATCTCGCCGCCTCTGATCGGTAAATCTGCTGGCGATGATTGATTTTCAGGCAGGTTTCTGTTGGGGTGTCCGATTTAAATCCAGAGGAGATTCTGAACGATGATTCGCATGTCAAAACCGGTTCGAATTGCAATGATTGTGACATTGCTGTTCGGATCCGTAATTCAAATTCAGGCGCAAGCTCAGACCGAGCCCGTCAAAAAGGCATCCGCCAAGCAGGCTGCCAAGGCCAAAAATGCAACTCCGAAGCGGCCTTTGATCAAAGCCACGCAAGAGAATGTGGCTTATGGCAAGCACGAACGCCAGGTGGTTGATTTCTACAAGGCCGATTCCACGAAGCCGACTCCTGTTGTCCTGTTTATTCATGGTGGTGGCTGGGTCAATGGCGACAAGAGTGGTGTTCAGTCATCGCTGGATCTGGCCAAGCTCTTGAAAAATGGGATTTCTGTGGTGTCGGTTCAATATCGGATGGTTCCAGATGCTCAGAAGAATGGAATTCAGCCGCCTGTGAAATGGCCTTTGGAAGATGCCAAACGAGCCTTGCAATTTGTTCGGTCCAAGTCTGGCGAGTGGAATATTGATAAAATTCGAATTGCAGCCTGTGGCGGTTCGGCTGGGGCGTGTTCTTCACTTTGGCTGGCCATGCACGACGACATGTCAGAAGCCAAGAGCGACGACCCGGTGGCTCGTGAGAGCTCCCGGCTCTGGGGAGCCGTGGTGGCCGGAGCCCAGACTCAGCTTGACCCCAAAATTACGCGGGAATGGATGCCCAATATGGCCTATGGTGGCCATGCCTTTGGGTTCAGGTCTGACAAGCAGGAACGCTCCTCGGAATTTCAAAGATTTTACGATGGGCGCGAACAGGTTTTGCCGTGGATCCGTGAATATTCGCCCATGGAGCTGCTCACCCGCGACGACCCGCCCATGATCCTCATCTACACGGGCACCGAGAAGGTGATCAAGGGGCAGCCTCAGACAGACCCGACACATTCCCCGCTCTTGGGTAAAATGCTGGCTGAAAAGGCGGAACCTTTGGGTGTGAGGGCTGTGGTGAGCTATCCCGCCGAGCCGAATCCGGACTACAAGAACTTGACGGATTCCCTCATGAAACTGTTGAATGAAAGCCGCTGAGACCTGAAAAATATTTGCCGGTTCGCCCACGCACGACGGAAGCCAGGACACGATGCTTGAAGATGATTTTCTTGAAGGTTGGCAAAAGTGGCTGGGCGAACAAGGCTGGCAGCACGACGAGGGCGAGGAGTTTCGCGACCCCGCCCTTGATATTCTAGGTTATGGTGTGAAACGAATCCGCCTGAACCGGATTCCATGGTTCGGCCGTGGGTTGGCTGTTATCGCCATTTGCCGGCATCCATTTGACTTGCGTTCTGATGCAACCGGCCTCAGGCAATGGTCGGATCGACTGGCACGCGCGGTCAACGGCCGGTTTCCGCCCTGGAAAATTCGTAGGCCGGGTGCAATCCTGCTGATTGCCGTTCAGCTCACACCTGAGCCGATCAGGGACGAAGATGAGGAGCGATTGAAATCTGTGCTGGGGCACTGGACAGGCACGCGTGTGGTTCCGGCGGCGGCCGTTAGAATCAATCTGGGACAGGGGGCGATGGCGTCAATTTTGGCGGAAGGCTTACCGCGTGATTTGCCTGAAATTGGTCAATTACTCGACACCTGGGCCGCAAAATTTCAGAGGTTTGTGCCGATGTGGAACGAGTCGGAAATCCTCTGATTTTATTCCGGCGGTTTATTGGAGAGAATCAATCTGCCGGTTGCCAGATCCATTTCAAATGGATCCCAGCCAAGCAGGACGCTCCATTTGCCCGCCCCAAAAATGGTGTTGCGTTCAATTTTGTCGATAAACACGCCGTCCACTCCGACATCATCCGCGGCCCAGATGATATCGGAATTGGTGTGGAACCGGAGAAGGCCGCAACTGGTCACTCCGATCAGGTAATCCTCCGAGCGTTCGATCATCATGAAATACGAAGCCGAGCCGAAGGAATCGGCCAAATCATGAAGCCGGGTTTGGTGAGTCTCCAGATTGACAAATGCAATCGAATTTCCGAAGCCCAAAACCATCCAGCCATGCCAGAGCTCTGCCCACGAGGTGAAATCAAATTCCCTGGAGTGCTGGAGATAGGCCCCGACCTGAAGAATTGGCTGATCGGCTTGGAAAAGCACTGTGACATAATCCACTTGCATGCCATCGGCATACCCACGACCAACATGCAGGCGGGGCGTGATCAGGCTCTCCTGAAATTCGGTCTGGAAGTCGAGTCTCATGAATAAGTCGTTCATGAATTCTTTTTCATTGCGTGGAATTATTTCAATTCTGCGAGATCTTTTCTCAGGGTTGTTGCCGGAGTGATCCCGACATGCACCGCCCTTACAATCCCGGCTTTGTCGACAAGAATTGTCATCGGAATGGCTTCCGCGCCGAGGGCGGTGGCGCCGGCGCCGGTTTTGTCGAGTGCCAGGCTTGTTTTGGGCAGTTTTTCGATCTCGACCCCCATTTTTTTGAGCCCCTGTCGCACATGATCGGCCAGGCTGCCTTCATCGGCCTTTTGGTCGATCGAGAGTAGTATGGTCTGGAGCGGGTTTTTGGAGTCCAGGGTAGCCAGGGTCTGGGTCAGTTCCGGCAGCGATTTGCGGCATGGCCCGCACCAGGTGGCCCAGACATCGATTAAAATCGGTTGGCCTTTGAAGTCGGATATCTTGGCGGCCTTTGTTTTGCCATCTGTTGCAATGAGCTCGATGGGGAAGTCAGGTAAGGGCTTGCCAACCAAAGTGCTCTCTGGTTTCTCTTTCTTTTTTTTCTCCATGGCGGCCTTTTGGAATTCTGCCACCTGGCGATCCACAGAGGTATAACCCGCAGGAATATCCAGCGACCACGATGTGCTGCTGTTGGTTTGGGTCCGAATTTCGCCTGATTCCCAGCTCACGACCAGGCCTTTGGTCGATGCATCGCTGGCAACCACTTCAATTTTTCCGACAAGTGCCGTTTTCGGGTCGAACCAGAGGACCCAGTCGGGCCGCAAGGGGCGATTGACGCGCAGGCGGCTCCAGCTCTTGCCGGCCCAGTCCTGATCCTTCTCCAGAACCAGTTCGCCCTCGTGGGCAAACCATTCGACAGGTTTCTTGTCGAGCAGCAGATGCAGAATCAGGGCTTGGGGCTGACCCATCGGCGACCCCAGAAGTGCGGCCCCCAGCGGACCCACCAGAAGTTCGCTGGCCTGTGGCATTCTGGCCAGAGTTTCTGTGCGGGTGGTGCGAAGGGTGTCCAGGACGGTCACCGATTTCCCATCGGCGATACTCAGGCGAATGTCGTCGGCGCTGATTTTCAGGTTGCCTGGGCGCTGGAAGTGGGTCAGGGCCTGTTGCTGGTCGCCGGGTTTGGCTGTGGGGTTGATCACACGCACCTGGCCGGAATCGGAATAGGCTTTGAGTTTGCTGTAGGTGTCGGCAATTCTCTCAAGCTGGCCCGGGCCGTCGGCGCCGAAGATTTGTCCAGCGGGTGCGAGCAAAACCAGACTGGTTATGACACGGCAGAGCAAGGCGGATTCAATCTTCTTCTTCACGGCGACCCCCTTTTTCGGGTTTCCCTATCGGGCATGAATTTCAGGTTTCGATGGTGCCATTATTGTTTCGTATACGATAGGATAAAGTCTTAGTGATTGACAGTCATCAGGCGAGCTTTTTGGAGATCTGCATGCCGCTGGATTTAGACTACTCCCGGGTTGAGGAAGCGCTGGAGGCCTTGGCCCAGGGCCGCGTGGTCATCGTTGTCGACGACGAAGCCCGTGAAAACGAGGGAGATTTCATCGCTGCCGCCGAAAAGGTCACGCCTGAGATTGTCGAATTCATGATCACGCAAGGCCGAGGCCAGCTTTGCATGCCCATCATGCCCGACCTGGCCGCCCGCTTGCATCTGAGGCAAATGGTGGATCCGGCTTCCAACACCGCGCCCTATCATACCCCGTTTACCATTCCGGTGGATCACGTGAGTTGTCGCACGGGGATCAGTGCTGAGGAACGGGCCCGCACAATTCGGGCGATTATCGACCCGAAAACCGTGCCTGATGATCTGGTCCGGCCTGGGCACCTCTTCCCTCTGGTCTCGAAAGAGGGCGGAGTCTTGCGGCGGGCCGGTCACACTGAGGCCACCGTGGACCTGGCCCGGCTGGCGGGTTTGGCACCGGCCGGGATTCTGTGCGAAATTCTGGACGGAATCGGGGTGGCCAGTCGGGAGCGGCTCAAGCAGCTCTCCGAAGAATTCCAGTTGCCGATGGTTACAATCGAGTCGCTGATCAAATATCGCAAGCGTCGCGAGAAGCTTGTGCACCGCGCGGCCGAGGCCGAAATGCCGACCCGATTTGGAATCGGACGCATTTTGGGATATACCGTCGATCACGAACCCTCAAATCAGCCCATTGCTCTGGTTCTGGGCGACCTGGCCAAGACGGAAGCCCCGCTCGTAAGGCTTCATTCCAGTTGTTTTACTGGCGATCTGCTGGCCAGCTTGCGCTGCGATTGTGGCGACCAGCTTCAAATTGCCCTTGAAATGATGCAGTCCGAAGGGGCTGGCGCCCTGATCTATCTGCCGCAGGAAGGCCGAGGAATTGGATTGATCGAAAAGCTCAAGGCCTATGCCTTGCAGGATCAGGGCATGGACACGGTCGAGGCCAATCTGGCGCTCGGCTATCGGGCCGATTTGCGGGATTATGGCATCGGTCTTCAGATTCTTGAGGACCTGGGTCTTCACAAGGTGCGTCTGCTGACCAATAATCCGAAGAAGGTAGACGCGTTTGTGATTTCCGGATTCGGCCTTGAGGTGGTCGGGCAGGTGCCGATCATTGCTCATCATGAAGATCACCGGACTCGATACCTTTCGGCCAAGCGCGACAAGATGGGGCATCAATTGCCAGACGATGTCTGAGAAAGATGGGGGTAGAATGATACCTTTCAGAAAATTGAAAAATCGTATCGGTGTCTCTTGTGGTATTGGCATCCTGCATCGTGCCAGGCTGCGGCTCTTCGCCTGGCTTTTGCTGGCGATGCTCTTCTTCACCGGCCGTACATTTCAAGCGGCGGATGGCCTGCCCAAGGGGGCTCTGGATAGAACGGAGTCGTTGATGAATCCCGTATTGCTCGACTATTACCAGTCGTTTCTGAAGAGTCAGGATGTCGACAAGTTTCTTCAGAGCATTCTGGCACGTTATAACGATGCAACCCTCCTGAGACTCATGGACTCCAGCCAGATGGAAGTGCGCCGGGCCGCCGTCCTCGCGCTCGGGCTCGTCGGTGGCCCGAAGTGCAATGGCCCCGTCGCCGCTCGCATGAAGGACTCCGATCCCGTGGTCAGAAGCTTCGCAGAACACGCCCTTTGGGGAATCTGGTTCCGATCCGATACCCCAGAACACAACCAGGAGCTCACCGAGATACGCAACCTGATCTCAGAGCAAAGGCTGGATGAAGCCATGACACGTGTCAATAAGCTCATCGACACGGCTCCCCAATTTGCCGAAGCCAGAAACCAGCGGGCCATTCTCCACTTCATACGCGGCGAACTCGACAAAAGCGTCGACGACTGCCGCGCGGTGGTCAAGCGCAATCCCTTCCATTTTGGTGCTTTGTCCGGCATGGCCCAATCACTCGTCAAACTCGGAAAACCCAAAGACGCTTTGGATGCCTTTCAAGAACTGATCAAGATCCAGCCCCATAACGAGGCTGTCATGGATGCCATCGACATGCTCCAGCGCGACCGCTTGTAAGCAAGCCCCTTATCTTCAATCGAGCCCAATGCCAAATCTTGCTCCGAATCGGACTCCGCTGCCGGTCGACGATTATCTGAGCCTGATTCAGGACGCCCTGGTCCTTCATCAATGTGTCGTGGTCGTGGCCGAACCCGGCGCTGGTAAAACTAGCCGCGTTCCACCCGCTCTGCTCGCAGATCCACGAATCGTTCCGCCCGGCCAATATCTTGTCATGCTTCAGCCGAGACGCACCGCGGCCCGATCGGCTGCCGAATGGATCGCTCATGAGCAGGGCTGGCGACTGGGCGCAGAAGTCGGCTACCAGGTCCGATTCGAAAGCCGAATCGGACCCGAAACCCGCCTGCAAGTCGTCACCGAAGGAATTCTCACTCGCCGATTGCTCAACGATCCCGCCCTCTCGGGCTGCTCTGCCGTCATCCTCGATGAATTTCATGAACGAAGCCTCGACGCCGACCTGGCCCTGATGCTCCTCGCCGAAACCCGCTCAGCGCTCAGGCCCGAACTGTCTGTAGTCGTCATGTCCGCCACAATCGATGCCAAACGTATCGCCCAACACCTGGGCGGCTGCCCCATTGTGACCGTCCCAGGGCGGACCTTCCCCGTCTCTGTCACATACGACCAGACCGCCCCCCATCTCCCACCAATCCCACGCACCGCCAAAGCCGTGGAAGCGGTTCTGGCAACCGAGCCCGCAGGCGATGTTTTGGTCTTCTTGCCCGGCGCCCGCGAAATTCGCGAGGTCGATCGTCAGCTTCGTCCACTGATCGACTCGCAACTGCTTAAAAATACCGAAATCCTTAGCCTTTTTGGGGCCATGTCCCTCTCCGAACAAATCACGGTTTTGCAGCCAGGACCAAAGCGGCGGGTCATTCTCAGCACGAATATCGCTGAAACATCGCTCACCATCCATGGAGTCACCACCGTGGTCGATAGTGGACTGGCTCGTCAGGCTGGGTTTGACGATGTCAGTGGTGTCGACACCCTAAAAATTCGTCGCATCAGCGCGGCATCCGCAAGCCAACGAGCCGGCCGCGCCGGCCGAACCGCTCCGGGCCGATGTGTTCGTCTCTGGTCCGCCCAGGAAACTCTCGATCCATTCGACCCGCCTGAAATGCAACGACTCGATTTGTCAGGCTTTATCCTCGCTTGCCTAAGCTGGGGCTGGCGGGATCTGGAGACAATCGACTGGCTCTCCGCTCCATCGCCCGATCACCTCAAATCTGCCTTGGAACTCTTGCAAAAACTCGGAGCCATTGAGCCGGAAACCAATCGCCTCACCCCCATCGGCCGAGCCCTGGCCACCATGCCAGTGCATCCACGACTCGGCCGGATTTTGCTCGAATCGCGCCAGCTTGGCCGCGTTTCTGATGGTGCCATGGCCGTCGCCCTGATCTCAGAACGCGACTTCCTGACCGACGACCTCGCTCGCCGTCTGGCAGGCCGGGCGGGGCATAAGTCCGACATCCTCCTGCGTTTGGACATTATCAAGCGAGACTTCGGCGGACCCATGTCAGGCATCGATACGGAAGCCCTTGCGCGGGTCCGACAAGTTGCAAGCCAGTTGGAGCGAATCGCATGGAACCTTGCCGACGTCGATCGACCAGTGGATCCGCCAATTCCTTCTCGGGCTGACCACTCCGACGAGGAATCGATCCTTGCCAGGCTCCTGCTCACAGGCTTCTCGGACCGAGTCTGCCGACGCACAAAACGTGGCAACCGAACCGCCTTCATGGCCCGCGGGCTCGGCGTTCGCCTGGCCCCCGCAAGCCTTGAAACCGACTCGGAATTCTTTCTGGCTCTCGACCCGCGCCGAGAGGAAGCCACAATTCATGGCTCAGAGCCACTTGTGCGCATCGCCATCGGACTCGAAAAGGAATGGCTCGAAAACTGGCTCAAAGATCGTATCGAAACCCACAAAAGTCTGGATTACGATGAGCCGTCCGGCAGGGCCAGGTGGTTCATTGAAAAGCGGTTGCATCAACTCGTCATCAGCACCTCCCAAACGCAAGCAAGCGATCTGGAATTGGCAGGCGCCTTTCGCCTCTGGGCAGCAGATCATGCCGAGGAATTGCTCCGCGAATCGCCCGAGGTTGCTGACTGGATGAGACGTTATGATACGCTTCGCAAGTTCAGGCCTGAAATCAACCTGCCAGACCCTGACTGGCCT
Source organism: Candidatus Kuenenia stuttgartensis (assembly GCA_945865635.1). Taxonomy (GTDB): domain Bacteria; phylum Planctomycetota; class Planctomycetia; order Isosphaerales; family Isosphaeraceae; genus QWQI01. Next base: position 71,818 of record CAMBEP010000004.1, read on the forward strand.
GATGCGGCCACCAACTGGAGCTCGGGTTGCATGACCCGAAATCAGCTCAGATCCAGGCCCGGCCTGAGCTGGGTTCAAGCCACTTTGCCGATCCATGCCGTGCGAATGGTCGATGAAGAGCTTCCCGAGACGATCACTTTGCCCAACGGGCGAACGGCCAAGATCGATTACAACTCGGGATTGGATCAGCCAATGATTCAGGCTCGCGTACAAGACTTTTTTGGATGGCAACAATCGCCGACCCTGGCAGGTGGCAGATTGCCAATTTTGCTAGAAATTCTGGCCCCCAATCATAAGCCGGTGCAGCGCACACTTGACCTCAGGAGTTTTTGGGCCAATACCTATCCTCAAGTTCGCAAAGACTTGCGCGGACGATACCCTAAGCATCACTGGCCTGAAGACCCCTGGTCAGCCACAGCAGGCCCTTCCATACGAAAAAAAACGGACCATTAAGCGGATACGTCCGAATCCACGCATCCGCAGTCGGCCCGATGCCCTCATCGGGCGCGCACGACCAGATAAAATTTCGCCAAACGATTGTCGGCCCGATGCCCTCATCGGGCGCGCACGACAATTAATCCCCGACAATCTGAATCATCCTCCGCCCCCTGGCCACCAGATCGCGCGAGCCCGGTCAGGGGACCGTGCCTACACTTGAAAACACAAACCAATGTCGGCCCGATGCCCTCATCGGGCGCGCACGACCCATAAGCCCGGCTGATTCGAAATAAATCCAAAAAAACTGCCAAGCCCCCTGATCGCGCGAGCCCGGTCAGGGGACCGTGCCTACACTTGAAAACACAAACCCTGTCGGCCCGATGCCCTCTTCACGCACGCACGACCCATAAGCCCAGCTTAATTCAAAATTCCGGTACTCCTGAAAATTTTGGGCTAAGGTCTTGAAACGAAATAGCCGAACTGTGATAATTATGTACTCAACAAGGTGCCGTAGCCAAGTGGTAAGGCAGTGGTTTGCAAAACCATTATCCGGCGGTTCGAATCCGCCCGGCACCTCTTTTTTGTCTTTTTTTTGTAAGGTTACGGCAGAAATTTTCAGTATCAACCGATTTTCTTCTGACCTGATCAAGCTTGATCGTCTGGTTTTTGCTAAGATGGAAAGGATTAATGAATCCGTCGAATTTTGAGACTTCAGAGAGTCTATGAAACCCTGCTGGCAATCACTAGCTCTGATTTTCCTGAGCCTGCTGGGCAGCAGTTGCGGCAAGCCAGATAAGCCGGAAGTGCAAAATATCCCGGTGATTGCGCCGTCTATGGAGGTTGTTGGTCCTGCCACTGGTGCCGCCCTTGCCGAGCCGATGGTCATTCCGGAACTGGTCCTGACGCTTTTGGACCCAGGCATCGTGGCGCCTTTGGGCCTGGACGGATCGGCAAGCGCTTGGAAGGTCCGTCAGGGAAACGCCTTGGAGATGGATCGAGACGCTCTTTTTCAGCCGGTAAGGCCAGGGCCAGCCATCTTGGAGTCCATTGGCAGTCAGGGTCAGGTGCAGCTTCAGCCGGTGCGAGTGGTTGAGCCGGAATCGGTGGATTTTACCAACGACATCATGCCTTTGCTGACTCGTCACGACTGCAATTCCGGTGGCTGTCATGGCCGGCTTGACGGCCAGAATGGCTTCAAGCTATCGCTTTTTGGGTATGCCGCCGAGCAGGATTATCAGGCCATCACGCGTGATTCCGCGGGTCGCCGGATCGACAGGATGCGTCCTGTTAGCAGTTTGATTCTGCTGAAGGCGTCTGGTCGCGTTTCGCATGGCGGAGGCCAGGCGATGTCAGCCTCGTCAGCCGACTATGACAGGTTAAAACGCTGGCTGGAGGCGGGTGCGTCAGAGGGAAATCCAAATGGCAGGCGGTTGAAATCTCTGCGGGTCTCGCCCACAACGATACAGGCGAGCGAGTCAGGCAAGTTTACGGCCCATGCGATTGCCGAGTTCAGCGATGGTTCGCAGCGAGATGTTTCCGCTTGGTCTGATTGGAAATCGCTTGACGACCGGGTGGCCCAAGCGGATCAGTTTGGGCGTCTGAAAGTGCTTGAGCCTGGCGAAACCGATCTTGTTGTGCGGTATGGATCTTATGTGACAACCGCCAGGATTTCGTATGCAGGCCCGGCCATTGGTCCAGGGGTTTTCGAATCACTGGCGTCGGGTACGTTTATTGATAAGGCTGTGGCGAGTCATCTTCAGAGTCTCAACATCGAGCCCAGCCCATTGGCCGACGATTCTGCCTATCTTCGCCGGGCGACACTCGACTTGGTCGGGCGATTGCCAGAGCCGGTCGAGATCCGCCGATTCCTGAAGTCGACCGACCGGGAAAAACGCCGAAAAGTCGTCGAGGATTTGTTGATGGACTCGGATTTCACGAAATTCTGGTCCTTGAAGTTCGGTGATCTGTTGCAGATCAGCACGGCTCGCCAAGGCAATTCCGCGCCGTTTTATCTGCTCTGGCTTCAGGAGCAGTTGGACCGTGGTACGGCTTGGGACAAAATCGTCCGCGACCTGCTGACCACTCGTGGCGACCCGGCATCCAAACAGCAGGCTCCGGCCGCTTACAGCCTTGAGAATATCGACCCGGTTGCTGCCAGCCAGTCGACGGCCCAGCGGCTTTTAGGCATCAGGCTTCGCTGTGCCCAGTGCCACGACCATCCCTTTGACGTCTGGACACAGACGCAGTCGCACCAGTTTGCGGCCTTTTTTGCCAAGGTGAGGCCAATTGCCCCATCCCCCGGCCAGATGATGGCCCGCCAGCGGATTGGCTATTTTGCTGACGGGCAGGTCCTCCACCCGCTCACTCAGAAAAGCGTTTCGCCGTTGGTGCTCAGTGGCAATCAGCCTCTGATCAAGCCGGATACCGACCCCCTGGCCGCCCTGGCCGACTGGATTACTTCGGCTGAAAACCCTTTCATGACCAGGGCTTTCGTCAATTGGCTCTGGGCCCAGTTCTTTGCGACCGGCCTTGTGGATCCGCTCGACGACCTCTCGGCAGCCAATCCGCCAAGCCATCCCGCCCTTCTCGATGCCCTGGCCAGGCGCTTTATAGAGCTAAAATTTCAGATCCGTCCGATGATTGTCGAAATTCTCCAGTCCAAGGTTTACCAAACCGCCAGCCAGCCCACCTTGACCAATGCCCGATTCGCCCGCCTGAATGCCTTTCAGGCCCCGCGAATGATGTCGGCACAGCAGCTTGCAGACTCGCTCGCGCAGGCCACTGGCATGCCCAACCGATACACAAACAAGCCCACCGGGACCAGAGCCCTGGAGATTCAGGACCCAGCCACCCCCAGCGCCCTGCTGGACACTTTGGGCCGGTGTGGCCGTGTTGATTCGTGCGGCTCCGGGATTGGTGGAAGTGCTTCTTCAAGCTTGCGCCAAAGTCTTCTTTGGATCAGCTCCGACACGGTCGATGGCAAGCTCGGCGCCCCTTCCGGCTATCTCAGGCAATTGCTCGACCTCGAGCCCGAGCCTGTGGAAATTGTCGAAAGCCTCTTTCTGCGATCCCTTTGCCGGTTTCCAACCGATTCCGAAAAACAGCATTGGTCCAGCGCCATTCAGGCATCCCCGAATCGCCCTGAGATTGTCGAAGACCTCTTCTGGGCCCTGCTCAATACGCGTGAATTTCTATTTAACCATTAAACTGGCCACTTGCTGAGAATCCCGATGCTCCCAACCACCCCACACGCTCAAATGTGCCTTACGCGCCGCACCTGGCTGGGCCTTGGCCTTGGTGGATTGTTCGGCATCAAGGCCGGCGGTTTTTCGATGGCTCAATCGCCACCGGGCAGCAATCGGCCAAGATCGTGCATTCTGGTCTGGCTGGGCGGCGGCGCTTCGCATGTGGATACGTGGGATCCCAAGCCCGACGCCGATAGCGGTGTCAAAGGCGAATTCCAATCCATTCAGACATCGTTGGCCGGGGTCCGCATCAGCGAAATCATGCCCCATATGGCCCGAATGATGGACAAAACGGTCCTGATTCGAAGCCTGACCAGCCCTGAGGCCGATCACGGCCGAGCCAGCCATCATATCCTGACCGGATGGCGGCCCAATCCTGCTCTGGTTTATCCTTCTGTTGGCAGCGTTTACACCAAAAAATACGGCGGCATGGCAGGTGCCCTGCCCAATCAGGTGGCCATCCCGTCCAGGCCTTTGTTTGGTGGCAGTGGATATCTCTCGCCGGAATTTGATCCGCTCGAAATTCCGGGCGATCCAAGCCAGCCAAATTTTCGCGTTCGTGATCTGACTCCCCCGGATCAAGTCACTTACGATCGGCTCAAGCGGCGCAGAGGCATGGTAGAGACCTTAAACCGCGACTCCCAGGCCGGTCAGTCGGAGATCACCCGCGCACGAGCTGCTTTCGACTCTCAGACCTATGCCCTCCTGACCAGCTCTGCCACTCAGGAAGCCTTCAAAATTCACGAAGAATCGGACCCCACCCGCGATCATTACGGGCGCAATGCCCTTGGCCAAAGCCTCTTGCTGGCGCGCCGGCTTGTCGAGCGAGGGGTCGGTTATGTCACCATCAACGACCGATCCGGCGGCCTTGGCTGGGATACCCATGTCCAAAATTTCCCGGCCCTCAGGGATCGGCTCATGCCGCCTTTGGATCAAGGCCTGGCGGCATTGATTCAGGACCTGGACGCCCGCGGCCAGCTTGACGACACCTTGGTCGTCGTCTGTGGCGAATTCGGCCGAACCCCTAAAATCAATGCCCAGGCTGGCCGGGATCACCATGGCCGGGCCAGCTCCATGCTCTTGGCTGGCGGAGGGCTCAAGCGTGGCCTTCTCCTGGGCCGAACTGATCGCAATGCCGCCGCTCCTGTGGAGAGGCCCGTTGCCCCATCGGAAGTCACCGCCACTCTCTTCAGCCTGCTCGGTATCAATCCTGAATCCCGATTCCAAAGCCCCGACGGCAGGCCCATCTCGCTTGTGGATCACTCCAGTCCCATCACTGAAATCATCGCCTGATGCCATCCAAGCCCAGCTTTTTTTCGAATTTCGAGAAACTTACCCGAAATTTCGATATGATGCGTGCATATTCCCCAATCCGCACCAAAATCTCCCTGATTTTGAATCCCAGCCTGCGACAATCATATGACCCAATGGATTGAATCCGAAAACGACTCCGATTACCGAATCCAGAGCCATGCAGCCGGCCCACAAGGCAAGCTGCCTCTGACAGAAGAAATGCTCAGCCACTGGCCTTCTGGCGACCTGTTTGGCATGAGCCAAAATGCCGGGATGGGCTGGTCGCCCGACCTCACAGCAGGCGACCCCTACCTCATCCTTTCCACTCAGGGCGGCCTTCGAGCCGAAGATGGCTCGCCGATTGCACTTGGCTATCACACAGGCCACTGGGAAATTGGCCTGATGGTCAAGGCCGCCGCGCTGCGGCTCCGGGAACGCGGAGTCCTCCCCTTCGCCGGCGCGGTCTCCGACCCCTGCGATGGCCGCACCCAGGGCACAGCCGGAATGATGGACAGCCTCCCCTATCGCAATGATGCCGCAATCGTCTTTCGCCGATTGATTCGCTCTTTGCCACGCCGGAAAGGGGTCCTGGGCGTCGCGACTTGCGATAAAGGCCTGCCAGCCATGATGATGGCTCTAGCCGGAACGCTTAACCTACCCGGCGTGATCGTCCCCGGCGGCGTCACCCTCCCACCCACCCATGGAGAGGACGCCGGCAAGGTCCAGTCCATCGGTGCCCGCTTCTCTCACGGTGAAATCACCCTTGAGGAAGCCGCTGAAATGGGGTGCCGGGCCTGCGCCAGCCCAGGCGGGGGTTGCCAGTTTCTGGGCACTGCCGCCACCAGCCAGGTCGTGGCCGAAGCTCTCGGAATGACCATCCCGCATGCCGCCCTCTGCCCAAGCGGCCAGCCCCTCTGGCTCGACATGGCCCGCCGATCCGCCGATGCGTTAATTGGTATGTCCAAGGCCGGCCTGACCATGCGCGATGTGCTCACCAGCCGGTCCATTGAAAATGCCATGGTCGTTCATGCTGCATTCGGTGGCTCCACCAACCTCCTTCTCCACATCCCGGCAATCGCTCATGCCGCCGGGTTGCCACGCCCCACAGTCGAAGACTGGGCCCGGATCAATCGCAAAGTTCCGCGCCTTGTCAGCGTTCTGCCCAATGGGCCATGGTCCCACCCGACCATCCGCGGATATCTCGCTGGCGGAGTGCCTGAGGTCATGCTCCACCTGAGAGACCTCGGCCTGCTCCATCTGGACTCCATCACCGTCACAGGCCAGCCCCTCGACTCGATCCTCACCGAATGGGAAAGTTCCAATCGTCGCAAGGTCTTGCGTGATCTTCTCATGTCAAGCGATGGTGTCGACCCCGGCCAAGTCATCCTTTCGCCCAAAGCTGCTCACGAAGCTGGCCTGACCAGCACTGTCTGCTTCCCATCCGGAAATCTCGCGCCTCAGGGCTCTGTCATCAAGTCAACCGCCATCGACGCCTCTGTCGTCGATGCCGATGGAGTCTACCGGAAAACAGGTCCGGCAAGAGTCTTCACTCGCGAGAAAGAAGCCATTGCAGCCATCAAGGGTCAGTCCGAGACTCCCATCCGGGCCGGCGATGTCATCGTCCTCATCGGCCGCGGGCCAGCAGGTGCTGGAATGGAAGAAATCTATCAGATCACCGCCGCACTCAAGCACTTAAGCTTTGGCAAGCATGTCGCCGTTCTCACCGATGCCCGCTTCTCGGGCGTTTCCACCGGCGCCTGCATCGGGCATATCGGACCTGAGGCCCTCGCTGGTGGCCCCATCGGCAAAGTTCGCGATGGCGACCGAATCCAGCTCATCATCGACCGCCTCAGCCTCACAGGCACCATGAATCTCATCGGTTCCTCTGAATCCGGCGACCTTGATATCGACGCCGGTACGAAGATCCTGGCCAATCGGCAAATGCATCCCCAACTCTCCGCCGATCCCGATATCCCTGACGACACCAGACTCTGGGCCGCCCTTCAAACCGCCAGCGGGGGCACCTGGGGCGGCTGTGTTTATGATGTCGATGCAATCCTGAAACGATTGGCAAATTGACAGACTCAGCCAAGACCTCTCTTCAGAATCCTTTTAACGCACTTCGTATGGCAAATTGAGGATTCTGGAATTTATGGGCAAAATGTATCGCTTTTTCGTCCGGCAAATGAGGCCATGAATGGTTTGGGAGCCACGCATGGCCCATGGTTTCGCGAATATTTAAGAAGGGCACTTCATGAGGCTTTGGGCAACGGTGCAATGTGTTGTTTGAACAGCTTTTTTTTGTTTTTTTGCAGGCACGGGCTCTTGGCATCTCAATCGACGGCATCGAAGTGACTTTGGAAGGTTGATGAAAATGATTCGAATAACTCTCAACGAAAAAAAAAGTGGCAAAGACATGTCAATAATAACCAATCTTTACGCTTGCAAAGGTTTTATGGTTCTGGGGCTCTGGGTAGGATGTGCGATTTTTCTATCGCCTCAGCCTGCAAAATCTCAGCTGTTGAAGCCTGCTTCTCCCTATGTTCCAGGGCGTTACATTGTCCTGTTTCATGAAGGTCACGCAGAATCGGTTCCCGGGGTGATCACACAAATGTCGGCTGAGATCGGGCTTCATGTTGTGCATCATTATGATGGACAAGGCTTTGCGGGGCACTTGAGCGATTCGGCCCTGGCCCGGTTGAGAAATGACCCACGAGTGGCCCATATTGAGCAGGATCAGGAAGTCAGGATTCAGGCCCAGCCTGATGGGCAACGGATCCGCACTGCCAAAGGGGTCCCCAGCAATCTGGTAAAGCCAAAACCGAAAGCCGCACCGGTTCGGAATTCGCAGACGATTCCTTGGGGAATCACTCGGATCAATGCCGGAAATAGTTCTACAAAATCAGGTGATGGAGCAGGTTCCGTCGATATTGACGTGGCCGTGATCGACACCGGAATTGACTTGAAGCATCCGGATTTGAAGATTGTCGGTGGCAAGAATTTTACCAATGGAGGGATCAGCAATTATGGCGATGGATATGGCCATGGAACCCACGTAAGTGGCATTATCGCTGCGATGGATAATACGATTGGAGTGGTTGGAGTAGCCCCTGGAGCGCGGCTTTGGTCGGTGCGCGTCATGGATAACACGGGTTCAGGATACATGTCAGGTGTGATTGCAGGTGTGAATTATGTGACTTCCAACGCCAGGACGATCAAGATCGCCAACATGAGCCTGGACGGTGGCGAGAGCAAGGCCCTCCAGATGGCAATTGATAAAGCGGTTGCTGCCGGTGTCACGGTTGTGGGGGCCGCCGGTAATGAATCCACCGATTGCCGAACCAGTTGCCCAGCCAATAGCATTAACACGGGTTTTATAACGGCATCAGCCTTGGATTTGGACGGAAACCTTGCGGATTATAGCAATTATGGCAGGAATTATCAGGATGATGGTGGAGCCGAAAATGGTGTGGATGTGATCGCCCCCGGCTCGAATATTTATTCCACCTACAAGGGGGGCACCTATGCGACATTAAGCGGGTCGTCGATGGCGACGGCCTATGTCACAGGCGTGGCGGCTCTTTGCAAGGTGGCAAACCCGTCATTCAAGCCCGACCAGATTCGAGCGTCTCTGATGCGGTCCGCGCCGCCCTCATTTCTCGGGACCAGTGGCAAAGCCATTTTTGGAATCAGTCCGTGGAGCGCCGCCAAGGGCGACCCCGACAATTTCTATGAACCCCTGGTCAATGCCGGTGCCTATTGACGTCAGGAACCGTGCTTTTTTTATTCGCCACAAAGTCTTGTAGAATCAAGAGAACAGATCGCCCTGCGAAACAGCGGATGGGGTTGGGGTTTGAAGGTGGGGGCCGTGTCGTCAACGGCTGATGACGATTGGTCATGGGGTGGCAGGTGGGGGTCAAAAAAGGTGCTTTTCTATTCGCCACAAAGTCTTGTATAGTCATGAGAACGGGTCGCCCTGCGAAACAGCGGATGGGGCTGGTGATTGAGGCTCTGGCACTCAGAAATCAAAAAAAGGCGAGCAGATCAAAGGGCATTCTTGGGGCGGGGGAATCGAGAATCAGGCCTGCAAAAAAGTTGTTCTCAGGCGGGCTGCCGATGGGCGGTCAGGCGCATGCAAAACGGGTGTTTTTTTAGTGGCCATAACATCTTGCTCTGTCATAAGAACGGTCTCAGGTGCGAAACAAGAATGGCAAGTGTGGGTTGCTGGTCGAGGGGTAATCGGGATGGTCATTCTGGCAGGATGGCCGGATTAAAAATCTGGCGGTTTGAACCCGCTTTTGGGAATGACCAACATGGACTTACGGAATTGGGGAGTGGCACGTTTCACGGTGATGGATTGTTGGACAGGCTTGAAAACTACTATGATGTTGCAATCAATTTTTCCAAAACCAAAAACAATGAGCCGAGCGTCCCATGAGTGCATCTGATCAAGAGCAAGTCCTAAAAATTCTGACGGACCCCAAGGTCTATCTGGTGGGCCAGCAAGTGACGGATGAGTCGGCGATTGCCGAATTTTTGCAAGACCACGAAGTCGAGCAATGGACGACAGACACCGAGATGGGTGGCGAGAAGCTGGTGGAAGTGGCAGGCCGTCTGTGCTACATGAGTTTTGCCAAGCCAAGGCCAGGGGGGAATCATGCTTACATTCACCACATTTTGGAAGTGGGCCACGGATCGGTCCTGGAGCACGCGATCTATAGCCTGGTGATTACAGGCGTATCAAGGTCATTGACACACGAGTTGGTGCGGCACCGGGCTGGATTTGGTTATTCGCAGTTGTCTCAACGGTTTGTGGATGAGTCGGACTGTTCGTTTGTCGAGCCGAAGGTCATTGCGGAAGATCCGGAATTGCATGCCATCTGGATGGAGTCGGTTCGTTCGGCTCAGGAGTCGTACAAGAAATTGTCGGATGGCTTGGCGGCCCGGATGGCGGATATTGAGGATCGGACGCTGAGGCGGAAGCGGGCGCGAGAAGCGGCCCGGAGCATTTTGCCGAACGCGACCGAGACGAAGATATTTGTGACGGGCAATGCGCGTGCGCTGCGGCACTTTGTCGAGATGCGAGGCTCAGAGCACGCCGACGCGGAAATTCGTCGCCTGGCGGTGGCCGTTTTGAGGGTTCTTCAGGAGGTTTCGCCGAACTTGTTTGGCGACTATGTTCTTACAGACTTGGCAGATGGTTCGGTGGCGGTGGATACCCAATTCAAGAAGGTCTGATTGAGGGGTGATCGGGGAAACGACCATAAAAATCAAAAAAAAACGCCGTCGGCCCCGCAATTTTGGTGCGGAGCCTTGGGCGTCTGGCGAAAAAAGACTTGGTCTGATTCGGATCAGATGAACTTGCTGATCCCGATCTTGTCAGCGAATGACTGGAAGACATTCTTGGACTTGACCGGCTTGGCCTGAGCCAGATGGTTGGCCTGAGCCTGATTGACATTGGCAATCAGGGGCTTTTTCTGGTTCATGTTGGATGCGCCATTAAGAACGGGTGTTCCCGTGGTGCCGGTTGGCTTCGGGGTACCGAGTCCGCCTGAGGCCAGGCTTTTCAGGGTGGCCAGAAGGGCGGCCTGAGTGTCCGGGGCGGAAGGGGTAGTGGATGGAGTGGTAGGCGTTGACGTGGCAGCCGCACCTGTGTTGACAGGTATGGAGTTGGTCGTGGTCACGACAGGGTTGCTGTTGGCGGATCCAGACGAGCTTGGCTTGCTGGCGGCTTTGGCAGTGACCTTGGGAGGAGCACCGTCAAAGAGCACGTAGGTTGGGTTCGTCCGATCGTTTTGGCCCTTGTTCACACCATATTGAGCAGGCGAGAAGCCACTGAACTTCTTCAGGGTGCTTTGCCACTGGGTTCGTGAGGCATAAACCCAGCTATAGTTCAGAGTGGTGATGGTATTGTAGTTGCGCAGAGCCTGAGGGTCGAGCAGGTAAGAGTTGGCCGAAGCCCGAGTCCTGTCGATGATGGAGAAGCTGCTTGGTGAAGGCAGAAGGTTTTGGGCCAGGACTTTGATCTGGTCCATCGTGATGAAGCCATTGAGCTGGCCATCCGAGGCATAGTCAAAGAAGTTGAAGCGGCGGGAGAGTGCACCGGCCGGGTTGGGGACATCGTTTGCTGCCGTGGCCCCGACTGTGAAAGTCGCGGTTCCGCCAAGCAGACGAGCCATTGATCCAGCTTCTGCCATTCCCATGGCACTTGCGTTGTCCTGGAAGTATTGCAGCTCTGAGGCGGTAATCATACCGTTCTTGTTGGTGTCGATCACCGGGAAGGTGCCGTTCTTCAAGAGCCACTGAATGGCTTGCTCGCCTTCAATCGCAGCGATGGCGTTACCGACATCGATACGGCTGTAGGCATTGGTGGTCTGTGGCAGATAGGCATCGCCGATTCCAGTGCCGGTGGTACCACCGTTTCCACCGTTTCCACCATTTCCACCATTGGTATTTCCGCCGGTGGTTGAGGTGTTGGAGCCGAGGTCGGTCAAGTCATTGTAAGTGACCGGTACGGCAGTCCATTGGAGGATGGAGTTGACACCGTCGGGATTGGCGTAGGAGGTCATGTCCTTCAACGCCTGCTTGCCGAAGTTGAGAGTGGTGGCACCGACTGGCTGAGTCAGATAGGCGTCGGAAGTGGCCCCTACCTTATTCAGGTTGATCCAGTAATTCAGGGCTGAGGTGACCACAGCAAACGAGCCGGTGGTGACGGCAGCCGACATGGATGTGCCAGCTTGATCAAAGACCAGAGGGTCGTTGCCCCTTGCGGAGCTGACTTGTGCGAAGGTCGGGACATCGACAGCGGGAGCCATGTAATCCGTAGTAATGCTGGCATTACTGGCATAAAGGATGTCGTCGGAATAGAAGTTGGTCTGGCCATTCATGAGGGTTGCCACCTGGCCAGTCCCGACGGTCGGGGTGGTTGTGGTCGAGGCGGCTGAGCTCGTGAACTGGACAGGAATGAAGGCGCGTGGATAGGCACCAACGGTCGGGTCGGTTGGATCCGTGTTGGGTGTCAGGTAGAACGGCATGGCCGTTGTACCACCCACCGAGACCACTTCATTCAGGACAGCAGGCATGGACATGCCATAGAAGTCGCCTGTGGTTCCGGTCGTGGTTGTGCCAGTCCCGGTGGACGATGATGATGAGGCTTGTGGGGTACCGAATTGACCGGCGGCGGCGACGGTTGTGATCCCCAGATGGCGGATCTTGGCGAGCTGCTGCTTGAAGCTTGCCACAACCTGAGGATAAGCCTTGTAGGCTTGCCCTTCGGTCGGGAAGCTGGTCTGAGTGCCCCATGCCATGGTGGCTCCAATGACACGATCCCTCTGCCCCGGGCGTACCGGATCATTGACATAGGGATTCTTGCTGAGGTATTGCAGGGCCTTGAAAATGGCTTGATTGGAGGTGTAGCCAAATGTGGCCGTAGTGGTGCCTGTGCTAGCAGAACCAGGCACTGCACCAGGGATAAAGAGGTTGATAGGCATGATGGTTGCCTCAGGCACGAATTGGCTGACCACACCTGCGACGGGTGTACCGTGGCCGGAGGAATTGCTGCCTCCGGTTGTCGTGGTTGTGGTTCCACCGAGGCCTGCGTAGTCGATGTTTCCAGCGGCATTGCGTTTGCCGATGTTGGTGCCACGTGCAACGCGACCCCGGAATGAGGTGTTGGCGGCATCGACACCAGTATCGAGCACAGCCACGGCTGTGTTCTGGCCTTCGTAAGGCACGCCGAGCGTTCTGAGGTCATTGAGCCCGACAATATTGCCGGTGGTCGAGCCTGCGAGGCTGAGAGTGGAGGCGAATTGCCAGATCCCGTCGTTATCGGCCACCCACATGGCGGTTCCGTCGGCAGAGAAAGTCACACTGAAGCTGCTGTCGAGAAAGGCCTTGTTCGTGTCAGCGGTGCTGACATTGAAGTTCTCGGCAAAGGGCGTCATGGTGCCGTCGGTACCGATCCGCATGATCCGTCCTGAGTAATAGGACGATGCGTTGTAGGTATAGTTGTTGGTGCCCGTAATGACCAGGGTTCCAGGGCCCGGAACTGGCAGGTAGAAGTTGGTTGCGACGGTATTGAGCGTCACAGCGCCCGTTGCGGCCAGGCCCGGTGAAAGGTCGGCAACGAACAGGCTTCCTACGAAGGCTGGTGTGCCTACTGTGGGCGATGCACCTGCAAGGCCAGCGGTGTAGGTTGAGCCATAGGAGAAGTAGCCGAACGAATCAAAGGCTATGTCTTCGAACCGGCGGAACGAGGATTGAGCCACACCATAGGTGTCAACGGCCGTGGTCAGCCCGGCAGGCAAGGCCGCCGTGGTGATGATGCTGGTCGGGAACGGAGCGACAGCCGACTGATTGCCAATCTGAAGCCCGGAGGTAGTTCCTGAGAGCCACTCAACGCCACTGAGACCAGCGGCACCAGGGAGCCCACCGGCAGGGCCACCTTCAAGGTTTGTGAAGGCTGAGAAAAGCTCATTGCCATACATGGCATTGGATGCGGTCAGGCCCACCTGAGGGCCTCGAACCAAACCAGTATTGAAGACACCTGGAGGTAGGATCGTCTGGTTCAGGGCTTGGCCTGGACGATAGGTGTTGGCATCAAAGAAGAGGGTTGTCCAGGTGTTCGTCGTGGTGTCCTGGGTTCCATTGCCCACGAACAGGCCGCGAACTTTGGTCTGGTACTCGACCGGAGTGACCAGTGTGGCTGTCGGAGTGACCGTGAATCTTTGGTTCACCGTGCTGGTGTTGTTGAATTGTGCCAGGGCACCGATCAAAGATCCATCGGATCCGATCGCATAGACAGTGTTCTTGGCGGCATCGTTAGAGTCTGCCATGCTGACAAGCATGGCCGGCCTGCCAAAGAAATAGCCTTCCGGATCAAAGGAGATGTCATACCAGTTCTTCAGCCCACTAGAGGCCGAAACCACGCTGGCCGCACTTGCAGTCGGGTCGTTTTCGATCTTCTGAATCATGGTGTTCAGGTCGAAGAAGGTAGAGGCCTTGCCCGTAGCAGGGTCAACCCGATAGATCACCCCCGGTGTGTTGACAGCCGCTGCATTAGAGCCTGCACCACGAGAGATGGCATAGACGCCCTTGCCGAAGTCGCCGCCAGGACCCGCCTGGATACGGACCATATCGCCGCCAAATTGTGAGGAGTCCGCCAGCTTTGTCACCGAAGTGAAGCCTGCTGCCGACTGGTCAAATGCGGTTCCCGTGACGGCAACCGTCCCCGAAGGCGAGGAAGCATTAGCGGTAAATGTGGTCGCATATGTCTGGGTCGAGATCACAGGCGTGAGGACTTCACGCTGTTCGAGATTCTCAACCGAGGCCTGCAGAGCACGCTTGTTACGGCGATCCGTTATGTTGGATCTTGAGGAGTGAGCCATCCTAGAACTCCTTCGACTAAGTTTCGGTCCATCCTGAACCGAGGCTTTTCAGCCTGGCCGCCCGTAACCGTTTTGAAATCGCCAGATTCCATGGTACCAGGCTGAAAATGCGAAATAGGTCTTGAACGGCTATCCGCGCCGATCGACCGTGTCTTCCTTCATAATCGGACAGAACCCATGTGGAAAATCAAGAAAATCGTTAAATTCCTGCAAACCACCATAATAATAAAAAAAACCTTCGCACCAATCACGGTGGAAGGATCTTCGAGCTTTGTTTTTGGCTGGTTCTACCAGGAGCCTGATGATCAGGATTGGGCGTGGGTGTTCGCACGACGCTGAACGTCGAGCTCAATACCGCCAAATGTGCCTTCATGGCGTTGAACAGTCATGCCTAAAGCCGTTAGCAATCGCTTGGCTGTATAGAAGTTCATGACAATGCGCTGATTGGCTTTGACATCCTGGCGACCCATCGCAAACGGCTGTGGATTCAAGCCGAAGTCAAGAATGACTTCTTCTGGAGTCGCAGTCACGCGGCAAAAGTTCGAGTAAGATGGCAATACGCCGGTATCGTCAACCACAACTTCAACGCGATTCTGATTCTCTTGTTCGTCAGCCACAAAAAACTCCTTTGTCCCTTAAATGGCGGCCCAGTCCGGCTTGTCTCACCGAAAGACTAGAACGGCTTGACCACCCTTACGGATAACTCCTAGCCTATACCAGATCCACTCGCTCGACAAGGCCTGTTTTTACTGATTTTCGCAGTATAAGTCTTAAATAAACACTCATTCTACCTAGTCTACTCAGTTGTACCCATGCGCCCGTTCCATGAGCCGTTCCAGCTCGACCACCGTTCGAGATGTCGCGCCAACCTGTGCCATCACAAGCTCTCTCGCCCTCATTCCTCTAAGAAGCCGCTCCGTCTTGTTTTTAAGGTCTTCCTGAATTGCCTTTGAAAGCGCATCGCCATCGGCTACAATCGTCGCCGCACTACGGCTCATCAATAACTGGACCGTGTCGCGAAAATTCGACGTGTGTTCACCAAAATAAACCGATGCTCCAAACGCCGCTGGCTCCATCATGTTCTGGCCACCTCTGCCTGGAAGCAGGCTGCCACCCACAAACGCCAGGTCTGCAAGCCCCCAGACCGCCGAAAGCTCGCCGAGCGTGTCTACCAGAATGACCGCGTCCTGGCATTGTTCCGGCATGGGACGGTCGCCCAATTGACTCCGACGAATCATCGGCATCCCATTTTGCTCAATCATTCGGGCCACTTCATCAAACCGCTCTGGATGCCTTGGTACCATAATCAGCCTGAGCTCGACTCCTTCTGCCACTAAATCCCGGTAAACGCTCAGAATGATCGACTCCTCGCCCGCCATTGTCGAGCCGGCCACCCAGACAACCTCGCCTTTGGTCAATCGCAGCAACTGCCTAAGAGCAGACGTCTTGGGATGATTGCGATCCGTTTCGAGATTGTCGTATTTGATCGATCCTGTCACCTTCAGCTTTGGTTTCGGGAAACCAAGTGTCCCAAACCGCTCGGCGTATTCTTCGGTTTGAACCGCAACCATGTCAATTCGTGCCAGTGTCGAACCGAGCCAGCGTTTGGCCCGCTGGTAGCCCCTTTGGCTTTTTACACTCAGGCGACCATTGAGCAGGCATACCCGAGCCCCCGATTCCTGAGCCGTCCGAATCAGGTTGGGCCACAACTCCAGCTCAACCAGAGCCAATGTTGTCGGCCTGATCCTTGAGATTGCCCGACGCGTGGCCCAACTGAAATCCAAAGGCGCGAAGAAGGTCAGCAATTCCGGAAAGAGTTGTCGGGCTTGAGCCAGACCAGTTTCTGTCGTGGATGAAATCACAATGTCCCAGTCAGGCCGGCGTCGTTGCAACTCGGCCACCAACGGTTGAAGCAGCCTGACTTCACCCACTGAGACCGCATGAAACCAGATGCATTCGCCCCTGCCCACTCGTTCCGGGCATCGGCCAAGAAACTTCTCTCCCCAGCCATCCCGATACTTTCCCGTCTTCCATGAGCGATAAATCAGCCAAGGGGCTGCAACCACCAGCAGGACGATGTAAATCAGGTTGAATATTCGCGACATCCTTGCAGCCTTCCTTGACTTCGAGCTATCAAGCCCATGAATGATTGTCCTAAGATGTTTATTCATGCAGATGTCATGCCGATAATTAGGAATTGTGAAATAAAAAAAGACAGATGCCGTAACATCTGTCTTAATTGTGTTTTATCGTAGATAGGTTCCCAAGACTTTAATAATTGTCGAGGTTTTCCATCTGTTTCATGTGGCAAGCCTTGTATTTTTTACCAGAACCGCATGGGCACGGGTCGTTTCGGCCGACTTTTTGCCCAGTTCGTCGGACAGGCTCTTTTTTGTTTGTTCCCGGCTCGGACGAATTGGTTGAGGCCTGGTCTGGCTCTCCAGCGTCGTCGTAGGCAGACGGGGCCGCTTCGTGAATTGTCTTGGCCCGCTCCAGTGTACGGCTTCGGCCCAGGGATCCAATAAAGTTGTTGTCGAACTGCTCCATCCGGAAGATGAGGTCCGTGACTTTATCGGCCACCCCGTCCCACATTTCCTGGAAGATCCTCAGCCCTTCACGCTTGTATTCAACTTTCGGGTCCACCTGGGCGTAACCTCTAAGCCCGACTGAGCTTCGAAGGTGGTCCATTGTGCGGAGATGTTCCATCCAGGAGCCGTCCAGAATATGCAGCAGAACCACTTTCTCAAGTTCCCGCATTTCTGGGCGATAGATTGCATCGACTTTGTTCTGGATGGCCGCAAGAAGTGCTTTCGAGCCTCCAAACGCAACCTCTTCCATTTGCAGGTCAAGATCAAGCGATGACTTGGCCTGAGTGATCAGTTGCTTGATGACTTCAGGCTGAGCCACTTCTTTGGCTCGCTTGCCGCGACCTGACTTGACAAAAGCCTTCTCGGCAAGGTCAAGGAGTGGCTTGGAGATTTTGCCGCCCTCATAATGGTCGGCGGCGATCTTCAGGAATTCCGCCTCGATTTCAGGCTTGAATTTGTCCTGAATGCTTGCGGGATCAACCTCGATTCCATATCGTTCGGAGAACCATTTGGCAAACCCTTCGCGATCATAATGCGGGGTTTGTCCTGCGGTGGCTTCGCGGAAGTGGCGAGCGATATGAACATGGACCGGGAAATGCGAGTCCCAGTGATTGTAGAGCTGGCGGACAGCTTCCTTGAGCGATGCAATGACCTGGGCATTGTCCATCTCGGCCCAGACTTCCGGTGCGGCCATCACATTGAACTTGTGATTCAGCCAGCCAGCCAGGCTCCGACGGCCCCAGGTGTTATCGAGGAATTCAGCGGATCCGCTGAGGTCTTTCGCCTCAATGGCCGGGCGAATTTTGTCGAGGAACATTTCGCGGATGTCGCCACGAATGCGATGCATTTCGCCATCGCGGGGCACCATGCGCTGGAGGTCTCGATCCTTGACATCCACTCCATAACGGGAATTGACCCAATTGGATAAGGCTTGTAGGTTCCAATCCGAAAGCTCTGCATCGATAGGCAGATGTTCCTCGATTGCTTCGTCAAGCTGTGGCTCGCATTGATGAAGTGCCTTGACTTTTGCCAATTCGACGGCATCGCTGAACTTCAGGTTGCGGAACTCTTTAGTGCTCAGCTCGGCGCCGAGCCGGGGCCCTGCCCAATCCGTAAAGCTTGATATGCCGTAATCCGGGTCGAGGAATTGCTTGACTGAGGCTTCCACCTGGCGGTCGATCATTTCCAGGATCGCCAAACAGGGTGGCTCATTGTCCAGCAGACCTTGGCGAAAACCATAGACGCGCTTGCGCTGCTCGTCCATGACTTCATCGTATTCAAGTAGGTTTTTGCGGATGTCGAAGTTCCGCTCTTCCATCTTCTTCTGATTGGCTTCAATCCGGCGGCTGACCATGGGGCTCTCAATGGCATCGTTCTCCTGCATGCCGATCAATCGGCTTGAGAGTACGTTTTTCAGCCATTCACCGCCAAATTTGCGCATCAGGTCATCTTCCAGTGAGAGGAAGAACCGGCTTGAGCCGGGGTCGCCCTGGCGGCCTGATCGGCCACGAAGCTGGTTGTCGATACGCCGGCTTTCATGACGCTCCGTGCCAATGATGTGCAGGCCATCGGCTTCGGCCACTTCCCGGCCCTCTGCCTTCATGGCGGGCTCATATTTCAGAACGGCCTGTCGCCAGACTTCCGGAGGCACTTCCAGCCTGGTCGGGTAAAGCAGTCGCCCATCGGCATTTTTCAGGTTCTTCAGGTCGGCCCAGGCCATGAATTCCGGGTTGCCACCAAGAATGATGTCCGTGCCCCGGCCGGCCATGTTGGTTGCAATGGTGACCGCACTCTTGCGGCCAGCCTGGGCCACGATGTCGGCTTCGCGCTCGTGATATTTGGCGTTCAGGACTTCGTGTACAATCCCATGCCGTTTGAGAACATCAGAGAGCAGCTCTGATTTTTCGATCGAAGTGGTGCCGACCAGGATTGGCCTTTGATTTTTGTGGACCTCACGGATTTCGTCCACAATCGCGTGGAACTTCTCCTTTTCGGAACAATAGATCACGTCGGCATAGTTGACCCGCTTCATGCCGCGATTGGTTGGAATCGCGATCACGTCCAGGTTGTAGACCTTCATGAATTCGTTGGCTTCGGTCATGGCCGTTCCGGTCATGCCGGAAAGCTTCTTGTAGAGCTTGAAAAAGTTTTGCAGGGTCACTGTGGCCAGTGTCTGGTTCTCTTCCTTGATCTTGACCTTTTCCTTGGCTTCCACCGCCTGATGAAGACCATCCGACCATTGCCGGCCGGTCATCAGTCGGCCTGTGAATTCATCGACAATGATGATTTCACCCTTCATGACCACATATTCGCGGTCGCGTTTGTAAAGGTAGTGGGCCTTCAGGGCATTGTCCAGCAGGTGCGGCCAGTCCATATTTCCGAGCGTGTAGAAGCTTTCCACTCCCGCCAGTTTCTCGGCCTCGCGCACTCCGTCTTCTGTCATGTGGCAGGTGCGTTCCTTTTCTTTGATCTCATAGTGAACGTCCTGCCTGAGCAGACGGGCCACCCGGTCGGCCTCCACATAGCGGGTCACATCGTCGTCGGCCGGGCCGGAAATGATCAGGGGGGTCCGGGCCTCGTCGATCAGGATCGAATCCACTTCGTCAATGATCGCATAGTGGAGTTGCTGCTGGCATTGCTGCTCGCGGGTCGGCTTCATGTTATCGCGCAGATAATCAAAGCCGAATTCATTGTTGGTGCCGTAGGTGATGTCCCGGCGATAGATTTCGAAACGCTCCTGAGGCTCCATGTCGGACTGGATCGCACCCACGCTCAGGCCCAGCGAACGATAGAGCGGGCTCATCCATTCTGCATCGCGGCGGGCAAGATAGTCGTTGACCGTCACGACATGCACGCCTTTGCCTTCCAGAGCATTCAAATAGGCAGGCAGGGTCGCGACCAGGGTTTTGCCCTCACCTGTGACCATTTCGGCGATATTGCCGCCATGCAGCACCATCCCGCCGATCATCTGGACATCATAATGACGCATGTTCAGGAACCGGCGACCAGCCTCCCGACAAAGCGCAAAGGCTTCTGGAAGGATGTCGTCAAGTGTCTGGCCACTGGCAAGCCGACGCCGGAACTCCGCCGTTTTTTCTTCGAGCTGAGTATCAGAAAGAGCCTGAAAGGCTGGCTCAAAGGTGTTGATGATGGACGCAGTGGCCCTGTGCCGACGCACAACGCGCTCATTGGAATTGCCCAGAAGCCGAACAAGGCCATTGGAAAGCCATTCGGTCACGGTGCCCGCAGTATCTGTGGTCTTATCCCACAAGTCCGTCAATAGGTCCATGGTCGGCTCGGAACTCCAGCGATTCGAAACAGATATATCCGCCTGATCTTGACGTAAACCACCACGATCGTCAAGGTGAGCATCTTCGGTAGAACTGGTAAATGTTGCCAGAAGCTGGCAGAATGAAATGTTACAACGCGATGCTTAATCTTCTGGATGGTCGAACAGATCGGGATTTAGAACTCGCTCGATGCGATGAATTCAAGAATTTCTCAATGCAGACAAATTCGTTGGAGCCAGATGAGAATTTAGCCTCACAGTTCGCAATCCATGGAACTTTTCGGTCGGAATCGTTAAGATCACTAGTATCACCTCTCTGATCTTGATTTGAGAATTTACCGACTGTCCACTCCATGACCGAACTGACTCCCGCATGCCCTGAGTTTGAACTGATTTTTCTGGGCTGTGGAACTTCCACAGGTGTGCCGATGATTGGCTGCGACTGTGTCGTCTGCCAGTCGGAAGATCCTCGTAATCAGCGCACCAGGCCCAGTGTCCTGCTGCGCACACCACGCGGCAATATTCTGATCGACACCTCGCCTGAAATGCGTCTCCAGCTCCTGCGAGAGAAGGCCGGCCCGGTTCATGCCATTCTTTATACCCATGGCCATGCGGACCATCTCTTCGGGCTCGACGATTCCCGGCTTTTCGCACGGGCTCTGGGCGGCAAGCCTGTGCCGGTCTATTGCGAAACCGAAGTGGAAACGCTGATAAGGACCGTTTTTTCCTATGCCTTCGTTGAAGAGACCAAGCGGTTTCCATCAGGCGGTGTCCCGCGATTGACACTGACGAATATTGAGCCTTTCAAGCCTTTCGACGTGATTGGCTATGAGGTCATTCCTATGCGGCTGGATCATGGCAAGTTCAAGGTTCTCGGTTTTCGGTTCGGCGATCTCGCCTACTGCACGGATGTCAGTCGGATTCCTGACGAGTCTTTCGCCTTGCTTCAGGGCCTGGAAGTGCTAGTGATCGATGCTCTGAGATTCGAAAAGCATCCCACACATTTCAGCCTTGCCGAAGCGCTGGCCGTGATCGAAAAACTTCAGCCTCGCCAGGCCTTTTTGACTCACATGTCGCACTCGTTCGACTATCACGCAGTTTCGGCAAATCTGCCGCCCAATGTTCAGATGGCCTACGATGGTTTGAGAGTCGGCTGGTCAGGAATCCAGCCGAACCTGATCGTCAGTCTTGATAACCCGGTTTCAGATGTTGTGAACTTATGACCCATCCCCGTGCTCAGAAATGGCTTGATTTCTTTGAGGAATATGCGAAAAACCTTTCGCAGCCAGACCAAGGGCAATTCCTGCAACAGGTTTCAAGCGTGGACTGGCCCCAGGTGGCCCAACTGGTCGAGGCGAATCTCATGGGCCAGTCCAGTGAGGCATCGGCCCTGGATGCCAGCCTTTTGAAGCCCGCCGATTTTGTAGGTTTGCCAAGTTCGGAATCGGAGGACGAATCTGCTCGCCAGGCTTCGATTGAGGGCCAGTCGATGCTTCGGGCCGGAGCGGTCGGGGTCGTGATTGTGGCCGGTGGGCAAGGCTCCCGGCTTGGTTTTGAGGGCCCCAAGGGGGTCTACCCGATCGGGGCGGTGACAGGGGCCAGTCTCTTCTTTTTTCATGCCCGAAAAGTGCTGGCCCTGAGCCGTAAATATGGCAAGCCCGTGCCATTGATGATCATGACAAGCCCGGAAAACGATGCGGCCAGCCAGCTCCATTTTCAAAGCAATGATTATTTTGGTCTGAATCCGGAGCACGTCCGGTTTTTCACGCAAGGTCAAATGCCGGCCGTGGACCGAATCACGGGCGAGCCGCTTTTTGCGTCCAGTTCCCGGCTGGCACTTGCGCCCGATGGGCATGGTGGCTGCCTTTATGCACTTTCACGGGCCGAAGGTTCCGATGGGCTCTCGGCGATCGATTGGGCCGAGCAGTTTGGAGTCAGGACCCTCTTCTATTTCCAGGTGGATAACCCTCTGGTAAAAATTGCAGACCCTCTATTTTTGGGTCTCCACCGCCAGGCGGCGGCCGAGGTCAGTTTCAAGGTGGTCTCCAAGCAGCAGCCCGAGGAGAAGGTCGGCGTGGTCTGCCAATCGCTGGATGGCCGCAAGCTGGTGATCGAATATTCGGATCTGCCCGAGACACTGGCCCGGCAACGAGCGACTTCCGGAGCGTTGGCCTATCGATCCGGTTCGATTGCCGTTCATCTTTTTGAGACCGAATTTCTGAAGCGACTGGCGGTCGGGGCCACGCGTTTGCCGTTTCATAAAGCCATCAAGAAAGTCTCGCACTGGGACCCGCATGCAGGTCAGTTTCATGAGGTGCAAGCCCCGAATGCCGTGAAGTTTGAGGCCTTTATTTTTGACACGTTGCCCTTGGCAGAACGGTCCTTGATTGTAGAGACGGATCGGCTTCAAGAATTTGAGCCGCTTAAAAATGCCACAGGGCCTGATTCACCCTCAACAGTACGTGCGGCCATGAGCAGAATTGCAGCCAGGTTGGTCGCGGAGTCAGGCGTCGAGGTGCCTTTGGATGATCAGGGCGAGCCCCTGTTTGCCATCGAGCTTGACCCATGCTTTGAAGTGGATTTAAATCAACTGAAAACAAGACTTGGACCGGGCTTGAAACTGACAGGCGATCTGGCACTGGGCTGATCGGGCGGGATTTTATGAGAAGAGTAACTGTGGTTTTGGTTGAACAGGCACTGAATGAATGACTTTCATAAATTGAAGAGATTTGGCTACTATAGTGACTGGTAAATCACACTCAGTTACGGAGGTCGCTTAGACAGATGCTTCATGCAATCATTATGGCGGGCGGTAGCGGGACACGGTTTTGGCCCAAGAGCCGGCGGAACCGGCCGAAGCAGCTTTTAACGCTTTCAGGCGATTTGAGTTTGATTCAGCAGACATTTAACCGCGTATTGCCGCTGGTCAGTACCGATCAGATTCGGGTGGTGACAGGCTCGGATCAGGTAGACGCCATCGAAGAGCAACTTCCACAGTTGCCAAGAACGAATATTCTTGCCGAGCCCACGCCGCGCGACACGGCCGCCTGTGTTGCCCTTGCCGCCATGGCCGTGGCTTATGCAGACCCGGACGGGATCATGATTGTGATGCCGTCGGATCATGTGATCGAACCGGAGGAAGCGTTTGCACGGACAATTCAGTCGGCCCTGAAAGTCATTGAGAAAGATCCTCTGGCTCTGGTCACGTTTGGTGTCAAGCCGACTCGGCCTGAGATTGGTTACGGTTATATTGAACATGATGAAATGCTGGATGATCCGAACGGTGTGGTCGTTTATCGCGTGAAGCAGTTTCGCGAAAAGCCTGATCGCAAGACGGCTGAAGAGTTTCTCTCGACAGGGCGATTTTCGTGGAACTCAGGGATTTTTGTGTGGAAGGCACGGACGATTCTGGACGCTCTGGCCCTCTATCAGCCAAGCCTTTACAAGGCCATGAAGCCGATTGAAGACGCTTTTGGGACGCCTTATTTTGAAAACGTCCTGAAAAATGTCTTCCCGAACCTCGAAAAACTTCCAATCGACAAGGCTGTGATGGAGAAGTCGGACCATGTCCGGATGCTGGAAGTTCTGTTCAACTGGAACGATGTGGGCGACTGGCGAGCCCTCGGCGATCTTGAAGCGAAAGACATCAACGGCAACGTGATCCAAGGCTTGGTACAGGCCATGGACTGCACGGGTTCGATTATCGTGAATGAAGATGGCAAGCTGGTGGCCGCACTGGGGCTTGACGATATTGTGGTGGTGCAGTCGGGCGGAGTCACCCTGGTTGCCAAAAAGGACAAGCTGGATGCCTTGAAGGCACTTGTGGAATCGCTCCCGAATGCAGGGCACGGAAAGACGTTGTAATGGAAGCTCCTGAGGGGCGGTCCAAACTGTTGCCTCCCGGAGTCGTTCTTGGTGTGGACTGGGGCCGCAAGCGCGTCGGGCTGGCGGTGTGCGACTCCTCACAGACCATGGTCTTCCCGTTGAAAATCATGCCTTGCAGCGGACTCCAAGGCGACCTCTCAGGCCTTCGGCGAGCCGCCACCGAGAATGGTGTGAAGTCGATCGTTGTCGGCTGGCCGACTCATGCCAACGGCGACCCCGGACAGAACTGCCCAGAAATTCTCAGGTGGGTTCAGGCCGTCTGCTCGCCCCTGGGTTTGCCGGTTTTTATGGCCGATGAACGCTATAGCTCGGTTCTGGCCGACGAAGTCCTCAGGGAATCAGGCCGTCGGGCCAGCCAGCGTAAGGGGCTGCTTGACTCGATGGCCGCCCGCGAATTTTTACAGGATGTTTTGACAGGCGGTTGCCGAGTCTGGCCTTTGGGTCAAAATCCACCGCAATTAGACATGCTCGAACCAAAACGCCGCCCCGGAAGATATTGACCCATGACGATTGCTGATCCCGCAAAATCGCTTCTGGTGGTCGGGTTCGGATACCTTGGCCAGAAAGCTGCCGCCAAGGCACTCCAAGCCGGCTGGAAAGTCTATGCCACATCGCGCCAAATTGAAAAAAAAGCGGTGATTGAAGCGGCCGGTGCAGAATTTGTCCACTTCGATATTACTTGCCCGCAAAACCATGATCCGCTTCCAGCAAGCTCTGCCTGGCTTTGGTCTCCTGCATTTGACAGGCGTCAGGGTTTGCCGGTTCATGAGGTCATTGTAGTGGGTCTGGAGCGGGCATTGAATTTGTCTCCCTGGCTTCCACAAAAGGTGATTTATACAAGTACCACAAGCGTTTACCACCAGTCGGATGGTGACTGGGTGGATGAAACTTCGCCCACTTGGCCACGAACCGATTCCGGCAAGGCGAATCTCGAAGCCGAACAGCTCTTGAAAAGTTGGGACATGGAACCAGACAGGCAGGCAATTATCCTAAGACTTTCTGGTCTATATGGCCCTGGCCGCTGGATTCGCAGGGCATCGATTCAGGCCGGCGAGCCGATCGCATGCGAGCCGGAGACGTGGCTGAATCTTGTTCATATTGACGATGCGGCAAGTGCTTGTCAGGCCGCATTGGAAAGCAAAGAGTCAGGCACATTCTGCATCACCGACAATCAGCCGATTTTGCGCCGCGATTTCTATGAAACATCTGCCCGATTGCTCCAGGCCCCAGCCCCTTCATTCACTCCACCGACATCGCCCGATTTTGCAGGCAACAAGCGTGTGAGCAATCGGAAGGCCCGAAAAACGCTTGGCTGGGAGCCACGATTTGGGGATGTAAACTCTGGATTATTGGACTGCTTCAACTGACTTGCCTGAATAATCGCCTGACTCATACAACTGCTAGAACCTTTCTGGATTACCTAAATATCAGAATCATTGCCTGGACTCTCTTGATGGTATGACTCCTAATCGCTTAATTTGAGCTCATCCGGCTGTTTAGCTTGAGTTCCCATATCCATTCGACGCCCCCTTCAACAATCACAGTCATAGGTGACATTTTGAACACGAATCGCCGACAGGTCCTGAAATACGGTTTGATTGCTCCATTTGCTGCCCTGAATGCTACACCAACCACTTTGAGTGCTGAGCAACTTGGTCGCGTCGTTCGATGTGCGATTTATCCACCGGTTGGATTTGCCCGAATTGGCAACTCGACTGAAGGTTATATTTTTGCTCCCGAAGTACCTGGAACTTTCCCTCCACCGGCCAAAGGTTACAAAGATTCAACGGGTCGAATTTATCCACAAGCCGTCAGATTCAGGGTATATGGATTCGACTCCAAGGGCCGGGTGGTGGGAGAACTCAACGCCAGTTTCGCTAAAATCCAGTGGAAAGTTCAGGTTGCCAACCGCAAAGCCGCTTGGTACGACTTTGATCAGGCGTTTGATATCCCTGAATCCGCAGATATCAAAAGCACTCCGCGAAATGCAAAATTCACTGGTAATGACCGATCAAAATTGGTGATTGATCCCGGCCCTCGAACGATTCAGGGCAGGAGTGTCAACCCGCACGGAAGCGTTGCAGAATATCAGTTCAGTGGTGGCGATTTTTGCGGAATTCCAGTGAATCTTGGCGATATTCGTACCGATCCACAAGGCCGATTGATCGTTTTGGGCGGTCAGGGCAAATCCGCTTCAATCGTTCCCAACCAGCCAGCTTATACGTTCGCAAATAATGACAACTGGTATGACGATACGTCAGATGGCCCAGTCGATGCCACTGTCACGTTCAATGGCCAGACCATGCAGGCTGAAGGGGCGTGGGTGGTCACGGCACCGCCGAACTATGCGCCCGGTATTCAAGGCGTGGTCACACTTTACGACGTCATGTACGAAGTCGGTATGTCGATGGGCATTGAGGCCCCTGCCCGCCCCTCGTTCACCCGCCAGATCATGCCACTGCTTCAGCGTGTGGTGCAGTATCAATGGACAAACAAAGGCGTTTTGCAGCAATACGGCTGGGCGACTCCTGGGGATTTCATGAGGCCAGGATATTTGCTCAGGCTCGCCAGCCCAGCCCCCCGATTCAAGGCCTTGCGGGAAAGCGTACTGGCTCAATTTCGCAACCCTGATTTTGCAACCTACGAACCTGACAAACTTCCGCCGTGTTATGGCGATAATACGAATCTGCCTCCCACCTCTCCTCGACAATTCCAGGCGGTTTTGCAGAACCAGTACGTGTGGCTCCAACAATGGGCAGCCGGTGACTTTGTAGCGGATCTGCCGTCGAACTTAAAGCTCCCGCAATGGCCACCTTATCTCGAACAATTGCCGCTCTCGGAGCAGCCTGAGGCTTTGAACAGAGCCTCGCTTGATAGCTGCTTGGGTGGCCCGTTCCACCCAGGATGTGAACTGACCTGGCCAGTGCGTCAGGAATTGCTTTACGACGCCCCGTTTCGGATCGCCCGCCGCAATGGCCCTGAAAAAGATTTTGGCCCAGTGCTTACACAGCCCATTGCTCTTTCAGACACAGGCCCGCTCGATGGCAGTGGTCCAGGCGATATTTCGCGATGGATGGCCGTTCCTTGGCAGTCAGATACATCAAGCTGCCTTTATGCTTATGACGAGCCGGAAGATGTTTACCTGCCGACATTCTGGCCTGCCCGGGTGCCAAATAACGTGCTCACTTCCAAAGATTTTGCGATTATCCAGAATCGTAGGTTACCACTTGCCAACCGGGTAGAAGCCTTCCGTCGAAGAGCGGACTGGTTCCGGCTAAAGCCAAAAAACGGTGCGGAAAAATTAAAAATGGTGAACAATTTCATCGCAAACTGGAGCCAGATCGGCGTTGTCAGCCTGCGGCCCGGCCCCGGCGATGATGCCAACTTCCCAAGCCATTTCTGGGTTGAAGAAGGCGCCAACTTCCAACCCTTATGACGGAAAAAGTGAATCGTCATCAAGAAAGACTGCCAATCGTAATCGCCGGTGGTGGTCCGGCTGGACTGGCGTCTGGAATTCGCCTGTGCCAGCTTGGATATCAGCCCCTGATTCTGGACCGACCCCGAAAACCGGCTGAACGCAAGATTGGCGAATCACTGGCTCCGTCGGCTTGGGCGATCATTCATAAGCTGGGAATCAGTCATCTGGTCTCTGAGCCAAGCCATCTGGCCTGCCCTGGTCATCGGTCAAGCTGGGGCCACGATGGACTGATTTCAAAAGACTTTTTGTTCGACCCATACGGCCACGGCTGGCACCTGGATCGCATTCAATTTGAGAAAGATCTTCGCAAAGAGGCTCAGATTGCTGGTTGCCAGTTTCTTGATCAGTCAATCCAGCGGCTGAAACATCTGGATTCAGGTGGTTGGGAAATCTCATCCGAGGCACTCCAGAATCCACTTCAGGCCAGCTTTCTGATCGATGCCACAGGTCGGCCGAGCACGGTGGCCCATGCGGCGGGTGCCAGAAGAATGCGGGAAGATCAACTCGTGGCGTGGTACGGGTTTCTGAAGCCTTCATCCAAACCATCAAAAGATGCCACTGGCTTGATTGAAGCCCGTCCTGAAGGCTGGTGGTACAGCGCCCTGTTGCCAGACGGTTGTATGGTCGCGGCATTTCTGACAGACCCAGACTTATTGCCGGCCACAGGTTTTCAAACATCTGCCGAATGGGAAAAGTGGCTTGATCTGACTGTTTATACCAAACACCAAATCAGAGCCAATGGCTATCGTTTGATCGACAATCCGCAGGTGGCTCCGGCTGGCAGTTCGATTCTTGACTCGATTCATGGCCCTGACTGGGTCGGGTGCGGAGATGCAGCAGCATCCTACGACCCACTGTCATCTCATGGAATTGCCACAGCATTGGCCTCTGCCATGGACTCTGCTCAGGCTTTTCATGACCTTTCATGCGGCAATCCACTGACCATGGAACGATATGGCAATCGGGTCAATAAGAGTTTTGAACTTTACAAAAAGCTCCGAACCGAATTTTACGGGCAAGAGAATCGATGGCCGGATTCACCGTTTTGGAAGCGTAGGAACGGCCATTGAGGTCAACCACTCGATATGTGTGATTCCCATCGTCTGACGATTAAATCAATCGGCTCACGCTCAATCCATTTCATCGCAGCTTTTAAATCTTGTGCGGTTCGATCGGGAGCAGCGTCGAACGATTTCGGCCTGAATGTTTTGATTGATAGAGCGCCAGATCCGCTCGCTTGAGAACCGAATCGGTGGTTTTATCTCTTGGATCGACCACCGCGATACCAATGCTGATGGTCACTTTCAGGGGCCCTGAGGGGAGGTTGATTGGCGTGTTTTCGATCGTTGTACGGATTCGTTCCGCAACATTCAAGGCCTGTTCAAGTGTCACGTGTGACAAAATCATGGAGAACTCCTCGCCACCGATACGTGCCACTAGATCCTCTTCAGTGCAGACGCTTTGGAGTAGATGAGCGATATGCTGAAGCACGATGTCGCCTGTGTCGTGCCCATAGGTGTCGTTGACCGATTTAAAAAAGTCGATGTCAAAGTCGAGGATTGCAAACGCCTCTTTGGACTCGACATAGGCGTTCCAGGAGAGAGCGGTTTTCTCAAAGAACCGGCGACGGTTGTAAAGCCCTGTCAATGGGTCGCGTTCTGCCTGTTCTGCCAATTGCTGCTGAAGCACTTTTTGAACAGAGACATCGCGCTCAATGGCCACGAAATGGCTGACTTTTCCGTCACGGTTTCTTAAAGGCATGATACTCAGATCAAGCCAGTAAGTTTTTCCGTCTTTGGTGTAATTTTGGATGGCAACGTGGATTGGCTCGTTTTTGTTGAGCCCTGCCCTGATTTTGTGAGTCGTTTCATGGTCGGTTGCCAGCCCTTGAAGGATTCGAGGGTTTTGGCCCATGGCTTCTTCGTAAGTGTAACCTGTGAGTTTAGTGAAAGCGGGATTGACGTAGACGATGACCGGGCCTGGGGGGTCGAGAGGCTCCGCCAGGGTCACAATGATCACATCCTGGGCCAGTTCCACAATGTCCCTGAAAGAAAATTTATCGTCCATGTCAGAGCCCGGGTTTCTTGAGAAAAGGCCATCCATCGGCTTTGATCATACAGGAAAAACGGGAACGGATTCGACAAAAAAAGGTTGATTTGTGCTGGATTTTGTGCATTTGGATCAAGACTCAATAGAAATCGGCTGAAAATTGGGGAATTGTCTGTTATATTGGAGCATTGGAAAAATGAAGAACACACATACTCCCATGCGGGCCCTGCCTGCAAGTTCAAAGCAAGTCATAGAATCATGAGCCGCCCACCTGCCAGCCCCGGTGCCTTTTTGCGTGACATTCAGCATGCAACAACCCGTATGAAAAAGGCCCGACGGATGATGTCCGAGCTTCGTCGAGCCAATCCCCGTGAAAGCGACTGGGCCAAAGCCGCAGAGCTCTCGATTGATTCCGTCAAGGGTGCAGCCATGCTGGTTGCAGGTGTCACGCCGGAATTGTCCGACCCTGACATGCTTTTGAAAATGATCCAGATGCAGCGGTTTGCGACATCCTTGCTGGTTCGGGCCAGGCGTGTCAAGACGGCTCTTGCCAGCGAAGAAGGCATTGCCAGGCTGGCGTCCCAGGGCGATGAAGAGCCTTACAGGGAGTCGGATTCTGACGATGAGTGGACAGGCGAAGAATGACCCGACCCCTGACCGAGCGTCGATCACCGGAACTTCTGCCGGATCGCCCGCTGGATGAATCGCCCGACAACCTGGGCGAAGTGCAGCTTACAGGCAGGCACAGCCCTGCCTTGATCTACGACAAAATGGTGGATCGCGTTGTGGGGCGCAGGCCTCGGGATGGCGATCTTGTCCACATTGTTGATGGCGAGAACAAGGGGATCGGCTGGGGGCTTTACAATGTGCGCTCCGGCATCCGGGTTCGCCGATTGACCCGCAGGGCGGCTGTTCCAGACAAAACCTGGTGGAGCAACCGGATTGACGATGCGCTTGACTTTCGCCAGCGCACGATTCCGGATGTGGTCGAAGGCCGAACCCAAGTGGGTCAAAAGGTTTATGGGCCAGCATACAGGGTGATTCACGCTGAAGGCGATGGATTGCCAGGCCTGATCGTAGACCGCTATGACAGCACCCTTTCGGTAGAGTGCTTCAGTCTTGGGGTGTTCCACCGGGTCGGGCCGATTCTTGAGCTGATTCAGGAGAAGCTTGGCACGAAGCACTGGATTGTCCGGTTCGACGAGCGTGCGGCACGTGCTGAAGGAGTGGTACCGCAGGAGTTTCGGTCGCCCAACTGCCCGAACCGTGCGATGATTCAAGAGGACGGTGTCCTGTTCATGGTCGACTTTGAAACGGGCCATAAAACCGGTTTCTTTTGTGATCAGAGGGAGAATCGCAAGCGGCTGACCGAGGCAGCGGCAGGTAAAACCCTGCTTGACATGTGTTGTTATACGGGCGGATTTGGTCTGGTGGGTGGCCGCAAGGCGAGCCATGCCACATTGGTGGATCTTGACGAGACTGCGGTGGCACTGGCGGAAGAGAACGCCAAGGTGAACCAGTATTTTGGTTCGAGGGCTCGCTACCGATTCATTCAGTGCGACGTGTTCAATTACATGCGTCAGGTGGAAGCGATCAACCAGAAATTTGATGTGGTGGTTCTTGATCCGCCCAAGCTGATCGGGACCCGTGCCGAGTTTGAAGAAGGCCGGCGGCGATATTCGGATCTGAACAGTCTGGCGATGGGGTTGGTCGAGCCGGGCGGACTTCTGGTGACCAATTCGTGCTCGGGGTTGATGGTCGAAGAGGAATTTCTGAAGGTGCTGAAAGTGGCATCCTGGCGTAGTGGCCATGAATTCCGGGTCGAGCGGGTCACAGGCGCAGCGATTGATCATCCTGTGCGTGTGGATGTTCCGGAATCGGGATATTTGAAAGCCGTCTGGCTGAGGCGCACAACCGACGAACAATAAAAGTTGTTACTAGTGGGGTGAATCGCTTTAAAAAGATTGAACCTGAGTCTATGGCCGATTATGATCTTGCCAGTTGTCATTCCTAAATAGAATCAAGAGATTTGAACGTGGCAAGCCTGACTGTTGAAAACTACGTAAAGACGATTCATCAGATCGCGGCACGGGAAGCGGGTACTGATGGCCGCTCGGTGGTTTCAACCGGGCAGATTGCCAAAGAGATGGGTGTTTCGCCTGGCACGGTGACTGGCATGATCAAGACCCTTACGGAAGCGGGCCTGACCACGCACACACCCTATGAAGGGGTTCGATTGACAGAGCCAGGCCTGCGACTGGCTTTGAAAGTCATTCGCAGGCATCGGCTGTTGGAAACTTTTCTGGTTCGGACCCTGAATATGCCTTGGGACGAGGTGCACGAAGAAGCTGAGCATATGGAACATGCCGTGAGCGACAGGCTGATCGACCGCCTGGATGATTACCTGAATCTGCCCGTGGTGGACCCGCATGGCGATCCGATTCCCCGGGCCGATGGCACAGTTCCTGCGGTTCTGGGGTATCCACTCAAGGACATGGTGGCTTTGAATTCTTTTCGGGTGGTGCGCGTGATCGATCAGGATCCAAAATTCCTGCGTTATCTGACCGATTGCGGAGTGATTCTGGGCGCTATGGGCAAGGTGATCGAGAATCGCCCCGAAGCAGGAGCCGTTTTGTTTGAGATTGACGGAAAGCGACAAATGCTGGGCCAGGAAGCCGCCGGCCGGGTGATTGTGGATCTGGTTCCCGCTGCAACCTGATTTTGTTTACTGAGGACGTTTTTTTTTATTGAGACCGATCGTAAGATCGAACAGCCGAGATTCAGAAAAACCAAGATGGACGTTGGAATGACCGATGAGGCCTGATCTTTTTGGGTTTGTGGGTCATGATCGCACGGCTTCATCCCTTCTGGGAGCCGCCTCACGAGCGACGCTGTAGCCATCGAGTGCGATTCGGGTGGGTTGGCCGGTGATCAGGTCGGCCATGGATTCAGCGGTTCCGGGCGAAAGCGAAAGGCCGGCTCGCTGGTGGCCTGTTGCGACATAAAGCCCTGAAAAACCTGGCACCTGACCAAGGTAAGGGCGTGAATCCTTTGAGCCAGGCCGGAAGCCGCACCAATGGTTGACTATGCGCGACTGGGCCAGCTTCGGGACGAGTGAGATGGCCTCGTTCCAGAGATAGCCCTTGGCCGAGTCCGTCAGCGAATCTTCAAAACCGACATGTTCTTCGGTGGCGCCCGCCAGGACGAGGCCTTCGTCGCGTGGGACAAGATAGCACTTTTCGTGCTCGATGATTCGGTGGATCAAAATTTGGCCGGGGTCAAGCAATAACATTTGTCCTTTTACAGGAGTCGTAGGCATATGGATACCGAGATTGCCGAGCAATGGGCCTGACCAGGCTCCGGCGGCGACGACGATCTGCCTGGCGGCGAATTCTCCGTGATTGGTTTTGATGCCTTCAATGGAGTTGTTTTTGACGAGTAGTTGTTGGATGGGCACGTGTGGGTGCATGGTGACACCGAGATTCTGGCATGCCGATTGGAGGGCTCGGAGGTGCCATGGGTTTCGGATTTGGGCACGTTCCGGGAGATAAAAGGCTCGCGAAAAGTCTTTGGTGAGTTCTGGCTCGAGTTGGGCGGCACGAATGTCGTCGACCAGTTCAAAACGAATGCCTTGTTTTCGCCATCGGCCGGTCATGGATTGGAGGGCTGGCTCTTCTCTGGAGTTCAGAGCGACATCGAGGCCGCCTGAGATGCGGAATCCGTTGTCGATTCCAGTTTGATCGAGCAATCGCTGGGACCAGATTGGGTAAAGGTCTGCCGACCGGGCGCGGAGCATGCAGGTGGGGTCGTTGAGGTCTTTGGCGCGGTGTGGTGGTGGGACAAGGCCAGCGCCCGCCCAAGAGGACGCGCGGCCGATTGGCCCTTGGTCAAACACTTGGCTGACCAGCCCGCGACCAGCCAATTCCCAAGCCAGGGAGAGGCCGATGACTCCTCCGCCGATGATGATCAGGTCCGCCATGCCAATAGGATTTCTTGTGCAGTGTCGTAGGGTCGCGACAGGACTTGGTCGAGAAGTCATTGCCTGCGTGTAGGCCGTTGAATCGCTTCCCGATTATGAATATAAACAAATTTGGTCTGAAGCCGCCAACGATAAGCGGATTTTTCTTGTTGTGGTGCCTTGTGGAGAACGCTTGGTGTTGGCAAGATATGAGAAGTACTCGTGAATCCTCTATCCACCGATGGCGTCCGCAGAATCAAAAAAAACATCATGGACACACCCACGATTCGTCCCGGCAAAGTCGAGCCTTCCTCTCAGATGCCCCGTGTTTTGGCTTATTTCGCCAATTCTGCGATGGGCAATACGGTGATCCAGGTGCTGCCGCAAATGGGCGTCAGGGCGGATCAATTAGGGGAGACTCCACCCGATCTGATGCCAAAGTTTCAGGGGATGGTTTTGTCGATCCCGTGCGAGACACCTGAGCTGATGGCCCAGGTTGAAAAACTGTGTCGTTCGCAGGGTGCCCGGGTTCACCGTTCGCGTGGCTGATTGATCGTGCTTGGCAGTGATTGTTTGAGCCCCACCCCAGCCCTCTCCTAGTTCCGCAACTTCTGTTATGAAAAGGGAATGCTTCATGAGACGCAATTTGACTCCCGGTTCTTTCGGCTTCATTGCGATGTTTCTCTGGGTTTGCAGTGCTGTGGAGCATGTGCAGGCGCAGGACTTGGTGAGGGCCAATGCGCCAGCCTTTGCCAAAAAGCTTCCGCAGGTACGGTCTGGGGACCCGGTTCTGGAATTCAACGGCAAAGATCTGACCGGCTTTTACACCTACACGCACAGGAATAAGCTTGAGGATCCGCAGAAGGTCTTCACGGTCAAGGATAGGCTTCTGATTGTGAGTGGCGAGGACTTTGGAGCGGTCACGACAACCAATTCCTATAAGAATTATCACTTGATTACGGAATGGCGATGGGGGCCACGCACGTTTCCTCCGCGGGTGAAAAACACGCGTGATTCCGGCATTCTGCTGCATTGCGTGGGTGCTGATGGGGCAGTGGGTGGCCACTGGATGGAGTCGGTGGAGTGCCAGATTATTGAAGGTGGGTGTGGTGATTTCATCATGGTGGCGGGCAAGAACCGGCCGAGTTTGAACTGTGTGATTCGAAAATCGGGTTCAGCAATGATTTATGATCCTGTCAACGGCAAGGATGAGGCTCATAATTCGGGCCGGTATGACTGGTGGGGGCGTGACCCGAAGTGGAAAGATGTGATTGGTTTTCGTGGAGACCGCGATGTGGAGTCTCCGTTTGGCGAATGGAACCGGATCGAAGTCGTGTGCGATGGCGACACGATCACGAACATTGTGAATGGTTATGTGGTGAATGTCGGCACGAAGTCGAGCCACACGGAAGGCAAGTTGCAGTTTCAGTCGGAAGGTGCAGAGATCCAGTTCCGCAAGATAGAGATTCGGCCATTGACGAAATGACGCATGTTTGATGTGGTCAAGCCGGAATTTGGTAGGCATTTAGAATCAGACACGGTGGTACCCATGGATTGGCGGGTCAAGTGGCTTACAACTGGACTTCTCCCGCTTTTGGCGGCAACCACTTCGTTTGGTTTTCAGGGTGCCCTGGGCGATCCGACGAAAGAATTTACGAACCCGATTGCCAAGGTGATCATCGATCGGGGCAGCCCGCAATTGCTTGCGAAACTCTCAGGCGATTCCCGGCCGGGTTATTTGGCGATGTGCACATTGGCCCTGATCAAATGCGGGCAACCGAAGGGTAGCCCTGAGATATCGTCCGCATTGGATGTTTTGTCAAAGCGGGTCACATCGTCGGCTTATGATGCTGTTGAGGGCGAGGACAAGTCGGTTTATGAAGCGGCGGCGATATTGATTGTGCTTGCCAATGCGGAACCAGAAAAGTATTTGAAACAGATTGAGAATCTGGCAGCATTTATTGTCGCCAATCAGACACCAAGTGGCTCGTGGGGGTATGCAGGTTTTGCGGCAACACCGGGTGCGGGCGATACGTCGATGACCCAGTTTGCCTTGCTGGGTCTTTGGGAAGCGACAAATCTGGAAATACGCATTTCGCCGAATGTTTTTGACAAAGCGGCGAACTGGCTACTTAAAACACAGAGGAGCTCCGGTGGATTTACGTATCAGCCGTTGAAAGCGGAGCGTGAGCCGAGCATTTCCTTGACAGCGGCGGGCGCGAGTGGCCTTTTGATTTGCCAATCGCAATTGACACAGTTGCGGGCCCGGGTTGTGGAGAAAATCGGGAACAAGCCGAAGAGCAAGCTGCTGGTAAGTATAGACCCTGAAGGCAATGAGAGCAGTGCGACGGATCAGCCCAAGGCCCGTGGCCTGTCGACATCGTCGGATGAGATGCGGCGAGGGATTGAGCGAGCCATGGGGTGGCTGGCGTCCAATTTTGGTGTTGAGAACATGTGGGGCGAGACGCCGTATTATGGGCTTTATTCGATGGAGCGGGTGGCGTCGCTGAGCGATGTGGAAGTGATTGGCTCCAAGGCATGGTATGACATGGGCCTGAGTTACATCAATTCGCATTTGAATTCGACGGGGATGGTGGAATCGGCTTATGGGGCAGAAGTGAACACGGCCTGGGCCATGCTTTTTGCAGCCCGGAGCACACGGGACTCGATCCAGAAGGCTGAGAAGCGGCGGCTGGGTGCTGCCAACATGCTGGGCGGTCGGGGTTTGCCTAAGAATCTCAATGATCTAGTGATTCGGGCAGGTCGGGTGGGAGTGAGCCCCATGACCGGAGCCGTGGAAGGCATGCTGGACGCACTCTCGGATCCAAAACTTCAAGACACAGCGGCCGCCGAAGCGGGTCTGATGGATGCCTACAGTCGACAGGGTGCAGCCGCACTGAGGCCATTCAAGGATCGATTGATTCGGCTGGTGCGGTCGCCTGACCCGCAATTGCGGCTGATATCGATCTGGTGTCTTTCCAGGCTGGGTGAGCGAAGTGTTTTGCCATTGATTTTGGATAGCCTGGCGGATGAGCAGGACAGTGTTGCTGTGGAGGCTGGCAAGGGGCTCCAGTATCTGTCGCGCCGGCTGGTAGGGTTTGGCCCTGAGATCAGTGATTCAGCGGATCGAACCGTGGCGGCGAACAAGAAAGCCGAGGCTGCCAGAGAGTGGCGAATCTACTTCCGCGATGCCCTCGCGTCCTCAAGTTCCGATGATAAACCGGTGGCCAAAGCCCCGGGGGCCAAACCATGAGCACAGATGCTGCAATGGCGCCTCGGGAATCGATTGGTACAGGCCGGATTATACGGGGAGAGACCCAGTATGACCGAACGGTTTCGGGCTTGATAGCGATGATTCTTGGTGTGGCATCGGTCGTGGGCTGGCTGTTTATTCAGTATATGGCGATGCAGGCGTTTAATGGTCCGATGTCGGCGCCTCTGGAGATTATTGAAGTTTCTGGAGGTGGCGGCGGGAGTCTTGAGGGTAATGTTGGCGATTCCGAGACGATCGAGGTTCCGGGAGCGGCTTATGGGGCAGCGGCGTCGAATAATGAGTCGAATGCATCGGACTTTGAGGAGCCAAGTGTGGCGATGACGCCGAACCTGGTTTTTGATGGTCTGGTGGGCGATGGTGAATCCGTGATGACGCAGGATCTTGGCCCTTCGGTGAATTCTGGAGGGGCTCTCTCCACAGGGCGGAGGTCGAGCCAGAAAGGCACGGGGCGGGCGGGTTATGGGTTTGGTCCAGGCACGGGTGGCGTGCCTCGGGAGCAGCGCTGGAATATCATCTACGATTCGGGCCAGACGGCGGATGAATATGCCAAAGCCCTTGATGCAATGGGAATTGAGGTTGCCGTTTCGAATGGCAATGAGCTGACCTATGCCAAGAATTTATCGAGCCCCAAGCCCCAGGTGCGCAAGGGCGCGCCTGATACGGAACAGAGGCTCTATTTTCTTTGGCTGGGCGGTGGTCGCAAAGCGATTGATCAGCAGCTTTTCCGCAATGCGGGGATCGATCCTGGGCAGGGTGCGATTTTCCATTTTTATTCGAAGGAATTGGCGGATCGTCTGGCTCAGCTTGAGGTTGGTTATGCCAAGCGTCAGCCTGGCCAGATCAAGCGGACACGATTTCGGGTGTCGAAGAATGGGAACAGTTACGACTTGGTTGTGGCATCGCAGGAACCGCTTCGGTGAGTGGAACGGATTGGGGTCGAGGGATCTTTTTCCGTTCAAAAGGCTTCGTGCAACTAGAAAATCAGGAACTTTCGAATGGCTCACTTGGAATTGCATGGTTCCGGAACCAAGGTTCAATCTGTAGATCTGCCCAAGGCAGGCAATCTGCTGATTGGATCTGATGCCGTCTGCGATATCCAAATTCTTGATACGGAAGTTCAGCCGATTCATGCCCGCCTGAGAATACAGCAGGGGCAGATGCAGGTCGAGGCCACACCGGAAGGCAAGTCGTTTCGTCATAACGGCCGGCGAGTGGCTCAGTGTATGGTGGCGGCGGGCGATGAGCTTGGTTTTGGTGGTTATAGGGCGATTTATTTTGCAGGCGAACCCGATTCTAAACCCGCTCAAAAGCCTGTTGAAAAGCCTGTTCAAAAGCCGGCTCCGGCACCCGCTCCTACGCCGCAGAAGTCTGCCGCCGCGCGGCCAGAGCCTGTGAAGGCGAAGCCGGCCGCTCCGGTTGAGCTTTCCTGGGACGATTTCTCAGAGCCCGTGCCGGTCAGCCCCAAGACAGCCAAGACATCAGCCAAGCCTGAGAAAATATCAGATTCCAGTGCCAGTTCCGCACCCTTATCTGCCGAAACGGGCCAGCGTTCCTGGCTCGACCGACTGCTTGGCAAGGCCGCAGTGAAGCCTTTGACTGAAGGGGAGCCGATTGTGGCGGTGGCCGGTGGCCGGGGCCTGACCACTTTTGCTGATGAGGAAGCCACGGGCCGCAAGCTGGCCACAGCCCCTTTGATTGTCCTGCTGGTGATGACGCTGGCGGGCCTGAGTGTAACGGCTTTTGGGCTTTGGTGGGTGATAGACCGGACGCGGGCAAACCGGGCTTTTGATTCAGGCGTTGCGGCTTATGAAAACGGGGATTTTCGATCCGCTTCGGAGCGTCTGACGGGCTTCTTGCGAATGCGGCCCGAAGAAAAGAGGTCCTCCAAGGCACATGTTCTGGAGACTTTGTCAAGGGTTCGGGAGCTCACCTCCGGCGCATCTCCGCAGCTTGCGGGCGGCTTGACGATCGCGCTGAAGGAATTGCCACCACTTGTGGATGAGCCTGCCTGGAAGGACCTCCAGATGGATACGTCGGAGGCCGTTGCGACACTGACACGTGACCTTGCGGCCAAGGCCAAGCAAAATGGGTCGGTTGAGACAGTGGATCAGGCCCGATCCGCTTACCGCCTGCATACAGAGCTGGCAGGCGATGCGGCGGCTCAGCAGCGAACCCGTCTGAAGGTGGATCAGTTCATGGCCGAGGCGGAAGCGGCGGTTGCCAAGGGAGAGGCCCGTACCCAGGCCTTGGCGGCGATGGACGATGCGCTCAAGGCTCGCGACAGTCAATCGGTTTTTCAGACCCGGGATGGGCTTTTGGCGAAATATCCGGAACTCTTGACCGATTCGGTGATTTCCAAAAAGCTTGAGACGGCCAACCAGCAAGTGCAAGAGAATGTCAAGCTTTTGAAGATCAGTCGGGAGGCCTCTCGCGAGGAATTCCCAAAGACTCTTGGTATGCCACAAACCCTTTTTACTCGGGGCGCTTTTACAGACTCTGAGACGGTCAGGCTTGAGAGTCCGCCCGCACCCAACCAGATTGCTGTGGTTTCGGGCGGTGGATTGATTGTCGGCCTCGACCAGCGTTCGGGTTCCGTCCTGTGGCAGAGGCCATCAGGAAGTCAGTCTGGATTCGAGCCACTTTTGATTCCGGAAGAGTCTCCGCCCTCGGTTCTGGCTTACGATGACCGTGATCAATCCATTCTGAGGCTGGCGCTGGCGGATGGAAAGTTGATCTGGAGGCAGCCCTTGGGCGATACGCCCAGGACGGCTCCGCTAGTGCTTGGAAACAGGTTGATTTTGGCCTTGCCCGTGAAGGGCCAGCTGGTTTGGGTCGACCTGGGCACAGGCCGCGTGAATGATGGCCTGGACCTGAAGTGGCCCTTGACAGGGTCTGTGATTGCATCTGCCAACAATCAGACACTTTACGTGCCTGCCGATCAATCGGTTCTGTTCATGATCCAGGTGGAGCCGAAAGCCTGCCTGAGAAGCATCTATCTGGGGCATCGAACAACGGCCTTGAGGGTTCCCCCGATTCGTTCCGGGCGATTTCTGATTTTTCCTGAGAATCGGGATCTGAATCTTGGATCATTGCAGACCTGGCTGATTGACGATCGCGGAACCAATATGCAGAGGCTTCAGCAGGAGCCGCTTGAGGGCTGGTCGTGGTTCAAGGTGGGTCAGCAGGGCAATCTGCTTTGGGCGTCGCATGATCGGGGCGGGTTCAGCATCTTCAGCATTGGCGACTACACGCTGGCCAAGCCGTTGTCCAAAGTGGGGCATAGCGCTGCGACCAAATCGCCTTCGCATTCGACATCGACGATCTCTGTGGGTCAGCGGGAGGCACTGGTTCTGGACCGAACCATCAAGCATTACAGGCTTGACCCGCAGTCAGGCCGTTTGGATGTCCTGCGTTCGTGGGAGCTTCCCGATGGGCTTCCAGCAAGCTCGATCAAGAAGTTCGATGATTACGTCTATCTCGTTTTTCTCTCTGTCAACAGGGATTTGGGCCGCACCGTGATGGCGATCGATTTGCGACAGGATCAACCACTTTGGACAACATCGTGGGGGCTGCCTTTGGAGTTGGCCAACCCGTCGGTGATCGACTCGAAATTGAGCTGGCTGGATCCCTCTGGGCAGATGATCGATTCGGGTCTCAAGCAGTCCGATGAATCGGTCGCGGTGGAATGGAAATCGAGGCCGCTCAAGCCCGGCCCGCAGTCGGGAGAGGCTGGAGCGTCAGAAATCGAACAACGGTGGGTCTGGCACGATGACGGAACATTACGCATTGGTCTTTCCGATAGCCACCCGAACCAGATTCAGATTCAGGAACCCGGTCAGCCTCAGCCGCACACTCTGACTTTACCGATTCCGACCAGGCTGGCACCGGTGAAGCTCGACAATCTGCTTTTCATTGCCGGCGAAGGTGGCGAGGTTGCGATCGCTTCGGCTGAGGATGGCTCGCCGAAGGGGCAGCCGTTTGTGCCGGACTATGAAAAATCGGCACTTTGGTCTTGGTCCGCGATTGTGGTTCTGGAAGACAGGTCGGTGGTTCTAGCAGACACCACGGGCCGCTTGGTCAGGCTGGTTGTGGAGCAGGATCCGCCACGGCTCCGGCAGACGGCCCGAGTCCAGGTTGAGGGCAAGTTTGCAGGCACTCTGGTCTCCACAGGTAGGGCAGTGCTCGCCCTGTTGGCCGATGGGTCGGTTTTCTCGTTGGCAGGGCGGGACTTGTCCGTCCAGACAAAATGGACATTTCCAGGTGCAGGAACGCGTCTGACGCGCGTCTCTGACAACAAGAGCATGATTTTTCATCCGACCGGGATCGTGCGAGTGATTGACGCATCCGGGCAGAGTGAGATTGAATCGAAAACAGCTTCGGTCATGCCGCTAGGCAAGCCTCTGCTCAAGAGCAACCAATTGGTCTGGCTGACTCAGGCCAACCAGACGGAATTGGTGGTCTGGTTGCTGAGCGAACCGAACCCCGTGAAATATCCTCTGAAGACCTGGGTGCTTGGTCCATTGATTCCGGATCAGGATGGCTGGATTGTCGTCGAGCGGCCCGGTGTTTTACGGCGGATTCCCAAATCGGTGCTGCAAGGGCAGAATCCCGCCGCAACGGCCGCAGTCTCATTGAAGGTTGAGGGCAAGCCATGACGACCACTTTCAGCATTTTGAGACGACTTCCAGCAATTGCCGTTTCCATGCTTTTTTGGGCTGGTTTGTATTCAGGTTCAAGCTCTTCCGGGCAAGCGGTTGCTGCCAAGCCGGCCACGAAAGCGGTGGCATCCGCAGCCGGCCCGGAAACACTTTTGACGAAATCGCCCTTCGATCGGATCAGCCTGACGGACGGGTCAGAGGTGGAGGTCGAGCCGCTTGCTCCGCGGCCCCTGCCGGCGGCCCGGAAGTCGCCATTCAATCGCGTTGCGCGAAGGCAAAGAACCCCCGAGGAAGAGGCCAAGATCAAAGAGGTGGAAAAGGACCCTGCCATTCGGATCACCGTTCAGCCGGTCGAAGCGGACGGAGCCGAATATTTGTTATACAGGGAAGACATAAAATCGATTCTCTATTTCGACGACATGCTTCTGCTGGAAGCCAACCGGCTGATCGCCATTTCCGATTTTGCCAAAGCCTTTGAATACCTGCTTCTGGTACATGGCCGGGACCCGAAATGGAATGGCTTGGTCGATAGCTATCTGAGTCTACTTATGGCTGAGGCTCGCCAGCGGTTTGATGCATCGGACCATTCGGCCGGCTTGCAGTACATCACTGAGGTGCTCGTAAAAAAACCGGGAGATTCGGAAGCGAAACGACTTGCGATCAAGGGGCTGGAGCAATTGGCGGCGGCGGATCTGACCAATTCCCGATTCGAGCGTCTGCGCGAAGTTCAGCAGAGAATGCAGAACATTGATAAATCGGCTGCGGCCATTGGGACACTCTCAGCCAAACTTCAGACTGTCGCGACACAAAGGCTGGCGACGGCCTCGGCAGATGGCCCTGAACGGCTCGATCAATTGAATGAAGCGTATCGGGCCTGGCCAGAGACTCCGGGTTTGTCCGAAGCCCTGGCCGAGGCACAAAAGCGATGGCCCACGGTTCGGGTCGCTGTGCGGGAGTCGATCCAGCAGCCCTCGCGTGTGTGGGGGGTATCAAAACCGAACCAGCGAGCCACCAAGCTCGGTTTTTTGCCGCTTTTGGCCGACCTTCAGGAGGATTCGTTCAAGGGCCGATCCGCTCACCAATTGCTTGAGCGATTTGAAATGTCGGACCTGACCACGGCCAGCCTGATTTTAAAGCCTGGCCTGAAATGGTCGAATGGGCGAGCCATCAACTCAAGGGATGTGGTGGCGGCCCTAAGCTCTTGGGCATTGCCTTCAAGCCCGGCTTACAACGGAGTCTGGGCCAGTCTTGTAGACTCCGTATCAGCCTCTGATGAGCGCAAGATTCAAGTGAAATTCACACGCCCGATTTTTCAGCCCGAGAGCTGGTTTTTGAGGCCAATCGGACCGGCTGAAACCAGTCAGGCCGAGAAAATCTCGGCCGCTGCCTGGATCGGTTCCGGGGCGTATCGGTGGGCCGGCCAGCGCGTGGAATCTCTGGGTCCTGAAAGTATTTTTGAGCGGATTGGGGATCAGACTTCGGGTCTGTTCCGAATTCGCGAACTGATTTTTGACGACGATCTGGACGGCTGGCAGGCCTTGCTCGACGGACGGGTAGATGTCCTGGAGCATCTTCCGACCTTCCTTACGGCGGAAAAGTCGCCCAGCGACCAGGTCGCAATCGCCTCTTATTCCGTGCCTGAAATTCATATGCTGGCCCTTGACGGGCGTCAGGAACTGCTGGCCAACCGGTCGCTTCGCCGGGCACTTGGATATGCCTTGAACCGCGCCGAAGTGCTTGAAGAGCAATTTCTTGGCCGCCCCCCCACTGTCGAGGAATTTGTAGCCGATGGGCCGTTTCCCAAGGGCTCTGCCTGGGACGACCCTGAGACCAAATCGCAGCCAGCCGATCCGGCCATGGCCGCCCTTCTGTTTGCTTCTGCTCGCAGGGAAATGAAAGTGGAGCGAATCAAGCTGACTCTGGATCATCCGAGGCGTCCCGATATCAATCGTTCGATCGCGAAAATTGCCGACCTTCTTAGAGGTTACGGCCTGGACATCTCTTTGAAGAGCTGGTCCGCCAGCGAGCTTGAAGAGCGTCTGGCATCAGGCCAGCCGTTCCAGATGGCCTGG
Organism: Candidatus Kuenenia stuttgartensis; assembly: GCA_945865635.1. Classification (GTDB taxonomy): domain Bacteria; phylum Planctomycetota; class Planctomycetia; order Isosphaerales; family Isosphaeraceae; genus QWQI01. The sequence continues at coordinate 115,431 of CAMBEP010000004.1, forward strand.
CGATTTGTGAGCCCGTCGACAAATCATTTTGAGATCGGAGGCTGGATTAGTCCATCGCTTTACGCCCCTCCATCCGCCAATGGTCTGGCCGCCCTGGCGAGCCCGCTCGCCCTCTCCCAAGTGCTGGATGTGGAACGCACCTGGAATGAGAATCTGGTGCGTCAGTCAGGCCGCTTCATTGATCGCCTGTGTCGCGAGGAAGTGCCCCTGATTCCGCTCTGGCAAGTGCCTCGCCGCTTTGCCTGGCGTAAAAGTGTCGCGGGCCTAAAGCCGGGCCTTGATGGGATTTATCAAAATATTCACGACTGGTCGGTGGCGTCCGAGGTGAAAGTCAAAAAGCCATGAGAGATCGATTCGTTTTGAACCTCATCCCACTGACCATATTCGCGATCCTGACCATGGTCTCGCCCCACTCCTCAGGCCAGACTTCGGCGGCAGTGGCGCCGCCCCAGACGGATGCCAAAACTTCGTCGGCAAGCGCCAAGCCTGCCGAACCAGCCAAATCTTCCAGTCCGTTGCCTGGCTCGAATGACATTTCGCTGGAACGTCAGCCGTATCGGATTGAGATACGCTTTTCTGTGGCTGAGAATGTGCCACTCGACTCCGCATCCGCAAGTCGGGCACTTTTTGACCTCAAAGCCTTGGCCGAACGCGTGGTGGGCCAGCCCTGGAAGCTTCAGGCCCGCTGGGTGGAGGGTGAGACCTGGGATGCGGATTTTGATCTCTGGCAGCAATGGCCGGAGCCAATCGCCTATGAGCGAAAAACCCAGTTTCCAGCCGACAAGATCTTGTTGATTCGGGCCCGCCCTGGCGATGACGCGAGCAGCCTGGAGCTTGTGGCACGTGAATTTGATTATCGCTGCGGGATTCTTGGTCCGATGCGTCGGCGCACAGCAAGCATCTCCGACCTTGCCAGAGGCTTGCTACTAATCAGCAGGGATGTCTTCCGGCCGTTGGCTGAAGTCACTGGGAACGAGGGTGGTCAGGTCCGATTGCGGGTGCAAGGCGTGGCCCTGAAGCCCGCCAGTCCGGAAGGCTCGATAGTGCGCATGGGGCAATACTTCCAGCTTGTGCGTCTGTTTTATGAACGGTCTGGCAAGTTTGTTGCAAGTTCGATTGAGCCTTGGACTTATCTAAAGGCAGCAGACCTTGGTGAATCGGGGGTTTCGTGCCAGATCATCAGCAGTTTCCGGGACCCTGTCGGACGTAAATACAGGCAATCCAACAAGCTCGTGGCCTTGGCATTCAATGCCTCTGACACACCAACGCAGCTCCAGTTCAGTCAGTTGATCCAGACCAATGGCCAGTCTGTAAAGCACCCGGTGGCGGGCTATAAAGTCGAGATTCACCGTTGGCCTGATGGCGAGGTCAGCAGCACACACCTGACCGATCGCGAAGGCAGGCTGAAGGTGGATCCGCCTGTGGGGCTGGAATTTTTCGGAGTCAGGCTGGTGGGTGGCTCGATTGAGCCTCTGCTCGATGTGCCTGTATTGGCTGGAGATCAGGTTCCATCGATTTTGGCCGACACGAAACCCCTGGCCGTAGAATTTGAGCAGCAACTGATCGCGTTTCGCGACGAAGTACTGGATGTGATCGCGCGCCGCCTGATTCTTGAAGCCCGTCTTGCGGATCGGACCCGGGCCGATGACTGGGAAAAGGTCGACCAGTGGATCAAGGCCTGGAAGTCCACGCCCCTGGGTTCAGTCTATACCGCCAGGGTTGCAGACTGGAAAATTGTGGCCCAGAAGCGTCAGATTCAGGAAAAAAAGGCGATATTGACCCCAACCGCGCAGTCCATGCTGGCCGAGCTTGAGGCCTTGGTATCGCGTTATGAGGGTCAGGATATCGATATTTTTGAAGAATCTCTGCAAAAGAAGTCCAACACGCCCTACCTTCGGGAGGCTGCGGATCGTGAAAAAGAGAAGCCGAAAGCAAAATCTGTAGAAAAGCCGGTCGCAAAATCGAAATAATCGATTGTTTTCAGGTGGAATGTTTTTTGGCCATCAGGTTGCCAATCCGGCTTGATTGATAGGCTTGCAGTGATTTTATCGGTGTGAAAGATTGGTGAAAAATCCAACAAATGCCGAATCATGGTCGGTGGGTACTTGATTCGGCTTGTGTGCTCGATCAAGATATCCGAGTAGCTTTCATCCCTCATCACAACCGATACGACCCAAATTCAGACACCTTTGATCGACAGTGGTCGTCTTTCGATTGACATGTGAACCCGTGGGGAACAATCCCAATGCGCGACAACGCTTCCAGTTTGAATTCCAGTAATCGCCGTGATTTTCTTCGCGGATCGGGTGTTGCTGCGGCAACGGCCGTATTAACCCAGACCGCTCAGGTCGGAATGGATGAAGCCTCAGCCGAAGCTCTTGCAGCTCAGGATGTGGCGGTCCAGTCAGGCTCGATGAAGATCACGCTTCAGGTCAATGGTCAGTCCATGACATCCGAGGTCGAGCCGCGCAGCACATTGCTGGACGTGCTCAGGCACCGTCTGGATGTCACGGGCCCCAAGCGTGTGTGCGATCGTTCAAGCTGTGGTGCCTGCACCATATTGATCAATGGCCAGTCGGTCTATAGCTGCACGACACTGGCTGTGGCGGCCCAGGGCAAAGAGATTCGGACCTTGGAATCGTTTGACACCGGCCCGAAAAGTGTGGCGCATGCGTTCCACCAGAACGATGGCCTGATGTGCGGTTATTGCACACCAGGATTTGTCACGGCGTGTCAGGCCCTGCTAGAGAAGAATCCCAACCCGACTTTGGAAGAAGTCAAAAAAGGGCTGGACGGAAATATCTGTCGATGTGGAACTTATGTCGGTGTCATCCAGGCTGCTCTGGATGCTGCCAAGGCCATCAAAGTCTAATATTACGGGAAAGGAGCAAACGACATGGCTGCGAACTCTTGGCCCGAACAGACCAAGCTGATCAACACGCGGATCCCGCGTCTGGACGGCATTGCAAAAGCTTCTGGGAAAGCCAAATACCCATCGGATGAACGACCTGACGGGATGCTTTTTGGGGTGGTGCTTTACAGCCTTCACCCGCATGCCAGAATCAAGTCGCTGGACACCACGGTTGCCGAAAAAATGGCTGGCGTGAAGGCGATTGAAGTGATTGCCGGCCCGGGCAAGATCGTCCGGTATCATGGCGACGACATTGCCATCGTAGCGGCCGAAACAGAAGAGCAAGCCCGCGATGCCGTGCGGGCCATCAAGGTGGAATATGAGATTCTGCCACATGCGGCAACAGAATTGCAGGCGATGGCGGCCAATGCGCCCGAGGTTGTCAAAGGTGGCAATGTGCGTAAGGGGCGTGCCCAGATCACTGGCAAGCCGGATGACGCCTTTGCGAAGGCAGATGGCATGATTGAGGCGGCTTATTCGGTACCAGTGGTCACGCACGTCTGCCTGGAAACACATGGCCTGACGGCCCGCTGGGACGACAAAAATCACATCACCGCCTGGGCCAGCACGCAAGCCGTGACCGCCACGGCCAATGAGCTTGCGGAATCGAACGAGATTCCAGTCAGCAACGTGACCGTTTTGACGGAAGTGATGGGTGGCGGATTTGGTTCCAAATTCGGGGCCGACATCTGGGGCACCTCAGCGGCCCGGCTTTCAAAGAAGGTCAATGGCCGTCCGGTCAAGATTTTCCTCGACCGGATTCAGGAACACCTGGCCGGTGGCAATCGTCCGTCCGCCTCTGCCAAGATTAAACTGGCAGGCACCAAGGACGGCAAGATCACGGCCATGGTGGCTCAGACGCACGGCACAGGTGGGGTGGCTCGTGGAGCCCAGTTCCCCCTGCCCTATGTTTACAGCATTGCCAATTTCAGCCGCGAGCATTCGGATGTTTTCGTGAATGGTGGAAATGCCCGAGCCATGCGAGCCCCCGGTCACCCGGAAGGCTGTATCATCATGGAGTCGGCAATTGATGATCTGGCGGCCAAACTTGGCCTTGATCCAGTCGAGATTCGCAAGGCGAACCTGGCACCTGCGGACTTCCGGACCAAGATCTATCTTGATGAGATTGCGATTGGTGCTGAACTGATCGGCTGGAAGCAGAACTTCAAGCCGCGTGGGACTCAGAAGGGGATCATGCGACGTGGTCTTGGTCTGGCCCTGCATCAGTGGGGTGGTGGCGGAGCGAACGACAAGCAGGTCAGTTGCACGATTTCATCCGATAGCACCATTGAGCTGAAGTCGGCCACTCAGGATATTGGAACAGGTATCCGGACGGTTCTGGCGATCATTGCCGCCGAAGTTTTTGGGCTGAAGCCAACGGATATCAAGTCCAACATAGGTAACAGCACGTTCCCACCGGGTCAGTCGTCGGGTGGCTCGACGACCACACCGTCGATGAGCCCTCCGTGTTACAATGCCTGTCTGGAAGCACGTGACGAGCTTTTCAAAAAGATTGCTCCAAGCCTTCCTGGCAGTCCTTCGGCAACGGATCTTTCACTGGCTGATGGCCAGTTGTTGATCAAAGGCCAGCCGGCCATGAGCTTCAAGGATGCGTGCCGCAAGATTGGGATGAACTCGATCTCGACACTTGGCAAGTCGTCACCGGGATTGGCGTCCAATGGTGTTGGCGGTGTCCAGTTTGTGGATGTGACCGTCGACACGGAAACGGGCGTGGTCAAGCTCAACAAAATCGTTGCAGTGCAGGATTCAGGCCTGATCATTGACAAGCTGACATGGGAAAGCCAGGTCTTGGGTGGTGTCATTGGTGGCTTGAACTATGGCATGTTTGAAGAGCGGATTGTGGATCCGACTTCAGGCCGGATGCTGAATCCGGATATGGAGCTGTATCAACTGGCCGGAGCTTCGGATATTCCGGAGATCATTGTGCATGCCTATGAGCCCGCTGACCAGAAGAAGCGTGGTGTGATCGGCATTGGCGAGCCTCCGACCATAGGCACGGCCGCTGCGATCGGCAATGCTGTTTCCAATGCCATTGGCGTGCGTGTCACGCATTGGCCCATGACCCCGATGAATGTTTTAAATGCTCTGGCTCAAGAAGGGAAGGCCTGATCAACCATGAAAGCCTTTGAATACGTAGGCGCGAAGAGCGTCGATCAGGCCGTCAAGGCCCTCACATCTGGTTCCGCCGCAATGGCTGGCGGAACAGACCTGATCAACCGGATGAAAGATTATGTCACCAGCCCGGATCGCGTTGTCTATCTCAACGATGTCAAGGAACTGGCAGGCATTTCTGGCGACTCCGGCACGGGATTGACCATCCTCTCTGGAACCCGTCTTTCGGACTTGCTGGCTAACGACTCGATCAAAAAGTCGTATCCGGCGCTCTGGCAGACAGCCAGCGAAGTGGGTACTCCACAAATTCGTAACATGGCCACTATCGGCGGCAATCTCATGCAGCATCCACGCTGCTGGTATTACCGGTCTGGGTTTGGCCTTATTCCCAAGTCTTCCGATGGCAAGCACATGCTGCGGGAAGGCGACAATCGGTACGCGTCGATCTTCATGACCGATGGCGATGCCCTTTACGCCCATCCATCAAGCCTTGCCATCCCTTTGATTGCTTTGGGGGCCAAGGCCACTTTGATAGGCCCTGATGGGGAGCGGACGATGGATGTGGCGGAACTCTATAAAGTTCCTACATCCAATACGGAGAGCCCGTTTGCATCCAGGCCGGGGGAAATTCTTAAAAGTGTTTCCGTGCCTGCTGCGGCTGGCAAGAATGGCTCGTTTGAGGCTCGCCACAAGCAGGCCCACGACTGGCCATTGGTCATGGCGTCCGCAAGCCTGACATTTTCAGGTGACACGGTTTCTGATGCCCGTGTGGTTGTCTATGGTGTGGCTCCTTTGCCTTGGCGCTCCAAAGCGGCAGAAGAGGCCATTAAAGGCAAATCGGTGACACTCGATTCGGCACGTGCTGCTGGCTCGGCAGCGGCTGAGGGTGCCAAGCCTCTCTCGATGAATGGCTACAAGGTCGCCATGCTCAAGACGGTCATCACGCGCACCCTGTGTGTGACGGTCGGAAATCGGTATTGGGAGGTCTGAATCAAGTCATGAGCCAGCCTGACCAAGAACCAACTGTCCCTGAATCGCCGGAAAATGTTCCGGAAACGCCTTTGGGGCCCATGTGTCGTCATCTAAGGTCGAAGGGCATGTATGTCTATACCGATGGTGTGGACATGGGATTCGACCACGATTACGACAACACGATTTACTGGTGCCTGAAGACCATGAAATCATTTGGCCCCGACGATGACATGGTCGAAAAACAGTCGTGCTGCTCAACAGAGCGGGCCTGTTATCAGCCAGTTTAACGTCTCAGATTTCAGTAGAATAATCACAAGCGAGCAAAGGCTGTGACTTAAATCACGGCCTTTGCTTAAATTCTGGCCATCAATCCGGGCCATGTGAATTATCAAACAATCCCGAGTGTGATCTTCACGTGGCCCGAGATGTCCTCTGTTGGGTTGAATTGAATTTCGCACAGTCAAGTTTCTCTTCAAAGCCAATGTCCCAGTCCGAGCGATTGACAAAACGAAGTAATTCGATAACCACTTATTAGAAAAGGCCTTGCAAATGCCCCTTTCATGGAATGAAATTCGCGATAATGCCATCCGTTTTTCCAACGAATGGAAAGATGCCCAAAGCGAACAGGCCGAGAAGCAATCATTCTGGAATGACTTTTTTGATGTCTTCGGCATTAAACGCCGCATGGTGGCCAGCTTTGAAAATCCAGTCAGAAAATTATCTGGAACGTACGGCTTTATCGACCTCTTTTGGAAGGGAACCCTCTTAGTCGAGCACAAAAGCCGGGGCCAGTCGCTTGAGAAAGCGCATAGCCAAGCTTCCGACTACATTCAATCGCTACTTACGGAAGGCAGAAATGATGAATGTCCGCGATATATAATAATATCCGACTTTGAAAATATTGCACTCCACGACCTTGAAGAGAACACATCGCTCGTAATTCGCCTTGAAAATTTCCATAAACATATCAATGCCTTTGCTTTCATTCCCGGCTATAAACAGCACAAGCTCGGCGCAGTGGAAGACCCAATCAACGTCAGGGCCGTGGAATTCATGGGCGAACTGCACGACGCCCTCGAAATCGGTGGCTACTCCGGCCACGACCTGGAACGCTTCCTCGTTCGTATTCTCTTCTGCCTCTTCGCCGACGACACTGGGATTTTTGAGCGTAACGCATTTACACTATTAATTGAAAATCACACCAAAGACGACGGCAGCGACCTTGGGCCACAACTCGCCCAGCTTTTTCAGGTACTCAACACGCCGATCGAAAAACGCCAGAAAAGTCTGCCGGAAGATATTGCGGCTTTGCCCTATGTCAACGGCAAACTATTTGCCGAACATCTCGGTTTCGCCAGCCTTAATCGCCCGATGCGGGAATAACTTTTAAAATGCTGCCGCCTTGACTGGAGCCGCATCTCGCCCGCCGTCTTCGGATCGCTTTTTCAAAGCGTGATGGAGCCCAAGGAACGCCGACAAATTGGAGCCCATTACACCAGTGAACGCGATATTCTTAAACTGATCAATTCCCTCTTCATGGACGATCTCAGGGCCGAATTCGAGAAAATCAAAGAGAATAAAAACCGTCTCCGCGAATTTCAAGAAAAACTCGGTGCCCTCAAATTCCTTGATCCCGCTTGTGGTTGTGGCAACTTTCTCGTCGTTACCTACCGCGAAATTCGCCTGCTCGAACTGGATGTCATTAACATCCTCTACAAAGGCCAACAAGTCACTTCGGTAGAATTTCTACTCAAAGTTGATGTCGATTCAATGCACGGCATTGAAATCAATGAATTCCCTGCCCTCATCGCCGAAGTGGCCATGTGGCTGATCGACCACCAGATGAATCAGCGACTCTCTGAAGCCTTTGGCAAATACTACGTCCGCCTGCCACTACGTAAAAGCGCCAAAATCGTCCTGGGTAACGCCCTGCGACTCGACTGGAACGAAGTGATAAAGCCGTCGGAATGCTCGTATATTTTAGGGAATCCGCCGTTTGTTGGTAAAAAAGAAAAAGAAGAGGAACAGCGGAAGGATTTGATAGCGATCTGGGGAGATATAAATAACGGAAGTAATTTAGATTATGTAACCTGCTGGTACAGGTTGGCAGCAAAGTTTATTGCCAATTCAAAATGTGAAGTCGGATTTGTATCAACCAATTCAATTTGTCAAGGCGAACAAGTTAGCATACTTTGGGGTGTTCTTTTAAATAAATACACATTAGCAATTAACTTTGCTCATAGAACTTTTGCTTGGGAGAGTGAGGTGAAAGGCAAAGCGCATGTCCATTGCGTTATAGTTGGATTTGGAGAACAATCAAGGCCAATGAAAAAAATATATGAACATGATGCTAAAACTGGAAAACAATATGCGTCTATAGCAAGTAATATTTCTCCATATTTGGTGGAAGGGTCAAATATTGTAATATCAAAAAAAACCAAACCAATATGCTCTGTTCCAATAATGGATTTTGGAAGCAAAGCTGCGGATTTTGGATTTTTGACACTTTCCCCAGAAGAAACTAAAGATCTTACTGAAAATTATCCAAAATCAAAAAACTGGATTAAACAGTTTATTGGTTCTTATGAATTCATTAACAATAAGAAACGCTACTGTTTATGGCTAAAAGATGTTCAACCTGAGGAACTAAGAGATTGCCTACCAGTTATGGATAGGCTTGAAAAGTGCCGTAAAGCTCGTCTAGCCAGTGTCGACCAGAATACTCGTCGCTGGGCAGCTTACCCAGCATTGTTTCAGGCAGATAGGCAACCTCAATCAGAATACTTATTATTTCCAAAAGTCTCATCTGAAAGAAGGCAATATGTGCCACTTGGTTTTCTACCTCCAGAAATAATAACAAATCCAACTGTATTGGTCGTTCCAAATGCTCAGATTTATCATTATGGTATCTTGTCTTCTAGTATGCATATGGATTGGATGCGACAAGTTTGCGGAAGAATGAAAAGTGATTATCAATATTCTAATACAATTGTTTACAACAACTTCCCCTGGCCGCAATCACCCACAGAGGCCCAAAAAGCCAAGGTCGAAGCTAAAGCCCAGGCCGTGCTCGACGCCCGCGCGGCTTACCCGGATGCATCGCTGGCCGATCTCTACGACCCTTTGACCATGCCGGCCATCCTTGTGAAAGCTCACTCTGAACTCGACCGCGCCGTCGAACAATGCTACCGTGCCAAACCGTTCGCCTCCGACCGCGAACGGGTCGAATTCCTCTTCGCCCTCTACGAAAAACTTTTTGCCCCACTTCAGGCACTATTAGAAACTAAAGTCAAAGGAAAAAAGAAGTCGTAATCTATGATCTATAGTTGTCGCGGCCACACATGATACATCGTATCAGAATGATGCCGTAGGCATCAAAGCAAGTAGCCGGTGGTTGAGCGAAGCGACACCTTCCGGTCATGAGGTCTAAAAAAAAGCTGCTGGCACCCCGGCAAGGGTGCAAGACCTTATGACGCGTCGTCGTCCGGTGGTGTCGTCGCTGACGCTCCTCAACCACCGGCTACAGGCTGCGATGCCTCCGGCATCGTTTTGATCAAAAAGTGCCATTCATGACCGCAAAGAGTATAAAACAGTTCGAATTCGACCAGTTTGCTGCCAATCTCAAGCGATTGGCAGCGAACTTTGCATTTTAGGCTGAAACAGGGATTTGTGAAGGTTGACAATGGAATCATATTTGCAAAATCTTTTAAGATTGACCGTTCAAACCGGTAGCAAAAGTCTGTTCCGACCAGGCTCTGATGAAGGGGTGATTTGCAACCACCCGGGCAGGATCATTTAAATCGGTGGCAATTCTGGCGGCGGCGCGTGCAAGGCCTGTCAATTCCTGCTGATGCATGACATCCGATTCTGCAAGTGCCAGCCAAAAATAGCTCATTGCCGATAGGTTTGTGATCAGATCGCCGATCTTGGGGCCCAAGGTTCGTTCAAACCAGACCCGGACCGCACTTTGAAGCCGGTCCTCGGAAACAGGGCCTGATTTGCGATGAAACTCGCTCGCAAGCTCGATGGCCAGTTCATCAGGCCTGAACCAGTGCGGCAAGGCCTTGCAGATCAGCTCCGAATCGTGTTTCAAGGCCTCTGCGGAAACATTCAATGGGTTTTTATCCACCAGGATCTCGGTCCAGTTTTCCCAATTGGTTTCATCTTCGTCAGTCCATGTCAGAATCTCATGACGTAAATAACCCGCTGTCCAGGCCGAGGGGCCCGATTTAAATTCCTTATGCCAGCCTGCTTCCAAAAGTGCACTGATCCAGAATTTTACCAATGTGATATGTGTACATACCATGCGCGGAAGAGCCAGTTCCGGGACAAAATCCGTGCAGTCTTGGGTCGCTTCAATTCGTTCAAATATTCGGATTCCACGGCTCCAGGAGCCGCCCAGGATGAATCGGCATGCCGTTTCTCCGGCCGTTTCGAGACCTGTGCCGAACTGGCCTGCGGCTGTGAGGTCGGTGACCCAGCCAGTGCATCCAGCGTCTTGGGTTTCTGGGGTACCGGCAGGTGTCGTGGTTCGTTTTTCAATTGGGGAATCGGGCGCATACGACAGCCAGTTGAGAATTCTGGATTGCAATGAGGACGCTGGTTGATTTTGAATCTCGTAAATCAATTCGGCTTTTTCTTGATCTGAAAAGTCTGAGAAATTTTCGAGTATCTGAATTGCAGTTTCAGGCTCTGATTTCAATTGCTGAATGATCGGGTTCTGCTCTATCTGGTTGAGTGTCTGCTGATCCTCATTCCATTCCTCGACCAGTTCTCGGCATCGGCCTTGTGCGGGGATTTTATTCACCACTTGCAAGAGTGCAATGCCGGCCATGAGATGGCTAGTTCCCAAATCGGTGCGGTATTGTATGGCATCGATCAGAATAGGCCAAAGCTGAGGATTTTCATTTCCTAATAAGCCCACAAGCTCGACAGAGCCGATCCATGCCGATGGTGGGCCGATGGTCAGCAGATCAGCTATGGCCACAGCCAGTTGTGGCATGGGGATTTTCGCAATCAGATAATCCAGTTGATCGTCTACCGAACCATCTCCGGATTCTACGGCCAGGAGATAGTCTGTCAAGGGCTGGAGGTCGATTGAAATAGTCCGATTCACGAGTGGTGGTTTGAGGGCTTGTTTGGGGGGAAGACCGGAGCGATGATGAAAAGTATCCGTCGCAGCCAGTCGATTTACTGACCCCTATAGGTACCACCGATACCGGAAAACGACAAATTCGTCAATCTCAATCAGGAGTAGTCTCGTAAAAACAGTACTTTTTCAGGCGATTTGCCAAACGACTGACAGCCCTTGCCTGCCTATATCATGAAAAGGCGGTTTCAAGGGTGAATGGCAAATCATCTTGTGGCGAATCTGGAGCAATTGGCTCACAAGCACCGAGAAATGTGATTGTGCGGAATGGTTCTTTGGCGGCGATTTCATGAGGCACATAAGTTGCCATCGTGATGGGTTTCAAGAAGGAATCGGATCATGAATTTCAGGGTATGCGGATTCTCACATGGGATTGTTTTTTAAGGTCAGCAACTGAGGCTTTACGCCAGGTGTTTTTGAGACTTCAGGAGCTACCATGGGGGGTATCCTGCTTTTGTGCGAAAAATTCTACTTTTGCGACCAGGCCCGTGATTCCTTGCGTGTCCATGATTTCCACTTCGACATGGATGAAGAGCCGCGATTTTAATTGCAATTGCTGATGGGTATTTTCGACCTGCTCCAGAGGCATTTTGGCTCGGGAGAAGATCTTGCCTTTCAAGGGGTTTCTGAATTTCGCTTCGAATCGTCTGACGACAACAAGAAAATCTCTGCCGAGCTCGGGAATTTGCTGCAAGAGGTATTCGCCAGCGGATGCTTCGGCGAGAGCCATTTGGGCGGCCGCGTGGACGGTGCCCAAGTGGTTCAGGTAGTCGGCTGAATCGCCAAGTTGCAAGAGAGAGTCAGTACACTCATTAGCTTTTTGAATTCGTAAGAATTTGTTAAACGGGAGCTCAGTCATATTCATGGGGCTTGGTCAGTTTTTAGATTGAGGAGGGGTGAAAAAAAACGCATTTTGCATGAATCAATATGCGATTGCAATTCGGATTTTGTCAAGTCTCCACAGGTAGTCTTGATGGGCTGGCTTTTTTTGCAAGTCATTTTGAATTCCATTCAGGAGGCTGGTGCGGATCTTGTTTTCTGGGGCGGGATAGAGCTAGGATAATGCAATGACCAGTGTTGTTGCGATCATAGGCACGAAGATGGAGACAACGGCGATGTCCCAATACGACTCTTTGTGAGTTCGACCACAGATGAGTAGCAGAGTGATCACTGCTCCGTTGTGGGGTAGGGAATCGAGCCCACCGCAGGACAATGAGGCCACACGATGCATCAGTTCGGGATTTACACCCATGGCCAGGCCGCGTTCATAATAGGCTTGCCCGAGAGCTTCCAGGGCAATGCTGAGCCCACCCGAGGCCGAGCCTGTGATTCCTGCCAGAATGTTCACGCTGATGGCCTCAGAGATTAATGGCCGCGACGGCACGATGCCAAACATCCATTTCTTGACAAGTTCAAAGCCACCCAGGGCAGCGATGGTCGAACCATATCCAAATTCTGACGCTGCATTGAAGACTGGCAACAAGGCGCAATGGGCTCCTTTGGTAAGGATTTCCGAGATTTCGCTGCGGCGTTTCCAATTTAGGGCCATTAAAAAAAGGATTGCGCCGAGCATGGCCAGGATGGTCGACCAGATGCCTTGCACCTTTTTCAGGTCGGTCGCTCCGAATCGCTTTTCTGCCAAATAATCGGCCTGCCAGTTTGGGACGACGAATTGTGAACAGAGAATATTCAAAAGGAACAGGCAAACCAATGGCGACAATGCCATTAGGAGTGATGGGTTCACGATTGAGGTGGCTTGAGGCTTGATTGCAATGGTATCCGGATGGGAACCGGCGGCGAATCCTTCGCCCCACCTTTTGGCCTGCCTGCCACGGAAGCTCAGCCAGGTCATGCCAAGCCCAAACATGACAACCGCTGCCAGGCAGCCCATGACCGGTGCGGCAAACGATGTGGTTTTGAAGAATGGCATGGGGATGAGGTTTTGGATTTGAACCGATCCCGGCAATGCCGTCATGGTGTAGGTAAAGGAGCCCAGGGTGATTGAGCCAGGTATGAGTCTGGGTGGTAAATCGGCCTGCCGAAACAGCTCTACGGCGAATGGGAAAACGGTGAAGACCACGACAAATAGAGATACGCCCCCATAAGTCAAAATCGAGCAGGTCATGACCAGTGCAAGAATGGCACGACTGGAGCCCACCTGAAGCACCACCCATTTGGCGATTGTGGCCGCACTGCCTGTTTCTTCCATGAGTTTGCCGAAGATTGCCCCCAGCAGAAAAAGCGGAAAATAGCGAATGATGAATTTGCCGAGACTATCGAGAAAAATTTGGGTATAGGTGGCCATGAGAGGCAGCTCGCCATCAATGGCTACAGCCAGGAGGGCGCAGATCGGAGCGATCACGATGACGCAATGATTGTGATAGGCCAAGATCATCAAGAGGATCAATGAGACCAAAATTCCGATCACGCCAATCATTTCAAGGCTCCTGGAGTGTCATGAGGAATGGTTGTGGGCTGAGATCAGGCTCAATGCGGCCCCCATGCCACCACCGACACACAGGGTCGCCAGTCCGCTTTGGGATCGGCCTTGTGCAATCCGGTTTGCCAGATGCACGACCAGCCGGGCGCCGGTGGCCCCGATGGGGTGCCCGATGGCGATCGCACCGCCATCGGGGTTCAGCTTGTCGGAGGCGACCGGCATCTCGCGCAGGCAGGCAAGCGCCTGGGCTGCAAAGGCTTCGTTGAGCTCGACGGTGTCGAACTGGTCGAGCTTTCTGTTGAGCATTTTCAGAAGCTTTCCAGTGGCATGAACGGGCCCCAGGCCCATTCGGGCCGGGTCGCACCCTGCCGTTGTGTAATTCTCTACAAGGGCGAGAATATTAAGACCCTGTTCACAAGCAAAGCTTTCTTCGCAGAGCAGCACCAGTGCAGCTCCATCATTGAGCCCCGAGGCGTTCCCGGCTGTGATTGTGCCTGCCGGATCAAAGGCGGGTGCAAGCTTGCCGAGCGATTCCGGGGTGGTATCTGGGCGAGGGTGTTCATCGGCGGTCATGCCGGCGATTGGGACCAGTTCTTTGGAAAACGCTTCCTGGGCCAGTGCGGCTGCGAATCGATTTTGAGACTCGCATGCAAAGGCATCCTGCTCCATGCGTGAGATCTCATAGTCGCGGGCCAGTCGCTCGGCAGAGAGGCCCATGTGCTTGTGATCAAAGGCATCGACCAGGCCGTCGCGCAGGATGGAGTCCACAAGCGACGCATCGCCCAGCTTCAATCCGGTCCGGGCACGTTGCAAAAGATAAGGTGCCTGGGACATGGATTCCGTGCCCCCGCACAAGACCATTCGGGCTTGCCCGGAAAGCACGGCATCGCAGCCCAGCATGATCGCCTTCAAGCCCGATGCACACATCATGTTGACTGTGAAGGCATCGCTGCTGATGGGCAGTTTTAAATGTATGGCGGTCTGCCGGGCAAGATTCATCCCCAGGCCTGCGCTCAGGACATTGCCCATGATGACTTGATCAATAAGTTGGACATAATCGCCTGCCTTGCCAAGATCATTTAGAATCGCTTGGCCAACGGTTGTTGCCAGTTCCAGAGCCGAACACTTGGCAAGCCCGCCCAGGAAGCGACCTTGTGGCGTTCTTCGGGCGGCGACGATTGCAATCCGTTTCAAGGGCTTTATCCTCAGGGGTTATTGGCTTGGCCTGAAACAGTGGTCGGGCATGGGCCTGACGTTTCGTATGATGGGGCGAAAATTCATCAGGGCAAGTATATCGTTTTCGAGATCAATGCCTGGAGCGATCTCAAGCAGTTCAAGGCCTTCGGAAGTCAACTGGAAGACGGCTCGCTCGGTCACATAATAGACATGCTTTGCCCGTTGGAACCGGGGGTCGGCAGAGAAGCAGATTTGCTCGACGGCATCCACAAACTTGCAGAGACGTCCTTCCTGAACAATCCTGAGCTGCCCCTGGCGAATTTCCACCTCAAGCCCGCCTGTGGTGAATGTGCCACAAAAGAGAAGGCTACGCGCATTCTGGGCGATATTGATAAATCCGCCGAAGCCGGCCAGCCGATCACCGAATTTTGAGACGTTGACATTGCCCAGCCTGTCGATTTGAGCGGCCCCGAGAGCTGCAAAGTCCAGCCCCCCGCCATCGTAGAAATCGAACTGGGATGGCTGATCCACGATCGCGTCCGGATAGACAGAGGCCCCAAAACTCAAGCCGCCCGCTGGCATTCCACCAATCGGCCCACTTTCGACCGTCAAGGTGCATTGATGCAGAATCCCGCGATCAAATGCGACCCGTGCGATCCCCTCAGGCATGCCGATCCCTAGATTTGCGACTGCTCCTGGAGTCAGTTCATCGCATGCCCGAGCCGCAATGATATAGCGCTCATCCAAGGGCATGGTGCTGCCAGGGGAAGGCTTCGCTGAGCCCAGGGGGTGAGCCTGGCAATAGTCAGGATTGAAATGCTCGGCGAAGGTCTGGTCGTGTTCTTCTGGCTCAGCGACCACGATATGGTCGACCAGAATGCCCGGCACTCGTACCGATTGAGGCGGTGCTGGAGAATCCAACAAATGACGCACCTGGGCAATCAGGATTCCACCTCGATTACGCACGGCTTGAGCAATCGGCAAGACCTCGCCAAGAATGGCTTCTTCGTCCATAATCAAGCCGCCATTGGAGTCGGCTGCCGTCGCGCGTATCAATCCGACATGCACTGGAAACGCCTTATACCAAAGCCAGGTGCGGCCATCAAGCTCGATCCGCTCAACTATCGGTTCGACGGTTCGCGCATTTAACCTGCCACCGGATTGCAATGGATCGACAAATGTACCAAGGCCGACATGTGTGAAACATCCGGGCCGGTCTGCGGCGATATCTCTCAGGAGTTGGCAAATCACACCCTGTGGCAGGTTATAGGCTTCAATCTGATTATCGATGGCTAATTTGCCCAATCGTGGGACGAGGCCCCAGTGACCTCCGACAACGCGCCTTAGCAAGCCTTGATGTGCCAAATGATTCAGCCCACGAGTTCGACCATCGCCCTGCCCTGCGGCAAAAATCAGTGTCAGGCCGCTTGGCGAGCCTGTGGCCAGAAACCGCCGTTCCAGGGCGCTGGTCAAGGCCTCCGGGTGTGCTGCCCCGACAAAACCGGCGCTTACCACGGTTGTGTCTGAGGCAATGAGCGCAACGGCTTCTTCGGCTGTGCAAAGCTTTCGATCCCTGGGGAAACTCATCCCACCCATCCCCCATTGACGTGCAAGGTTTGTCCCGTGATGTAATCGGCCAAGGGGCTGCAAATAAACAGGATTGCATTGGCGATATCTTCCGGCGAGCCAAACCGCCCAAGCGGAATCTGTGCAATCATTTGCTCGCGCGAAGCTTCAGGAATCGATTTGCCCATCTCTGTCAACACAACTCCGGGTGCCACAGCATTCACCGTAATCTGCCTGCTGGCCAGCTCGCGGCTAATGACCTTTGTCAAACCGATCACCCCTGCTTTGGAGGCTGCATAATTGGCCTGCCCAAAAAAACCGACCAGCGCGCTGATGGATGCCAGATTGACAATGCGTCCCCCATTGTTCATCACTGCACTGGCCCGCTTGCACGTGCGGAAAACGCCCGTCAGATTCGTGTCGATCACCTCCTGCCATTCCTCGATCTGCATTTTCTTCATGGTTTTGTCGCGCAGAACTCCGGCATTGTTTACAAGAATATCAAGCCCTCCAAACCCTTCCAGAGCCCCGCCGACCAGCAATTCCACATCGCTTTCCCTGCGGATGTCGGCCCCAATGGCAATCGCTCGCTGGCCAAGGCTTGCCACCAGCCTGGCGGCCAGAGTCGCTTGATTGCCCTGGGGGTCAGGAAAAAAATTGACAATCACATTGGCACCAGCGCGATGCAGGCAAGTGACTGTGGCAAGCCCCAGGCCCTGCGACGAACCTGTCACTATGGCCGTCTTGCCGGTCAGGTCGATATCAATCATTCTGGTGACAGTTCTTTTTTTGTTGGGATGATAGGTCGCGAAATGCCGGAACTCGGAATCGATGTGCTCTTCAAAAGTATGCCGTTTTCTGTCAGCAGTTGCCAGCATCAAGCCGAAATTGCAAGATTCTGGAACGATTCCCATTGTGAGTCGAACTCGGGCGATACCGTTTTATCTTTAAAAAAACGTCCATCGATCGCATGACAGATTTTCTCAAGAATCGTATACTCGGTTTTCTGATGGGTATTTCATTGCAAAAAAAACGGGGGAGAAGCATGGTCACTTGCCAATGGCTCTTTGAAAACTTGAACAACCCCCACGTCAGAATCGTTGACATGCGTGGCTATGTTGTCACAAAACAGGTCGAACCTGGTGTCGAAGACGCTACCTATAAAGGCGCTTACGAAGAATATCTCCAAGGCCACATCCCAGGCGCAGTCTATGCCGACTGGACCAAGGACATTATCGACAGAGACGATCCTGTGCCGGTCCAGATCGCCTCTAAGGAAGCCTTCGCGCAGGCCATGTCCGAGCGAGGAATCAGCAATGAATCACACGTGATTGCTGTGGATCATGCCGGCGGTCAATTTGCGACCCGGCTCTGGTGGGCACTGAAATACTTTGGACACGATCAGGTCAGCGTGCTTGAAGGCGGCTACCTTCGCTGGAACGCAGCCGAAATGCCACTTGAGCAAGGGCCTGTCGTGGTTCCGCAAGCCAGGTTTGTGCCATTGGTGCGCCCGGAATGGCGCAAGACGTATTCGGACATTCTCGGCATGATCGGCAATCCCGAGGTTCAGATTCTGGACGCACGCGATCCAGCCCAATTCTCAGGCACAAAGCGCCGGGGCTCTCGCGGTGGTCATATTCCCGGGGCCATCTCTGTTCCTCGCGAGTTATTCATCGATCAAAATGGCTTCAAGCCGCTTGAAGAGGTGCGTAAAATGCTGGAACAAAAGGGGATTACTCCCGACAAGCCAATCGTGACATACTGCAATGGCGGAGTCGCGGCCACGATTCTCTTGCATGCGCTCGATCATCTCGGTTTCGACAAACTCTCCAATTACGACGGATCATGGAACGAATGGTCGGAGAGGCCTGAACTTCCAGTCGAAAAATAAAAAAACGCCGCTTCATTTCGGCATCAGTTTTTCGGCTCGCTGGTACCAAAAAGGGTCGCAATTTTGGCGCCCGCCGTCAGAAGCCGCTTCATGGAATTCGAGCTTAATCTATCCACCTGGCTGTACCAGACTGTGATCATCTGCACAAATTCAAGCATTTTTTGAAGCTGATCGCCCGTGAACTCGTCGGTGTTTCCACCCGTTTTTGCCTCGGCGACACATTGCTCCAGCAGCGAGATCGTTGGGTCCATCTCCCGCCGCTTTCGCTCGGCCATGATTACCCGAAAAGTTTCCATAACATCTTTCAGAGCCTCAAAACGGTCGCGCCGGTCGCCGATCATATGAACTTTCTTGATCACGCCCCAGGTAATCAGTTCCTTGATACTGGTAGAGATATTCGACCGGCTCACATCAAGCAATAGGCTGATCTGCTCGGCATCGAGCGGCTCAGGTGAGACAAAAAGCAAGGCATGAACCTGCGCCATGGTCCGGTTTATGCCCCAGGCCTGGCCCATCTCGCCCCAGTGAAGGATGAATTTCTGAGATGCTGGGGTTAACTTCATTGCCGTTCGTTTCCGAAATGACTGAAATGTTCGATGCGACAGTTCTCATTAGTCTATTCGATTGCTCTGAAAATACAAGAAGTTTGGTTTGACGAACTCTTGTAATGGCCTGCAACACTTGTTTGATTGATGGTGTTTGGGCTGTAAGGACTGTGGAAGGTCATCGCACGCTTTTGAACGGTTTGGGCTGCCCGGCCTGAAAATTGACTTGGGCTTACCTGAAAAAACAGTCCATGGAAAAACAATTCAAAAAACGGCAGTCAATCAAACCCAGTCAGGTGCAAGGCTAGATTCTTTATTTCTTAAATGCAGAAAATCATGCAGATGATGCAGATTTTCTTTTATACTTGTCGCAGTCAAAAAAGAGACATCCCGTAACAGAATGATGCCGAAGGCATCAAAGCGAGTAGCCGGTGGTTGAGCGAAGCGACACCACCGGTCATGAGGTCTAAAAAAAAGCTGCTGGCACCCCGGCAGGGGTGCAAGACCTTATGTCGCGTCGTCGTCCGGTGGTGTCGTCGCTTGGGCTCCTCAACCACCGGCTACTGGCTCCAGATGCCTCCGGCATCGACTCGATCAAAAAGTGTCATTCATGACCGCGAAGAGTATATATTCTGACCGTGCCTGAATCTAGAATTGGATCAGACTTTTGGCATGAATCCGCCATCAGCGTTTTAATTTACGGTTTGCAATCCAGAAAAACGATTGTTTCAGGCGTCGAAAAGCTTTCCGGAAATTCCGATAAATCAAGTCATGACTTTTTTGTGTCATAGGTAGTTTTGATTTTCATTTTTTTTTACTTATCCCCAGCATTTGATCGAACTGGTTGTATAGTGGATAGGATTAAACGACTGGATACCACCAAGAGTGGTTCCAACAATCGTCATACTATTTAGGAAATCGGTATGACAAATTACAGGTGAACCAGATCGGTTCACAAGCGGCTCGGGATCGTCCATTGTGCTTTAAGGCATGATTGGTGGAGTCTGAGCCGCCTCATCGGAGATGGGGAATGGATTGAATCACTGATCGTTGATCGATCAGGCAGGCATTGATCGTTTTTCAGGCCCTTTTTTGCTGCATTTCTGCAGGTTGTATTTACCCGATTCCCGATTTTTCAAGAAAGGTTTAAATTCCTATGTCACTTCGATCCTGCCAAGGACGAAAATCCTTGTTCCATTGCAAGGGGCTTCGCTTTTCGATTTTTGTGAATCTCTCCATCATGGGATTCTTTCATAATTCAAATCATTCTGCTTCCGCCCAGATTATCAGCCCAAATTCGCCTGGTACCATCATTAGTCCGACTTTGCAAATTACACCGTTCCCACAAAAAAAGGATATCACGGATAAAATCGCGACTCCACAGCCAGTGGACCGAATGGCATTGAATCAGGCTTCTCGGTCGACTGGTACAGCGATCCTGCTTTCCACTTCGGAGTCTACTCCTGCTGACGCCAATACGGAACTGGAGAAGAATTCCTCTGCGGAATCTCTGAAAGCACCTGAAGCAACTGGCGTTGTTTCGCCAAGTGCTGGCCCTGGTCTTTATTCGTTTCATTTCGAAATGCAGGGCTATACCCGGCGATTTGCTGTGTATGTCCCGTCCTCATGGAATCGCAGTTCTGCTTTGCCTGTTCTAATCGCCCTGCATGGTTCGGGTGGGAATCCGGAAAACTTTATGCAGGAAACGCGCTGGGATTCTATGTCAGAAACGCATCAATTTCTGGTGATTGCTCCTGAGGGGCTGGCCATAACGCCTGCGGTAGCGTCTGTGAGCATGGTCAACCCAAGGGTCTGGAACACTGGGGAATACCCCTCTTTTCGTGAGCGAAGCACGATCGACGACTCTTCGTTCATCATCGCCTGCCTGGACGATGTTGCCACACGCTGGCCTATCGACTCACGACAAGTCTACGTCAGCGGCTATTCCAATGGCGGAGCCATGGCTTTAAGGCTCGCCGGCGAACGCAGCGATCGAATCACGGCGGTTTCGTCTGTCGGTGGGCTTGCCTGGCGCACCTATGACTTGCGTCGCACGGTGCCTTCGGTACTCGTCTATGGGACTCTCGATCCGATTGTTCCGAGTGTTGGCGGCTTGAAACTGCTGCCTTGGGAAGTCAGGCTGAGCCCGTCGGTTGACACCTCTGCAAGTCGGTGGGCGCGATCCATTGGGATCTACGAAAAGCCCTACCACAGGAGTCAGGCCGACCACGGTTCGAGGATCAGCACGGATCATTATGGATCTGCCGAAAAGGGCGAGGTGATGCAAGTCATTCGGGTGCATTCTCAGGGCCATGCCTGGCCAGGTGCCAATCACACCGGTGTCGAGCAGGTCATCGGCCCAAACCTGAGCGATTATGACGCCACGGCCCATATCTGGGCGTTTCTCAGTCGGTGGTCGAAATAAATCCTCGACCACGGACAATCGCATTCTGGCCATGCCGTCATGGGGTAATGCCGCATCTTTTTCTTTGCTCCGGAATGGCAATGGAGAAGATCCTGCAATTGCCCTCCTGGCGGCTGCCTTTTTTTTCACGATCAGGCCCTGCCATAGGTCACTTTGAAGTTTTTTTTCGTGCGGGGCTGGGCACGGAGTTTTCAAAATCTTTGGCAGAATCCGATCGGGATGGCGTGCCTGTTTGCTGCAAGTCTTAGCCAATCCAGACTTGCTGCCATTGGCTGGGCGATTTTTTTTATGAGCCTTTAAGTTTGAAAAATCGCCTGCTTGTCAGTGGTCTTGATCAAGGGTTAGCCGTTAAGCTTTAGAGATACGATTCGGATTGGGCATCGGCCTGAGTCTTCCTCATTTTTGCGATTGGCAAACTCATGAAATCCATTGTACTTTCAGCAGTTGGTGAACCCTCAGAGGTTTTGAAGTGTATTGACAAGTCAATTCCCGAGCCTGGTCGAGGCCAGGTCCGGGTCCGGATGATCGCAAGCCCGATCAATCCATCGGACCTGATGCTGACACGAGGCCGATACATGGTCAAGCCAGAGGTAGGTTCGTCCTTGGGTTATGAAGGCGTTGGGGTTGTCGAGAAAGTTGGTCCTGGCTTGCTTGGTAAATATATGGCAGGCAAGCGGGTTGCGGTGCTTAATGCGGCAGGTGGGAATTGGTCGGAATATGCGGTTTTGCCTGCCAATCGGGTGGTGCCGGTTCCGAGCGATCTGCCTGACGAGCAGGTGGCGAGTTTTTTTGTGAATCCAGCTACGGTTTTGTGCATGGTTCGCGAAGTGCTGGGTGTGCGTCGCGGCGACTGGCTCTTAAACAACGCTGCCGGAAGTTCGCTGGGCAAGATGATCATCAAGCTGGGCAAGCGTGATGGTTTCAAGACCTTGAACATCGTGCGTCGCGAGGCCTTAATTCCAGAGCTTAAAGCGCTTGGTGCCGATGAGGTGGTGGTTGAAGGGCGTGAATCGCTGGCAGAACTGGTGTCTGGCATCGTGGGGAAGTCAGGGCTGAAACATGCGATTGATCCAGTGGCAGGGGCAAGCGGATCAGCGGTATTTGAAAGTCTTGCTTCAGATGGGCATATGCTGGTTTATGGGACACTTTCAAGTGATCCTTTGACGATCTCTCCCCGATCCTTGATCTCTGGCAAGCGGATTGAAGGCTTTTATCTGGGGCATTACATGCAGAGGCGGCCGATGTGGAAGAACCTTCTGTTGTTTAAGGAGATTTCTCGTCTGATTCGCGCAGGAGTGCTGGATACTCCTCCAGGGCCGAGATTTACGCTTGATCAGATTGCACAGGCCGTGGTTGCGGCCGAGGCGTCTGGCAAGGGTGGCAAGGTTCTCCTGACGATCAGTTGAATGGCGTGGCCAGATGCCGGTGGGATCGGTTCCAGGCGAAAAAAAATGCAATTTGGGCTTGCCAATTCCGTAGGTTGGACAGCATATTAGTGTATTAAGCCTCGATTGTGAGAGCTTGTCAGAAGATTGCGCACATGGAGTCGATAGGAACAAAATGAATTCCACCGGAGCCCAAGACTGGCGAGCCATTGCGATTATTGCCGCTGGCAGTGAGCGTTTGTTGTGCCTTGGTGAATCGGCATCGCAAGTACGGGCCGCCTATGCGGGCGCATGGACAGAAGTGATTCGCGATGAAGATCGTCCGACGGTCAAGCAAATCAGCTTGCAGAAATGGGCAGGCAAGGTTTGGCAGGGCCAATGGGAGCACCAGTCTTTTCTCACGCTTCCGACTGGCCGGGGCGCTCGCATCTCACACGATGGCGATGTGGCTGCCATTTCGGAGCAAGACGTTGCGGCACTCGACGACGACCTCATCAGTGAACCAGATGAGCTGATCGCTGACAGCGAGGAAATTGGTGGATTTCAAGAATTGCCGGACGACCCGGATTCAGACGATCTGGATTGATTCCCGCCGATTTGGTGGACTCCGCCCAAATCGATGAATTTACAAGTTCATTGCAGGTGCCGATTCCTTACGGCTTGCCCAGACATTCAGGTCTGGGCATTTTTTGTTTAACAACTCTGCCATGGAATCCATTGACAAACGCTCACTGGCGTAATGCCCCACCATGACGGTGGCCAAGCCGGCGTCGCGGGCTTTGAGTAGTGAGTGGAACCTGAGTTCGCCCGTGACCATTGCGTCTGATCCGGATCGGATCGCCAAATCGAGAAGGTCGTCGCCGGCTCCACACGCTATGGCGACCTTCAGAATTGGTTTCTCGGAAAAGGGTGGCATCGGGAGCCCAAACTGGGTGGCTGACGACTGGAGCCGAACGGATGCCAGACGTGCCAATTCTCTGGTCGTCAATGCGGCAGGCAGCTTGCCAACCCGACCAACACCGGTTTCGGACTTGGTTGCCACAGCCGCAAGTGGGTAAACATCAATTGCGGGCTCTTCATACGAATGAGCCTGTTTGATGGCGGACAGGACCTGGTTTTGAAGGTGTTTGAAAGCCACGATTTCCAGGCGATGCTCTGACGCGGACTCGCGAATGCCCACTTGGCCGACTGTGGGTTGGGTCCCTTTCATGCCGTAAAACGTGCCTGTGCCGGGTGTGCTAAAACTGCATTCGCGGTAATTGCCAATCTGCCCTGCCCCTGCATGAAACGCTGCGGATCGAACCGCTTCAAGATTGTCGTCCGCAACAAAAACGATAAATTTGACACACTCCCGCCCAGGCGCCGGCGAGATCGGTTCAAGGTCGATCAGTCCTAACTTATTTGCAATGTAATCATTTGCACCGCCTGAAGCCCCATCCCAGGCGGTATGGTGGCTGATCACAGCCACACCGGCCCTTGCCAGTTTCCAGACGATATCGCCGCCGGGTTGATCGGCTCGGATGGTCTTGGCAGAGCGAAACAGGATCGGATGATGGCTGATCACCACGTCCGTTTTTTCTGAGATTGCCTCGTCGGCCACGTCGGGCGAGAGGGTCAGGCAGGTCATGACCTTGCTGGCCGGGGCAGCCGGGTCGCCAAGAATCAGTCCGACATTGTCCCAGGATTCTGCAAGCCTAAGTGGCGCGACCTGCTCCAAGAGTTCCATCAGTTGTGCGACTGTCATGAGTTGATCCTGGATCGCTGTTGTCAAAAGGTGCTTGCCTGCCATGCTTTACGAATTGTATCCGCCACGGGCCCAGGGCTTGTGAAGTGATGGTGCCGCCATTGGCTGACAGTCAGAATGCCCCTGAGGGCATTTGCAAGCACGACTTCGTCGGCCTCTGCAAGGTCTTGTTCTGTGATGGGCTGGAATGTGATGGTCAGATCATCTTGGTGTGTAATCAGGTCGATCAGCAATTCGGCAGCAATGCTTCGCAGTCGTGGGCCTGCCTGAGGTGGGGCGATCAGACCCCCGGCTTTGACAAGGAAGAGGGCGGTTCTGGAGCCTTCCCAAAGATTCCCCTGAGAGTCCTGCGACAGCGATTCATCGGCCCCCATGGCAATGGCTGCTTCAAAAGCGTTTCGCCTCAGCCAATAATTCAAGGTTTTATGGCACACCAGGGGGTCGCGGGCATCCACTGGCCAGAATGGGTCGGCCAGTATGAGGCCATCGGTTTTGACGAACCCGAGCGGATGGCATGAAACCCAGATTTTGCAAGGCTCTGCCGGGGTTCCTCCCGTGAGCGTCAGCCGCAGTCTCGCCGAACTTTGTGACAATCCTGAATGCTCGATAAGTCGCTGCAAATCCTTCATTTCAGGCATGTTAGCTAATGAGATTGGTAATTTGAGCTCGTTTGCAGATTCCATCAGTCGTTGCTTGTGATGCGGCCAGAGCGGAATCTTTCCGGCTTCCCCACGCATGGACTCAAACAGGCCAAGGCCATGCTCAAATGTCTGATCCGTAGCCTTCACGGCTATGGTCTGCACAGGCACGATACGAGACTCAAACCAAGCCAGGACTAGTGCTTGAGTGATGCTCATGGGAAGGGGGTCTCGATGGCGGATTTCATACCGGCGGCCTTGCTCAAAGTTTCGTTAAACTCTTCATCAGGGTCACTATCCGCCACAATACCACCACCCACGTTATAGCTCCAGACCTGACCGGATCGAACAATGGTCCGGATGGGGATGTTCCAGGCCGATCGACCGTCAACGCCAATGTAGCCTATGGCACCTGTATAGACGCCGCGTGAATGCGTTTCAAGCTCTTCAATGATCTCCATCGCCCTGATCTTGGGGGCCCCTGTGATGGATCCGCCCGGAAACATGGCCGCCAGAAGATCAACGGCATCTTGCTCAGGCCTCAGTCGGCCCTCAATTTCGGCCACCAGATGATGGACCTGGGCGTAGCTTTCCAAAGTGAGTGCTTGATTGACTTTGACGGAACCGAACTGGCAGACTCTGCCGAGATCATTGCGTTCGAGATCCACAATCATGGTCAGTTCCGCTTTATCCTTTATGCTCGCAAGTAGTTCTGCCTGATTGGCGGCATCCTCCGCGGGGGTCTTGCCACGTGGGCGAGTGCCTTTGATGGGGCGGGTAATGACACGGTCGCCTTCTACGCGATAAAACCATTCAGGGCTGGAACATATGACCGACTTTTTGCCCCACTGTGCATAGGCTGCGAAGGGGGCGGGGCTGATCTGTGCGAGATTTTCATAAAGCGCAAGCGGGTCGCCTTGCCCAATGGCCTGAAATCGATGCGTAAAATTGGCCTGAAAGATGTCGCCTGCACTTATGTAATCAAGCACTTTTGAGATTTTTGAGAGATACTCAGGCCGGCTCAGGCAGGGCTCTACGCGCAGGCCCGGCCAGTGGCGGGGTGAATGGGTTTTTGTGGTGTCGGTTAAGGCCCTGACCCAGTGATTCACGCGTGATTCCGCCAGCGACTGGCTTCCGCCGTAAAAGCTCAGACCGATAACATTGGCCTGGCTGATCTTATGGTCATAAACCACAAATGTGTCATATAGGCCCAGGCGAAGGTCTTCCCAGTCGTCGTCGTCGGTGGTGTGGCATTTGGGAAGTTTTTCAAGGTGCCTGCCGAAGTCATAGCCGACCCAACCGATGGCTCCCCCTGCAAACGGGCCTGGAATGTGCTGGGAGACGTCAGAGGGGTGACGGCCAGCCTGCCATTGCGATAACCAACGCCTCAAAAAATCCAGAGCCGTAGGCTTCTGAGGCTTGTTTTCCGTCTCCCAGACGTGTTTGAGTGCAACGGTTTCAGGCGGATGGTTTCGGGCCTGAATGGTGCCATTGAGGCCTTTGATTGACAAAATCTCTGCGGGATCGCCTGCAAAAATCGACCATCGGCTGATGTCCGGGTCGGGGCGCGTGCTTTCCAGAAAAAACGGATCAGGAAACGTGGTAACCACTTGCCTGATTTGTTTCAGAGAAATATCGATCCGTTGAATCACGGTCGAGAATGTGGCCAAATCGCCCGCAGATTTCGGTGGTTCCACCGAATTTGTCGACTGATCTGCGAGACTTGCCAAGGTTTGGTTTCCAATTCCGTGCACTAATCGGGGCCTTGATGATGATTCGTTCGGATCTTATTTTAGGGCTTCTCCGTGCTTTCGGCTATGGAAGTGGCTATAATTCATTCAATAACCGTAAATCATCAAAGGAGTTCTGGTCTTGATCACTCGCAAGCGGCTGGCTGTAAGACTCAATTCGTCGGAAAATTTAAGACCACAATTGAGAATCATCGCAGATCTCGGAGCCGGATCCGTTGTGCTTGAGGCCATCGGCGAGCTTGCACCTCGGGAACTGAGCCAGACCGGCAGGCGCGAAATAAGATCACTGCTGAGGTCGGGCGACCTTGAAATCGAGGCCCTCGCCCTGCCCATGCGGCGCAATATTTCCGATGTTGACCAATGGGAAGACCGCCAGCAACGCCTTCATGCCGCCATGACACTGGCCTATGAGCTGGGGGCCCGCACTGTGATGATCGCGCCGGGGGTCGCTTCAGCCGATGAAAAATGCGCTGCAATCTATCACGGTCATCTCAAAGAATTGGCAAACCTGGCCGAACACACGGGGCTGCTGCTCGTCTGTGAGTCAGGCATGGAGTCGGCGGATCGTTTGACAAAAACGCTTCGTGAATTGGCTCATCCAAGCCTGGCCCTGAGCCTGGATCCAGGCCGCCTTGCAACCACGGGCCAAAACTTGGTCCAGGTCGCCTCTGAGGCCCACGACCTGATCCATCAGGTCTATGCCACTGATCCAGAATTTATGGGGCTTGGAACGGGCTCGCATGGTCGATCAGTCGATTGGGAATCCGCCATGGATTTGCTTGAAGAGATTGGATACAGGGGCCGCCTCACAATCTGGCCTGACCGATCCATCGACCTTCTCACCGCAGTTGAGGAAATGGGCCGCCGCTTGAAGGTCACACCAAGATTTGGATGACGAACCCGCCCCAAAAGCTGGGGATCATCATCGCATTTTAATGAATATTTGCGTCTGCCGGTGAAACGCCCGGATCAGAAACGCCTGGGGCCGTTGAGTCGTTCGGTCAAGCCTCGCCAAAATGCTTTAGAACCGAGTTGAAAACCGAGCCCATGGGCCCTTCGGCGCCTTCAAACGGTTCCGGGCCGGTTCCGATGAAGAAGGGCTGGTCAAGCGGGTCGGCTGACGCAAGGCCGTGGCTGCCCTTGACCAATGAGGCTTCGAGCGGAATGACATCAAAAAGTGTGCGAAAGCCGAGTTTTTTGCGGATCAATTTTCGGGCCATTTTGAGCATAGGGTATTTCAAGGCAGGGTCAAAGAAGAGTTCGCAGGCGTCGTAGCCTGGCTTGCGATGGATATCGACGGTTCGGGCATAATCGGGAGCCTCCCGATCGTCGAGCCAGAAAGGGTAAATGAAATGCGCATCAGGGTCTGAAAGAGCAATGATTTCACCACTTCGCGGGTGATTTAGTCCGATTGATTCACGTTCCTCGCCGATCATGACCTTGGCCACACCATCTATTTGTGCCACCCGATCCGCCACGGCGCTCAAAACTGAGCGATCACGCACCACAATATGGGCCAATTGGTGATCAACAACAGCAAATGCCTGACTGTCAAGCGGGTTAAAGACCTCTCCAAATGGCCCGCTGCGTGCATTGAGCCATCCGGCCCGGCGCAGTTCGCGATTGATGGCCACGGGCCGGGAAACATCGCAATGGCCATATTCGCTCACGACCCAAACATCTGCACCAACACGCTTTGCAGCCTCAAGCACAGGCGTGGTTGCCGTGTCCAGCTCAAGTACAAGTTTGGCCATGTCGCATCCCGACGGCCCATGTCTCTGGGGTTCGTAATCCAGGTGGGGCAGGTAGGCCAGAGTCAGGTCGGGGAGTTGTTCGCCGAGCACCTGCGAGGTCGCCATGCTGATCCAGGTGGTTGCTGGAAGGCCTGCCTTCGGGCCCCAGAAATTGTGGAACGGGAAGGGGCCAAGAATGGCTTCGAGATTTTCCGTCAGCCCGTCGGGCGATCCGAGAATGCCAAAGGCCTTGTTCCCATCCGCTGCATAATGTGGCTTGGGTGTGACACTATAAGCGACATCCGCCCCTTGGTTGAACCACCAGAAGAGTTTTGCTGCTCGAAAATTTTGGCCTCGCGATTGAAATCGCTCTTTGAGTACATCATAAAATGTGGGTGCCTGGATAAGGTTGCGAGACTGCTGCCAAAATCGCACTTCGCCAGTGTCGCGATGGAACCAGCCATTGCCGACCACTCCATGTTCCTGTGGCAATTTGCCCGTGAGCATGGTGGCCTGGGCTGTGCAGGTCACGGCTGGAATCACTTCCTCCAGGCCCTTTACCCAGCCCGCTTTCGCCAGGGCGCTGAGTCGAGGGGCGTGGGCCAGAAGGCGTCGGCTCATTCCAACCGCATTCAGGATGACCAGCGGGCGATGTGCAGGTGAAGTTGTCATATGTGGCTTGAAAGTCTGTTTCTCAAGAGATTTTCCGAAGGAGCAAAACGACCTGTGTCGAGACCATTCCCACCATACTCTTATGTGCCAGGCGCTGGCTGGCCTCATCCGAAGTCGAACCCCAATGGGCACTCCTATCATATCATCGAAACGAAGCCTTTGCCCATCGCACCCGACTCTTACTGGGATAGCCAGGAATATCGGCACGCCATTGCGCTTTTCAATGCCGGTTTTTATTGGGAGGCCCACGAGGTCTGGGAAGGCCTTTGGCATGCCGCCGGCCGAACTGGAACGGTCGCCAGTTTTTTAAAGGCGCTTATCAAGATCGCGGCGGCGGCGGTGAAGTTGCGTGAGTGTGTTGAAGCAGGCGCTCTGACTCATGCCAGTCGGGCCCGATTGTTGCTCGAAAGTTTACGGCAGGAAACCGGTCCCGATTTTCTGGGGCAGAACCTGGAGGATTTGATCCTCTGGTGCAATGAGATTCAGGCGGGGCAGTTCAGGCAGGATCAAGCCTCGAGAAGCTTAGCTGTTGTCGTTGTTTATGATCGAAATCTCAAGAGCGGTCCGGAGCGGGCACCTGTTGAGGCGTGATGTGTCGTGCAACGAGCGATTCGCAATCAAAAACGATGACGGATTGGATGGCAATTGATTCAATTTGGAAACTTTATTTGGTAAATGGTATGCAGGTTCTTATAATTCTTACAAGCTCTGTTCGACCCGATCCACGAGACGGTGAAAACCTCCTACCTTTCCAGCAGGCCTTCTAAAATGATTGTTGCCAGCAAGCTCCAACGAAGCCTGGTTGAGGCCACTCATGATGAAGTGGAACTTCATAAATGGATTGAGAGCGAAAAGGCTGGCCGAGATTTGGGCGAAAAGGCCATTCACGACTGGCTGGCCCATTACTGGGACAGATTTTTACGACAAAGATGGGTCGAACATCTTCAGGGCCAGGTCTTCTGGCACGAACTCGACCACACGGATTTCGGGCTCTTCCAACGAGGCTTCAACGGTAATCCATTGGCCGATAAAATTATCGGTCTCTATAAAGCCGGTGGCAAGAATGGCGAGAATTTGGGAATCGTGCAGCGGGCCCGTCGCGAAGACTGGCCGATTGAAGAAGTTTTTCAGATTCTCGAAACTTTGGACATCAACAGTCGTCGCCTGGTCTGTCAGGTGGAAGAGCGGCTGATTATTGCAAACTCTTATTTCTAAGAGGCGACTCGCGCTCGCCAATCGCCTCTTGAATCCACTTTTGGCAATGCTCAATTTTTCCGTCAGACTGCTTTATGGGTCAGCCAGTCGACGAGTGTGGCCACATAGCAGCCTGTGCCGCCCGCATCGCGGGTCGCGCTTTCGCCATCAGACCAGCTTGGTCCGGCAATGTCCAGATGTGTCCATTTGCAGTCGCCCACAAAGTGCTGGAGAAATTTGGCGGCCGTAATGGCTCCGCCCCATCTGGAACCGACATTTTTCAGGTCAGAGACTGTGCTCTTGAGCTGATCCTTGAAGTCGTCGTCAATCGGCATGCGCCAGATTCGCTCGCCAACGTGGACTGAGGCTGAAGCAAGATCGCTCGCCATTTGGTCGTCGTTGCTGAAAAGGCCTGCAATGCGGCTGCCCAAGGCCACCACGCATGCCCCAGTGAGGGTGGCGAGGTCGACAATCGCAGCCGGCTTCTGTTCGGCGGCATAAGCCAGGGCATCAGCCAGAATCAGGCGGCCTTCGGCATCGGTATTGAGGATTTCCACAGTGGTGCCGTCGCGCATTGTCAGAACATCGCCAAGCTTGACGGCCAGCCCGCCCGTCATGTTTTCTGTGATGGGCAAATACGCCACTACATTGACCCGTACCTTGGATTCGGCCAACCGTGAGATCACAGAGAGGGAGACCGCTGCGCCTGTCATGTCGTTTTTCATGTCTTCCATCGAAGCCGACGGTTTTAGCGACAGTCCGCCAGAATCAAACGTAACCCCTTTTCCTACAATGGCATAGTGGTCGGGCGAATCGGCGCCGGCACCGTTGTATCTCAGAATCACAAATCGTGGAGGCCGAGCCGATCCGGCGGCCACTCCCAGAAGGCCCCCAAACCGTTCGTCGCGAATTCTTTGCTCATCCCAGACTTCCACCTCGCAGCCTGCCGATGCCCCAATGATCGCCGCTTTTTCGGCCAGCCGTTCCGGGCATTTTTCATCAGGTGTCGTGTTGCCCAGGTCGCGGGCCAGATTCACACTATGGCCTACACCCACGGCAAGTTGGAATTGAGCTTCGTCAAGTTTGCTGGAGTGGTTGAGAAAGGAGAGCTTTTCAAATGGGTGGCGATTCGCCTCTTTTTTTCTGAGGCCAGGCCCCTTGGTGCCAACAATCCAGCCACGAATCTGGGCAGCCTCTTCGGTATCAGCCAAAACCACCGTAACAGATCGGCCCGGCTTCGATGCCAGTGTTTTTGAGGCCGATGTCGCGGCTTCAAAAGCCTTCAGGGGGGAATATTTTGCAGACTCCCCAAGCCCATAAAAAAGCAGGGCCGGCAGGTTGGCTGCTGAGGGCGGGTAAACGGCAAGCGACTCGCCCACGCCGGTCGGAGCCTCGCCCGATGGCGGCAAATAGTCCGCCAGGCCATTCAGGCCCGGCACACGGGCCAGTAATTCCCCGACTTGCTCCATCTCTTTGTGTAAGCCAATGGCCAGCCATTGATTACGCTTTTCAGTAGCCGCATTGGAATCGGGCTGGTAAGACCAGTTTGAGAGTCGTTGGATGTGCATTTCGTCGTTATCCGCCTTATTTTTGGATGAGGTCTAAAAGGGTTGGGGTGGTGTTTGACTGCCCATCGTACCAGTGCCAAATATGCCAGAAGGGTTTGGGCTGCGCCAAGTGATTTTAAGAAATCTGGTCTTGTCGAGTTTCGCTGTTCTGATATTTTGAAGACTCATACAGGGGGATGGCGTGATTTTGTGATCGGGCTTTGGCATGGAGCCTGCCTTTTGGATTCGCACGCGAAAATTCCTCTCCTCAGGCATGGATGCCGCAAAGATATGAGAAACATTCGCCTTTCTCACAAACGAATTCTCTGTGCAATGGCGTGGGTCGTCTTGGCCATTGCCAATTCCGGTTGTGTCGAACGCCGTTATACTATTCGGTCAAACCCGCCAGGGGCACTCGTTTATGTCAATGGCGAAGAGATCGGGACAACCCCCGTTTCACGCAGCTTTACCTATTATGGCGATCGCGAGATCACTTTGATTCAAGATGGTTTTGAAACCCAGCGCCTGAAAAAACCGCTTAAGGCACCTTGGTGGGACAATCTTTTCACTGAGTTTTTCTCAGAAAATCTGATTCCCTGGACATTGCGGGATGAACGCGAAATGGCGTTCGACATGCAGCCCGTCCAAAACTTGCCTGTGGGCGATCTGATGGGTCGGGCCGAAGGCCTGAGGGCTGAAGGCAAAGCTGGCACTCCCGCCGCCCTGACAGAGCCCCGTCGCTGGTTTCGATGGTTTCGCGAGCCTTCGCCCACTGTTGAGCCCGTTCGATAAACCCTTTATGCCTTCCTGTTGCCTGACGGACCGAAATTCATGAAAATCCTTGCCGCCGCAGTGCAAATGCAGTCCACTTTAGGGCGGCCGGTATCGAATCTTGAACAGGCTGACTTTTATTTAAAAACCGCGAAAGACCAAGGGGCCGAACTCGTCGTCCTGCCCGAACTTTTTTGCTGCGGATACGGCTTCGGCACACCGTATTCCACCTTGGCGGGTGGTACAAACGACCAAGTCATCTCGCATCTCTCCGAGCGATCCAGGCATTGGAAGATCGGGATCGCGGCCGGTGTCGCGCTCTGGCATGCCGGCGAAATCTACAATGCCATCACATTTTGTCTGCCAGACGGCCGCATTCATTATTACTCAAAACGCAATCTGGTCTTCTGGGAGCCATTCATCTTTCGGAAAGGGCGCCGGGCATCGATTGTGGAAACGCCCTGGGGCCGTGTCGGGCTGGCGATCTGTGCAGATATGATCTATAAGTACGTCTGGCACGATTACAGAGGCCAGATCGACCTTGCCATTGTTTCCTCTGCGTGGCCTGAATTTGCATGCAGCCGTCGTGGTCGCCCGGATTGGCTCTTGGGCCGACTTGGGCCCTTGTGCCGCGAATTGCCGGCCCGAATCGCCGAAGATCTCGATGTTCCCGTGATTTTCAGCAATCAGTGTGGCCTGACACGCACCCGAGTGCCTCTTATGAATACCTGGCTGGAAGACCGGTTCGCCGGTGGATCAACCATCGTTGACCATCGTGCTGAGACCCTCTCCCAAGCCGACCTCGAACCAGCCCTGGTCGTTGGTGAAATCCACCTGCGAAATCAAAACATTCTGAAAATGAGTAGGACGCCATGCCCTTCTACCTCCCTCTTGGGCCTCACGGCCTGATCATTGCCATAGGTGCGGTTTTGCACTCGCGTCTGGGCCGTTCCATTTACCGTCGAAAGAATCGTCAAAAATTACGTTCAAGGCCGGATTCTCCCGCCCATGGTGGCAAACAGTGGAAGATTGACGCGCCGGAAAACTTGACGCCATCGTCATTATTTGTACAAATCATTAGACATGACAAGAATTTACACACCTCTGAACAGGTTCCAACCGAACACTTTCAAGAATAACCGACTTGCCCCGACCTTGTGTTGCTCTACAAACGTCAACGATCAAGAACGAGACATTTGCCCATGTGTGGGATTGCTGGCGCCCTGGATCTGAATGGTCATCGCGAATTTCCTCGCGAAATTCTGGCCAGAATGACCGAAGCGATTGCCCATCGCGGCCCTGATGATGAATCCTTTCACTTCGAGCCAGGCCTGGCCATGGGGGCCCGACGGCTCTCAATTGTCGACCTCTCAGGCGGACGCCAGCCCCTCTGCAATGAAAATGGCCAGATTTGGGTCGCATTCAATGGCGAACTTTTCGACTATCCCGAACTTCAGCGCGATCTCCAGGCACGAGGCCATTCGCTTCATACCAAGTGCGACACCGAATGCTGGGTCCACCTCTATGAAGACTATGGCTCTGCCATGTTTGATCACACCAAGGGCCAGTATGCCGTAAGCCTCTGGGACAGGCCTGGCAATACTCTGATCCTGGGCCGCGACCGCGCCGGCATCGTGCCTCTTTACTATACGGAAGTGGACGGCTGGCTGCTCTGGGGATCAGAAATCAAAGCCCTTCTGCGAAGCGGCATGGTCTCGGCCCGAATGGACCCCAAGGGCATTGACCACCTCTTCTCATTTTTCTGTGCTGGCACCACCCGCACATTCTTTGAAGGCATAAAGTCGCTTCCGCCCGGGCACTTTCTCAAGGCCACCAATGGCCGTGTCTCCATCCATCGGTACTGGGATCTGAACTTCCCGGATGCTGGCCAGGAACGCTATGCCGCTGATCCCCAAATTTTGATCGACGAGCTTGAGGACAAGCTCCAGAGGGCCGTCACCAAGCGCCTCCGTGGCGATGTGCCAGTGGTCAGCTATCTCAGCGGTGGTTTGGATTCCACAGTCGTTCTCGGCCTGACCAAGCATGTTCGCGGCAAGGCTGTACCCTCGTTCACAATCGGCTTCGACAAGGCCGGGCCTGATGAACGCGCCGCCGCCACGGAAAGTGCCGAGGCTCTCGGTTCAAAACTCACCACCCTGACACTCAATCGAAACGATCTTGCGGATGCCTTCCCTGAGCTCGTCGTCGCAGCCGAAGGCCCTGTGCTGGATACGAGCTGCGCTGCACTCATGCAGCTCGCAAAATCCGTGCATGGCCAAGGCTATAAAGTGACCCTGACTGGCGAGGGAGCCGACGAAGCCCTGGCCGGCTATGTCTGGTTCCGAACCCAAAAGCTTCGCGATTCCGTCAATGGCATGTTCGGCGGGCAGTCGCTTACCAACCTCCTGCGATGGACGGCCCTGAAAGCCATCGGAGGACCTTCCGCCTCGACCGCGGGACAATACATGAGACCTGGAATTCGCCCTGCCCAGCAGGATCTCTACGAATTCATCCGGCTCTGTCGGCCGTCCATCTTCTCAAGCGGCCTTCAGGAAGAACTCGCCGGCCATTCGGCCTATCAGGATCTTGACTACGACCACCCGAACCTCTCAAAATGGCACCCCCTCAACCAGTCGCTTTATCTCGGCTATAAGGCCATGCTGGCAGGGCTTTTGATGATCCCCAAAGGCGATCGTATCGCCATGCACAGTTCGATCGAGGCACGCTATCCGTTCCTTGATGAAGACGTGATCGAATTCTGTTCGTCCATCGCCCCGGAATACAAAATTCGCGGCAAAACCGAGAAATGGATCCTCCGCCAGGTTGCCGCCAAGACTTTGCCCCCAGCCTTGGCCAACCGGCCCAAGACCATGTTCAGAGCCTCCCTTTCAAAAACATTCCTGGGCGAAGGCCACCCAGCCTGGGTCGATCAGCTCCTGTCGCCTGAATCGCTCCGAAAGACGGGTTATTTCAATCCAGAGACGATCGCCATGGAGGTTCGCAAGCAGACGAACTTCCCACGCATCACTCCCAAGCGGTTTGTCTACGATGTTGCCCTGACCTGTGTCGTCACCACCCAGCTCTTCCACCACCTCTACTTTGGCGGAGGCCTCTGCGACCTGCCGCAATGGGACGACCCACGATTCGCCGGCAACACAAAGCCATCGGATCATTACCAGAAACGCGAATCGTCAGACGTGGTCGAGATTTTTGACCGATGATCGCCCTTCTACAGCGCGTTGCACACGCCAAGGTGACTGTTGATACCAATATCACTGGTCAAATCCGCCTTGGCTGGCTGGTTCTGCTCGGCGTGGGTAAGGGCGATTCCGAAGATCAGGCACGCTGGCTCGCTGACCGGGTTGTCGGCTTGCGGGCTTTTGCCGATGAAAACGGCAAAATGAACCTGGCTGTTAAAGATGTCTCTGGATCAGTTCTGGTCGTGAGCCAGTTCACACTCATGGCCGACTGCCAAAGCGGCCGCCGCCCAAGTTTTACCAATGCGGCACCACCCGATGAAGCCAACAGGCTTTACGAATTTTTTGTCGATCAGATTCGCCAGCTTCAGGTGCCCGTCCAGACCGGCAAGTTTGGGGCCATGATGGCGGTGGAACTGCTCAATGACGGGCCCGTCACCTTCTGGCTCGACAGTACTCAAAACAAAGCGTTTGCCCAAAAAAGTTGACGGGCAAACCATTCTCCGTAACAATGTTCTCTATCTTTGAGCACAAATCTGCCAGTGGTTTGTCCAAAAAAACAATCTGCGCAACAGCAAGCCTCCATAAACACTTAAAATCAGGGATATCTGACTCGAATGTCTAACAACGACCTTCTCCTGGGCCTGGATTTCGGTACCCAAAGTGTGCGCGCGGCTCTGGTGCGTCCTGATGGCCAGATTGTCGCCTTTGGCAAGTCAGACCTGGCCACCACCTATCCCAAGCCAGCCTGGGCAGAACAAAGCCCCGACGAATGGTGGAGCGGGCTGGCCAAGGCCGTGCATGAAGCCCTCGCCGCCGCCAATGCCCGCCCGGAACAAATTCGCGGCATCGGCCTTGATACCACCGCTTGCACTGTCGTCGCCAGTCGTGCCGACGGGACAGTCCTCCGCCCTGCCCTTTTGTGGATGGATCAGCGATCCGCCGCCGAAGCCGACCAAATTTCTGCCACCAACGACCCTGTCCTGAAATATGTCTCCGGCAAAGTCAGCCCGGAATGGATGCTGCCCAAGGCTTTGTGGCTGAAGCACAACGAGCCCGAAAATTATAAGGCCGCAGAAAGGCTTGTGGAATGCACAGACTGGATGATGTTCAAGCTCACTGGCCAATGGACACTGGCCCTGAATCATGTGGCCGTGAAGTGGAATTATGCCAAGCCCGACGGCGGCTGGCCTGTTCAGATGATTGAAGCCGTGGGCCTGGGCGATATTTTTGCCAAATGGCCTGAAGAGATTGTGCCGCTTGGCCGTGGCCATGGAGCATTGTCAGCAAAATCGGCTGAACATCTTGGCCTGATTGCCGGAACGCCGGTGGCACAAGGCGGGATTGACGCCTATTTGGGCATGCTTGGCATGGGTGCCACGGCCAATGGCGATGTGGCTGTGATTGTGGGCTCAAGCACCTGCCACCTGGCCCAGTCGAAGGCGGGCGTGTTTGGTTCAGGGGCCGCTGGCTGCTATCCTGAAGCCACTGTCGAAGGCCTTTATACGCTGGAAGCCGGCCAGACGGCAACCGGCTCGATTCTCGACTGGTTCCGCCGCCACCTGGCCCACTCGCAGGCTGAAGAAGCGGCCAAGCGTGGCGTTTCTGTTTATCAGGTGCTTGACGAACAAGCCGCTCAGGTACCTGCCGGCTGCGAGGGCCTGACCGCCCGCGACGACTGGCAGGGAAATCGCTCTCCCTTCAAAAACCCGGCGGCCCGCGGCGCCTGGACTGGTCTTTCACTGGCCCACTCACCGGCCCACATGTTCCGCTCCATTTATGAAGCCACAGCCTTGGGCACGCGTCAAATTCTGGAAGATGCCGCCCGGTTCGGGCTTGAGGTCAACCGCATCTTCCTGGGCGGAGGGGGTGCAAAATCGGCACTCTGGACACAGATCCATGCCGACTCAATCGGCAAGCCGATTCACATACCCGCAGAAAGCGAGTCGTGTGCCTTGGGTTCAGCCATGGCAGCAGGCTTGGCCGCCGGAATTTATTCAGACTTTGACGCTGCATCAGCTGGCATGGTGCGCATTGAAAAAGTGGTCGAGCCAAATGCTGCGATGAAGCCTATCTACGACGAAGTTTTTGCGCGTTACAAGAATGCCTATGATCGATTGAATGGATGATTGTAGTATCGAGTTTATGGATTAAACTGCCCCAATCCCGGCGGTTTTTAGCCGGGCTTGTGGGAAAGTTATTGTGGCAGAGAAAAATGCGGTGCTATATACTCTTCGCGACCATTAATGACACTTTTTGATCGCGACGATGCCGGAGGCATCGCAGCGTGCGGTTCAAAGTGTGTGAAGTCAGAGAGGTGCAAGTCTTCTTCAGATGAAAGGTCCAACGTCTGTAGCCAAAGGTAACTGCGTCGCCGCGAGGCGGGGTGGGGAGCAACCAGCGGCGAAACGTCAGTCCGTAACGCAAGTAAA